>NZ_JANUEB010000004.1:0-626401 GCF_024810095.1 Sphingobacterium sp. BIGb0165 | reverse complement strand
TGAAAAAATAATCTTATAATTGTTGGCCCGTAATCACCGATACGGGTGGCCCATATTCAAGCGATAGGCTTGGCCCGGAATAACCGATATACACAACGTCGTACAAATCCTATAATTTTCGGCTTTGGCGATGAGATAGACGCTGATTATCTCGAAATGGAAAAGACAAATAACAACGATTTCTTAACCTATATAAAGTCATTTGGGTATTTTAATAATACAAATTATAAACAACTAATTGACTTAATAGATTCAGATTCTTTTGTGGTTTATATTTGGGGACATTCTTGTGGTCTGTCAGATAGAACATTGTTGAATATGATATTTGAACATGACAACTGCGCAGCTATAAAACCCTATTATTGGCAAAGGGATGATAATACCGACAACTATTTGGAGATTACTCAAAATATTTCGCGCCATTTTAGAAATAAGCAAAAAATGAGAAATAGGGTCGTAAATAAGGAGTTTTGTTCAGCGTTAGGTAGTCAAAATTAGGAATTATACCAGTAAGTCGGGTATCTTTGAACAAGCTAGCCCCTGAAAATTGAATTAGATTTAGGAATGGATAAGAGACTGTAACGTGAACTGGTAAAATAGTTATTGATTGTAATTTAGGCTAATTATGGATATCCGTAAAAATTAATCATTTTGATCTTAAATTCTAAGGCAGTGATAGATCCGACACGTTTGAGCCGAAAGTAGTACCTAAAAGACAATTAATCGTCACTGAACAGCTTGAGGGAAACGTACTGAGCATGTATTCCAAAAGAATGAGCACACGGGCGATAATTGAATTTTTACCCGAAATGTATGCAATAGAGATCTCTGCTTCAGAAATATCGGGAGTGTGGGAGTGTAACACCAACTGTGTCATAGGATTAAAACTTAAAAACCTCTTTCGAGTTTGAGCCTATCCCCAAATCTAATATAAAGTTGGTATATAGTCAAGCCCCAGTTATGTATTGGCATCGTCCATTTTTTAGAAATATCCTTAATAATCAGATACATCAGCTTCAATAAAGCCTGTTCGGAGCTAAACGCTCCCTTGGACTTAGTAATCTTTCGTATCTGACCGTGTATTCCCTCAATCGGATTTGTGGTCTTATACGTCTATACCTTTACAGTTGATTGAATACGGTTCCTACTTAGCACGCCATAATCTTTACCCTTATCTCTTACAACTCAGTTTTCTGGAATACAATTATTTTCAACTTTTTTAGTTATAGAAGGTATCGTAATAACTAAATAAAGAATAAATATCCGAATCCTCTGTAACGCAAACTTGCACAATGATTTCATTTTTAGCCTGTTCAATAGTGTCAAATTTTCCACTGATTTGATAGTAGTATCTTAAATGCTTAGTTTGGCGATAAGAATTATAGCATCCAATTATAGTCTCATACCCTAAATTTGTGTGATAAGATTCAAAATGGACACTGTTTGAAATGATACTGTCAGATATTTTTGCCTCACCTAAAATCTGATCTTCTTCTTCAAATGATAGCCTACAATTAATCGGATATTTTTCATCTAGTCTCGAAAAAACAGTGAGCGCTATAACACTTTCGTCTTTAGGTCTGCTAATCACTTCCAGTTTGGCATTTCTAAATTCAAAAATATAATTATTGTGTTCATTATCGAAATACTTCCGTTGAGGTTGTCCAAAATCTTCGATTAATTTAGCTATTGTTATTTTACCTGGCTCATACTGATATAGAAAATCTTGACTCAAAATCTTCAGACTTTTTTTTCCTACGATGGAATTCTCAATCCTTTCTCTATTTTTTGTTCTTCTATCGCTAAACTGTTGAAAAGCAAGTACAATAAGTCCTCCAACAATGCCGCTACTAATGTTTTGGAAATATGGATTATCAACAATATTAAGTAGTATGTTCATATAATGATCCCAGTTACTCTATGGTTTTTTGAAAATTGTTATTAAGTATAAAATATAGTTTGTTTCGGTATTTTTACTAGCACAAATATAATTATTAAAGAAGCCAAAATATTTATGTTATGAATTATTAAATGGGACGAATATAAATTTTTATTATAATTATATTGTGGTCGTAAATCTATTTATTAACGCGTTTATTGAGACCATATTAAATTCATTTTATGAAGTGTACAGTATTTTATTCCTGGCAAGCGGATTTAAATAATAAGTTGAATCGTTCTTTTATTGGAGATGCGCTAAAAAAAGCAGCTAAAACTCTATCTGGAGATAGCGGATATACTATAGACACCGTTATTGATAGAGATACATTTGGTTTAGGAGGAAGTCCGGCAATTGTAGAATCAATTACTGGTAAAATAGCAAATTCTGATATTTTCATTTGTGATGTTTCTATTATAAATTCAAAAGAAACAGGAAAGAAAACACCTAATCCCAATGTTCTTTTTGAATTAGGCTTTGCATCAGCTATTTTAGGTTGGGACAGGATTATTATGATTCAGAATACTGCATTTGGTGATGTTGAAAAGCTTCCATTCGATCTCAGAGGAAGGAGGATATTACAGTATAAACTAGATGAAACTATTGAATCTAAAGCTGAGGAAAAAGAAAAGGTAGTAATTAGTTTAGTTAACACTCTTAAAGTTGCGCTAAGACATTATGGAGAATCAGATGAAAAAAAAGACAAAATTTTCTGGTGGGGTAATTGGAATATCGAGTCTAAGACTAAAGTAAGAGGAGGAAATTTACACATATATCGTGTTTCATCTGAATCGTTTTTATTTAAATTATCATTATTTGACGGAGCACGATCTGGTTTAATAGAAGCAAGAGCGCAGATTTTGACCCCTCATTCTGCTCTTGCAAGAATAAACAGCTTATGTAGTAATGAAGACTGCACAATATTATTTAGAAGAAGAATTATTGGAGATTCATGGTGGATTGATGTAGAGGTTGGGGGGGACTGTGGTTGTTTCCATGGTCATGGAGCAAGCTTTGAAGGAGCATATAAACATAACTCTGAACAAGTCATTAACATGTGGCTTTTAGATGAATTAGATCTAAATGAATTACAAAGAATGATGGGGCGATTTATGGAAACTTTTCTTGAAAATTTTCAGTTAATAGGTGAGAATGTAGATACAGATAATAGCGAAACAATATTTGTATGGGGAGGAGTTAAGGGGTTACATGGAAATATGGCTTCGGCTGTTGCATTAGATAATTTAGGAAACATCTGGTGTGCATTTATTGATCCTTTAGAAGACGTTATTAGGTATTTCTCAAACAATGCTTTGGAATCAATATATCTTAGAAATTGGATTAAAGAGATTGAAGGTAAGCAAATTATCGAAAACGAAGACAATCATCCCTACGAAAGTGAATATTAATCCCGTCAACCCAAATAAAGTTCAAAACTGTAAACACTATATTTGATAGGTAAAGTAAAATGTGACAATAATTTCCAATTGATGTTGCTTGGTGCCATGATTAATCAACCCAATACACATCAACCAATCTTTTGCCCTTACCACCATTTTTTAGTTTAATTGGCCTTTTGGTACTTTTTAGAATTTCCTTTTTTACAGAATATCTTAAAGCTTTGGACAGCTGATCATTAGTAAACGTTTTCTTATATTCGGAGCAAACAAAAAGTTCAATTTCATTCAAATATCTAGGCTCCTTTAGAAAACCCGACTTTATAAGAATTCTTGAAATAAATAAATCAATGCTCCTGTCAATCAATGTGCTTGAGAAATATTCTGGGTTATTCCGTTTATCCTTTTTAAATTCATGAACACTTTCTGTTTTAGCAATACCCTGTGAAACAGGAACGTTAAGGTTAAGTATTTTTGATCCGTTTACATTGAGTTTTTTACCGATATCCTCTGCTAAAGCATGGCTAAATGGTCGAGTAAGATTTAGAATACCGTATATATGTGATGAATCTCTTCCAATAAATTCAGCAAATCCAGATACTGTCATTCCTAAAATATTCATAATTTCACGCAATCTGTTCGCCAAACGCTCATTATAAATTTTGTCTTGGTTTGTCATAAGACAAATTCCGTTAAAAATTTACGCTAAAAATTATCATTAATTTACTTTTATTGTAAAATATTTATACCTATATTTGTTATAATATTTTATTGACTTATAATTTATTAAGTCTATTAGTGTAATTTAAGAGTCTCGTTTCCCAAGTCTCACATTTTAATCGAACACGAGAGCGATAGATTGCACCCATATGCCTTTATTTGCTATATTAGCAACGGTAAAGGCGTGGGTACTATCGTCTGCTGAGTTCGAAGGAGTGAGACCCGGGGAATAATGCAAGGTAGTAACCCACGTTTTTACCTTATTTGAGACTCATCGAAATAACCTTAAAAGGTGAGTTATGATTATTAAAAACAAACATTCAAAAAATCCCAATCCTCCTTAGTTCCATTAAGGCTAGAGGTCTTAATGACCATCCGAAAAAAGTGTCATTGTTAATATATCATCTGCTTTGTGTAACCAATTATAGACTACTATATCGGAACATTTTTACGAGTTATTCTAATGACCTGATCCAGCGTCTCCGCGAGGAAAGGGGAAAATTATGACCATTTTAAAACCTTAAAATGAACAATTTTATAAGGACTGGGATCGGTACTGCCTGTTCAAAACAGGCAGCCCAGTATGTAAATTTAATAAATGCACAACCTACGTGTATCGAAAGTAAAACATATAGCTTAAGAGAACTACTAATCCTAAGGACTCTTTTAGTAATTGCTACTGTATTTCATATGTTTAGTTTATCGGCTCAGACGCCCCGCAAGGACAGCGGGGCAGATGGGCCAAATAGACATGAAATAACAGGGCTAGTAGTATCTCAAGATGAAAAGCCATTACAAGGGGTGTCCATCCGTGTGGATGTAGAGAATTTACATATCAGAAGTGCCAATGATGGCACTTTTCAACTACTGGTCAAGGATCGGAAAGGCAAGATCAGATTTACCTATGTCGGATTTAAAAGCCAAGAGGTCAGTTACACCGCTGGAGCCGATCTTGTGATCAGATTGATACCCGAAGACAACAAACTCGAAGAGGTAGAAGTGGTCTCCACAGGATACCAAAAGATTCCCAAGGAAAGGGCAACCGGAAGTTTTGAGTTTGTGGACAATAAACTGCTCAATCGAAAGGTGTCCACTGATTTCGTCAGTAGGCTAGAGGATGTGGTGCCGGGCTTTACCGCTAACAAAACCGGAAATAGCCGCGGTAGTTATTTAAATGTAAATGTGAGGGGGCTGAGCACACTCTTCTCTGAAAAGTTTCCCTTGATTGTTATCGACGGTGTACCTTACGATATCTCAAATCCGGGACTCGGTCCAGGGATTTTTACCAATATTAATCCAAATGATATTGAGAATGTCACCGTACTAAAAGACGCCGCCGCCGCATCTATATGGGGTGCCCAGTCGGGAAATGGTGTCATTGTGATCACCACCAAAAGGGGCAAGTTCAATGAGCAGACCAAGCTTTCGTTTAACTCGAATATCAGTATAAAAGCAAAGCCCGATCTATATTACTACCCGCAGATGAGTAGCTCAGATTATATTGATGCACAACAATACATCTTTGATCAAGGCAAATATAACAGCTGGTTTAAAAACAAATTTAGAAACCCGCAGCCCGTCCTATGGTTAATGTATGCTAGGAAGAACGGCACACTATCTGAAGCAGATTTTAACGAGCAAATTGCACTATTAAAAGCTGCTGATCTCCGGGACGATTTCCTGAAATACATCTACCGACAGGCTGTCAATCAGCAGTATAATATCCAGTTGCAGACGGGGAGCGATAAAGTAAATACGCTATTTTCTGTTGGCTATGATAAGAACCTGAACGACGTGGTTACTTCTTCCTTTAAGCGACTGAACTTAAAGTCCAATACGCAGATCAAACCTGTCAAGAACATGATCTTGGATATTGGTCTATCGTACACAGACTCCAAAAACGAGAATTCATACTTTTCGGTAGCTTATAACCGTATGGCTAAAGGGGTGAAGAACTATCCTTATATGCGGCTTGCGGATGCAAATGGCAATCCATTAGCGGTAGATATCAGTGGGTTGAATCCCACATTCAGAGATACGATAGCCGGCGGTAGGCTACTGGACTATTCTTATGTGCCACTCGACCAGTTAAATGACTCTAAGGAGACGCAACAGATACGTGAGTTCTTCACTAATATCAATGCAGGTTATTCCTTCGACTTTGGATTGAAATTAAACTTGTTATATGCATATCAAAGGACGATGAATCCAACGGAAATATGGAAGGGGATCAGTACCTTCCAGCAGCGGGATGAGATCAATTCGTTCGCAAGCTGGAATAACAATGTGATCACTTGGAATCTGCCGGTAGGCGACTTTTTGGGAATCGTAAACTGGGATAGCTACAACCACCAGAGCAGGGCGACAGCAGACTACAGCAAAAAATGGAATGAGAAACATGAGATTTCGCTGTTTGCCGGTATGGAGGTACGCAAAAATGAGCAGAAGATAACCTCAAGCCAATACAGCGGTTATGATCCAGAGACCGGCGCATTTAAATCTGTGCCATATGGCATTCAGGTACCCATGTTGAATGGTCTATTCGGAACGTCTACGATAACGGATGTAAATGTATTTAAGCGGTTCCGTAATAACTTTGTGTCTTACTTTGCCAATGGAGCTTATACCTATGCCAACCGTTATTTGCTGAGCGGGAGTTTTCGTAAAGATGCATCAAATCTATTCGGGGTGAAAAGTAACGATCGCGGTCAGCCATTCTGGTCTGTCGGTGCTGCTTGGATCTTGTCAAACGAACCGTTAATAGCTAATGGTGTCTTTAACTTCCTAAAGCTCCGGGCTACCTATGGCTATAACGGCAATGTGAATAATTCGGTTTCAGCATATCCCATCATGTCGATACAAGGTGAAGCACATTATATGACCAATCAAAACTATGGTATGATCATGACGCCACCTAATCCCAGACTACGATGGGAGCGGATAGGGATCACAAATGTGGGGCTTGATTTCTCCCTCCGGAATAACAGCCTATCGGGTAGTATAGAGTACTATGTTAAAAATGCGAAAGACCTAATTGCCCCCGATCGTATTGACCCGAGTACGGGCTTCTCTACCCTAATGGTCAATAGTGGTAATATCCGTACCAAAGGCTGGGATATCTCCCTTAATAGTATACCGCTACAGCAAAAGAACTGGACATGGTCAAGTAATCTGGTCTTCTCATACGCGCGCACAAAAGTGCTGAAATCATATGTCCAAAATGAAAATGGAAAGGATTTTATCAGTTCGGCGCAGTCCGGTACCATGACACCTATCGAGGGAATGGATCTGTATAGCCAGCTGGGTTATAAATGGGCTGGCTTGGATCCTGGGACGGGTGAACCTCGTGCGTATATCAACGGCGAAATCTCCAAAGACTATACGGCGATATTGGGCCTTAATGTCAGAGATCTTGAAAACTATGGATCCACTGTACCACTGTATACAGGCGGATGGCGGAATAGCGTCCGTTATAAAACAATGGAGCTGTCATGGAATATTTCCTACCAATTGGGACATAAGTTTTTGAGAAATTCATTTGACAATAGCCTGTTCTTAAATAGTGATATCGGACACTCGGATTATGCCTTGCGTTGGCAGAAACCGGGAGATGAACTACATACCGATGTGCCAGCATTTAAATATCCGGCGGACCTGGGCAGTCAGGTCTATATGCGCTCATCGGCTCTATTGGAGAATGGGGGGCAGATCAAACTGCGCGATATTCAATTGTCCGTTAGCCTGCCGTCGCTATCCCGTTTCAAAGTACACAATGCTAAGATCTATGGGTATATACAAAACGTGGGGACGATATGGCGGGCTAATAAATTCGGAATTGATACGGAGTATGGCTTTAATATTCCTGATCCGATGATGTCCGCGCTAGGTCTAAGTTTTAATTTTTAATCAGATCATTATGAAAACACTATATTTCTCTATTGGCATGGTCACCATGATGATGTTGGCTGCCTGTAGCAATTTTTTGGAAGAGAAGCCCGATATCAAAATGGTAATCCCCAAAAGCTTAAATGATGCTGAGCTATTGCTCAATGACTATAGTACGATGAATGCAGCATATCCTGCCGTGGGCGAGTGGGGCACAGACGAATACTATGTCACTGCAGAAACCTTTGATGGAATGATGACCGTGGATCAGCGTAATGCTTATATCTGGAAAGATGAGCCTTACTTTGATGTAACACAGTGGCAGGGCCCCTATAAAACTGTCTTTAACGCCAATCAGGCGCTCGAAATCATAAGCAAGCTAGGAGAGGAGGCCAAAGGTGAGAAAGGACAGCAGTTGAGTGGAATTGCACATTTCTTTAGGGCATTTGCTTTCCAGCAGCTGGCAGAGGTGTTTGCACCGCCCTACAATGCTGCAACAGCTTCGACGGAAATGGGCATCCCGTTGCGTCTCGATCCGGGTATTGATACACCATCTGAGCGGGCGAATTTAAAGCAGTCCTTTGAGCAGATTATTGCGGATTATAAAATTGCCGCCTCTTTATTACCGACAAAGGAGGCTATACCCGGACGGCCATCAGTTGCAAGCGCTTATGCAGGTCTAGCTAGAGCTTATCTTTATATGGCTGAATATGAAAATGCATATCTGTATGCTGATTCTTGTTTGAGACTACATGCCGAATTAATAGATTTTAATAATCTCAATACGGGTGTCGAGCTGCCTATCGGACGATTTAATAGTGAGGTTTTATTTGCCGCAATCGCGAACAATGCGGGGCCTATGAGTCTAAACAATGGATTGGTGGATTCCAATTTATACGCTAGTTATACTCCTCATGACCTTAGAAAGCAGTTGTATTTTAGGAGCAACGACTACCCGAAAGATTCGTATAGTTTTAAAGGTAATTATGATCAGTCCTTGGCAACTCTTTTTGTAGGGCTAACGACAAGTGAGATATATCTTATCAAAGCCGAATGTGCCGTCCGTATCGGGAAGGTAAAAGAAGGATTAGCTGCGCTAAACGCATTGCTGAAAAATAGGTTCGATAAAAATAGCTTTACGGCAGTGGCCGAAATTGATGGCAATATCCTATTATCTACCATACTGCAGGAGCGGCAGAAAGAACTATTGTTTCGGGGAAGGCGTTGGTCTGACCTGAAACGGTTAAATCTGGATCCAAGATTCCAGAAAACTATACAAAGAAATATCCAAGGGCTAACGTATAGCTTGGCACCTGATAGTCGGAAATATGCTTTCCGGTTACCGGAGCCAGCAGTCCTTATAGGGAAAATACCTCAAAACTTACGCTAAACAATTAACACTTTAAAACATGAATCATTTAAAACAACTATTCGTTTCATTTATCTTATTGATCCTGACGATTAATACCTTTGCACAGACTGCTGAAAATATAATATCCAAGGAGGCTTTAAAAATCGGGGATACCTTTGTACCCCCCAGTGCTATTCAGCAAATGCGCGGAACAGGAAAACCGTTGGATCTTCAAAAGCTAGCAGGCAAAGTGGTAATATTGGATTTTTTTGACACCTATTGTGGCACTTGTATACAGTCTATGCCCAAGTTGCAAAAGCTACAGGACAAGTTGAAAGATAAAGTTCAGATCATCAGTGTAACTTGGCAGGATAAAGCAACCATCGACAAGTTCTTCGCCGGGAACAGTTACCTTAAAGAAAACAAGGTCAACTTGCCCGTTATCTATGCCGATGTTTATTTAAAACAGCGGTTCCCGCATCTAGGTGTCCCGCATGTTGTATTTCTTTACAAAGGAGGGGTGAAAGCGATAACCAGCAGCAAGTTAGTGACCGAAGAAAACATACTGGAGCTCCATAAAAAAGAACTAATAGACTTACCTTTAAAGGATGATTTTGGTAAGGGAGACCTGATCGGACGAAACAAGGAGGAAACTGGACCTGTTAAATATGGTGTTTGGATAGCTGGTTATCAAAACGGCGCTCCTTTCGAATCCTTAAAAATAAAAAAAGACAGCCTGACAAATATGATCAAAACCTCTTTTTACAATGCCTCGATCAGTAGCGCCGTTAAATTCATTTGGGCAAAAATAAGTCCGGCTGACTATGTGCCAAGGCCGGAAAGACTCGTATTAAAGGTTAAAAATCTGGATCAATACCAAGATGTTGAAGCTAAGGGAGGCGTATGGTCGCGGGAGCATGCGCTGTCCTATGAACGATTGGATAAAATATCAAGACCGGATTCGGTACAGGCAAGAATGGTGCTGAATGACCTGCATAGTTTTTTAGGTATGCGATCGTATAAAACGATGAAAAAGATTCCCTGTCTCATATTGCAGTCCTGTCCTGTACAGCCTACCCCGAAAGATACGCTTGCAAAAGGAATGGTATATGAAAATAGTGCAGTCTTGGCGGTCGTGACGGATCTAGGCGGAAAATTTCCACCTGTTTTAGACCGTGTCAATAGCAAAGAAAAAATACAGATTGCATCCTATGAAACCCTGTCGGAATTTAACGCACAGCTCGCAGCGTATGGCATTGAAGCAGTACTAGGCGAGGAGGAGATGGAGGTATTGGTGATAGAAGAAATAGAGTAGAGCGCAAAAAATATAGGGTATGAATTTTCATACCCTATTACTTAGCTAGCTAACGCTTATGTCGTAGCAATATTCCTATCGCAATTTTAATCGCACATTTGGACCATTTACCTGATTTTGCAATGAATTAATGATTTCATTTTTCAATGCATCAGTGATAACTGGTGAACCTGCAGAATTTGTCGCCTGAAGGGCACACATCTGTTCTGTCGGTGTTTCACATGACGGCGGAGTTTCTCCGGCCAATGTATAGTGCGATGGTTGTGAAGGGTCTGAACCCGTAAAGTTGAACCAACTCATGATTATGTCGGCTTTTACATGATTTAAAAGCCATAAAATTTAAAGTTCCTAATTTTGTTATATGAATATTCCGTATATTCATAAGGGTTATAATTGATCATCTTGTGTGTAACAGGATGGCCACATAAAAGCTTCCATACTGTGGAGGCTTTTATTACTAAAGTGGTCTTTATTCCCTTACCCATGGAGGGAAAGACTGCAAACTTGCGTCGGTATCTTTTAATACCTTTTTCTAAATTGCTCATGACTCATTTGTTTATTTTCCTTAATCCTATGATTTTTTACTGTTTAGCATTTTTATCCCAGTTGTCTATTACAAAGGAAAGGACATTAAAAATCGAAAAATCGGGTCTGACGGTAGTATTTCAACTTTTATTGATTTCTTTTGCTTTCATATATTGTCTTTGGGTCTATGTACAAAAATTGGCTCAGCAATTTATTGTTAAGACTATGCAACAGCACAGGCATCAGCTCCTTGAATTTTGCATATCTGGCCATGGAATCTTGGGCCATAATAAGTCCTTTTTTATTGAAAAAATCTGATTTACGCTGCCGCATGATACTCACAAAATGATGCATGCTTGGATACCGGTCTTGCAGCTCCTGCAAAACTGTTAAGGGTATACAGGCAATTTTACTCTTTTTGAGAAACTGAATATTCAGATCCTGACTGTTAAAACTATACTCGTGCTTGGTACCGGTAAAATAATGCCCTTCCGTGGCGATCCAGTGGAGATAGGGCTTTCTGAGTTGAAGCTCATATGCGCCTACCATACCCTCGAGCATATAGCACCAATAGGGACGGCTCTCGTCCTCCCGGCAATAGATCTGCCCGCGCTTACCTTGGCGTACTTTAGTATGTCGGATCAGTTCATGGCGACAGGGATCTTCTACATTGAAATGTGCATTTAAATGTTTGATAAAGCGATTCACTTTTAATATGTTGTAAATGAATAGTTCATGAAAAAGAAAAAACGCCATGAGAGAGATATGGCCCATGGCGTTTTGTTGAATTATTTTAGATCACCTAAAGAAGCGTGTAGTAAATCCTGACGATCAAATGCCCCTCTAAACGGCGACTGAAGATCTCATTTGCTTTAGATTCTACTGGTATCTCAGGTGTATCTGATTGGATCTTGTTTGACTCATACTCCGTCACCTTGACCGAATCTCGGGAAAGGGTACTGGCAGCTTTTTCAATGGTCTGCTTTTCCAAAGTGATGTCTGCCTGATTGTTGATGGCAAAGGCGATCTCTTGGGCAAGATTGTTTTTGAAGTCCGATGACAGCGATATCAGATACTCAACCTGGCTCTCCGAAAGTTCAAAGCGCGACATAAGCCAGCTGCGTAGGCAGAGCAGGATCAGCTTTTGCTCCATCATCTGGAGTTCGACTGTTGAGCTGTACAACTGTCTGAGCCATTGTCTGACTCCCATCTCATCAAATGTGTATTTGTTCATACTGTTTAGTTTGTCGGTGAATGCTGGTGCTCAAAAGATATAGCGGCATGCCTAGGCTATACATCAGGCAACTAGTATGCACCGTTGTTAAAAATTTAAATTAGTTTTATAATTCGATCGAACAGCGAATCTAAAACCAAATCACTAAAAAGCGAAGGAAACAAAGGCCGAGATCGGCGAAAACTAAATTGGTTTCGTCGAAATATGCATGAAACACGCTTGAATGCTACTTAAACGCATTTGCAAAGTCTACGAAGGCTTAAATTAAATCTATGATAACATGTAAAGGAAACGTTACCTTAAGTAATCATACATATTATTAACTTAGAGGTTAATCTTATTGTCAACCTATTATGATAACACTTAAATCTTTCTTTCGCTCCTGGTATGGAACTTTGTGGATAATTTTATTATTAGCAGCTATTTCATCTTGTTTGATCACCTTTTATACGACTAAAGAATCACCATTTTCGAGTATAACCAGAGAAAAGCATCTTTTGATATTTCTTTTTAGTTTGGTATTAATGCTATTGGCGATAGTCCCTGTTGCATTCGTCATATACAAACTTGATTCGTACAAATTTCTGGGGCAAAATGAAATAATACGCTATCTGATCCAATTTGCGCTACTCGTTTTAGTTTTGGGAGCTGTGGCCTTAAGAATTGTTTACAAGGTCTATTTAGTAGTATTTGGGCAAGATCTGCAAAAAGGTGATTATTTTGAGCGGGATTTTGTCGTGGTCATGTTCTGCTTTATCATAGTTCAGTTTTATTATGCCTTTCGAAAGGAAAGAAAGATTAATAACTATAAAAAAAAGCGGGTAAAAGTAATGCAAAAATGGCTTCTGCAGAAAGATGAGCAGATACGAGCGGAGGAAAAAAAGAGTCATGAGCTTCGGTTGCAGTATGAGCAGGAATTGAATGAACTTAGAAACCGGAAGCAACGATTGCGTGCCAATCACGATCGTTTGAGCAGTGATGAAAACAGATTGAAGGCTTGTCTCAAAGAGGTCAGCCAACAGATTGAGGTAATGATAGGTGCTGTCAATGAATGGGTGAGAATACCTCAGATTGCGTATTTCCATCTCAAGGAAGGATCCGCCAAGTCCAAGTTGGTCGATGTACGTTTGCTGGATGGCCGGGAGGGTACTGTTGATATAGACTCGCTGGCAAAAATTGAAAAATTGTGGCCTAATTTATTTTTCCGCGCCGGTCGGGGGCTGTTGATACAACAGCTGGCCATAAAAGACCAATACAAGGAGGGCAATGATTATATTGTGCAGCTACTTGGAATAGATCAGGAGCAGTTGAAAGTACCGGCTGAGGCTTACGATAGACTACTGAAAATAAGAGAAGAATGGATAATTGAGGATCCAAGATAGGATAAGAACCAAGGGGGCGGAAGACCGCTCCCTGGTTGGCTCTAGGTACTTAAAGCCGTTCAATAACTTCTGCGAGGGGTAAGTCATAATATGCTGCAAATTCATGTATGGTAAGTTGCTGGTGCTTGGCCTTTCCATAGGCATCTTTTGCCTGCTGGTATTTGCGCTGTGCCTGCCTGGGACTGAGATCGAGTATCAGGGCAACATCTTTTGGATTGATACAAAGTCGATATTTTTTGCTCATGTTTATCTGGGCTGATGGAGTGCTGTGGGGCATAATATGGTCATGCCACAGACAATCCATAGGTGGTACCATGATTTTCCTGTTAGCTGGATACCTCTCTGTCGGTAGATGCACGATGCGCACTTTTAACGACAGCCCTTAAGAAAAAAATTAATAATTCTACATTAAACGATTCAATTCATATTTTGTTTTAAATATTTGTATAACAACATTTTGATATTTACCAGTTAATCTATTACATACGATAATATCAGCCCCTTTTTGATCTTGGTTATTGCTCCGGTATCATCCTACGGAGCTATTGACAGGAGGCTACCATCCCCACACATTTTACTTACACGCAGTCTACGGATTGCTGTAACTCTTTGGTAGCTATTCAGTACCTCTCCAGTACCTTTTTGGTAGGGTATTGGTACCTTTTCAGTACACTCGCGGTACACCAACAGTACTTAAATACTAGTACATGATGGACAAATAGTGCCATATACTGCCATTCCGAGTCTAATACTGACTGTTTAAGCCATGTTGGCCATATCGGGCCATTTTGGACAGTGCGGGTTTTAATGCTCATCATCTTTGTGTTGTCATCAAAACTTAAATATCATGGCAAAACAAGAAAGTTTAATCAAGTTTAGAGGGAAGGTCGGGGACCTTTCTTTTAGCAAACACCGCAGTCGCGGTTATGAAGTCCGCATGAAAGGCGGTGTGGACAAGGCCCGGATCCAGACGGATCCCAATTTTCAGCGAACACGTGAAAATATGGCCGAATTTGGTACTGCCGCAGGTACCGCCAAACTCTTACGTATTCAGCTGAATAATCTGCTGCGCACATTTGCAGACAATACGATGCGCAACAGGCTGACGTCGCTGATCCACAGGATACAAAAGTCGGATTCGGCAAATGCACGTGGCGAGCGTATCTTTCTGGAGGAAAACAGTACATTGCTCAAGGGCTTTGAGTTTAACCAGGCCAGCAGCCTAAAAATGCTGCTGGGTGAAAAACTGGAACCAACCTATGACCGTACCGCCGGTGAGGCCACACTGATCATTCCAGAATTCAACCCACAAAATGATGTCATGCTGCTGAACGGGGCGACGCACATGTTGTTTACACTGGCCGCTGCCGAGCTGAGTACTGATGAAGTACCTCCGCGTCCGGTGATGGTCAAATCGGGCTACATTCCGCTGATTGGTGTGCACGTCGAGGAGACACTACAGGCACCATTGGTCGTAGATGCTGCAAAAGTGGTATACATCATTGTCGGTATTTCGATGTATCAGGAAGTTAACGGGGAATTCTATCCACTCAAGAACAACCCTTATAACGCGATGACCATCGTGGACGTAGACATTCCATAATAACCTGTCATGAACAACAGACACACCCTCAAGCTCCTCCGGAAATATGGGGCTGAGGGGACAAATGGAACGATGACGTACAACGGTGAGCATATCTGCCATACCATCGAGCTGCCTGACCGCAATAACATCAAGCGGATCAGCTGCATCCCGATCGGTCAGTACAAACTGGAGAAGGTCCGTTACCAGCGGCATGGTGAGCAGATCGGTATCCCGCATGTGTTAAACCGTGAAGGAATCTTGATCCACGCGGCTAATAATGCCAAGAACGAATTGCTTGGCTGCATCGCTCCGGTCACCAGCCTAACCGGTGAGGGACAGGGTGTCGGAAGTGGAAATGCCCTGGCCAAGCTGAAAGCACTGGTGTATTGCCTGTGGGATATGGGGGATGAAGTGTATTTGAGTATTCGATAATACATGGAAGGGCGGGAATAGATCATGGCTTTCTTTTGTGTCATCTTTTTAGTTCTCTGGCTATATGAATCAAACTCGCTACGCTCGGACAGTGATTCATATTTACGCCAGATTCCGTCAAAGCTTGACAGTCAGAAAGCTATATTTTCTATTCTTTGCCCTTCATGTTTATCGGAAGGTGTGTTGGTGGTAGAAAAAAGACAGGATGATTGGTCATCCGCTATATTCCTTGGTGCAATTGCTATTGCCCAATGGCTAAATGAATTCAAACTCACGATGTTCAAACAAGAATTCATTCTTAACGCCATTCGGCTTCATCAATTTGCAGTCGGAATATAATGCTATCAACCACTCATCCTGTCTATTGAAAAACGCAAAAAGGATGAAAAAGATCTTTAACAAAATAGGACAGGTGCTGCAGCTGGTGCTGGCGGCGCCTGTCAAACTACCGGATAAGGTGGGGAATGTATTAAAATACCTGGCTTTGGGGCTAGGGATCGTGGAGACAGTATTGGATCGGGAGGAGCCTCCGCCAGAGGCTGACGGCATAACAGAGAAAGGCTCGAAGGAAGCGCTGGAAAGGAGCAAAGCCGATGAAGCTGAATGATATTCGTATATCAGCCATAAGTGGAACGATCTGTTCCATCTGGGCCAGCATCTCGTTGGGCGATGTACTGCAGACGGTCCTTACGGCTGCTTTGGGTACACTGGTAAGTTTTGCGACCAGTCGTTTACTGGGACGCTATCGTAAGCGAAGACGTCCATAATGGATGGTAAGGCGCACCGTTTGGGTGCGCCTTGTTTTTTTAAAAATGATATTGGATTTTAGCTCGTTGGAATGGAGAACTTCGCCATGGAGCAGTGGATTTCCAAACTATTTCAGATCGCTGTAGTAGATTAAGGTTTAACGACCATATTGCTGCTTTTTAAGCATCGAACAGAGATTCATTATATTTTGTTTGTGGATAGAATTCAAAATAGATGAATTAATTTGTCACACATTTTTTTTTATATTTAACTAGTGAAATTTAGTTGAAAAAATGGAAAATAAAATAGCGAAAGTGGATAGAAGTCATCCTGCTTTCAGGGAAAATGCAGAACCTTTTTATCAAATTATTATGGAAGGGATAAAAGGCGAAGTGGACGGTGAAAAACAGGACAGAAAAATAATTTATTGGCGAGATTATATGGATACAATGGCAGTGATTACTGCGAATACACCGGATTAACAAAAAACGGACGAAGAACCAGGGCAGACTTTCCTCAAGTCGCCACAAATAGAAGCAAGAATAATTTGACTAAGAAATATGTTGATTAAAAACAAAAAAATAGCCATTGTCGGCGGTGGACCAGGTGGACTAACATTGGCTAAGCTTTTGCAACTGAAAGGAGTTGATGTAAAAGTGTATGAAAGAGATATTGATAAAAATGCACGGGTGCAAGGTTCGCCACTTGACTTGCACGACAATTCAGGTTTGGCGGCTTTAGAAAAAGCCAATTTATTGGATGAGTTCAAAAAGAACTACATGCCTGGAGCCGACAAAACGACAATCACCAATGAAAAAGCAGAGATATTTTTTAGTGACCACGAAACTGTACAAACCGAAGATTTTGGACACGAACATTTTCGTCCGGAAATAGACCGTGGCACATTACGAAGAATTTTAATAGACTCTTTACAAGATGATACCATTTTGTGGAACAGTCATTTTCTTTCCATGCAAAAACAAAATGAAGGCTGGTTGCTACAATTCAAAAACGAGACTACATCCTATGCCGACATTGTAATAGCTGCTGATGGTGCAAATTCAAAAATAAGACCCTACATAACCGATATTAAATCCTTTTATTCTGGTATTACAATGCTTGAAGGGAATGTATATGAAGCAGATAAATCCCTGCCAAAAATCTCAGGAATACTTCGGGGCGGAAAAATAATGGCATTTGGAAACGAGAAAGATATTTTGATGGGGCAAAAAGCGAATAATGAAATCGGGTTTTATGCAAGTTTTAAAGCTGAGGAAAATTGGGCTGCAAAAAGCAATTTAGATTTTTCGGATAAATCACAACTGCTTGAATGGTTTAAGACCACCTATTTTGAATGGAGCGATATTTGGCATGAACTATTTGAAAATGTACAAACGCCATTTATTCCGCGGCCTATAAACTGTATGCCGTTAGACCAAACCTGGGAAACCATCCCAAACCTAACTTTGGTCGGCGATGCAGCACACGTAATGCCACCTTTTGCAGGCGAAGGTGTAAATATGGCAATGCTCGATGCTTTGGAATTGAGTGAATGCTTGACAACTGACAAATACAATTCAATAAAAGAAGCAATTGCTGTTTACGAAAAAACAATGCAAAAGAGAGCTTCGCTTATTGCACAGGAATCGCTTGAAAATGGAGAAAAAATGCACAGTAAAAATGCACTAACCACAATGATTAGTTTTTTTGGCGGAGATCATCACGGATAAAAGTTATTTTATCAGGTTGAAATATTCCCCGTTTCTTTTGAAATTGTCGGCAATCAAAGTGAATAAAACAAAAAAATAAAAGCAATTGAAAATCTTTTCCGCTAAATACGATAGCAAGATGCAGCGAATATCAGGAAGACATTTAGGTTTTTTTCCCATGCTGCTTGCGTTTATTTTTATACTGGGGGCCTGTGGGCATGTGACGCCAAGGAAAACCGGAGATAATTCGGCAGGAATCCCCAAAAAAGACAGCGTAAAAGCTGGTTCTAAAGACCGGGTAGGAAACACAGCCATAAAAGATAAAGTTTCTATCAATTTTACCCAGCATAAAACTTTACTCGACCTGATCTTATTATTGCCGGACGACGCATTTTCAAGCTGGGAATGGAAACCGGAAGATCGATTAAAATGGTATAATGAAATAAAAGCCAATAATTTTTATAGTGATGCTACTTCCAGGTTTTCTAAACAGAAGTATTTTGAACCGGATAGGGCAGGATTTATGATTGTTGACGGCTTTTGGTCAATCAACCTGTATCATGCCGCCGATGGTTCAACCATTGTCATTACAGATGATCATGTCGGAGATGGTCATACCCTGAATTTTTATGAAGTTAGATCTAACAAACTAAAAGCGTACATGGACGGAGAGTCGATGCTTTCTGGCTTCAGGGAGACTTTGAAAAAGACTGATCCCGTAGAACCTTGCAGCGAGAAGTTTGAAGAGCTGGAAGATCCTATTTTCGAATACGACTTTTCTAAAAATGATAAAATTGAAATCGAAAGCTCCTGGTATTTAGCGCAGGAATCTTATGGAAACTGCCTAAACGGAAACGCCATACAATACCGTTTCAATCCACAAACCAAGAAATTTGATATCGAAAAGATCTATTGGAAGCCGAAACAAAGTGAATAAAATAATATCTTTCGGGGCTAAATGAACAACCCGATATTTTTTAACCACATATAACAACCCATGAATTGGAACAATTACTTATTGGAAGAGAAAGCACCAAATGGAGCTTACGCTCATTTAGGTGTTTTGGAAGGAATGATAACGACACCATTTAACCTTTCGGAACTACCTGTACATGCAAAAATCGTAAGTATGAACACACCGCTTAAAAAATTTAAACTTCAGTACAGTAACCTGTCATCATTAAGCGGAAACAACAATATAGAGGCAATAAGCCTGAATGATATCGATGAGGAACGCCTCGCCGTGTCTGCTTTATTACCCAATCTAAAATACCTCCAAATAAGTACAAACCAGCAAAACGAAATTCCCAATCTGTCCTGTCTAAAATCATTGGAGGTTTTGGTCTTGGCAAACCTTAAAAAAGTTGAAAATATTGATTTTGTGACAGGGATGAAAAACCTGAAAACCTTGTATATATATGGTATCGATAACCTTTATGACTTGGCTCCGATTTCAGAATTAACTAATCTCGAAGAACTTTTTATCGATCACGGCAAAATGAAGGGTACAGGGAAATCGGTCAAAAATATGGAACCTTTAAACAGGTTGACAGAACTAAAATATCTGCATTTATCCATCGCATTTGAAGAGAAGATACCCGACTTTAGTGCTTTATACAAACTAAAAAAATTACAGAAACTTACATTGCTGCCAAGATACCTGAAAGCCGGACAACTAGAGGTTTTGAAAAAAGAGTTGCCATTGCTAAAAAATCTATAAAATTTATTGACCTCGCCCCAATTATTTTAAAGCGGCTTCCGTTTTGATTAAAAATTGATCAACGGCTTCCCTAATATCAATTCCGGATCTTTCCGCCAAGACAATCAGCCACCAAATGTTTTCGCCAAGTTTATGTTCCAATTCAGCTTCAGAACCGGCTTTCGGCCAACGTTGTTGTTGCGACATAACGTTTCTGCCTACTAAACCAGCATCCGTTAAATAAGCCAGCACATCCTCTTCCACAGTCCATTCACTTCCATGGTGCAGCAATTCCAGTTCGCGATATTTTTTTCTGATTTCCATACTGCGGCGAATGATTTCATCAAAATTAGCTATACTCATATCTTTACTATTGTTTAGTCCACATTGGATTTGTTTCTAATATAGCCATAATCCATAGATAATGCTAACCTGGCAAAATCAAATTCGAGGCATACGCCCAAGATATTACAAACTGTCCTCACCGCGGCCCTGGGTACGTTGGTCAGCTTTGCGACCAGTCGTTTGCTGGGATGCTACAGTAAGCGAAGACGTCCATAATGGATGGTAAGGCGCACCCAAGCAGTGCGCTTTATGCATTTTAATAGGGTTGGGGATTTAGCTTTGGAGCTAATTCACAAGTGTTATACTTATTTTTACTAAAAATATTAGTTTTATTGAATTGTTTTTGCGATATTTACATGCAACAACCAATTATTGTATCTATGAGCGAGCCAGTTTATATAGATCTAGTTTCTGACTATGCATTTAAGCGCATTTTTGGATCCGAACCCAATAAGGATTTATTGATTTCACTATTGAATGGGTTATTCCGTGGACGGAAATCTATTGTCGATTTATTGTACGAAAAGAATGAACATGTAGGAGATAGCGAGGAGATCGGTACCGTGATCTTTGACCTGATCTGTACCGCTGATAATGGTGAGAAGTTTGTGATTGAAGTACAACGTACTGCACAGATAAATTTGAAAAAACGTATGCTTTACTACAGCAGTAAGTTGATTGCGGATCAGGCTCCCAAAGGAAAACGGCGAGCGTGGAATTATGCGATAACCGAAGTATACATTGTGGTACTCATGGATGGATTTACTTTTTCACAAGCAGAAGAATCCAGCGCTGTTCTTCACGATATCTGTTTGTGTAACAGGGAGACAGGTCGAGTTTTTTATGAAGAGTTGGGGTTTATTTACGTTCAATTGCGTAACTTTACAAAAGTAGAGGCGGAATTAGAAAATGATCTTGATCGTTGGCTTTATGTTTTACGTAATATGTCAAAGCTGAACAAGATCCCGGTCTATCTGAAGAAGACTATATTTGAAAAATTATTTAAAATAGCGGAATACGCAAAGTTGAATAAGGAGGAACGAGCAATGTATGATGTAAGTCTAAAACGTAAATGGGATGCTGAAGCTGTGCGCCAATATCAGGAGCAACAGCTTAGCGAGGCTATTCAGAAAGGCCTCGAAACAGGTATTGAACAAGGTATTGAGACTGGTATTAAACAAGGAATAGAACAAGGAATAGAACAAGGAATAGAACAAGGAATAGAACAAGGAATTGAGACTGGCATTAAGCAGGGAATAGAAAAGGGAATAGCACGAGGTGCTGAGGAGAAAAGCTATGAGGTCGTGGAAAATTTGATTAATGAGCTTAAGCTTACCGACGATATTATCGTGCGTGTTGCTGAGGTTTCGCTTGATTTTGTACAGCAAGTACGGGCTGATCTAGCCAAAGACAAAAAATAAGTATTCCCAATGATACAAACATAACAAGCAGCTGTTCATCTTTTTGAACGGCTGTTTTTGTTCTAACCTCGCTGCTGCTTTTGGTACATAGGTCAGCTTTGCTATTTCCCCTTTTCCCGGATTAGTTTTCGGGAAACCAGCTCGGTAAATAGCGCAAAAATGACATGATTTTTTCCTTGTAGATGGCTGTATTCAATTTAAAATAAAAAGCGCCTTTCTTGGAATTTTCTTTGTCCTTTTCTTCCAATTTGATTATAAGATCCGAGGAAAGCAACTTACGGCTAAAATTGCGTTTATCAAATTCGATATTATATACTCCCTCGTATAAAGCGGCAATCTGGGGAATGGTAAATTTCTCCGGCAATAATTCAAACAGAATAGGATAGAGCGCTGCTTTCATCCGCAGTCGATGCTGTGCCGAAGCAATCATCTGGTCGTGATCAAAGATTAACGTCGGATAGTTTTGCAGTGGAAACCAATTGGCCTCATATTCCTCACTTAAAATATGCGTATATTTTTGCGTATCAATTAAAGCAAAATAACAGATACTGACAACCCGGCTGTTGGGCTCACGTTTTGGATCACCAAAGACACTGCACTGTTCCATGTATACATTTTCAAGTCCCGTCAGTTTTTTTAATACCCTGCTGGCAGCTAGTTCAGGACTTTCGTCCGGTTGAACAAAACCTCCCATCAAACTCCATTTGTTCCGCTCCGGCTCAAAATCACGTTTTATCAATAATACCTGCAGGGATTCGCCATTAAATCCAAAGATGATACAGTCTACTGCTAAAAGGATTGCTGAGTCTTCTCTATAATATTCCATTATCTATTGTTTTGTCTCTCTTTTGACTTGATCTATTTTTTTGATAAACCTAAACAGCTGATCAAATGCACAGTACAATGTGCACTACCGCTTTTGAAAGCTGCAATTACCCCGTACCCATCAGCCTTGGATTTATCTTATTTCGATGAGATGAAGATAGTTCAATTTTTTAAATATGAAAATATTCTTTCATATTTAAAAAAAATAAATGTTAATTTGACACTAATTATTTTTAGGCCCATTATCCAACTGGACAAACACCAAAAAGTAAGCTTTAAATCGAATTATAGATTATAAACCAAATTCAGTTAAAATGAGTAAATCATATGTCATCGGGGTGGATTATGGCAGCGATTCTGTCCGTTCAGTCTTGGTTGATGCAAGTTGTGGGGCGGAGATTGCGTCTTCCGTATTTTATTATCCGCGCTGGAAAAGGGGTGAGTTTTGCAATGCCGCCCGCAGCCAGTTCAGACAACATCCCCTGGATTATATCGAAGGCCTGGAGGCCACTGTAAAAGATTGTTTACAAAAATCCGGAATACAAAATATTGGGGAGCTGGTGAAAGCAATTTCGGTGGACACCACGGGTTCCACACCGGTTGCTGTGAACGAAGCGGGTGTGCCACTGGCATTACTGCCGGAGTTTAAGGACAATCCCAATGCCATGTTCATCCTCTGGAAAGATCATACCGCTGTCAAGGAGGCCAAAGAGATTAATCGGTACAACCAAAGCTACGCTGTTGATTACCTGAAATATGTAGGGGGCATTTATTCCTCGGAGTGGTTCTGGGCCAAATTGCTCCATACCGTTAGAGTAGATCCGCAGGTGCGCCAAGCAACATTTAGCTGGGTGGAACACTGTGATTATATTCCTTTTTTGTTAACAGGTGGAAAACAAGCCAACACAATTAAACGAAGTGTTTGCGCTGCTGGGCACAAGTCGCTCTGGGCTGCTGAGTTTGATGGTCTGCCCCCCAATGAATTCTTCGCAGGTATTGACCCCTTGCTGGACGGCTTTGTCGATCGCTTGTTTTCAGAAACCTATACATCGGATAAGCCGGCGGGCCACCTTTCGCCGGAATGGGCAGAGCGTCTAGGTCTTTCGATCTCTGTTGTCGTTGGTGTGGGCGCATTCGATTGCCATATGGGTGCCGTGGGTGGGCAGATTGAACCTTATTATCTGAGCAAAGTCATGGGAACATCCACCTGCGATATGCTGGTTGCACCAAAAGAAGAGGTAGCGGATGTACTGGTAAAGGGGATCTGTGGTCAGGTAGACGGCTCCATCATCCCCGGAATGATCGGCATGGAGGCTGGCCAGTCTGCTTTTGGAGATGCCTATGCCTGGTTAAAGCAGTTGCTCTTATGGCCAACATACAATCTGATACCGGAACTGGAAGGGCTGAGCGATACAATGCGTGAAAACATACTGACCACACTGGAGGAAAAATTGTTATTGCGACTAAGTGAAAAGGCGAGCAAATTGCCGCTAACGGCAGATTCGGAACTGGCGGTAGACTGGCTAAATGGCCGTCGGACTCCGGATGCGGATCAGTCGCTCAAAGCGGCAATCATGGGATTGCAGCTCGGCACCGATGCTCCGGCGATCTTCAGGGCGATTGCCGAGGCGACCTGCTTTGGAGCCAAAGCCATCGTGGAGCGCTTTGTGGATCAGGGGATTCCCATAAAGGGTTTGATCGGCCTTGGTGGCGTTGCCAAAAAATCACCTTTTATCATGCAGATGATGGCCAATGTGATGAATATGCCGATTCGTATCCATAAAAGCGAGCAGACCTGTGCGCTTGGTGCCGCCATGTTTGCAGCCACCGCTGCCGGATTATATGATCGGGTGGAGGATGCCATGCAAGCCATGGGCCAAGGCTTTGAATGCACGTATGAACCTGAACAGGAATGGCTGTCCATCTATGCCGAACGTTATGAAAAATACAAAGCCCTCGGTGCATTTGTAGAAAGTAGGGTATCAATGCCTGTTACTGTTTAACCACAAAATGAGTACTATGTATAATTCAATTAAAGAAGAGGCTTATCGCTGCAATATGCAGCTGCCACAGTTGGGACTCGTGCTTTTTACATTTGGAAATGTGAGTGTTGTTGACCGTCAGCAGGGTGTTTTTGCAATTAAACCCAGTGGTGTGCCCTACGAAGAATTGTCTCCCGAACTGATGGTGGTGGTGGACTTTGACGGAAAGGTCATCGAAGGCAAACTTAGGCCTTCCTCAGATACAAAGACACATGCGGTGCTGTATAAGCATTGGCCGGATATCGGCGGCATCACCCATACCCATTCTACATATGCCACTGCCTGGGCGCAAAGCCAAAGGGATATACCCATTTTCGGAACGACGCATGCCGATCACTTAACATCGGATATTCCCTGCGCGCCGCCGATGGATGATGAGATGATTGCTGGCAACTATGAACATGAAACGGGCTTTCAGATCATCAATCACTTCAATCAGCAGCAACTGGATTATAAGGAAGTGGAAATGATCCTTGTCGGAAATCATGCGCCATTTGCCTGGGGTAAGGATGGAATGAAGTCTGTTTACAACAGTGCGGTATTGGAACAGGTGGCCAAAATGGCCTGGCTGACCGAGCAGATTAACCCCAAGGCTGGGCGGTTGAAGCCAGCATTGATCAAAAAACATTATGAGCGCAAACACGGTACTAATGCCTACTATGGCCAGTAGCCTGTTGTTTGACAAAATCTATAACGAAACTAATATTGAAAAATGAATATCGATTTAAAAGAACTCGAGGTCTGGTTTGTCGTTGGCAGCCAGGATCTATACGGTGAAGAAACATTGAAACAGGTCGCAGCACATGCAGAAGAAATTGCACATTATCTGAATGACCAGACCCTGATTCCGGTAACGGTGAAGTATAAACCCATCGTAAAAAATACGGATGAAATCTATGCAACGCTAACGGCTGCAAATAGCACAGCAAATTGTATCGGTATCATCACCTGGATGCATACATTTTCCCCAGCGAAAATGTGGATACGGGGTTTAAAGGCATTGCAAAAGCCGTTGTTACATCTCCATACGCAGTACAACCGCGACATTCCATGGAATGGCATTGATATGGATTTTATGAATTTAAACCAGAGTGCTCATGGTGACCGCGAATTTGGACATATCGTCAGCCGCCTGAAAATTGGACGTAAAGTCGTCACAGGGCATTGGCAGGATATGGAGGTGCTCCAGCGGATCAATGTCTGGTGCCGGGCGGCAGCGGGTTGGCACGATTGGCAGGGAGCCAAATTTGCGCGCTTCGGCGATAACATGCGGTACGTGGCGGTGACCGATGGCGACAAGGTTGAAGCGGAAACACAATTTGGCTTTTCGGTCAATACCTATGCCGTTGGAGATCTAGTCGAGGTCATCAACGCCAGTACGGCCGATGAAATCAATGCGTTACTAGCGGAGTATGAGGCCAATTATGAGCTGGCGGATAATGTGAAGGCGGGTGCTGAATTCCATGATAACCTGGTCGAGGCGGCTAAGATTGAGGTGGGGCTGCGAAAGTTTTTGAAACAGGGAAGCTTTAAGGGCTTTACAGATACGTTTGAGGATCTGCACGGGATGGTTCAGCTTCCGGGACTAGCTGTACAACGCCTGATGGCTGAAGGGTACGGTTTTGCAGGTGAAGGGGACTGGAAGACACCGGCATTGGTAAGAGCATGTAAGGTCATGGGAGCGGGTTTGGTCGGAACCACCGCCTTTATGGAGGATTATACCTATCATTTTGACCCGCAGGATGCCATGGTGCTAGGCTCGCATATGCTGGAGGTAGACCCTGCACTGGCTGTCGGAAAACCACGTATTGAGGTTCACCCGCTGGGGATCGGTGGTAAAGCAGATCCCGCCCGGCTGGTTTTCAATGGCCAATCTGGCGATGCCTTGAATGCATCACTGGTAGACATGGGGACACATTTTCGTTTGATTGTCAACAAGGTATTGGGTGTTGAAGTGCAGGCCGAACTGCCAAATCTTCCCGTTGCACGTGTGCTGTGGAAGCCGCTACCGGATATGAAAACGGGCTGCAGTGCCTGGATTCTTGCCGGTGGAGCGCATCATACGGCCTACAGCTTATGCTTAACACCGGAATACCTGCAAGATTTTGCCCGTATGGCCGGAATAGAGTATGTACTGATCGACGAGGATACCACAGTGGCCAAACTCGAAAATCAACTGAAATGGAATGACCTCTATTATTTACTTGGTAAATAATAGAGACATTGATCTTCGGTAGCTGAATGCCATCCGAAGGTCGCTTAGCAATACAACCAATTAGGGAAAATATGGAAAAATTTGCAATGGTGGACTACGTTATCTTCGTGGTTTACTTCTTCATTGTGGCGGGATATGGTTATTATATCTATCGTCAAAAAAACAATAGCTTAAGCAGTAGCAAGGATTATTTCTTGGCCGAAGGTTCATTGACCTGGTGGGCAATCGGTTCCTCCTTGATTGCATCGAATATTTCAGCAGAACAGTTTATTGGCATGAGTGGTAATGGATTTGAAGTGGGCATTGCAGTGGCGGCCTATGAACTGATCGCTGCTGTCGCCCTCATCATTGTAGCGGTATGGTTTATACCGGTTTATCTGAAAAACAAGATATTCACTATGCCGCAGTTTTTAAATAATCGGTACAACGAGACGACCAGTTTGATCATGGCTATTTTCTGGCTGTTTTTATATGTATTTGTCAATCTCACATCAATTTTATACCTGGGTGCGATAGCCATTTCGAGTATGGCCGGTGGTGGGGACAGTTTCCATACCATCACCATTGCCCTCGCCGTATTTGCTGTTATCATTACGCTTGGCGGAATGCGTGTTATTGGCTTTACCGATGTCATCCAGGTGGTGGTATTGATTGTCGGTGGTATCGCGACGACTTATGTCGCGCTGACCCTGGTGAGCGAGCATTTTGGATTGGGCAAGGATGTGCTTGCTGGATTTAATAAGCTGATGGAAGACGCTCCAGAGCATTTTAACCTGTTTGTGGCAAAACCGGGAGCTGGGGCCAGTCAGGAGGAAATCAATAAATACCTGATGCTGCCGGGAATCGGAATGTACCTGGCAGGGATATGGATCGTCAACCTCAATTACTGGGGCTGCAATCAGTATATCACCCAACGCGCATTGGGCGCAGATCTAAAGACCGCGCGCACGGGAATCCTTTTTGCGGGTTTTCTCAAGCTATTTATGCCCATCATTGTGATGCTCCCAGGGATTGCGGCATATGTTCTCTATAAAAATGGGGCCTTGCAGCAGGAGATGGCCCCCGGCGGTGTATTCCATGCAGATAATGCGTATTCAGCGATATTGGGCTACCTGCCCAATGGCATGAAGGGGCTGGCCCTGGCCGCCCTTACAGCAGCCATTGTAGCTGGATTGGCAGGAAAGGCAAACAGCATCGCAACGATCTTTACCCTCGACATCTATAAGAAATACATCCGTAAGGATGCCAGCGAAACAAAGATGGTGTGGGTGGGTAAAATCACGATTGTCGTTTCGATTTTACTTTCGGTATTATTTACCTGGAATGACAGCCTGGGAATCGGCGGTGCCGGTGGATTTACATTTATCCAAAAGTATACGGGCTTTATCAGTCCCGGCGTCTTTGCCATGTTTTTACTGGGGATGTTCTGGAAAAGAACGACCGGTGCAGCGGCGATCACTGGGCTGATTTCCGGTTTCGCGCTGTCGATATTTTTTAATGAGTTCGCAACAAAGGTATTTGGCCCCGAAACATGGATCTATACAGCTTACCCAAATAAAGCGGGTGTCTATGAGATCCCTTTCCAGATCTGTATGGGCTTGGCTTTTGCTTTTACCCTATTGGCCATGATCGGCGTGAGTTTATTCGGCCCGAAAATCAATCCCAAAGCATTTGTCTTGGATCGTTCAATGTTTAAAGTGGAACCGTCGGTACTTGCGCTGATCGTGGTCACGCTATTGATGGTAACGGCAATTTATGTTCGTTTTTGGTAGCATAAGGCATGCAGTTGAATAATTAATCCATTTATACACCTTCTCCTGGGTTAACCAGGAGAAAATCCATCCGAAGGATGGAATAAAGACCTGAATAATTGATGAAAGATAAAATTATTATTGGCTTGCTAGCCTGCACTTTATTAACCTATGGCTGCCAGTCCAATTCAAAAAAAAACACTTCGCAGCAGACTGGGCTGGATACCGCCTCAAGCCCTGCTTTTGATAGCCGGATAGATGGAAAGGATGTCCGTTTATTCCGCTTGAAGAACAATAAACTCGCTGTGACGCTAACAAATTATGGTGCACGTTTGGTTAGTCTTAGTGTTCCCGAAAAGAATGGAAAAACGACTGATGTGATTTTGGGTTACGATTCAGCAAAAGAATATAAAGATAACGCGGATAATTTTTACGGTGCAATAGTCGGACGCTATGGTAACCGTATCGGTCAAGCTACTTTTACACTCAACGGTACGTCTTATTCGTTAGAAAAAAATGACGGGGAGCATTCACTTCACGGTGGTACCAATGGGCTATACAACAAAGTGTGGGATGTGGTCAGCAATACCGATACCTCAATCACCTTGGCGTATACGTCACCGGATAAGGAGGCCGGTTATCCCGGCACGGTCAACATGGAGGTGACTTATACGCTGGAGGAAAATGGGGGCCTGGACATCGCCTATCAGGCCACAACAGATAAAGAAACGGTTCTAAATCTGACCAATCATGCTTATTTTAACCTCAATGGTGCCGGTGATCCCTCCATCCTGGATCATGAGCTGCAGATTGATGCGAAAGCAATCACGGAAGTTGACAACACACTGATTCCAACAGGAAAAAGCTTTCCTGTAATAGGTACGGCATTTGATTTTACAAAACCACGGCTCATAGGTGCGCATATTGAAGATGAAGACCCACAGTTGAAGATCGGAAAGGGCTATGATCATAATTTTGAGCTTGACAAGAAAACGGGTTTTCAGAAAGTCGCCAGTGTATACGCCCCTAAAACGGGCATTCAAATGGAGATTTTCACGACCGAACCGGGGCTTCAGTTCTACAGCGGCAATTTTATGGCTGCTGCTGATCCGAAGGGAAAAGCCGGGCAAAGCTATCCTTTTCGATCAGCATTCTGCCTCGAAACGCAGCATTTTCCAGATGCTCCAAACCACCCCAATTTCGCATCTACGGTATTAAAACCCGACGAAAAATATCGTTCGAAGACCGCATATCGCTTTACTGTAAAATAATATTCCTTTTATGATGAAACTAAATTTAAAACTTGGAATCGCTTTCATGCTGATCAGTGGAGTGACCTATGGGCAGAGCAGCATAAAACTGGAACGTTCGGCGCAGGAATTCACCATCAGCAGACATATTTACGGCCATTTTGCCGAACACCTGGGACGTTGTATTTACGATGGGTTTTATATCGGGGAAAAGAATGATTCGATTCCGCATGCCAATGGCGTACGGACGGATGTCATCGAAGCCCTCAAGAAGCTGAATATCCCCAACCTGCGTTGGCCCGGTGGCTGTTTCGCGGATACGTACCATTGGAAAGATGGAATCGGTCCTAAGGCGGAGCGTCCTACCATGGTGAACAACTGGTGGGGTGGCGTGACCGAGGATAATTCCTTTGGTACGCATGATTTTCTAAATATGTGCGAACTGCTCGGGGCTCAACCGTATCTGGCCGGAAATGTGGGCAGCGGCGAGGTGCAGGAGCTTGCCGATTGGGTGCAATATGTAAATTTTGCCGGCAAAAGTCCCATGTCGGACTGGCGGCGCAAGAATGGACGCCAAGAACCCTGGAAGGTGAAGTTCTGGGGGGTAGGAAATGAATCATGGGGCTGCGGCGGCAATATGACCATGGATTACTATACGGATATCTACCGCAAGTACGCCACCTTTATGTCGGACTGGACCAATGGAGCTGGACTGTACCGAATTGCCTCAGGGGCGAATAGTGCTGATTATAACTGGACGGAAACACTCCTTAAAAATATTCCCGGTAGCTTGATGAAAGGGATGGGGCTGCATCATTATGCGGTGATCAATTGGGACAAGAAAGGTTCAGCAACAGAATTTTCGGAATCGGAATATTTTAAAACCATGAAGTCTGCCTGGTTTATGAATGAACTGGTCGAAAAGAATATCGCCATTATGGACAAATATGATCCGAAAGGAAATATCGATTTGATCGTGGATGAATGGGGTGGCTGGTACGAAGTCGAACCGGGTACAAATCCGGGCTTTTTGTATCAACAAAATACCATGCGCGATGCCATGATTGCAGGAATGACCCTCAATATTTTCAATAATCACGCCCGTCGTGTCAAAATGGCCAATCTCGCACAGGCGATCAATGTGCTGCAGGCAGTGATCCTGACATCCGGCAAAAGCATGATCCTGACACCGACCTATCATGTCATGGAGATGTATAAGGTGCATCAGGATGCAAAATTGATCCCGATTACACTCCAATCGACAGATTTTGAATTTAACGGCGAGAAACTTCCGGCGGTATCGGCATCGGCTTCACAGGATGCAAAAGGCCGCGTACATATTTCCCTCGTCAATATTGATCCGAAAAAAACAAATAAGATCCGTGTAGACCTGGGGGAACTGAAAGCTTCGAAAGTCACGGGAAGAATCTTGCACGCTGACAAGCTGCGGGATTACAACTCCTTCAAAGTGCCTACGAAGATCGTACCCGCGGCCTATAACAAGGCGAAGGTTCAAAATGGGCTTGTAGATATCGAGATCCCGGCATTTTCTGTGATTGTATTGGAGCTTAATTAAAATTGCGATGGATCAAATGAAACGGATGAGAAAAAAGATTTCGATGTTGCTCTTGGCGACGGGCCTGGCAGCTTCGGCAAGCGCACAGTTGCCGGTTGAATTGAATATACAGCTGGATAAACCCAAAGGCAAGATATCACCGCATATGTGGGGTGTGTTTTTTGAAGATATTAACCTGGGGGCAGATGGTGGGATCTATGCCGAGCTGGTCAAAAATAGATCCTTTGAATTTGACAACCCCTGGATGGGATGGAAAAAACTGGGAAATGCTTCAACGGAGGGGGCCTACCTCTTGCTTAATGATCAGCAACGCAAAGGCAATAAGCGGTATGTAAGATTAACGAATGGTACGGGCAGCAAGCTGGGTTTACAAAATGAGGGTTTTCGGGGCATGGGCATCAAAGCGGGTGCTACCTATGAATTCAGTCTGCAGCATAGAAGCAATAGCCCATCCATGAACATTCATGTGGCGTTGCTGGACGAAGGGGAGCAGGTGATCGCTGAAGCGCAAACGCCCTTACAATCAACAGCAGCATGGACCGAGACTGCGCTGAGACTGCAGGCTACGGCCACAACGGCTAAAGCAAAACTAAAGATATGGCTTACTGGCGAGGGGACGGTGGATGTCGACATGCTATCGCTATTTCCACTGGATACCTGGAAGGGGCGACCGAAAGGACTGCGTAAAGATATGGCGCAGCTACTGGCGGATATGAAGCCTGGATTTATCCGCTTCCCCGGCGGCTGTATTGTTGAGGGCAGGGATCTGGCCAACAGGTTCCAGTGGAAAAAAACCGTGGGTCCGATTGATGAACGCGAATTGATCATCAATCGCTGGAACACGGAATTTAGCCACCGTTTGACGCCGGATTATTTCCAGACTTTTGGACTTGGATTTTATGAGTATTTCTTATTGGCTGAAGATATTGGCGCGGCCCCGGTTCCGATTATCAATTGCGGCATGGCCTGTCAGTTTAACAGTGGCGAACTGGTGCCAATGGACCAGCTCGACGAATATGTACAGGATGCGCTGGATCTGATTGAATTTGCAAATGGATCAACAGCGACCAAATGGGGTAAACTACGCGCGGATATGGGCCATCCCCAACCGTTTAAGCTCAAGATGATCGGTGTAGGCAACGAAAACTGGGGGCCTCAATACATTGAACGTCTTACGGTCTTCAAGAAAGCGTTAAATGCAAAGCATCCCGAGATCGCGATTATCGCGAGTTCAGGAACTGATCCTGAAGGTGAGCGCTTTGAATTTCTGGACGATAAGCTCCGGGCGATGAAGATTGACATCATCGATGAACATTACTACCGACCACCGTCCTGGTTCCTGTCCAGTGCCAGCCGTTACGACAATTATGATCGCAAGGGTGCGAAGATTTTTGCAGGTGAATATGCATCACATACCACCAGGCCCAATGGCCCCGGAAAAAGCACTTGGGAGGCTGCGCTTTCTGAAGCAGCATTTATGACTGGTCTCGAACGCAACGGCGATGTTGTTGAGATGGCGTCTTATGCGCCCTTATTCGGACATGTCGATGGTTGGCAATGGTCGCCGGATTTGATCTGGGTGGATAATCTTCAGGTTTATGGAACACCTAGCTATCAGGTGCAGAAATTATATTCCACCCACAAAGGCTCGGATATTATTCCGGTCCACAGGGATGGTCAGCCGGTTGCCGGCAGGGATAGTTTGTATGCCTCTGCGGTGTACGACCAAAACACGAAGGAACTGCTGATCAAAATCGTCAATTACAACAGTAAGCCGATGCCTCTGCGTTTTGCCCTTGCGACGGACAGGAAATTTGCGCAGGTTGCCCAGAAAATCTCGCTGGCAAGCAAGGATCTGAATGTCAGCAACAGCATCGAAGAACCATTGAATATACAGCCAAAGCAAACGGATATCCGGTTTAAAGGCAAGACACTCACAGATAGTCTCGCTCCATATTCGTTTACCCTGATTAAACTTCAAACCAAATAGTAGCTCGTTTATAAACCCATGAAAAACATCTTTATCGGTTTTGTCTTTTTGTTGAATGCTATCCACGGCTTACATGCCCAGGTAAAGGAAGCTGATTTGTCGGCTTATTTAATGGTTTATTTTAAGGATGAGAGCCATGGTCTTTACTTTGCGCTCAGCAAGGATGGCTATTCCTTTACGGATATAAACAAAGGCCAGCCGATTATCGCAGGTGACAGCATTGCCCAACAAAAAGGGATTCGCGATCCTTACATCTTACGGGGACCGGATGGTCTTTTTTATATGGTAATGACCGACTTACATATTTATGGCCAGCAGCAGGGCTATCGCAGCCAGGAATGGGAAAGGGATGGCAAGGAATTTGGCTGGGGCAATAACCGGGGTATTGTACTGATGAAATCCGCTGATCTGATCCGTTGGAGCCACCTTGAGCTTCGGCTCGACCAGCTGTTCAAAGGCTGGGAAAATGTCGGTGCAATATGGGCTCCCCAACTGATTTATGATGAAGCTGTAGGCAAGCTGATGATTTATTTCACCATGCGTTTTGGCAATGGCCTGAACCGCTTGTATTATGGGTATATGAATATCGATTTTACCGCTTTGGAAAGCGAGCCGCAGTTGCTTTTTCAATATCCCAAAGTAAATAAAAACTATATCGATGGGGATATCACACGCGTAGGCGACAGGTATCATTTATTTTATGTTGCCCATGATGATGTACCCGGAATTAAGCAGGCTACTGCCAACCAACCCGCTGGTCCTTATCGGTATGACGACAGGGAGTACGATCCAGAAGCAGCAGCCTGTGAGGCCCCGCATGTCTGGAAGAAAAATGGTGAGCAAAAGTGGATATTGATGTACGATATCTATGGTATTTCACCGCACAACTTCGGCTTTAGCGAAACCTCGGATTTTAAAAATTTCGTCGATCTGGGCCGGTTTAATGAAGGAAAGATGAAGGCGACCAATTTTTCGTCACCCAAACACGGAGCCGTTATTTCACTGACAAAAAGGGAGGCGGATCGTCTGGCGCAGCATTGGCAGCTGGACATGCCGCTTACAGGAAAATAGAAATTCATGAAACGATTAAAAAAACTTTTACTGATCTGTTCCTTGCTATTAGCGGGAACAGTTGCAGCCACTGCGCAGACAGTGGCCACTGAATCCTTGCTTGCCGGAAAAAAACTGGAACCGGGGCAGCGATATCACTTTGTGGCGCAGGGAAACCCCATCATCAAACATCATTATACCGCTGATCCGGCGGCGCTGGTCAAAGGTGATACACTGTGGCTTTTTGCAGGGCATGATTTCGCGGGTGGACAGAAAGGCTATAAAATGAAAGATTGGTTGGTATACGCAACGACCGATCTGAAAAACTGGGTTGAATACCCTGTACCCATGAAAATATCGGATTTCTCCTGGGCCAAAAGTGGCGATGCTTTTGCCGGGCATGCCGTGGAGCGAAACGACAAATATTACTGGTACATCAGTACCAATTGGTCGGGTATCGGTGTTGCTGTGGCCGACCGTCCTGAAGGACCTTACCGGGATGCACTGGGGAAACCGCTCCTGACCAACAGGGATTGTTTTGCTTCCACCCATGCCTGGGCTTGTATTGATCCCGCAGTACATATAGACGATGATGGGCAGGCCTGGATATTCTGGGGCAACCGCGAATGTTATTACGCCAAACTGAAGGATAATATGATTGAGATTGACGGTGAAGTCAAACAGCTGAAGTTCGATGGCTTCGAGTTTACCGAAGCGCCTTGGCTGCATCAATATCAGGGCAAATATTACCTGAGCTATGCAACTGGCTTTCCCGAGAAAATTGCTTATGCCATGGCTGATCATATTGCGGGCCCCTATACCTACAAAGGCTTGTTAAACGAGATTGCGGGAAATAGCAACACGAACCACCAGGCCATTGTCAACTTTAAGGATCAATGGTATTTTATCTACCATAATGGTGGCATCAATACAGATGGCGGCAGCTATAGCCGGTCAATCTGCATCGACAAACTGGAATATCGTGCCGATGGCACCATAAAACGGATCAATATGACAAGTGAAGGCCCTTTTAATGAAATAGCGCGATGATGTGTATGAAATATAAGCGGTATTTTTCCACCGTAAAGAAACGAATTGCCCTTAGTGGTTTGTTGCTCCTGCTATTTTCGGGCTTAGGTGCACAGGAGTTGCGGGTAGCAGGACCGGACGGAAAATTGGAGGTCAACTTGTTGTTAGAGAAGGGCAAACTCTATTATCGTGTGAACCTGGCTGGGCAGGAGATGTTAGAACGATCGCCTTTGGGCTTGCGGGGCGACAAGGTGGATCTTGCCAGTAAGCTGCATCTGCTGACCTCGGACAGCCGGGTAATTGACCAAACGTATGAGGAAGCTAAAATCAAACGTCGGCTGATACATCACCAGGCAAATGAACTGCAGTGTACCTTGGAGAACGACTTAAAACAGCAGCTTATTGTGATTTTTAGGGTCAGCAATAATGATATTGCTTTTCGCTATGGCATTCCACAGGTGGGTGAACCCGCAAATTTCAGGGTCGAGGAAGAAATGAGTGGCTTTAAATTTCCAGATTCAACCACGACCTTTTTGACGGCGCAGGCTGCAGCAATGATCGGCTGGAAGAAAACAAAACCCAGCTATGAAGAAGCCTATGTACCGGATCAGGCGATGGGTGTACCTTCACAATACGGTGTTGGTTACACTTTTCCGGCACTGTTTCATGTGGGTTCCCACGGTTGGGTACTGCTTTCCGAAACCGGATCGAATGGCAGTTACTGTGGGACCAAGCTCAGCGAAGGCACAAAATCGGGTTTTTATAAAATTGCCTTTCCCGAGCAAGGTGAAAATAATGGCATGGGCGACGCGGCTCCAACGCTGGCGCTACCGGGCTTTACGCCATGGCGCACAATCACTGTGGGTAGTACGTTAAAACCTATTGTGGAAACCACGATTCCTTTTGATGTGGTCGAACCGCAGTATGCTGCAAGTAAGCCTTATACCTTTGGACGGGCCACCTGGAGCTGGCTGGAGTGGCAGGACGGAAGTATTAATTTCGAAGATCAGAAGAAATTTATCGACCTATCTGCTGCCTTGGGCTACGAATTTGTCCTGGTGGACAACTGGTGGGACAAGCAGATCGGGCACCGTAAAATCGAGGAACTCGTGGCCTATGGCCGGGAGAAAGCCGTGGGGCTCTGCCTTTGGTACAACTCAAACGGATACTGGAACGACGCACCACAGACGCCTAAAAATCGGATGAATACAGCCATCGCCCGTAAAAAGGAAATGGCCTGGATGCAGTCCATTGGAATCAAAGGAATCAAAGTGGATTTTTTTGGCGGTGACAAACAGGAAACATTGCAGCTGTATGAAGATATTCTTGCGGATGCAAATGACTATGGACTGACCGTGATCTTCCATGGATGCACCTTGCCCCGTGGTTGGGAACGCATGTACCCTAACTTCGTGGGAAGTGAAGCGGTATTGGCCTCTGAGAACCTCATCTTTACACAGGAAGCCAACGATAACGAAGCTTTCAATGCGACTTTGCACCCCTTTATACGTAATGCTGTAGGGGCAATGGATTTTGGCCCTGTGCTGCTCAACAAAAGGCATAATCGTGAAAACAAAGGCGGGACGACCCGTAAGACAACGGAAACATTTCAACTGGCAACGGCAGTGTTGTTCCAGACTCCAGTACAGAATTTTGGGCTGACACCCAACAATCTACTGGATATGCCCGCGCATGTGATCGACTTTATGAAGCAGGTTCCTACCCTTTGGGATGAGACGCTGTTTGTGGATGGTTATCCCGGAAAATATGTGGTGCTGGTGCGACGCAAAAATGAGCAGTGGTATATCGCTGCAGTGAATGCTGAAGGGAAAGAGAAGACGATCGAAGTAAACCTGCCGATGTTTTCTGAAAAAGTTGTGCAATACATCGGGGATAATAAGTCGCGCGGGTCGGAGCAGAAAACGATACGCCTAAGCCGGGAGAAAACCGTCAGATTGATTTTACAACCGGGCGGTGGAGCCTTATTGATTGGAAAGTAGTTGGTTTAGTTTTGCCTTTTTTGGACTTAAGCTATGAAAAATAGATTGATTTTGTGGGCCTTTGTATGTCAGTGTACACTGTTGTTTGCGCAGCCCAAGCAGGCTCGCTTCTTTTCCTTGCAGGATGGGTTGAGCAACCAGCAAGTGCTGGATATTGTGCATGATGACGAGGGCTTTACCTGGGTGGCGACAGAACTGGGCTTAAATAGATTTGCTGGAAAATCCTTTAAATCCTATTACGCATCCGAACGCCAGGATGGCCTTTCACTCAACAGCAACGAGATCAACACGCTTTTATTTGATGATCGAAAGCTATATATCGGCACACGTTCCAATGGCCTGAATGTGCTTGACTTGAACAGCAACACGTTTACCTATTACCTGCACGATCCCAAAAATCCGAAATCCATCGCTACGAATGATATCACCGATCTGATCAAAAGTAAGGACGGCACGCTGTGGCTGGCAACTTATCATCAGGGGGTCCAGCATTTTGATCCTCAAAAAAAAGTATTCACGCCGATCAATAAGAAGAATCTGCCACAACTTCCCGAAAATAGCATTTGGTCCCTAGCCGAAGACAAAAGACGTACCCTCTACATCGGCCATGTGAATGCGGGCCTCACGATATTGGATCCGGTCCGCCGCTCAGTCAGACAATTGACAAGCCTAAATACGGACTATCGCTTGCCCGATAATGAAGTGAAGGCACTTTTTTGCGATCGTTATGATAATATCTGGATCGGCACACGCAAGGGCCTGGCAGTTTACCATCCTTTAACGGGGCGACTTCAGTCTATCCCTTTGGCCAGCCTCACAAAAGGCAAGACCGAACCCTTCGTATATTCCATTAAAGAAATTGATGAAAAGTTATGGATAGGAGCGGAATCTTCACAGCTTTTTATCTTGCAGCCAGATTATGGCTATGACAGTCAGGTAGCAGGTTTTAGGCAACAGCATACGGTGGATTTGGGAAAAGGAAATAATGCAATGGTGCAACATATTGCGCCTGATCGTTTCGGCAACATATGGTTGGCATTATATGGTGGTGGCCTGGGGGTCATCAGTCACCTAAAGCCATTCTTTGATTTTTTTCCGGCAGAAGGTGTACTATCAGAACGCCTGGCAACCGTCAGTGGGATCTATGAAAATGAAAATAGGACCATGAGCTTGACAACAGAAGGGTCCGGAATTGTGGATACCGATCAGAAAGGTAGACTGTTGCGGCAATTGAACAGCAAAAGTGGTGCTCCGGATGATTTTATCCTTTCGGCTTTCAAGGATCAGAAGCAGCAGATCTGGCTGGGCCTGAGAAAGGGTGGGGTAGCGGTAAAATATAAGGGATCAGATCGTTGGCAGGATATCTCTTTGGGAGAGCAGGTGACTGACGTGCGCACGATTTACGAAGATCACCAAGGCTTTATTTGGATCGCCGCCCAGCAGGGGCTGTTTATTTATAATCCACTGGATCGAACGGTGCAGAAGTTGTTGATCAATCAGCCTATGTTGGGAGACTATGCGCCAAGGGCAATTGTGGAAGATGAAAAGCATAACATCTGGGTGGGTACTTACGGACAGGGTTTATATGTGTATGATCAGCATCGGAAACTGATCCGAAAAATGAACCGCGGCAACGGCCTGCGCAATAACACCATCAACCACCTGCTTCGCGACCGCAACAATACGATTTGGATCGCAACCAATGCCGGTGTGGCGATGCAGCGGGCGCAGCAGAAAATAGGGGATCTGATCCTGTTGACGCCGCCGGGAGAAGGCGCCTGGCTATTTACAAATGCTCTGGCAGAGGATCAATATGGAAATATCTGGTGTTCCACAAAATCGGGCATGCTGCGCTATGTGCCGCAAGAGAAACGTTTTTTGCAGTATGACGAACACTTCGGCCTTCCTTTAGGTGGTTTTATCAATGGGAGTGTAGGAAAAGATAGTCATGGGCGTTTATTTTTCGGAATGCAAGAGGGTGTATGTTCTTTTGAACCGGGTAATTTACCTTTGAGCTTGCCCGTATCGCCCGTGCGCATCGGTCGCTTTACAGTATTTCAATCCGGGGAGTCCAACAGGCAATTGGATAAATATCCCGGCCCAACCCAGGAGGTGGAGCTCAGGCATGACGAAAATAGTTTTCGCGTTGAGCTCGCTGTGATGGATTATGCCCTAAACGGCCTTGTAGAGTTTGGTTATCAACTGCAGGGATTTAACAACGAATGGATTTTTTTGGGAACGGAGACAAACCTGGATTTTCGTAATATTCCTTATGGTGACCATGATCTTTTGATCCGCACGCGTATGAAAAATGGGCAATGGTCGCCAACATTACTGCGGCTGAAGATCAATATTGCAGCACCTTTTTACCTGACTGTACCCGCAAAGATCGCCTATGCGTTAATTGTTTTACTGTTTATCTACACCTTGGTTTTCTTTTACATCAAGCGGATGCATGCCGAAGCCGAACTTAAATTTAAAGACAGAAAGCATAAACAGGAGGAGGAGCTCTACAACGAACGCATGAGTTTTTATACGCACATGACGCATGAACTGCGTACGCCACTGACCCTAATCCTTGGCCCGCTGGATGATCTGGTGCATGAAGAGCAGTTAAATGCCAAGCATCGGGGACTTGTGCAGACGGTTCAGAAAAGCGCCAGTCGCCTTTTCAACCTAGTCAACCAGCTCCTTGAATTTAGAAAAGTAGAATCGCAATTTAAGCCACTTGTACTGGAAGCGGGATCTTTGGCGGAGATGCTCACTGATCTCGTTCATAAATATAAGGCCTTAAATAACAAACCCCAGTTAGCACTGCTTGCCGATTTACCCGAAGCAGATGTAAGAACGCTATTTGATCCGGAGATCGTACAACTTATCGTCGATAACTTACTTTCAAATGCCTATAAGTATACGGCTGCGGGCTCCATTAAGTTACATCTACATTACGAGGGCTCCGATATAAACCATTGGGCGGTACTCAGCGTGACAGATACAGGCTGTGGAATACCGGTACCGGAGATCGACCGGATTTTTGAGAAGTTCTACCAGATCCCGAAGACCGGTATTCATGGCACTGGCATAGGCCTGGCCTTGGTGAAAGAGCTTGTTGCCATTCATCAGGGCCAGATTGATGTGCAGAGTAGGCTGGGAGTGGGTACGGTGTTTACGGTTAGATTTCGGATGAACAAAGTCCGTCCGAAAGAAGTGGAATCAACCTTGGCCAGGCAGCGTAGCCTCATCTTACTTGTTGAAGACAATCCTGAACTACGTGCCTATCTGGGCGACAGTCTATCACAGCAATATGATGTTTTGCTGGCCGAAAATGGCGCAATGGCATTTGAGCTCGCAAGTGCAAGAATGCCGGATTTGATTATAAGCGACATTATGATGCCTGAACTGGATGGCTTTCAGCTGGTCGAAAAAATAAAACAGACAGACTGCACGAATTCCATTCCCTTATTGTTGCTGACCGCAAAAGATACGGATATGGATAGACAGCGTGGTTATGACCTGGGCATAGATTCTTATCTGGTCAAGCCTGTTAGCACGCAACTGTTGCACAAACGGATACAAAATTTGCTCGGAAGGACCAAGCCGGTTCAAGATAGCCCCGAACATCATCGGGAACAAAAAGATACGCAGGATGCCTGGTTCCGCAAAAATGAATTTGTACGCGATTTTATAAGCATCGTTGAACAGCATATGCAGGATGAGCTGCTGGATGCGGCGGCATTGGCAGAAAAAATGAATATGAGCCAATCCACACTTTATCGAAAATTGAAAGGAATCACTGGTAAGAATATCAATCAGCTCGTTCGAAAGATACGGATTCATAAAGCAGCAGACTTACTGAAAACAGGTAAATACAACGTCACCGAAGTATCCTTTCTGGTCGGTATCAACAGTGTCATCTATTTTCGACAATGTTTTAAAGAAGAGTTTGGACAGCTGCCTTCAACATTTCAAAAATCTGATTTGAAGTTACAGGTACAAGGGAATTAAAAATAGATTTCAAGCATTCGGACCAACGAACAAAAAAATAACCTAGAACACCAAAAAAGACTGTTTTTGACCAAAAATTGTATGCTAATTGACGGATTTGTATACGTTCTGCACCATCAAAAACGGCTAAGTTTGGACAGTTAATCCAATTATAAATCTACATGCGGGACGAGAACAGGGCAGTATATTCTTACTGTCTTTACCAGCTGGATTTTATTATTTACTATTAATAAGTATTAAAATTTATGAACAACCTAAAGATTGTTTCTCTTTATACCATGTTGAGCGTTGTGCCAACACTGGTATATGCCCAAGAGAAGATTACGGGGCAAGTTTTTAACAAAGCCAATGAACCTGTCGTAGGTGCTAGCGTTGTTATTGAAGGTGGTGGCCAGGGAACCTCCACCGACAAAACGGGGAATTTTGAACTGCATGCTGGCAAGGGAATTCTTGTCGTATCCTTTGTGGGATACAAAACGTACCGTGTTCCATTAAATGGGACGAAAAACCTGAAAATCCAACTGGAAAACGACGACCATGTGTTAGAAGATGTTGTGGTCGTTGGATATGGTAAACAATCCAAACGCAACATTACTGGCGCCGTCAGCAACATCAAGTCAGACGATATTGTGCGTTCTTCGTCGACAACGACTGCTGGAGCATTGGCTGGTAAAGTACAGGGTATTTCAGTAAGGGCAAAAGATGCCCGTCCTGGTCGCGGAGCGTCCATTGAAATTCGTAATATGGGTTCGCCTCTTTACGTAATTGACGGGGTGGCTTATGGTGGTCAGGAAGGAACAGACTGGGTGGGCACGCAGAACGGCTCCGGTGCGGATATATTTAACGCACTCAACCTGGAGGATATTGAAAGCATTTCTATCCTGAAGGATGCGGCAGCGGCTGTATATGGTTTTCGTGCGTCCAAAGGTGTGGTGCTGATCACCACCAAGAAAGGCGCGAAGGGGGATCGTGCAAAGATCAACCTCAACGGTTACCGAGGCTGGCAAAATCTGACACGCTTTCCGAAAATGGCAAATGCCAAACAGTATACACGTGGCCTGGTGGAGGCTGCGCAAAATGTAAACCGGGATCCTAACTCGGTGTATACACCTGAAGAGCTGGCCAAATGGCAGGCCGGGACCGAACCCGGTTACCAAGGTTATGACTATTACGATATGGTGATCCGTAAAAATATTCCGCAAAGTTACATCAATGCAAATATTACCGGCGGAAGCCAAAAATCCAATTACTTCCTCTCGATCGGCCATTTGAATCAAGAGGCCATGATCAAGGACTTTAATTACAAGCGAACGAATTTGCAGGCGAATATGGAGGCCGAGGTGCTGAAGGGGCTGACAATAGGAACGCAGATCTCAGCACGGCATGAAGGTACGCAGGATGTTGGCTTACCTGGTGGGGATGGCTATTTTTCATCCATATTGGCCATTATGAAAAATCGGCCGACCGTGGGGCCTTATGCCAACGATAATCCGGAGTATATCAATCATACGAATGATTTTCCTTATAATCCGGCGCTTTTCAGTCGGGATATTGTTGGTTACAAGGATAATAAATACCTTGCTGGAAACGTAAATCTCTTTGCGGCTTACAAAACCACTTTTGGCCTCTCGGCGAAAGGAACGGTTTCGTACAATTATACCAATAATAAATTTGAAGGTTTTCAATATACCTATGATGTATACCGTTATGAAAACGATATATACAAACGGACGGGGGGAAGTGACGCCGGATGGCGCTACGATACCAGCAGGGAGATTGTTTCCAGGTTTGCCCAATTCCAGATTGACTACAATAAACAGATTGGGGATCATAGTCTTGCCGGGATGTTGGGTTACGAACGTTCGGACTGGGACAGAACGTATAAGGCTTTGGGCGCAAATCCTTCCAACAATTACATTCCGCTATTGCGTCTTTCGGAACTCAATGGTTTAAGTGATGAATGGGCCTATGAGGCGCGTGCAGGTTATATTGGTCGGATCAATTACAACTACAAAGGAAAATATTTATTGGAAGTACTGGGACGCTATGACGGGTCCTACAAATACTATGACGGTAAGCGCTGGGGGATTTTTCCCGGTGCCTCCTTGGGTTGGCGGATCTCTGATGAGCGCTTCTTTCAACCCTTAAAGTCTGTGGTCAACGATTTAAAACTGCGGGCTTCCATTGGGCAGACGGGACTTGAAGAAGGTGTGGGCATGCATGACTACCTGGCCGGGTATAACTGGGCGGCAGGAAGTGCGGTGCTGGATGGCACTTATGTTCCCGGTGTACAGCCCCGGGGATTGCCGGTACGTAATCTCTCCTGGGTAAAAAACACCAATTACAACATCGGTATGGATGTTTCCCTATTAAATAATAAACTGACGCTAACGGCGGATGCCTTTAAGATTATTCGGACTGGATATCCGGGCAAGCGGTATGATGTGCTGTTGCCGGCCGAAATTGGATACGATCTGCCGAATGAAAACTTAGGTAAAAATGCATACTATGGTGCGGAGGGTATTATTACCTATACGGATAAAGTTGGCGAACTCAATTATGTTGTCAGTGGAAATATGACTTTCTCCCGTTTTCGTGACCTCGAAACCTATAAACCGCGTTTCAGTAATTCCTGGAATGAATACCGGAGCTCGATTGAAGACCGTTGGGGTGGCGTCTGGTGGGGCTATCAGGTGGTTGGAAGGTTTCAGTCGGAGGACGAAATCCGTAACCATCCAATCAACAATGATGGGCAGGATAACCGGACGCAATTGCCCGGTGACCTGATCTACAAAGATGTGAATGGCGATGGTATCATCAATGACATGGACCAACGCCCGATTGGTTATCCGACAGGCTGGGCACCGATGATGACTTTTGGCGGCCGGATCGGTCTGGACTGGAAAGGCATCAACCTGAATATTGACCTGGCTGGCGGTGCAATACAATCCTGGTTTCAGGACTATGAACTGCGCAATGCCTTTCACGGTGGGGGTAACTCGCCGGCGTACCTACTTGAAGACCGATGGCACCGCAAAGATCCCTACGATCCAAATAGCGAATGGATTCCGGGATATTATCCGGCTATCCGCAATGGCAATTCAGGCCCCAATAGCGCCAACAGCGATTTTTGGCTGACCAATGTGCGCTACCTCCGTGTCCGAAACCTTGAGCTTGGCTATAACCTGCCCAAAGCCTGGATACAAAAATTAAAGGCCGAGAAAGTACGGTTCTATATCAATGCCTCGAACCTGATTTCCTTTGACAATGTGAAGGATTTTCAGATCGACCCTGAGATAGAAGCCCGCGCTGCAGTGGTGTATCCGCAGCAGAAAGTATTTATGGTTGGATTTAACATGACTTTTTAACATGAAATTACGATTGATATCTATGGGGATTGCAATGTTTGCAGTTTCCTTACTCAACAGCTGCAATCATGACGACTGGTTCGACCGCGAATCGAAGACCCTGATTACAGATCAGCAGCTTTGGAATGATCCCAAACTACTGACATCGCTGGTGGCCAACTATTATGATCGGCTGCCGACCCTACATGGTGTATTCAATACCGGCGGAATGACCGAACTGGATGACGCCATGTGGTCCGGGCATCGCGACCAAAACTGGCGCAATGATTTTCAGTTCGGTGATGACTATGGTCGCTATTGGGATTATGGCTTAATTCGGGACCTGAACCTTTCGCTGGAGAATATAGCCAAATTCAGTACGCAATTGAGTGATGCGCAACGAAAGCAATATAATGCCGAAATACGCTTTATTCGTGCTTTCGTATATTTTGAAATGGTCAAACGCATGGGTGGTGTACCTATTGTGACCACACAGCTTATCTATGATTTTAGCGGGGATCCAACACCTTTGCAAGTGGCCCGCTCCAAGGAACATGAGGTCTATGATTTTATCTACCAAGAGCTGGAGGAGATCAAAGAAGACCTGGCGGCAAACAACGCCAGCAAAACAAGAGCGAATAAATACGCGGCATTGGCGCTCGAAAGCCGCGCCATGTTATATGCAGCATCCATCGCTAAATATAATAACCTCATGGCTTCGCCGATAACAACTGCCGGTGGCGAAGTAGGTATTCCCGCGAATATGGCTTCGGCCTATTACAGCAAGTCGTTGGCAGCATCCAAGGAAATTATCAGTGCCCCCTTTGCTTTATATACGGAAAACGCCGATAAAGGAGCCAATTTCTACGATATGCTCAATAAGAAAACCGGCCGCGAGGTCATCTTCGCCAAGGATTTTGCGACCAGCTTGAAAGTTCACCGCTTTGCTTACGACAATATTGTCAGAAGTCTTACGGAAGATAATGAGTCCTCGTCAACGATTTCCCCATCGCTGAGTTTTGTCGAGAGCTTTGACTATCTGGATGGTAGCAAAGGAACTTTACACACTAAAAATACGGATGGCAATTATGTTGCCTATTCCCATATCGATGCTATTTTTGCCAACAAAGATGCGCGTCTTTATGGGACGATTATTTACCCGGGCAGCACTTTTCGCGGCCGGGCGGTCAGTATCCAGGCCGGAGTGGCAATTTGGAACAACAATAAATATCAACTGCACGCAGCGGCGCAACTTGGGCAACAGTTAAAAGAGGAACTCGGGAAGGAATATGCAGGCGGATTATGGACCGGTTTTGATGGTCCATTGTACGATGCGCAGGATGTGAGCAATACAGGGTTCTACATCCGGAAATTTGTAAGCGATGCGCCGGCAGCCAGTACACGCGGTACCTCAGCAGCAAACTGGTGGCCCTGGTTTCGCCTAGGAGAAATCTACCTTAATGCCACTGAAGCTGCTTTTGAACTTGGTCAGGTGGCCGATGCTACAGGCTACGTGAACAAGTTGCGTGAACGTGCTGGATTTCCAGCCAACAGCGTGACCAACCTAAGCATGGATATCATCCGTAACGAGCGCCGTGTTGAACTCGCATTTGAAGACCACCGTTTTTATGACCTCAAAAGATGGCGCATGGCGCATCTGGTATGGGACGGATCTGAAAATGATACAAATGCCGTCGTCTATGGCTTATATCCTTACCGTATTTCCCGTCCCGGACATGTGGATGACGGTAAGTTTATCTTTGAACGCGTCAGACCGGCACGTTTCCGAAGAGCCCGTTTCTTCCGGATGGCCAATTACTATGCATCCATCAGCCAGGATGTCATCAATAAAAACCCTAAAATCGTTAGAAATCCATTCCACTAAATTATTCGTACGATGAAAATGAAACTATTAAGCTCCCTGTTAGCTTGTATAAGCCTACTTTTTGTAGGATGTGAATATGATAATTATGAGGCTCCCAAATCAACCCTTTCGGGCCGCATCGTTTATGAGGGCACACCCGTCGGTGTCAGAAATAACGGACCACAGCTTGAGTTATGGCAAGATGGCTTTCCCTTGCGCTCCTATATACCTGTTTTCTTAAATCAGGATGGCAGCTTCGCGGCCAGTTTATTCGACGGCACGTACAAGCTCGTCCGAAAAGGTGATTCCCCCTGGTTGCAGCAGGCTGCCGATACGATACTGGTTCAGGTAAAAGGCAATACGCACCTGGATGTACCCGTCATGCCTTATTTTACGATTAGCAATCCTTCTTTTCAGCAAAACGATAAGGGCATAACCGCAAATTTTACAGTCAATAAAATTGTAAATACGGCTAACCTTCAATTTGTTCGCCTCTATATCGGAAAGTCTATACTGACAGATCAGGGACAGCAGGAACTACGTGTGGATGCAAATCTTTCTTTGATCAGCTTTGGGCAGCCGGTTAGCATCCAGGCTGCTTTACCGGACAATCTAAAAAACCTGGATTATGTATTTGCCCGCATAGGTGTCAAATCAACGGTGTCCAACGAATATTATTATACACAAATTCAAAAGATCACTTTAAAATAAGTATGCTGATCAGAAAATTGCCGAACTTAATGCTTTAATTATCCAAGATAAATCTGAATGAAAAAAAATATTATCCTCCTCCTTACCTTATTTTTAGTACATGTTACCTGCTTTATTTATGCACAGGCCTATCGCAATGGGCCGACCGAAAAGGATTTTTCCGGTTATTTATTCGCTTATTTTAAGGGCAATGCTGTGGCAGATGAAGCGGTCTGTTTTGCCATTAGTACCGATGGCTATACCTACCGTGCGTTGAACGGTAATCGTCCGGTGCTGGATTCGAAGACCATCAGTAAAACCGGGGGAGTCCGGGATCCACATATTCTCCGTGCTGAGGATGGAAAGACATTCTATATGGTACTGACCGATATGACCTCCTCCAAAGGCTGGGATTCCAATCGTGGTATGGTCCTGCTAAAATCGCAGGATCTGCTGCACTGGTCGCATCAGGCCATCGATTTCCAGCAGCGATTCACTGGGCAGGAAGATTTGAAGCGCGTATGGGCACCACAGACCATTTTTGATTCGGCAGCAGGAAAATATATGGTCTATTGGTCCATGCAGCATGGGAATGGTCCGGACATCATCTATTATGCCTATGCGAATAAAGATTTTACCAATTTTGAAACGGAACCAAAAGTGCTCTTCGTACCTAAAAATGGTAAATCCTGTATTGATGGCGATATTATTGAGAAGAATGGCCTCTTTTACCTCTTCTACAAAACAGAAGGCCATGGCAACGGGATCAAACTTGCTATGACCGATTCGCTGACTTCGGGAAAATGGATCGAACAAGAAGGGTATAAGCAGCAGACGAAGGATGCCGTGGAGGGATCAAGTGTCTTCAAGCGAAATCAGTCGGATCAATATATCCTGATGTATGATGTGTATGGTAAAGGAAAATACCAATTCTGCGTTTCCGATGATCTGGATCGTTTTAAAGTGATCGATCAGGAGATTGATATGGATTTTCATCCCCGTCACGGGACCATTATTCCCCTTTCCAGAGAGGAGCTGATCCATTTGACGTCTCATTGGGGCAAACCCAAGGATATACCGCTTGCCCTGAAAAGGAACCCCATTCTGGACGGCTTTTATGCAGATCCCGATATTCTTTACGCCCACAAAACCCAAAAATATTATATCTATCCGACCAGTGATGGCTTTGATGGCTGGGGCGGCTTCTATTTTAAGACCTTTTCTTCGACCGATCTTATCCATTGGAAGGATGAGGGCATCATCCTGGATCTTAAAAAGGAGGTTGCCTGGGGACCACGTCATGCCTGGGCGCCAACGATTACAGAGAAAAAAGTCAAAGGCGACTATAAATATTACTACTATTTTACGGCGGCGCAGAAAATCGGTGTCGCCGTAGCGGACCAGCCAACGGGCCCCTTCAAGGACTCGGGCACCCCCTTGATCGATTTCAAACCTCCAGGTGTAACAGGCGGGCAGGAGATCGATCCCGCGGTGTTCAATGACCCCAGGTCGGGTAAAAGTTATTTGTATTGGGGGAACGGTTACCTTGCCGTTGCCGAACTAAATAAGGATATGGTCTCCATCAAAAAGAATACAATAAAGGTATTGACGCCCGACAAAACATTTCGTGAAGGGGTATATGTGATCTTTCGCAATGGAATATACTATTTTCTTTGGTCTGAAGATGATACCCGCAGCGAGAATTACCGAGTTCGCTATGGGACATCAACCTCTCCCTATGGGCCAATCCAGGTGCCCGAGAACAATCTGATCTTGCAAAAAGATCCAGCGAAAGGAATCTATGGTACTGGTCATAACTCGGTCTTGCAGGTACCCGGAACCGACGAATGGTATATTGTCTATCATCGGTTTAATTATCCAAATGGGATCAAGATGGGGGATGCGGCAGGTTTCCATCGTGAAGTATGCATGGATCGGCTTTATTTTGATGCGAATGGCCAGATCGTACCTGTCATTCCAACTCATTAATAGCAATCAGACCAAGCTAAGCGACTACATAACATGAGCATACTAATTAAAAATATAGCGATCCTTGCGGCGTCAGTGTTAATCGGGCTGAGTTCCGTTTACGCCCAGCCGGGTTTTGGTGTCGCGCAGCGTATCAATGCAGACTGGCAGTTTCAGTTAGAAACCGCAGGAGCGGGGCAAAGCGCAACCGCACTAAACGAGCAGGCCTGGAAATCTGTCATACTACCCCATGACTGGGGCGTGAAGCTACCCTTGAGTCCAAACCTGGCCAGCGCCACGGGATATTTACCCGGCGGTATAGGCTGGTATCGGAAACAGCTGCCCATACCTGCTGAAGACCAAGGAAAGAAGATCTTTCTTTATTTTGAAGGTGTTTACAACCGCAGTGAAGTTTTTGTCAACGGCAAATCTGTCGGTAAGCGCCCCAATGGCTATGTGTCATTTTCCTATGATATCAGCCCGTATATTGAATTTGGAAAGGAAAATACCATTGCGGTCAAGGTCGACCATAGCAAAAGCGCGGATTCGCGCTGGTACACTGGCTCTGGCATCTACCGGGATGTTTGGGTCGTCAAGGCCAATCAAGTACATCTGGATCAATGGGGGGTATATGCCTATCCGGAACTCAGGGCTGGGAAAGGAATACTCCATACTGAAATTACGGTGGTCAACAGTTCACCTTTGCGCAGTCCAGTTACCGTGCAGCAGGAGCTCATTGATGCCGAAGGCAGGCTCGTTGAGAAAAAATCGGGGCAGCTTACTATCGCTGCCTCAGATAAAGCACATTTAGATCTGAAATTGACAGCATCAAATCCAAAGCTGTGGAACTTAACGCAGCCCATACAATACTCCTTGCGGACAACAGTATGGCAAAATGGCAAGCAGATAGATCAGTCTGAGGTAAAGACAGGTTTTAGGACCTTTACCTTTGATCCGGATAAAGGCTTTGCCTTAAACGACAAATGGATGAAAGTGAAAGGAGTCTGCTTGCATCACGATGCCGGCGTACTCGGTGCCGAGGTTTATCCTGAAGTGTGGCGGCGGCGCCTGCTCACGCTGAAATCTTTGGGTGTTAACGCCGTGCGTACGAGCCATAATCCACAGGCAACCTCACTTTATAATTTATGTGATGAGCTTGGTCTGTTGGTCATGGATGAAGCATTTGATGAATGGGAATTTCCGAAGCGAAAGTGGCTACAGGGCTGGAACGTCGGCGTACCTGGTTTTGAGGGAGCTTACGATTTTTTTGAAGAGTGGGGGGAGCGGGATTTGGCTGATATGGTCCAAAGAGACCGAAATCACCTGTCGATATTTGCCTGGAGCATAGGCAATGAGGTGGATTATCCAAATGATCCCTATTCCCATCCGATTTTGAATGGCGAGAAAAAAGAAGGTGGTTTTACCCAGGCCTCTTATGGCGGTTATCAGAAAGATGCACCGGACGCCATGCGTTTGGGGGACATTGCCAAACGCCTCGTTGCTGTGGTAAAAAAGTACGATCGCAGCCGGGCGGTAACAGCAGGTCTGGCGGGTGTAGCGATGTCTAATGAAACGGCCTACCCCGGAGCGCTTGACATTGCGGGATACAATTACACCGAGAGCCGGTATCAGGAAGACCACCAGCGTTACCCGAAGCGTGTAATCTTTGGCAGTGAAAATCGGCATGATCTTCCGGCGTGGCTGGCTGTGCGCGACAATGCACATATATTTGGACAGTTCCTGTGGACAGGGATCGACTATCTGGGCGAATCGGGCCGTTGGCCTTCGCGCGGTTTTTATTCGGGCTTACTTGATTTTGCAGGCTTTATCAAACCCAGGGGGTATTTTCGCCAGTCTTTATGGGCAGAGAAAGCCATGGCTTATTTGGGAACCTATCCATTGGCTGGGGCAACTGCAGAAAGACCCTCCATGGATGCCTGGCCGATCTGGAATTATCAGGACGGACAGCAGATTCGTGTGGTTTGTTATACCAATAGTGCTGCAGCCCGACTAACACTGAATGGGCAGACCGTGGGTGAAGAGAAAAAATACGATGCGAAAACAGGAATTATCTTTTGGGATATCCCTTATGTCGCGGGTAGACTGGAAGTGATTGGATTGGACAGCAATGGAAAGGAAGTTGTCCGCCATGCGATTCAATCCAGCCAACGGCCGGTATCCATTCAGGCTGTGCGTGTTGGAGATTCGTTCATTAAAGCAGGGGAGCTGCAGCAGGTGATGGTGCAGCTTGTCGATGAAAAGGGCATTCCCGTGGTTCTTTCGGAGGATGAAATTACCTGCGATATCGCCGGGAATGCGCGTTTATTGGGTATGGAAGCCGGAAATAATGCCGATATGGGTGATTATACGGATAATAAACAGCGGGTCCATCAAGGCAAAATGATCGTTTATGTACAATCAACGGGCAAATCGGGCGGCCAGATCACCATTCGGCTGAGTTCCCCCTGGCTGAAAGCCGCCACGGTATCCTATGGCGTTAACTAATGGGCTTATTCATCCGAGCGGAGTGTCCGTATTTCTAAAATTTTATGACTAGGGGACCTTGCTGTCCCCTTGATTTTTACTTCTATGGTGGGCATCGCGGTATTTCCTTCAGGAAGCTTTATGCGCGAGGTTGCAACAACAGCACTGCTATCGGTGCTCTTTAGAGTTTCAATAAGGATTCCATTAACGATGATTTCGGTACTCCGCAGGGCAGTATCTGTCATAAATTTCAGGTATAGTGCACTAGCGTCTGTATTTTTTAGCTGGTAACTGAACCAACCCCTGGTTTCACGCCAACGCGTATCGTCAGTGCTCCCGGCCTTGCTATTTTCTTCCCGAAAGAAGTGATCCGATTCCGGCTGTTGTTCACCCGCAATCACCTTGTCCACCGTGATTGCAGTGAGGGCGAGACTTTCGCGTTCATCCCTTTCAATTTTATCCTGCAGCTGTTGAAGTTGGCTGGCAGTTGTTTGTGGCCAATACAGAATATACCTACTATCGTGAATACCATAGAAAGGTTCAAGTTCCATTTTTAGGCTGTCTTTCCCTTGACGAAGTCCTGTGAGCGTAAAATGCAATGGTCTATCGGAGATCGGATGGATCAGTGTCGGGATCGCCTTAGGATCAGCGACAAGGATAGGGATATCGCGCAATGGGGTCTGTTTTCCAGATGCGATATGGCCCATCCGGCTATCGTCGGCCTTTAGTCCTGTGAGATCACTCGTTCCCGAACGTGCGGCGAGCACAACAGGACCATAGGATAGGCTGTAATAGTTACTTCGGTCAGGCAGCTGTTCGACCTGGGTTTCCATCGGCAACTCCATACGTAGGCGATCACCGGGCTTCCAGCTTCGTTTTATGATGATATGTGTCTCTGTGGAATCTGTAATGGGATAAGTTCTTTCGTTTATTGAAATTTTAGGATTGTTTTTCAACCACTTAGGTTTACGTATATAAAGTGTAAATTCATGTTCGATTTTGGAGTTAATGATCAGCGAGGTAAAGGCTTCTTTTGGAAAATTGTTATCCTGAATAATCTCGATGCCTTTTTCTTTCCAATGTAATCGGGAGGGAATAAAGAGATTAACGTACAAGTCATCCTGTTGATGGGCATAAATCATTTCGCCATACTTGGCATGATTTTCCATTCCCGAGCCTACACAGCACCACATACTGGTGTGGGGTTGCGAATAGACGCGATAATGTCCGGGGCGGATCTGTGTAAAGTATACAAGTCCACCATGTTCGGGATGCTGGCTGGACAAGATATGATTGTATAATGCCCTTTCGTAAAAATCAAGGTATTTGGCCTGTTGGTCTGTACGGTACAACATTTTTGTGAGCCGCAGCATATTGTAGGTGTTACAGGTCTCGGGCCCTTCGATGCTCTGAACCATTTTCGAAAAATCGTCTGTTGGATTAAAGTGTTCACTGACGCTATTTCCGCCGATAGCAATGGATCTATGCAATACCACATTATCCCAGAAGTAGCGTACAGCCGCGGTCCATTCCCTGTCATTGGAGAGTTCTGCAATCCGGGCAAAACCAAGGACTTTTGGGATCTGCGTATTGGCGTGTAGGCCCGTCAATTTATCCTGATGTTGCGTTAAGGGAAGCAGGATAGACTGATGGGAGAATTTTCGCGCAAGCTCCAGGTATTTGGGGTTTTGAGTAATTGCTGCAACATCGGCAAAACTTTCATTGAGCCCGCCATGTTCACTGCGTAACATGTCCTGAATCTGGGTATCAGACAGTTGAGAAACTAATTTACAAGCCCAATCCGTCATCGCAATAAGCATATTTTTAGCGCTTTTATCAGCGGTTAGCAAGTAGACGTCCCGCAACCCGGCATAGGTTTTATGAATATTGTAAAGCGGGACCCACCTTCCGTTTAGGCTAAAGGTACTTGACTGGATATTCCCCGCATAAATCTCTTCCCAGATGCGCTTACCACCGGGGACACCGCCGATATAGCCATTTCCATTTGCCTGCTGACAGTGCTGCAGGTTTACAAGCATATAATCAAGTCGTTTCTTGATGCGTAAATCTCCAGTGGAGGCGTACATATTAGCGAGCGCGGAAAGATAATGACCACCAATATGACCGTCCAAACCCGTGTTCTCCCAATTTGTATAAGATTCTTTAACAACTGCTAATCCCGCTTCCCTTAAGAATGGAGCGAGGAGACGATCGGGATCCATCTCCAATAAATACTGAAAATCAAGCTGTTGCGCATGATAAAAGGGGCTTGGTAATAATCGGACATCCTGTAGATCGAAATAATTGAGCTCTTTGGATGTCTGTGCAAATAAAGAGGAACAAAAGAACAATGTAAGGATCGTGAGAGAAAGAGGACTCTTTAATTTCATTTTAAATTCAGGGTATCTAATCAACTGCATAATAACGTTATGCGACGATTTGGTTATTGGTTTTTATGAGCTTATGTACTGTTAAACCAAAGATATAAATTAGGTAATAATTTTTAAGTGTTTTTTTTACATTTATTATTCTCCTGTCTTCAGTTCGAATGCAACTTTCTATTTTTGCCAATAGGCATTTTTACTTTTTCTTTAATTATTTGTTGCAAACCCATTTTTTTGAAACTATAGCTTTGCTTAATAACAGATTGGCTGGTAGACCGCTTACCCCAATTACTGAATCTTGTAACCAAGATACGGATTACAAAAGAGGAGCTTTCGAAAAAGGTTTGCTGCTCATTCTGAACAAGATCAGCGAAAAAATGATCGTTTTAACCAAAAAAACTATGTCGTCTGCTGTGTAATTTTTATCTTTATAATATAACCGGTTAAAGACTTAGCTTAAATCATCGTATGAACAAGTTTGCCATTATCGTAGTCATTTGTTTCGCGGCTGTTAGTAGACTTAGTGGACAAAATTCTGTCCCAGAATTTTATAGTGTCAAGTTAATGGCGGGATTTGACCGCGTAAAAGCAGCAATACCTGAACTGGCAGCACGTTTGGGAAAAAGTGAGTCTCCCAGTCTTACCTCAATTTATGAAAACGATAGCAGCGCTGCTTTTGAAATCACGGAGCGCAACACAAATAACCAGCTTCTCGTTGATAACGAAAAGGAATACGAACGACTACTGTCAGAAGCTAAAACTGATCCTTACAAACCCAGTATTTATATGTTATATGAATACGAGCTAAAGGATAAAACAGCATCAGTAATACCTCCTAAAAAACCGCTATTCATTTCAGCATATGGGCTTGTCTGGACGCTGACCATCAAAAAAATAGCTGAAAAGGAAACCAATATCCTGATCCGACATAAAGGGCAGGACAAAGCTTTTTCGGAAAAGATTAGACGCGAATGTGAAAGTGATAAATATTATGACATAAAGATCGTTAAATCTGCGATAGATGATGTAAGAATGCGAAATATGATTAGGGATATTTTACTAAAGGAATTGCAGGTGGATCAGGATAATTCAACAGTACTATCTCTGAACAATTAATTTTATTTTCATCGGCAATCAAAAGTTGTGGTTTACCTCATGGAAAAATTAAGGTTCATGTTGATATCGCCATGCAGACGTGAAAAGCCTTGATATAAAGCGGGAATATTTACCAGCAACATTCCCACTTTAAATCGACTAATCTTTTGAAGCGGCATTCCAGAAAGCATCTTCATCCGCTATTCTCTCTGAAAACAACCACACTTCCTTGATCTTGCTGTCTTCGACCCGCAATAAATCCATACCCTTCATGGCAAGTTTTAAATCTCCTTTTTCCGCTTTAAAGTGGATCGCAGCACTGACAAGATCAGCATTGCTACTTAAATATTCGATTTCATCAATGACAAAGGTCCCGTTGCTCCATTTCATAAAATTACCTAAATGGGCAAATACAGCTTCCTTTCCATTATATGTTCCAGATTGAATACCATCACCTGGCTGGTACCATATAACATCATCGGCAAATAAACTCCCTACGGTATCAAAGTCTCCTTTGGACACTGCATCAAAATAAGATTGAACGATCGCTACATTTTTTGACATATCATTTTAATTTTAATGGTTTAAATAGAGTACAAATGTCTAAATTAGCACCCTTACATACAAGTACCTACCTTAAGGTAGGGTACTTACCTAAAATTAAGAATAGTTGATTATCAACAATATAAAATGAATATAAATATTTCTGACGAGAGTTGTCCACTACGAAAAACCCTTGAAATCATAGGTGGAAAATGGACAATGCTTATTATTTTCCAGATCAATGAACGGACAATCCGCTATGGAGAACTTAAGCGTTGTATCGTAGGGATCAGTGAAAAAATGCTGATCAGCCAACTTAAGTTTTTATGCGATAAGGGATTCGTCCATAAAAAGTCCTTTGCCGAAATCCCGCCAAAAGTAGAATATACGCTGACAGATATGGGAAAAGAACTGCTTCCGCTGATCAATCAAATCATACAATTTGGTATAAATCATAAGTTCTAACGGTGTGCGCCCATAACTTTGGAAGCAGGGCTTGACTTCGCGACAAGTTGCTGCATCGTCTCAACGCAGGTTTAAGATTTTTAAGAATATTTCAGGAGAAAAACTATATTTGATTACTTTTACTACATTAGTATTTGACAGTACTACCATGCAAAAAGAGATAGATTATAGCCAACTTTCTGATCAACAATTAATGGTTTTAATTGGCCAGGATGATTATGCCGGCTTTACTGAACTTTATTTAAGACATCTTCAGGACCTTCTTCAATACGCCACGCGCCTGCATGTGGATGAGGAGGAAACCAATGATTTTGTACAGGAAGTATTCGCTTCACTGTGGATGCGCCGCCATGAACTTCAGCTGGAGACGCCATTGGCATGGCTCTATATGTCGGTACGTAAGCAGATGCTGCTTAGCCTACGCAAACAGAAAACTAGGGAAAAATATGCCGAGAGCCTAGTAGCGCATCTCAGTGCTTTCTACGACCCCATTTTGGATGTGATTCAGGAAAAACAGGTGAAAGACTTTATCGAACGCGAAATTGCAAAACTGCCACCCAAAATGCAGCAGGTTTTCCGCATGAGCAGAGAGGATTATCTTTCCTATCGTGAAATAGCCGAAGAACTTAATATATCTGAAAAAACGGTCAAAAAGCAGATTAACAATGTGCTTAAAATCTTCCGCTCCAAGATAAGTTCGGACCAGGCCAAAGTCATCGTCATCATCAGTTATTTGCTCTCCCAAAAATAATTTCATTTTTTTCTACTACCAAAGGCCGACTTGTGCAACATCATAGTATAAGTTGCCAATTATGGATGTAAATAAGTTAGACATACTTTTAGAAAAGTACGCCAATAACTCTTGTTCAGAAGAGGAAAGAATGTTATTGGAGCTCTGGATTGAAAAACTGCCCGAAGCTGATCGGGTAGAGCTTTCCATGCTGCAGAAGCAGCTCTTGCTCAAACAACTCGACGCAAAGATCGCATCGAGACAAGCGCAGCCAATCCGCCAGATCGGCTGGAAACGTTATCTGCCTTATGCTGCCGCAGTTCTGATCCTGGCGCTGGCCAGTGTATTGGTCTGGCGTATCAACCAAAAGCATTCCAATACGATCGTTCAACAGATTGGCGACAAAGTCGTTCCCGGCTCTGACAAGGCTGTCCTGACGCTTGCCAATGGTAAGAAAATAGAACTTTCTGCCGAGCAAGCTGTTAGCGCATCGGGAATCACCGTGACCCGCACCAGCGATGGTCAACTAAAATATGTGGTCAGCAAAGATGCCGTTATCCCCGGTGAATATCAGGTGATAGAGACCCCTCGGGGTGGTCAATTCCAGATTGAACTTTCCGATGGTTCGGAAGTGACACTCAACGCCGCTTCTTCACTGCGCTTTCCCACAGACCTGACACATGATAAACTGCGCACTGTAGAGTTAAAGGGTGAAGGCTACTTTGTGGTGGCTAAGGATAAACAGCGGCCTTTTATTGTCAAAAGCGACCAGCAGGAGGTTCGCGTCCTGGGCACGGTCTTCAATGTCAATACCTATGATCTCAATAACAGTATGACCACACTACTGGAGGGAAAAGTGGAAATCAACAAAGAGCGCGTATTAGCGCCGGGACAACAGTCGCGGGTCAAAGGAAAACAGATCTCGGTCGCGCAGGTGGACGTGGATGATTACGTGGACTGGAAACACAATGAATTTATTTTTAGGGATGAATCTTTGGAGTCTATCCTGACCAGAGTGGCCCGTTGGTATAATGTGGATGTCATTTATATCAATAAAGCCGAAGCCAGCAAACACACCACATTTAGTGGAAAAATATCGCGCTATGCCGATGTTGAAAAGATCCTTGAACTACTGCAGGGGGCAAGTGATCTGAAAATCAGTATACAGCATAAAACAATTATTGTAAACCCATAACCATTGCCTATGATTTACTGGAAACAAAACCTTCATTTTTAACCCAATTAAAGCTTAGAACAAACCAATTTTTAAAAAATACTTCAAAAATTATGAGGTTAACCATATTTAAACTAGCTAGAGCCATGTGCACAGCTGTACTGGTCGTCTATTGTACAGTTTCGGCGGCCGGACAGACGCTATTTACACTCAAAAAACAGTCTATCAAGATGGCTGATCTGATTAAAGCAATAAACAAGGAAACAGGATATAATATCCTTTATTCTAATCAGATATTTAATGACAAAAGAGCAATCGATGTTGATTTTAATCAGGCTACAATCCACCAGGTCATGAGCAAGCTGCTGGATGGCACAGATCTGCAATACAACATCAAGGATAACGCGATTATGATCAATCGCGATAGCCAGAAAAAGGAGTTGCCCACCTCAACCAGGGCGACTAATCAGCAACAGGGTATTTCAGGTAAAGTGACCGATCCCAGCGGAAAACCGCTGCAAGGGGCGACAGTCTTTCTAAAAGGTAAAAATCTCAGTACGGATACGGATAAAGATGGACTTTTTACCTTGCCCCAGGCGAAAGTAAATGATGTGCTCGAAGTACGCTTTGTAGGCTACGATACAAAGGATTATACCATTGTATCGCTTCAGGACCGGATTTCCATTTCACTTTCTCCCGGTGACAATGTGCTGGATGCTGTCGTTGTCACGGCCCTGGGTATAAAAAAGTCTACCCGTTCGCTGACCTATAATATACAGGATGTCAAGGGCGAGGAACTGACCCGCAACCGGGATCCGAATTTCGTCAATAGCCTAACGGGTAAAATTGCCGGGGTAACGATCAATGCCAGTTCTTCGGGTATCGGTGGTGCAACCCGCGTCGTCATGCGTGGTACCAAATCCATTACAGGGAATAACAATGCCTTATACGTTATAGACGGTGTTCCCGTACTCAATACAACAGATTTGCGGACCAATATGCCTGCGGGACAGATCAATGATATCTTTTCAGCAAGCACAGGCAGTGATATTATTTCGATGATTAATCCGGATGATATTGAAAGCATCTCGACCTTGACCGGTGCAGCAGCTGCAGCGCTCTATGGTAGTCAGGGACAAAATGGTGTGATTATAATTAATACCAAATCGGGACAAAAGGGTAGAACAAGCCTCAGCCTGATGAACAACACCAATTTTATGACACCGCTCGTGATGCCTAAGTTTCAAAATACCTATGGCCGTAGTGACGAGGGTAGTTATTTCAGCTGGGGACCAAAATTGACCGAACCCTCAAGCTACCGTCCTGCAGATTTTTTCCAGACGGGAGCAACATCGATGACCGGTTTTACATTTGATACGGGTAAAGAAAACAACCAGACCTTCTTTTCGGGTGGTATGACACAGGGCCGGGGGATTATTCCCAATAACAACTTGAGCCGCTATAATTTCTCCTTCCGGAATACCTCAAGTTTTCTGGATGATAAGCTGCAGCTGGACCTGAATGGCATGTACCTATCGCAAATGGAACGGAATATGGTTGCACAGGGATTGTATCATAATCCGATTGTTCCTGTTTATCTCTTTCCTCCGGGCGGAAATTTTGAAGCCATCAAAGCATTTGAGCGTTATAATCCAGACCGTTTGTTTCCTACGCAGTACTGGCCATTTGGTGGTGCACCTTTTCAGATGCAGAATCCATACTGGACAGCCTACCGCATTCCTTTGGAAAATAATACCACCAGAATCCTACTGGGAGGTTCCTTAAAATATAAGGTCAATGACTGGTTAAACATTACAGGAAGGGCTAAGCTGGACCATACGCGTTTAACGTCAGACCGTAAGATGTATGCCAGCACAGATATGCTGTTCGCAGGCTATGGTGGTGCTTTTTTTATCAATGAAAACAATACCCAGGCGCTGTATGGAGACCTTTTGGCCAACATCAACAAAACCTTTGGCGATTTTACCCTGACAGCCAATGTGGGCGGTTCGCGTGTGGAGTCATCCTCCCGTTTTCTGGCTGCAGGTGGTGGTATCGCGCAGGGTTCGCCGCCCAATGTGTTCACAACAGACAATATCAGTGGATCTACAGGCACGGGAGCCGGCTCTGGAACGGCCCGCCAGCCGGATAAGACCAGCTTTCAGTCGCTGCTCGGAAATTTTAGCCTTGCCTATAAAAATATGCTGTTCCTCGACGGTTCCTACCGTTACGACTGGTATTCGCAGTTGTATTTCAATAAGGATTCCAAGCTGTATCTGACCTATCCATCAATCGGTGTATCGGCGATATTGACGGATGCCTTTCCGGAAATCAAATCCAATGCGCTGTCCTACCTGAAAGTTCGGGCCAACTTTTCACAGGTCGGCAATCCACCCCGTCTTTACGAAGGTGGCCCGCAGGTGTACCTGCTCGCAACGGGTGGTATCAACCAGAATACGCCACTGCGCTATCCACTCCGTCCGGAACGTACCGACGCCTGGGAAGCGGGGCTGAACCTCAAATTTTTGAAGGACAAAATCAATTTGGATGTCACCCTGTACAATACCAATACCTATGATCAGATTTTTACGATCACGCAGTCTGCGACCAGTGGTGGAAATCAATCTTTCTTGCTCAATGCAGGACGGGTGAATAACAAAGGGATTGAAGCCAATCTAGGGTACAACGGAACGCTCGGCGCGGTCAACTGGAATAGCAATGCTGTCTTTACACTGAACAGGAATACCGCCAAAGAGCTGTATTCCACTGTCGGTGCTGATGGCAGACGCGTGGCAACAGATACCATCAATATCGCCGGTGGCGGCAGCTATCAGCAAAAGGTTGCCGTTGGTGGCAATATGAGTGCAATCTACATCACATCAAAACTTGCACGGGATCAAAATGGCTATATCGCACTGAATCCGGGTGTATCTGTGGATAACCGGGAATATTTCTATGCGGGAAATGCGGATCCAAACTATACAATAGGTTTTAACAACAGTTTCCGCTATAAGAATTTCAATTTAAGCTTTTTGGTATTTGGACGATTTGGCGGCGTGGGTGTATCTGCAACGCAGGCCATGTTAGATGCATATGGTGTTTCGCAGACGACGGCCGATGCGCGTGATCTGGGTTATGTCACCGTCAACGGTGCCCCGTATCCAAATGTGGAACAGTATTATACCCAGATGGGCAGTGGCACCAATGGTGTGCTGGCCTATTATGTCTATAGCGCCACAAATATACGGCTGCGCGAACTGGCGTTCGGCTATACCATTCCACAGCAATATTTGGGCAAATGGATCAAAAGCATCAATGCTTCCATTATTGGTAATAATCTATTTATGTTGTACAACAAGGCTCCATTCGACCCCGAGAGTACACCTTCTACAGGAACGTACTTTCAAGGATTTGATTATTTCAGGCAACCTAGCCTGAAAAGTCTAGGGTTCAGTATTCGGGCACAATTCTAACATTTAAACGATGATGAAAACATATCATAACGCAAAGAAGGAACGAAGATTCTCGTGGAATGTAGTTCAAGGATTATTACCTGTCCTGATCAGTGTACTTCTTTTTTCCTGTACCAAGAATTTTGAAAAATACAATACCGACCCCAATGCCTTGCCGGCAAATCGGATCAATCAGGACAATGTCTACCTGGGTGGCTTTTTTAGGCAAATGGAAGAAAGTGTCTTTCCCGTAGGTGGCACTGGCACCAATGCCGCCAATTCCTATCAACTGGTTGAAAACCTCGTCGGTGACATCTTTGGTGGTTATCATGGTATGGCCAACCGCTGGAATGCTGCGGGTGATCATACTACCTATAATTTTAATGCCGTCACCTGGAATAGTGCACCTTTCAACCAATATTATACCAATATTGTACGAAATTATGATACCATCGCACGTTATGCGGCAGCAAGTCCAGATATTCTTGCGGTAGCAAAAATCATCAAAGTACAGGCTGCACACCGCACGGTGGATATGTTCGGGCCGATCCCTTATTTTAAAACGGGGACCGTATTAGGGGAGTTGGGTTCGCCTTATGACCCGATGGACAAGATTTATCAGTCATTTTTTACTGATCTGGATTCAGCTGTGGTTGCCTTAAAACCTTTCGCGGAGATTGGTGCAACACCATTGCGCTACTTTGATGCTGTTTACCGCGGAAATTACAGGCAGTGGATCCGTTTTGCCAATTCACTGAAACTTCGCTTGGCGATGCGAATGGCTTATGTTGATCCCGTCAATGCCAAAAAATATGCCGAAGAGGCCATGCAGGATGGTGTGATTATGGAAAATACCGATAATGCCACCATGCAGGGGATCGAGGGAACGACCTACAACAATCCCTTGCAAACCTTGTCCGAAGCCTATAATGAAACAAGGCTCAGCGCCATTATGGAATCTTACCTGACGGGCTATGCGGATCCTAGATTACCACGTTTGTTTATGCCATCCACCCGTGGCGCTGATCCTGCAGGGCGATACCGCGGTATCCGTCTAGGCATTAATATGCCGGATAATTCGCTCTACAGGCCGTTTTCGGTGCTCCGGTCAGATTTTAATGTGATCTGGATGCCTGCAGCAGAAGTATACTTTCTGCGTGCCGAAGGGGCCATGCGCGGCTGGAATATGGGGGGTACCGTACAAGAGCTCTATGAAAATGGCATCCGGACTTCCTTTGCCCAATGGGGCGTTTCGGGAGTAGACAGTTATATCCAGAACAGCGACCGCCGTCCTTCTCCATACCAGGATCCTGTGGGCAGCAATAGCGTGGGCGCCGGATCCGGTCTATTGCCGACATTGACAATCCGCTGGGAGGAGGGTGCAAGCAATGAACTTAAGCTCGAACGGATTATTACACAAAAATGGATTGCGATGTATCCAAATGGGCAGGAAGCCTGGTCTGAATTCCGACGCACAGGTTACCCCAAGCTATTTCCTGTTGTCCTCAACCAGAGCGGCGGTACAGTCAATACGGCTGTGCAGGTGCGGCGTTTACCATACCCCGCCAGTGAATATCAGCTGAATCAGGCCAATCTGACACAGGGGATTGCACTGTTGGGCGGACCTGACAATGGTGGTACAAGGCTTTGGTGGGACCGCAAGGGTAATTAAAACGGGTTATTCATTTTTTAAATACGACAAAATTATGAACAAAATAGATCAATATATGCGGAGCTGGTTTAGTTGGATGATCTTCGTGGGGGCAGTCACTTGTTTTATTGCAGGCTGCAAGCAACAGCAGCAACAGGACTTTGACAATCTTGTTTTTATCCGGCAGACGGCAAACAACCCGGTTGTGACCCTGGCTTTGGATGGTGGTACGGGCACGACAGCGCTTACCATTGGTTCTTCCTATACTATGGGCGCAACGGAAGATGTACGTGTTGATATCCTGGGGCAGGACTATCTGAATGACTTTAACCGCCGGAATTTTACAGAATATCAGCTGGCGCCACAATCGGCTGTTACACTTTCCAGTCGCTCCGTGGCCATTGCAGCGGGGACGGCTCTAGGACAGGAAAATATTACAGTCACGGTCAGAGAATGGCCAGAATATATCGATGGCGCACAGTATGTGGTTCCCGTAAAGATCGCACCAGCGAGCAGCCCGGTGCTGTCGGGCTCGGATGTCGCCTTGGTGCTGGTGACCAAGACAACAGTAGGTTTTGCAGCCCAAAATGCCAACCTGCCGGTTCCCGTCGCTGTTTTTGGGGCGGATGCCAATGGCAAGCCGTACAACAATTTCACCTTTGAAGGCCGTTTTAATATGACCAGAGCCTTTGGTGTCGCGGGCAACTGGCGCTCGGATATTTTTAACGGCTGTGGTTTACAGTTTTTGGTCAACAGCGAGGGCGCCATTGATATCCGCTTTCCAAGTTCGGCCTTTATGACAACCACAGCGAAGGCCACGCTGAATACCTGGTACCATTTTGCCATCACTTATGCCAGTGGTGTGGTCACACTCTATATCAATGGGGAACTGGTGGGTCAGACTCCTTATGCAGGATTGACACTCAGTGAATGTGCCATTACACCATACGCAACCGGGACCGGTGCCACAGTCAGCGAATTTCGGATATGGAAGAGCTTGCGGACACGACGGCAACTGCGGACTTTCGTCTGTGCCGTAAATCCTTCAGATGCTGATCTGCTGGGCTATTGGAAGCTGAATGAAGGCAATGGAAATCGGGCAATGGATAGTTCGGGAAAGAATAACCACCTGACCTCGTCGACCAATATTGCCTGGGTACCTGGTGTACGCTGTCCACAATAGTTCATGGATAAGAATAGAAATACACGTTTGCACAAGAAAGATGTAACATGAAAAGATATATTAAAATAACTGTATTGTCGCTGTTATGCTGTCTGGTTTTTCAGTATTGCAGCAAACAGAATATCGCGGAGCCGATTGTATTTGCCGCAACGCAGCCGATCATTGGCAGCGAGGCCTACTATGAGGCCTTACGGGCCTATAAAAAAAGTGACCATGCCATTTGTTTTGGCTGGTGGGGTGCCAGCGGTGCGGGCGGAATCGGCCCTGATATGGCCCCCCGATACCTGGGACTTCCGGATAGCATGGATATTGTCAGCCTCTGGGGCGGAATGCCCAAAGATGAGGCCAACTGGGAGGAGCTGCGCTATTGCCAGCGCGTGAAAGGAACGCGCTTTGTCTCGGTGATGTTTGGGTCGGGGGTGGACCGGATACGATTGAAAAATTTTCCTGACATGGATGTGCAGCAGAGTATTGACAGTGTAGCCAAATCCATCGCGGATACCATCAGCAAATATGGATTGGATGGATTTGATCTGGATTATGAACCCCGGGAAGCGAGTGAAATCAACACCATATTTGGAAATAAGTATCTGGTGAATGGCCGGAATCCGAATGTATTGCGTTTGTTTCAGGAATTAGGCAAGTACCTCGGACCAAAATCTGGAACAGGAAAGCTGCTAATTATCGATGGCTATAATGAACCTGGAGTTGAACCTTATATCGATTACCTGGTCCAACAGGCTTATAACACACAGAGTTTTGCGGGACTACAGAACCGCTTTCAGACCTATGGATTAGGTGAATTACCGCCCGAGAAATTTGTGGTTACCGAGAATATGCAGCAATATGGAGCCAGCGGCACCACCTTTATGCTGGGTGGTGTGAACATTGGCAGTGTATTGGGCATGGCGACCTGGAATCCAACGCAGGGTAGGAAGGGCGGTTTTGGGGGGTATATTATCGAGGCTGATGCCAAGTCGCGTCCGCCCCAATCTTATTACTACCTGCGCCGGGGGATTCAGATTCAGAATCCAGCCGTTTATTAGTAATTAACCCATCTGTTTTTGATTAACAACCTAAAAAATGAAAATATTTCCTTTTTTACCCAAATACTCCCGCTTGCAAAGTCTCTTTTCTTTGCTGGGGGGATTGTTTTTCCTTTTGTCATCCTGCTCCAAAGATCAGGTTGACACGGAAAATTTAACCATCTATCTGCCCGCAGGTTCGCTGAACTACAACAGCGGGGCAGCTAGTTATGTCACTGCACGTAACAATGTATTGGCAGGAGCGGGGACAGCCTTTCCTGTACTACTGACCCGCGCTGTCGACCGGGATGTACAGGTCGTAGCCACGATAGACACGACACTGCTCGCCGTATACGACAAGACCAATAATACGGTATCCGCAAGGTTTCCACTTGGTGCTTTTGTCTTGGAAAACAACGGTCAGGTTCGTATTCCTACCGGACAACTCCGTTCCGTGGATTCATTGCGCATGGGACTGGGACAGGTTTCGGGCCTGGATTTAAGCAAAGCTTATATTGTTCCGATACGTCTGAGCAGTACAGATTCCAATCTGCCACTGAGTACCAACCGGCAGGTGATGTATCTACGGGTGACCTTTAACCCAATTACCACACAGCTCAATGGGGCACCCACCAACCATCTGGTACCGATTATCATCAACCGCACACCCAATGGTGATGTGATCAGTGGTGCTGTAAACCTGACAGCAGGCGTCAATACGGCCTTTGGTCAGGCGCTGACGGTCGCGCTACGGGATCGGCAGGATCTGCTGGCGGCCTACAATCAAGCCAACCAGACTAATTATGTCGCTTTCCCAGCGAATAGCTTTGCTTTCAGTCCGGCCAGCGTTTCCATTGCCAGTGGAAGCCTCAATGCGGCAACAGCATTTGCTTTGGCACTACGTAATACCGCTAGTTTTGCGCCGGGCCGCAGTTACCTGCTGCCCGTAGGCATCGTTGATGAGGGGCCGGTAGCACCGCATGAAACCCGCGGGGTAGCCTATTTTTCGGTGGAGGTGCAACTGCAGAATATTGATCCCGCCAACCCTACACCAACGGGCAATCGCATAGATCGTATGGGCTGGACAGCAACAGCAAGCTCCACAGACAACGATTATGCTGCTGCGGGCACACCTGCTATGGTCTTTGACAATGATTTTGCAACCGGCTGGCATTCGGCATTGGCCTTTGGTACCCCGCCAGCAGTCACCTTTACAGTGGATATGCAAAACCCAAAACAAGTGCGTGGATTTACATTTACACCACGATATTGGGATTACTTTGGTTCAACGTATATTTCGGCGCCTACAGCCATGCGTGTGGCCAGCAGCAGTGATGGGGTCAACTGGACCGTTCAGGGCTCTTATACAGGTAGCATGCCCGGAGGTACAGCGGCTAATCCCCAACTTCGGAATATCAGTTTCTATGCCCCTGTACAAGCGCGTTATTTCCGCTTTACACTGACAGCTTATGGAACATATGCGGGCGGTTTTGGGGAATTAAATGCCTTTGAATAGAAGTTTAAAAAGACTGCGTTTATTGATAGATATGTTTATTTAGTGGTGGTTTAGTTTGAGAGCGCCCGGTTATAATACCGGCGCTTTCTTTTTTTGTAGGGCACTTGATTTTAACAATCAAATTTTAGGACAATTGCAAATAAATCTTTAATATTGATAAATAAATCTCGAATATTGACAAGTTGAGGCAGGAACTCCTCATGATCTACCCAAACGAATTGACGGACAAAAATATAGTTGAAAGCAGCAGATGATGCAGTATTGTAATCTATCGGACCCGGAGCTGGTTAATCTTCTCAAGGCTAGCGATCATGCGGCCTATCTGGAAATTTATGACCGGTATAAAAATGCACTGCAACAGCACGCCTGGAAAAAATTGGGCCGCGCCGAAGATGTGCAGGATCTGATTCAGGATCTTTTTACTGAACTCTGGGTGAAGCGTGAGGTGTTGATCCTAACAACAGGACTGGCCAATTATCTGTTTACAGCAATCCGAAACCGCTCGCTCAACCTAATTTATAAACGCCGCAAAGAAGCTCCTTACCTGGATTCACTGCAGGAATTTATACGTGAAGGAAATTACCTGATTGATCTGCAGATACGTGAAAAAGAATTTCAGGAACTGATCCAAAAGGAGGTAGACAGCCTACCGCCGCGGATGAAAGAGGTGTTCAAACTCTGCCGCGAAGAGGGGCTCTCTCATAAGCAGATCGCGGAGCGCCTGGGTACCTCCGAGCATACGATTGCCAAGCAAATGACCAATGTACTCAAAATTCTAAGAAAAAACCTGGGACCTTTCTATTTTATTATATTTCTGATTATCTGATATTTATGTATTTTTTTATTTTTTTTCAATGATTCGATACTTGTTTGCATCGTTTTATTTGTCATAGGTATATAGGGCCAGCAATGAGGCCTTGAATAACCAATGAAAGAATCAGAAAAATTACTGCTTAAATATCTGGAGGGACAAGCGACTCCCGAAGAACAGGCGATCGTCGAAAGCTGGTACCATCAGCTGCAGACAGCGGATGTTTCCGGTTTTGACGAACTACAGAAACAGCAGCAGCTGGAACTGATCCGGCAGCAGCTGCCGGGGTATCCGATAAAGAGAATCAGACGCTGGCCGCGTATTGCAGCGGCAGCCATCCTACTATTTGCATTTGGGGCCGGTATTTTTTATTATAGCCAGTCTTCACACAACAATACACTTGTGACTGTGCCGCAGCATAAGGACATCGCTCCCGGCAGCGTCGGCGCGACGCTTACACTCGCCAATGGGAAGCAGATTCTTTTGGGTGAAGCGGGCCAAGGTGAGATCGCCCGTCAGGCTGGTGTCACCGTCACCAAAACAGCTGACGGTCAGATTCTGTATCAGATCTTAGGGAGCAGTACCAATGCACATAGTAGCAATACCTTATCCACAACCAACGGCCAGACCTATGTCGTGACGCTTCCCGATCAAACAAAGATATGGCTGAATGCCGCCTCTAGCCTGACCTACAGTACGGCACTCTATACCAGTAAGGGACAGCGTAGGGTGGAATTAACCGGCGAGGCTTATTTTGAAGTAGCAAAAGACAAGGCGCATCCTTTTGTGGTCAAAACGGGTGATCAGGAGCTCGAAGTACTTGGAACTCATTTCAACATCAATAGCTATGCGGATGAGGCAGCGATCAATACCACACTGTTGGAAGGATCAGTAAGGATCATCCATGGGCAACAGAACCAGATCATCCGCCCGGGACAACAGGCCGCTGCCACGTCCAACGGAATCGCCGTCATGGAAGTGGACATCGATGAAATTGTAGACTGGAAAGAAGGCGACTTCTCCCTTAATCATATCAACTTTAAAACAGCGATGCGCAAGATTGCCCGATGGTACGACGTCGAATTTATCTACGATAGCAGCGTGCCCGTGGATATGGAGGCCGGTGGCTGGATTTCACGCAAGAACAACCTGTCTGCCGTGCTGAAGCTAATTGAATCCTCGGGACTGGCCCATTTCAAAATTCAGGGCCGTCAGGTATATGTTTCTAAATAACCCTTATATATAAACCCTAAAATGAATGATAAAATGAAAAGAGACTTCGGATAACCTTTAGATCCACAAGATTAACCAGAAGTGCCTGAAACACCCCTGGTTAAGATTTAGCCCAATCTTTCAATTGTTTACACATGCAGCTACCAAAGTCCTGGAAAGTCAAGGTATGCTGTATATTAACCAAACTAAACAAATGTATAAAAAATATACTATTAAAATTGGTATAGATGGAATACTATGCCGTAAAATATGGCTGATTATGCGACTAACCACTGCCTTTCTCATCGTGTCGCTAACACACGTGAGCGCGTTGACCTCTGCACAGAAAATTACGATAAGGCGACAGCATGCCTCGCTGGAATCTCTTTTGAAAGAGATCCGCAAACAAAGCGGGTACGATCTCTTCTACGATGGACGGATTATTCCCAAAAATCAAAAGCGCAGCATTGATCTGGCCAATGTATCGGTCAGTGAAGCGCTGGAGACTGTACTGAAGGGGCTGCCCCTGGCGTATACTGTTCATGCGAATACCGTCGTGCTGCGCCAAAAACCAACTGCAAACAGTACGGAAACGGAAATGTTCATCCCTATACAGGGTGTCGTACGCGACAGTACGGGACAACGTATTGCCGGCGTATCCATATTAAACCGAAATACCGGACAGAGTGGCGCAACGGACACCGAAGGGAAGTTTAACCTGAACGCCAGTATCGGTGATATTCTTGTTTTTTCCTTTGTCGGCTATGTGCGGCAAGAGCACAAAGTCGAGTCCGCAGAAATGCTCCAGATTGTCCTGCAACAGGAAGAAATGAAAATGGATCAGGTCGTGGTGACAGCTTTGGGTATCCGGCAATCCGTCAAAGCACTGACCTATAATGTGCAGGAATTTAAAGGTGAGGAAATTACGCGGAATAAAGACGCCAACTTCGTGAACAGTCTGACCGGAAAGATTGCCGGGGTCACAATCAACTCGAGCTCATCCGGGATCGGTGGCGCGACAAGAGTGGTCATGCGGGGCACAAAGTCCATAGCCGGCAACAACAACGCACTTTATGTGATCGACGGTATTCCTATTCCAAATAACAATGGTGGTGGCACCAACGGCCCTTTTGAAGGGGTCGTCAGCGGGGAGGGGATCTCCAGCTTTAATCCCGAAGATATTGAGAGCATCACCGCCCTGACGGGTCCCTCTGCGACCGCGTTGTACGGTAATCAGGGCGCCAATGGTGTGCTCCTGGTCAATACCAAAAAAGGTACCCGTGGTGACACCGAGGGACTGTTTGGCAATATCCGTGTCAATGTATCCCACAGTTCGGATTTCTTTACGCCTTTTGTGATGCCGCGCTTTCAAAATACTTATGGTCAGTCCAATCCACAGGAATATGCCAGCTGGGGAACAAAGCTGCCTCAACCTTCGGACTACCGGCCGCGGGATTTTTTCCAGACGGGTTACAACATCAGCAATGGGGCAAGTATAGCTGGTGGTACGGAAAGAAGCCAGACACTTTTTTCAGTGGGGACAAACAATGCCGAAGGTATTATCCGCAACAATACCTTTGACCGCTATAACTTTTACCTGCGCCACAACGCGCAGCTTTCAGATCGTCTGACTGCCGATTTCAGCGGAATGTACGTGCGGCTAAAAGACAATAATATGGTGGCGCAGGGTCAATACCAAAACCCGATCGTACCTGTTTACCTCTTTCCCCCGGGAGATGATTTTAAAAAGTATCAGGTGTATTCACGCTATGATCCAAACCGCTTGATTGCGACCCAGTTTTGGCCTTATCAGGATCAGGGCCTAGGCATGCAAAATCCCTATTGGATTACCGATGCCCAAAGTCGTGTATCCAATACCGATCGCTATATGATGAGTGTCACGGCAAACTACAAAGTGACAAACTGGCTCGACGTGACCGGCCGTGTCCGTATCGATAATAGTGTCCTGGAAAGCGAAACCAAAAGACCTGCGGGTACCTGGGGACTATTTGCTTCCGAATTTGGCTATTATCAGACGGGCAAGACAACGACCAAGAATACCTACCTGGATCTGATTGCCAGTATGAAGCATAATTTTGCGGACAACCGTTTCGCGCTACGGGCCAATCTGGGTGGAAGTTATCAGAAAGACCGTATGGACGGTTTAGGGGCTGGCGGTAACCTGCTGCGTCTCGCTAATTTTTATTCTGTACAGGAAAATACAGATAATCCGGCGACGCAGAGCTATAGTGCCACCGAGTTGCAGTCTGTTTTTGCAACCACCCAACTGGGTTATCAGAACTGGCTATTTATGGACTTAACTGGCCGTTATGAATGGCCCTCGCAGTTGCCGCCGGGTTTTGCCACGACTTCCTCATATTTTTATCCTTCTATAGGTATTTCGGGGGTGATCAGTGATAAGTGGAATATCTCCAAGGCAGCGATATCTTTTGCTAAACTTCGTTTCTCCTATGCCGAGGTAGGCAATCCACCGCGTTTTGGCGTGGCCAATCCGGTATTTTCTTTAGTAGACGATTCCTTCCGACCAGCACCATTTGCAGACTACCGTCCGGAGCGGACGAAGTCGTATGAGGCCGGAATGGAGCTGCGCTTCCTACGTGACCGACTGTCACTGAATGCGACCATATACCAGTCCAATACTACCAATCAGCTGCTCGAACAGCCCTTGCTGGGAAGCAGCATCTATACGGTGTTCTTTTATAACGCGGGTGATATCCGCAACCGGGGAATTGAGGCGAGCTTGTCCCACCGTGGTAAATTCGGCGCCCTGGACTGGACATCGGGCCTGGTGTTTTCACTGAATAGAAACCGGGTCATGCGTCTTTCCGAAGGTTTTATTAATCCGGCCACGGGTGAGCCTTATGAAAATGAGCAGCGCCGTGTTGGTGGTCTGGGTGATTTTGAGAATGTGCTGACCGTAGGCGGGTCGATGGCCGATTTTTATGTTTCTCAGGTACTGCGGGAAGATAATCAGGGTAACCTATGGGTGAATCCCGGGGATGGTTCGATCGGACGCACGACAATTCCGCGACGTTATGTAGGGCGTGCTATGCCGGACTATACGTTGGGCTGGAACAATCAATTTTCATACAAAGGTGTGGATCTTTCCTTTCTGGTTGATGCACGGGTAGGGGGAATAGGTGTTTCCTATACCCAATCCATTATGGATGCATTTGGCGTTTCGGAGCAGTCGGCGCTGGACCGTGATAATGGCGGTGTGATGGTTTATGGTAGCAAATACCCCAATGTACAGGGCTATTACAATATGTTGGGCAACGGTGCGAGCGGTATGGCAGCTTACTATATCTACAGTGCGACGAATGTCCGCTTACGTGAAGTTGCCCTAGGGTATAACCTTCCGGCCAAATGGTTTGGTCCAAAAGCACCCAATATTCGTGTAGCGCTAACGGGAAGAAATGTATTTATGTTTTACAATAAATCACCGTTTGACCCTGAATCGACTTCCTCTACGGGTACTTACGATCAGGGGATAGATTATTTCCGCCAGCCTAGCTACCGGAGTTTTGGTTTCAGTGTCCGCGCTCAGTTTTAACCTTAACGTACATAACAATGAAAAATTCATATAAAAGATATAAATTTCGGATGCTGGGAATCGGCTGCGCGGTATTGACCGTACTCGCTGCTGCCTGCACCAAAAATTATGCTGAATACAATACCAATCCGTATAATGCCACACGTGAACAGATGGAAGCCGACGGTTACCTCACGGGACGCAATTTTCCGATTATGATCAACGCTGTTGTCCCGGCCGCTGACGCAGGCGCCGGTACCAATTTTGTAAACAGCTATCAGATCGCATTTAATCTTGCGGCGGATTGTTATTCGGGCTACATGGCCCAGGCAAACAATTGGAACGGAAATACCAACAACCTGACCTATGGCTTCAACCTGACCTGGGTGAACGAGCAGTTTAACCTGACCGGCCGGTTGCTCAATGCCTGGAAGCAGGTGCAGGAGGCAACAACACTCTCGGGTGATTCCCTGCAGTTTTCTGTTGCGCAGCTGATCAAGGTCACAGGCATGGTACGCATGACCGATAGTTATGGTCCTGTCCCGTATTCGCAGATCCCAACAGGAACCTTCACCCCGGCATACGATAGCCAGGAAAGTCTATACCGAACTTTTATCGGCGAACTGGGCCGTGCGGCAAATCTGCTGCATCAACGTGGAGCGGCAGCGGGGACACCGCTGGCACCATACGACCAGATTTATGCGGGAAACTACCTCCAATGGGCAAAATATGCCAATTCATTGAAATTGCGTTTAGCAATTCGGATGGCCTATGTTGATCCGGCGAATGCCAAACGCTTTGCCGAAGAGGCGGTCAGCCATCCTGCAGGTCTCTTAACAGCTGTTGGTGATGCGGCAATACAAAAACCGGCTGCGGGATTGAATTTCAAAAATCCCTTACGCACCTTAACCCAGGATTACAATGAAGCGCGGATGGGCGCATCCATGGATTCCTATTTACGTGGTTATGCTGATCCGCGGATCGGAGTATTCTTCGCGACTTCCACTGTACGTCCCAATGAATATGTAGGGGTGCGTACAGGCATCAATGTGGTGCCGGCTGTGTATCAGCCCTTTTCACAGCTGAATGTGACCAACGACACAGGCTTGCCCTGGATGCGGGCATCTGAAGTTTATTTTCTCCGTGCTGAAGGTGCATTGCGGGGCTGGAACATGGGGGGCAATGCGCAGTCCTTGTACGAAACTGGTGTTCAGCTCTCTTTTACGGAATTGGGTGTAGCGATGCCTACGGGTTATCTCTCCAATGCGACGGCAAGACCGGCAAATTATACTGATTATGCGCCAGGCAGTGCCTACAGTACGGCTTCCCTGGGCGGCAGTACCATTCGATGGAATGAGGCTGATAACTTTAATGCCAACCTCGAGCGTATCATCACCCAAAAATGGATCGCCATGTACCCCAACGGACAGGAAGCCTGGGCAGAATTCAGACGCACAGATTTTCCGAGGTTATTTCCCATAGCGCTCAACCGGAGCGGTGGAACAGTCAATAGTACCGTGCAGGTCCGCCGGTTGCCTTATCCCTTACAACAATATCAGGAGAACGCTGCACAGGTCGCGCGAGCATTGACCTTGCTCGGGGGAGCCGATAATGGCGGTACGCGGGTCTGGTGGGATGCCAAACCGAGATAATGGACGATTGACGATTTAATAGACTATTGTTATGAAAAAATATTGGATAAAAAAGATTCCTTTCGTCCTGTTTGGCTTGCTCTGTTGCTTGCTGGCAGGATGCCGAAAATCAGCGGTGGAGCAGCGCGGAATATACATCACGCGTGCACAGGTTAACCCTTTCGTGGGATTGTCAGTGGATAATACCGGCGGTTCCTTGTCCGTAACGGCAAGTGCCTCCGCGGTCGTCAATCAGGACTTGGATGTCGTTTTTCGGATCAATCCGGCGCTGGTGGACAGCTATAATGCACAGAACGGCACAGATTTCAAGGCATTGCCCGCCCAGCTTATACGGTTGAGTGCTACTCAGGCAGCCATCCGTCGTGGCTCAAATGTGTCAGACGCAATACAGGTTGAGATACTCCCATTGGCGGGAGCCGTTGAAGTCGGTACACAATATTTGGTCCCTATTGAAGTAGCAAGTGTTTCTTCAAATGACTTTCCGATTCTGGAGAGCTCCAAAGTGCTTTATGCACAGATCCAGCAGGTACTGGTGAATCCGGCTCTGGACTTGTCGCAGGCCAATGGTGTCAGTTTTGCTATTCCGGATCCGATCAGTAACCTGAACGCTTTTACCGTAGAGATGCGGGTACGCGTGACAAGAGGACCATTTCGCAATAATATGACACTCTTTGCGGCTTATCCGGACGAGATCTATTCGCGTTTTGGTGATGTCGTGATATCACCCGATCAGCTGCAGATCAAATATAAAGGTGTACAGCCCGTATCCCGGACTCGTTTTTCGGTCAATCAATGGTACCATATCGCTTATGTATTTGACGGGCAGGCCAACAGCTTTCGCATTTATGTCAATGGTGTCGAAGATGCTGCTACGGCAGCACCTCCGGGAAGTACTTTTAATCTCAACCAGATGTTTTTTGGCGCGAATGGCAACCCCATCCAAGTACAGGAATTACGTTTCTGGACGCAGGCACGTACGGGCATTCAGCTTTTGAATAATATGTGTGCTGTAAATCCGCAATCGGATGGCTTATATGGCTACTGGAAGTTTGATGCTGGCCAAGGGAATACGATCGCTGACGCGACGGGTCATGGACATACGGGAACAGTCAATGGAACCCCGCTGTGGGTCACTGGGATCCGCTGTCCGGAATAGAGGTGTAAACAAAAATTGAAAACACAATGAAAACAATTAAAAATCTGCTATATACTTGTCTTTTTGCCGGGAGTGCTTTGCTTGCTGCCTGCGAAAAGCAGAATATTCCCGTACCGGAGCCGGTCACAAAACTGGTTCCTGTCGGAAGTGAAGCGTATTACGAAAACTTACGGGCATACAAGCGCAGCGACCATCAGGTCTACTTTGGCTGGTGGGGTGGACTTGGCACACCGGGGAGCCCCGAGACGGTCAGTGTAATAGATCATATCCCGGATAGCGTGGATATCGTCAGCATGTGGGGCGGCGTTCCTCCCTTTGGCTCGCACAATTTTGAGACCATGCAACGCATTCGTACGCAAAAAGCAACACGCTTTGTCTGGGTTGTCTTTGACAATACAGCATTTCTAAACAGCATGGCTGATACCGCAAAAACATTGAACAGTACGTATTCTTTCGCCGATCAGTATGATAAAGGAGATGATCAGCTCAATATTGGTTTTGAACTCATTGCCACCCGTTTAAGGGACAGTATAGATAAATATCAGCTGGACGGGCTGGACCTGGATCACGAACCGACGGTCTGTGGCTGTAATTGGGGGCTGCTGACCGATCAGCGCAAGTACGGTATGTTTATAAAAGTATTATCCAAGTATTTTGGTCCGCTATCGGGTACAGACAAATTATTGATCGTGGACGGTGAATGGTCTCGTATACCCGCAGATGCAGGTATCGGACTGAGTTACGCGGTGTCACAAGCTTACAACACCACGAGCCCGGCCAGCTTGCAGAACCGCTATAACAGTGGTGTTCCCTGGCTGTTACCGCATCGATATATTGTCACGGAAAATTTCGAGGAGCGCGTGGGCTGGGAGCTTGGCGGACCAAATTACACCGATCCGATTCGCGGAGTGATCCCGTCTTTACTCGGAATGGCCTATTGGAATCCGATCCAGGGACGCAAAGGCGGTGCGGGAACATACCACGCCGAATATGAATATGCCATTAACCCGGATTATCGTTGGACAAGGCAGGCAATACAGATTATGAATCCCGCAGTACGTTAATTTAAGGAGGTAATATCATGAAAAAAAGAATATATAGTTGGCTGTTCAGCATCCTAATGGGAAGTCTGCTGTTTGCCTGTAAAAGTGATGAGGTCAATACAAACAGTGTTTATCTCACTTTAGCGGAAGTCAATAACACGGCAAGGCTGACGGTGGATAATACTGGTGGAGCACAGGCGTTTAGTGTAACATCCACCCAACCCGCAGCACAGGTCGTGACAGCGCAGATTACGGTGGACACCGCATTGATTAGGTCTTATAATCAGCGTTTTGGCACAGCCTATCAGGCACTTCCACAGGGCGCCTATGCACTTTCGGCCAATCAGGTACAGATACAGCCGGGAATGACCGTATCCGATGCGGTCAGCTTTCGGGTGAATGGAACCGAACTTTTTGAAGTCGGCAAAGCCTATATGATGCCCGTCACCGTTAGAAGCACATCTGGCTTACCACTTATTGAATCCTCCAAAACGGTCTATCTGGTCATCAACCAGGTGGTCATTACTCCGGCGGCATCGCTGGTGAACAACTCTTTTCAGGTTGATTTTTCACAGAACAATGATGCGCTGCGGGCGATGTCTGCAATTACCATGGAAACCAGGGTCATGGTCAATAGTTTTCAGAGCGGTTCTCCATTTATCAGCAGTGTGATGGGCATCGAAGAAAACTTCCTCCTGCGCTTTGGTGATGTCACGGTGCAGCCAAATCAGTTGCAGGTGGCAGGTGGTCCGACAGCAACCAATGTCAATTTCACTTTTAACACGGGCACTTGGTACCACCTTGCTGCGGTTTATAACGGCAGTGAGCTCAAGGTCTATGTTGATGGAGTACTGTTGGCATCAAAGACAGCAAGCCGCGTTGTGGATCTCGCTGGTGGACCTTTTTACTTTGGTTTTTCAGCAAACGGACGCCGCTTAAACGGAGCGATCAGTGAGGCGCGTATTTGGTCCAGAGCATTGACGCAGGCTGAGGTTAGCAATGGAAAATGTGGTATAGACCCTGCCAGTGCGGGGCTAATTGGCTACTGGAAATTTAATGCGGCCGAAGGAAGGACCGTACGTGATATCAGTGGCCACAACAGGGATGCGGTTGCTACCAGCAATATTCAATGGGTACCCAATGTGCGTTGCGAGTAGGGGTATGGACAATAAAAAATTATTAACGATAGATACGAGATCGTATGAAAAGATATTTAAATAAACTGCGTACTTCAGTTGTACGCAGTACAGGCTGGATAATCCTGGTCTGCGCAATAGCCAGTTGCAGTAAGGATAATATGAGTACACCAGAGGACTTGATTATTTATATGCCCGCAGGTGCTACCTATAATACTGCTGACGCCAGTTATGTCACGGCGCGCAGCAATGTGCTCGCGGGGGCAGGGACAGCTTTTCCGGTATTACTGACACGGGCCTTTGACCGGGAAGTACAGGTAACAGCGGCCATAGACACGTCACTGCTTTCCGCGTATGATCTGGCAAATATGACACAGTCCCCGGCTTTTTCTACCGGTGCCTTTGTGCTCGCAAACAATGGCCAGGTCCGTATTCCTGCCGGGCAGGAACGTTCCGTTGACTCATTGCGCATCACATTAGGACAAACAGGCGATTTGGACTTCAGTAAGCAGTATGTGGTGCCGATACGCCTGACCAGTACCAATTCCGGTCTCCCTTTGAGCAGCAACCGGCAGGTGATGTATCTGCGGGTGCGATTTAACCGGATCACAACACAGCTCAATGGCGCCCCCACCAACCGCGTCATACCGATTGTGATCAATCGTACACCCACTGGCGATGTGATCAGCGGTAATTTAAATCTGACAGCCGGGCTGAATACAGCCTTTGGTCAGGGGCTAAGCGTTGCGCTACGGGAACGGCAGGATCTGCTGGCGGGATATAATCAGGTCAACCAGACAAATTATGTGGCTTTTCCGGCGAATAGCTTTGCTTTCAGTCCGGCCAGTGTTTCCATCGTCAGCGGAAGCCTTAATGCAACAACGCCATTTTCCTTGGCACTGCGCAATACGGCTAGTTTTGCGCCGGGCCGCAGTTACCTGCTGCCCTTGGGTATTGCAGACGAAGGGCCGGTAGCACCGCATGAAACCCTGGGTCTTGCTTACCTTTCAGTGGATGTACAATTGCAGAATATCAATCCGTCCAATCCCGCGCCTGTGGGCAATCGGGTAGACCGTACGGCTTGGACGGCAACGGCCAGTTCGACGGATAACGACTATGCGCCTGGGGCACCGGCATTGGCCTTTGATAACAATGCGGCAACCGGCTGGCATTCGGCATTGGCCTTTGGGACACCGCCAGCGGTCACCTTTACAGTGGACATGCAAAACCAGAAAAATATAAGCGGATTTACATTTACACCTAAATATTGGAACTGGTCAGGCGTATCGGCGCCTACAGCGATGCGTGTGGCCAGCAGCAATGATGGGGTCAACTGGACCGTTCAAGGCTCTTATACGGGTAGCATGCCCGCAGGTACAGCGGCTAATCCGGAACTTCGGAATATCAGTTTCTATGCGCCGGTGCAGGCCCGTTATTTCCGCTTGACACTGACAGCTTATGGACAATATGCTGGCGGCTTTGGGGAATTAAATGCCTTTGAATAGAAACCTGAAAAAGACTGCGTTTATTTAATATATGTTTATTTGGTGGTGGTTTAGTTGGGAGTGATTGGCGGGCGCGCCATCACTCCTTTTTTATGAAAACAACTTTAGCCGCGTCGCTGGGCTATCTTAGAGATACTGGCCCCAGCAACGGCAATACTAATAAAGTTGGTGACCGACCGTGCTTCATTCATAAAACGGTCCACACTATAGAGCAGGGCAATATCTGTTAACGGAATCTTCCCGAATTTATTGAGTGTGAATATAAGTGCCAGAAACCCGGAACCGGGTACCCCCGAAGCGGTCTTGGACGTAAAGGTGATAATAACAAACAACCACAGATAGTCGCCAAAACTCATTGGAATCTGGTAAAACTGCACCAGAAAACAACAGGCCACAGCGAGGTAGATGCATGCGCCAGCAAGATTAAAATTATAGCCCAACGGAATCACAAACCGTAAGATTTTACGGCTATAGCCTTCGGATTCCAATTTCTCAAAAATAAGCGGAAATGCGGCTTTTGACGAAGAAGTCGTGATCACAAGCAGGATTTCTTCTTTGATGTTGATCAAAAAACGGAGCAGATCAAATTTCAATACGTAGGAGATCAGCCCCAGTACAACAACGATAAATACAATATCTGCCAGGTATACGGTGGCCACAACCTTGCTCAAGGGCAATAGGGTGTCTACACCATACACCGCTATCCCATAAGCGATATTGCATAGGATAATCAAGGGCAGAATAAAATAGAGGTATTTAATAAAGGTATAAAACACCTGCTGTCCCTGGTCGAGTACGTTCAGAAAGCGGGTTCTTCTTTTTGAAAAATTCATCAGAATGCCCACGATAATGGAAAAACTGAGAAAGATACCGTGCCTGTTGACGTATAAAAAGGTATGTAATTGCTGATCATCCAATTCAAATTGATCGGGCAGGGAGGGACTTACTGCTGCAAGACGAATGCCGGTGTCAGCGCCAGGCTGAATAATAAAGCCAAAGAAAAACCCCAATGCAATGGCGATTGTACTAATTGTTATAAAATAAAGCAGCACCTGCCATACAATCCGGCGCGCATTGCTGAGGTCTGCGAGCTGACAGATACCATGGGTCACCGCCATAAAAATAACGGGAAGGATAAGCATCTCCAGGATCATGAAAAAGTAACGGCTTACACCACCAAGTGTGCGGCTTACCTCTGGTGCAAAATACCCCATGGCAACACCGACAATCAGCGCTAGAAACACGTATAATGTTAGATTTCTGAGGTAGGGGCCAGTAAAAGTTTGTTTTGCATAAAAGAGGTTCATCCGAAAATCGCGCTATCTAAATCTTTATTGTACGAGTGAAATATAATGAAATTATCTCAGATTATAGGGTTAAATAGTGCCCAGCATGACGGCAGCCAATAACATGACAACTGAGGATCCTATGGCCCATTTTAAAGTATATCGGAGATGGTCCGCATAATGTACACCCGCGAGTGACACCAATAAATAGGTGGAAGGAACCAGCGGGCTCAGCAGGTGGGAGGCCTGGCCGACAAGACTGGCACGCCCGAGTATATCCGCGGGAATCCCCAATTTATGGCCTGTTGCGGCCACAATAGGCAGGATACCAAAATAATAGGCATCATTTGTCAGAAAAAATGTGAGCGGCACACTGAAAATTGCGGTTATTATACTCAGCTGCATGCCCCAGCCTTTTGGAACAATACCAATCATACTATTGCCCATGGCCTGCATAATCCCTGTACCATTGAGGATCCCTGTGAAAATGCCGGCTCCAAAGATCATTCCCGCAACCGATAATGCATTGCCGGCATGTTTTGCCATTATTTTTTGCTGATCTTTTAATTTAGGATAGTTGATAACCGAGGCAATACAGAATGCCACCATAAAGGCAATGCCCAAAGGTGCGATATCCAGAATCATAACCACAAGCAGGCTAAGGGTAAGCAGGAGATTGATCCAGATTAATTTGGGCCGAAGCAGCGCCGGATCCAGATCGCCGGCAATGCCAGTATTTGCATATTTCTTGAATTTGCCCTGTTTGGCAATACGCCGCTTTTCCCGTACCCCTAAAATATAGGCCACAATTAACACCCAGCAAATGCCTATCGCCATAATGGGAATCATAGGCACAAAAATTTCGGTATGCCCTAGTTTGAGCGAACTCATTACCCGAGCAGTGGGACCGCCCCAGGGAAGGATATTCATAATACCCCCGGCGAGCATCACAATGCAAGTCAGCACCAATGGGTTGATGCCCTGTTTTTTGTATAAGGGCAGCATGGCCGCAACCACAATAATGTAAGTAGAGGAGCCATCACCATCGAGCGAAACCAGGGTAGTTAATATTGCTGTACCAAGGGTGGTTTTGACGGGATTATCGCCAACCGCCTTCAATATGATATTGACCAGCGGTTCGAAAAGCCCCGTGTCTATCATTAAGCTGAAATATAGAATGGCAAATAGCAGCATGACACCGGTCAACGCGATCTCCTTTACACCATTTTTCATCATTTCACCAAGATCGGGCCCAAACCCCGCAAGTAGGGCTACCGTCACCGGAATAATGACTAAGGCGGTAATCGGTGTCATTTTCTTGAGCATAATCAAGAGCATAAAAATGACTATCATCAAAAAGCCGAGGAATGTAAGCATAGCTAAGAATGTTTATGTTATTATTTATTTTTTCTCCAATCGAAATTGTTTCTGTAGCCGACATAGGCATAGTTGCTGGGTCTGCCTGTCTCTACCTGATTGATCCAGGCGATTTCGACAGCGGCATTTTTACCCAGTTTCCGGCCGAAACCTGCCGTTAGGCGATTGCTGTCAAAGGGTTCATCTTTTTTTGCATTCATCCGGATCTCATTCTTGAGAATGCCATAGTATTGTTCGGGTTGGTCAGCTTTGTTAAAGGGGATCCGCAATGAAATCAGGTAGCGCAGGCGGAGTACAAACTCATTGGGGTTGTTGATAAAACGTTCTTCAACCCGAAAACGGTGCGAGACCGACGTACGCCCGATATTTCCGCCTAAACTGACTTGCTGAAAGGGTCTTTTTTCGTAACGTGTTCTTTTTCCACCGTCTGCTTTATAGGAATTCAAGGTGAGAAACATCGCACCCAATGCAGGTCTGACATCATCAGCAACCTCATAATCCACGTAAGCCGAGACCAAAAACAAGCGCGTGTCATAAGCCAAATCAAAGGAACGATATTGCGACAGCGCCGTGAGTGTGCTCTTGTCGGTCAGTTTGGCGGATAACAGGTATTGAAACCACATATTATAGGTATCACTGCGCTGCGCATACGCCAGCGAACTAAACGCCAGCAAAATGATGGACATAAAAAATATCTTGATGCTCATGTAAGTTTATATTGGTATCCCTTTCACCCAAATATATTTATAAGCGGATTTGATAATTTTATTTTTCAATCAACGACAGTTTTTATCAGTAAACTGCAGTTTGACCTCCCAAAAAGATCTTATATTTGATTGAGTTGAAATCCAGGATAAACAATGCTGTTGGTTGTAAATATTGTCTTTTTATTATTGGTTTTTAGGATCTTGCTGAATTCCAGGATCCTCGAAAAACTGATGCAGTCGCATTGGGGACTTTTGGTGAAACTGCAGCATATTTTCTTCCTATCGGTGTTTTTGTTGCTGACGATCTTTACCGAAAATTACTTTTTGGATATGCCGGAATTGGTCTGGGGGGTACTGGTCGTCTTTCTTTTCAATGTGGGCATCTACTATCTGGTCTATTTTTATCTTGTTCCGCAGTTTTATCTAGCCAATAAATACCCCAAATTTATTCTCTATTCGCTGATCTATTTTCTGGTATCAAGTCTCTTTCGGATTTTGTTGGAACCGGCGGTCTTCGACGTTCGTTTTGACGAAAACCTTTCCAATACAACCTTTCTGTTCAATGTATATATTGTACAGGGTATTGTTATCCTGGTTGCATCTTTTTTGGGGATCACAAAAGATAAATTTCTGATCGAAAAGGATTATGAAGATCTGGGGGAAGAAAAAGAAAAGTTACACCTGGATCTCCTTAAATCCAAATTAAATCCGCATTTTCTATTCAATATCCTGAACAATATTTATTCAGGTAGCATTCGTTCAGCTGAAAACACCTCAGCATCTATCTTACAGCTCAGTAAGCTGCTGCAGTATGTGATCTATGATACCAATAAAACCAAGATAAGCATCGCCAGGGAATTTGCATCGATTGTCTCCCTGATCGACCTGTATCAGCTCCGCTACAATAATCAGCTTAACATCCGCTTTGACTTGCGGCAGGAGGAAGCGCTGGAGCTTATTGAGATTCCACCAGCAATTTTCCTGACCATATTTGAAAATGCGCTCAAGCACAGTGCTCTTGGTATAGAGGCTGACAGCTTCATCACAATCAGGTATACCTTAGGGGAGCGTGAGTTTTTGTTTGAGGTCGAGAACTCCGTGGCCGAACACAAGAATTTGTCGGATAACCTGACGGATAGTGGGCTGGGGAATACAGCGATTCTTTCGATACTGGAAAAATACTATCCGGAGAAATTTACTTTTAGGGCTGGTCTACGTGAAGACAATAGTTATCAGACTAGATTACAAATTGAATATTTATGGCAAGATTGAGCATAGTAGGGGTTGATGACGAATACCCAGCATTGGAGCTTATTGAGCACTACTGCAGTCAAATAGCGGATGTGGAGCTCGTAGCGCTATTTCAACACCCAAAGGAAGCGTTAGATTATCTTACAAAAAACCCGATAGATCTCGTTATCCTGGATATCAATATGCCTTTTATCAATGGTATTGATCTCTTATTGAACTTGCCGTATAAGCCCCTGTGTATTTTTCTGACGATGGAAACCCAATATGCTGTAAAGGCCTTTGAATTGGATGTGATCCATTACCTGGTCAAACCGGTGGATTTTGCGGGCTTTAACAAAGCGATTTTAAAAGCAAAAGATTTCTTGCAGTTCCGCGATTCGATGGAAAAAAAGAAAAAGGAAGAATATATCATGTTTAAATCGGATTATATCATGAACAAGATCTTGCTGGCAGATGTCCGATGGGTACAGGGATGTGGCGAGTATATTGTGCTTGTTACGCCTTTTAAAAAATATATGATCCTTGATCGCATGTCAAACTTTGAAGAAAAATACCGCGATCTCGGTTTTATCCGTATTCATAAATCCTATATTGTACTGGGAGCCCATATTACCTCGTATGATATGGCTTACGTCCATTTGAAGGACGGGGAGAAGCTACCACTGGGTCGGACCTATAAAAATCAGTTGAAGAGCCTATTCTAATAGGCTATTTCTTTTTAACGAATACGTATTTAATATTGTACCAGGCTACTTCATCATGCTCATTTTTCATCTCTTCAGGCCCTTTAAAAAAAGGTTCACTGTCATTAAAATAACGGGAATAGGTGACTTCACCTGAATTGTGACCATTTCGACCAGTAAAAAAAGGTGGGCTATTCCTTTGAAAGTTATAAAAACAGACATAGTGCTCTATCGTATCTTGTTTTTTCATACCATAAAACTCCCAAAAATCGGCATAACGATTCCAGCGGAAAATACTGTCTTTCCGTTGCTCAAATCTAAAATTATTGATTTCATACTCAAACGGTCGTTCGAAAATACTGTCCTTGCGAACGGTTAAGGTGTCGTAAAAGTAATCCGCCAGCTTGGTTGAGTTCCAGAAAGATTCTGGTTTTTCCTGAGCAGAAACATCAATACCGCCCTTGGGGGAACCTTTATACGCTTTAAAAGCGATAACTTCTTTCCGTAGATAGGTGTAGGTATCTAACAGGGCCTTGGGTTTTTCCGGTAACTCAGGTGTACTGTTGTCCTTACTGCATCCATAAATAAAAGTGGTGACGGAAAATAAAAATAGGACGATATTGGTTGTTATTCTCATAAAATGATTTTAATCTATGTAAAGTCGCAACTGGATATTTGTTGTTTTAGTGTGCGTTTGTTTCCTTAAACAATATACTAAGATAGTGATATTTAAGTTAACGCTATGTGAAATAGAAAAAATAGCTTTCTTGGCTCCCACGGAGTTGTATTACAGATGTTTCTCTCTGCAGCTTTGGGAAGAGGGCTGAGCGTTGGCGACCAGTCGGAAGCTGATACGCTACAGTAAGCGAAAACTTCCACAATGGATAACAAGGCGCACCCGAACGGTGCGCCTTACACATTTAAATGGAATTGGAGGCCCAGTCCAATCATTTAATCATACGGATATATACATGAGTATCGCGAATCGTGAAGCAGCTGTAGCGAATATTAAAGGGGCATTTTTTCATACCATCCTACACTATACTTTTATAATCAAATAGGGCGTAGGTCTGCTCTATAATTGTTCAAATTAAACCAAAATAAAATGAAAAAATTATTCATGAGTGTGGTAGCCGTGGCTGTTATGTCATCAGCTGCATTTGCAGGTACGGGAAAAGCACCAAGCAACAAAACTGTTGAAACGAAAGCTGTAAGCGAAAAGGTGGAGGCACCGAAGATGGTCCACACTTCATCTGACGGTAAAAGAAGTATTGAAATGGTTGAAATCAAAACGGCTAATTCATCGAAATTGAGATGTACCTTCCGAATCGATTATTACTTGGGTGGACAATATGACGGTTCGGTAACGATCACCGGGAATTATTCCAGCTGTGGTGGTTTCTTCTGCCGGATGAAGGAGTTGTTGACGGATACCTATGGTAGCAATGCTTATTACAACTAATAGCAGAGTCGCTAAGTTAATCATCAACAAAAATTAAACCTGAAAGTGGACCTCTGGGTTCACTTTCACATCTTTCAGTACTATGAGATCTTATTTTTTATTTTGTTTATTATTATGTTCAGCCTGGGGAGTGCAAGCCCAGAAATTACAGGCCCTGTATGAATATATTCCTTCCGGGGTTGCGACCTTTCGGGAGCATGTGTACTTTGAAAATGGTGTAAAAACTGTTGTTCGCGATTCAATTCCCGTTGCGCGGGATACCAATTCCGTTGACCTCGATCAGGACCCTGGAAGCATATTTGATTTATCACTCGACGCAGGCAAAAATTTTAGACGGGTTGTCATCCAAAAAAGTAACCATAAGGAAATACTGGAAACACGATCGCTGAATGGCGCCAACTATTTGGTAAGCGATAAATTTCCGGACCTGATCTGGAATACTGACTACAGCAGCACCGATACCCTGGGAAAATATATATGCCACAAGGCTACAGCAAATTACCGCGGCACGACGCTGGTCGCTTACTATACCAACAGCATTCCGGTACCTGTAGGGCCCTATAAATTTGGTGGGCTGCCCGGGCTTATCGTGATGTTGTACAATGAAAGTGCAAATCCAAATTACTGGATCCTCAAAGAAATAGCATATCCCTATGCGGGCGATATCCCTGTACAGGAATCCTACGTCTATGCATTGCCTAAATTGACACTGCAGGATTATATCCAGAAATATGAGGCAATTTCAGAGGAGAAAAAACGTATCCTTGAGAGTAAATTTCCCGCTAGCGAAGTTGTTATCGAGGAAAGGATCAAGGCGCGGGGTACAGTGGAGCAAGTTTACGAATGGGAACAGAAAAGCTCGAATGAATAAGTGTCTACTGTTTTTGATTTGCGGGCTCTGCATTCTTTTTTCCCGTGCACAGGCTCAGGTATCCGTCCAGGGGGAAGTAACCTCAAATGGGCAACCTGTCGGCAGTGCACGTGTAGAACTTCGCTTATCGAAAGGCGCGGGTCTGTTGGGCTATACCTTTACGGATGGAGCAGGCCGGTATCGACTGGCTGTAAAACAACAGGGAACGCAGATTTTATACTTTCAGGCACTGAGTTATGTGCCGGTTGAACGCACAATTGACATCGGCACGACTGATACAACAGTCAATGTGCAGCTGATTGCCGGTGGGGTAGAACGCTTGGCCGAAGTACTGGTCCATGCAAAGCGCCCCTATAGACTCGGTAGGGATACCATTGAGCTGAGTGCAAAATCATTTCTTCAGGGTGATGAACGTACGGTGGAGGACTTATTAAAGAAGATCCCCGGACTGAATGTCGGTACCGATGGAAGTATCAAGATCGGAAACAAGGAGGTAGAGAAGGTCATGGTGGAAGGCGACGATCTCTTCGAAAAGGGCTATCGACTACTGACACAAAATATGTCTGTACAGCCTGTGGATAAAATCCAGATCCTACAGCGCTATTCCAACAACAAACATCTGAAAGGGGTTGAAAATTCGGATAAGATCGCCCTTAATATCCAGCTCAAGGCGGATAGCAGGAACCAATGGGTGGGATCGGCTGCTGTTTCGGCCGCACCAGTCGGAAAACAGTATTATCAGGCAAGTGCCAGCTTAATGAATTTTGGCAAGAAAAATAAGTACTATCTGCTGGGAGCTGCCAATAACAATGGTTTTGATGCCGTCAGCAGTATCAATCACCTGTTGTATCCAAACCAGACTGACGAACCAGGGCAGATAGGTGCCGGAGTGGTGACGCCAACACTGATTGATAATATGCCGGATTTCCCGGACTTTGATTACAAAAGGACCAATTTCAACCGGGATAAATTGCTTTCTTTCAATACCATTCTGAATCCGACAAAAAAGCTGAAAGTAAAGTGGCTAGGCTTTATTAATCCAACAAAAAAGTCCTTCTACCGAAATAGTATCCAGGATTACCATATTGAGGATCTGCAATTTACCAATACCGAAAACTATGAATTTAACAGGAATATAAACAATTATTTTTCAAAATGGGAACTGCAGTATGACCTCAATCAAAAATCTACGCTGACCTACTCCGGAAATCTGGGATCACTCCATAAACAGGATGTGGGCAATCTCTCGTTCAATGGCATCGGTAGCACGGAACTGACGGCCAGCAAAGGGAATCTGACCAATCACAATATGAGCTATACGCATAAATTTTCCGAACGTGATGTCCTCGTCAGCTCGGCACGCTGGATCCGCCAGCGATCACCGGTCGATTATAGCATAGACCAGTATTATTACGAAGACCTTTTTCAGGTCGGCGACATCGCTGCTGTGACACAACATATCGAAAATAAGCTAGATTATATTGGCTTTACATCGCACTATGTCCGGAGATCAAAAAACGGAAACTTTATGGAAGTTGCACTGCTCAACGAATATAAAGTGCAGCAGCTCGAAACCGAATTAGCCCTAAATCGGGAAAATGATCCTCCGGTCCATCCTGTAGGCTTTTCCAATCAGATTGATCTACGGACGAATCAAATGGGTATCATTGCGAAGTACAGCATCAAGCATGGGAAATGGGAGTGGACACCCAAATTGCAGGCTTGGTACCTTCATAGCAGTCTCGACAGGGCCGGAAACAGTCAGAACAGAAATAATGGGTTGATCAGCCCCAGTATATCCGGGAAATGGATGATATACCCAAAAGGAAAACTAGAAGGCCAGCTTTCCTTTCAGCAAAAGAATACTGAACTCGTGGACGTGACTTCCAATTATTACAGTACAGGTCTCCGTAGCTTTGTCAAGGGATTGGATAATATGGCAACATTAAGCAGTTCGGATGGGTTATTGACCTATACACATGGGAGCATGATGGACAAGTTTTATGCAAATCTTTCCATCGGTTATACCAGCATGTTTGATTATTTCAGCAATCAAAACGATATCGGAGTCAACTACAACCTGAGTGAAAAGATCTTGCTGAAAGACCGAAAAGACAGATTTTATAAATTGCAGCTCAATTATTATTTAAAAACACTGAATGGAAATATACGTCTGGATATTGGGGGGAATTCCTCGGCTTATCAGGCCACTGTCGTTGGCGTCGGTGCACGCCAGATACGTCTGTTCTCACAAGAATATGCACTATCATTCCGCAGTGCATGGAAGTCAAGGCTAAATATCTATACAGGCTACAGCGTACAATCTACCGCTTATACAAGTGAACGAAAGGATCAGTTAAAAAATACCAAGGCTTTCATGAATGTTTTTTTGAATATGGGGAAAGGTCTGCAGGCAAGCCTGAAAAATGAGTCCTATCGCTTCGGTGATTTTCTCGGCACAGATGCAAAAACGTATTATTTTTCAGATTTTGCAGTTTTTTACGATGCAAAAAAGATCAAGACCAGGTTTGATATCACAGCAAAAAATATACTGAATACACGCCAATTTAGAAATGCTGTGGTGACGGATACCTACCGGAGCATCACCGAATATAGACTCTTGCCCCGCTATATTGCAATAGGTGCTGAATATAGTTTCTAAGGTTTGTGTAACCCTTTCGCCACTAACCAGTATCCTAAACCTTAAATCAAAGGTGAATGGCTTCAAGACCGATCAGCCTTTGTAAATCCTCAACTTCAAATTTCCCATATCATTGTTCCATCAGGGTAAGAATTTCCCTTGGAGATGTATTACAGACAGTGCTTACTGCCTAACCCAATCATTTAACCATGCGGATATATATATAAATATCGCGAATCGTGAAGCAGCTGTAACGAATATCAAAGGGTCATTTTTTCATATCACCCTACGCAATACTTTTATCATCAGATAGGGCGTAGGACTGCTCTATAATTGTTCAAATTAAACCAAAAAATGAAATGAAAAATTATTCATGAGTGTGGTAGCCGTGGCCGTTATGTCATCCACTGCATTTGCAGGTACAGGAAAAGCACCGAGCTACAAAACTGTTGAAACGAAAGCTTTAAGCGAAAAGGTGGAAGCACCGAAGATGGTCCACACCTCAGCTGACGGTAAAAGAAGTATCGAAATGGTTGAAATCAAGACTGCAAATACTCCTAAAATGAAATGTGTCTTCAAAATCAATTACTACGTGAATGGAGAATATGATGGTTCGGTAACGATTACCGCTAATCGTACTAGCTGCGGTGAATTCTTCTGTACAATGAGGGGGCTATTGTAATCAGCTAATTATCAAAAATAATTAAATCCGAAAGTGGACCTCTGGGTTCACTTTCACTTCTTTCACCAATTATCCTGCACTTTAAATCCAACGCGAATCGCTTTAAGACCGATCAGTCCCTGTAAATCCTCGACCTCAAATTTTTCAATATCATCATCCAATAAACCCTTGTGCTTAAGTAAGTTGATGTATCCCAAGTACTCTGTTTTTTCATGAGCATGTGAATAGACAATGACCAGTTTACCTTTTTGGGTAATACGCTCTGTCGAACCTTTGATCTTGGCTTTGTCAATACGTTTTTTTGCGATTTCGTAACGTACATTGTAGGATCCGTCAACATCAAACTGTTTTTCATCCATTTTGAAACGGATAGAAATCGGTGTCGCAAAGACCAGAATCAGCGAGGCTACTTCCAGCTGATGTGGTAGTTCGGGCTGCAGCACTCTGAACTGACTTTCCATTTCGCACATGACCTGCAATTGCCATAAGCGCAAGTTTTTGAGGTAATAGAGCTCGAAATTTTTATCCGGCGCAATGGAAGCGCCAATGTAGAGGTTATGCTCAATACCGTCTGTTTTATAGCGCTCGTAATAATGGGGGAAATAGTCCTGCGCCTCAACCTGTTTTTCGTCAAGGATCGCAACCAGCTTTTTATTGATCAGGGTGATCGAGTTGTCGTAATCCTGGCGCGCTTCATAGAATCCGCCCAAGGCTGGGTTTATTCGATCGAAATAGGCATCAATTGCCGCAACGATAGGACTAGTTTTATTGCTTTTCCGAAAGTTGTCCAGAATGGGATGCACATCTAGATTAAAATGATCCAAGATAACCTGTTCGGTATCGGTGGAAAGCGAATGGTCCAGGGTCTCCAGGTTCCGCTCCAGGTCAAAGACCTTCTGTTCAAACAGAGGTAAACTATGCTGCTCGTTTATTGCCGTGAAAAGTGCGATGAGATCAGTCGCCTGGTTGATCAGATCCTGCTTAATGGCTTGATTTCTGGATTCCGAAGAGCCCTGCACATCAATCTGGCCATAAAGCGGATAAACATGTTCAAAGACAATTTCTTGTAAGGTGTAATCCTTTCCAAAAGCTCTATCGTTGAGGTAGTGGATTGCCTCTTCCTGAAAGCGCCATTTGACACTGGGATGAATCGAGGTATATTCTTTTTGGATGATCGCCTCAATCTGGTTCTCCGTTTCAGAAAATGCCTTGGATACTTTGTCCTTTATAAAAGGTAAGACAACGTCCAGCTTATTCGCATTGACCGAATTCAGTGCGCGTACCTTGGAGGAGGACATTTCCAATATACCGAGTACCTTGTCATCCTGTATCAAAGGGGCAAAGATAAAGCTCTTCACATGCTGCTGTTTTAGTTTGTTGATAAAAAACGCTTTTTTCGGATCCGTCGTGGGTAATTGATCGATGTCCGGAACAACCAGCAGCTCTTCCTTTTTAAGCATATTTTCCAAAGTTTCATTACAGAGCATTTCCTGACATTCGGCAATCGTCGAATCGTAAAGCAGATGACTGTACAGTTGCTTTTCGACGATTCTCAAATTAAACTCTTCTCTGACTTTTTCAAAGGAGGTCAATCCGATCCGCAGATCGTCTATTTTGTAGATGGATCTGAAAATATCTTGAATTTCTTCCATCTGAGCCGCCTTGTCTTCACGCAATAAATTACTTTTGAAGCTTGACACGGCATTCTCTGTCGTCGCATCAAAAAGGGTCATAATGGAGAAACCTTTCAGTATCCAGCTTTGTTCAGGAAATTTAGACTTCCAAAGGACGATATCCGAAAAATTGTCAATCAGTTCAATAATATCCTCTTCAGAAAGTTCCACTGCACGATCCGTAGGAAGAATATCCATAAAATCTGCATTGAACAGCACCCGATAATGATGCATAATGTTATTTTTATCCGGAATATCCAGGAATATCGGCGTATCCATGGCATCAACTTTTATACCATAGTACTGACTGATGATCATACAGCAATTCAAAATATAATAGGTATCTGGAGAGATATCGCGGTAGCTAAAATCGTAATGATCGCCGGCATCACGAAGAATATTGTCTAAACGTTCGCTATGATTGAAGGTATATAAATAGAACGGGATCGTAATGGCCTTGATTTCATTCTTTGTCAGTGATCTGGGGAACAGATCCGCTACTAGGACTTTGATAATCGGTTCATAGGGGTGTAGATCCTCGGTTTTTTCAATTCCGTTGACAAGTGCCGGATATTTTTTGATTTCTTCCAGCAAAGATTTAGCATAAGCAGCCTGGAATTCAACTTCGGACAAGGCCGTTTCCTCAAAAGATTTGATAATCTTATGAAAAGCGATCAGGGTCTTAAAAGGACTGGAATCAAAGGTGAAGTTAAACTGCATAGCGCTTGTTTCTGATAAATTAGCTAATTATTGGACTCACACAAAAGTATGAAATAATCAGTTATTGATTAGACAAATCTCACCAAACGATTCACTTTTATTCCTGTTTAATAATAATGCCTAAATGAAGGCAATGTTCTTCCCAAGGCACTTTAATAAGGCGGCTATGTGCGTTTTGCGGAATGATAGTTTTCGATGTCGATAAGTAATATTGCTTTTTTTGTCCACTTATCGTGCTCTCCTTTAAATCAGGGATTTTTTTTAGACTTCGCTGCAATGCGGCATAAAATGCTTTGATAGATTTGTCAGGCTGCTTCATAATCTGGCGAAGATGAATTGTTTCTCTCGTTTTCTCAGTTTCACAGCCACCGCTTCCGACGATCGAATGATCAGCTACAGGCGAATTGAAGAATAGACCGAACTCCCTTGACCCTAAATTTTCTGAAAAGGGGTAAGAGGAAAAGAAAAAACTATGATAATCAGGAGACGAAAAACAATCCACAAAATAGGCTGCATTTTCTTCGGAATATTTCACATAATTCCGCTTGCCTAACGTACCACTCATCATTTCAACATAGGCACCAACGCCATGCTTTTTCATCGTTTCGCTGCAATGCTGAAAAAATACGTCAACAGGTATTGCTATCCAAAAATATACGCCCATTTTTTATTCTTGCATTTGTTTCATTCTTTTTGTTACCTGCCTTTCAGGTGCAGCCTTGCGCAGCATAGAGCTACATCAGCATTGCTTTAAGTTTACCTTGACATCGCATGAATGACGCCGATATGCGACCTAAATGCCGCCCAGAATGTTTTAAATTCGTTATATTGTAATTTATACTCCTTACAGGTTTGTTTCACAATGCGATTAAGTGCCGGATAGTGTACATGGCTAATCTTTGGAAACAAGTGATGTTCCACCTGAAAATTAAGGCCTCCCAGCAACCAAGTCAATACTTTGCTCTTTGTTGCGAAGTTAGCTGTTGACTGGATCTGATGGATCATCCATTCTTCATCCACGCGTGACGCTTCAATGGTCTTGAATTCTGTTCCCGAAACCACATGGGCCAATTGAAATACAGTTGCCAGGCTCATTCCACAGACCACCCCGGCAATCAATAGACCAATTAGCGTAGGCAGCCAGCCAACAAATATAACGGGAACAACCACAAATAGCGTAAAATGTATCAGCTTACTTACCCAAAAAATAACACGCTCCCTGAAAGGAAAATGAAACTGCTCCTTATCATTGCCCATACGGCCGCGGAAGTATTTTTCGTAATCCTGATAAAAGATCCAGGCGAGATAGGAGATACCGTATAACAGCGGAAAGTAAAAGCACTGATAGCGATGATGTTTTTTTAATTTTTGATCATGGTGTATGCGCATGAATTTGACCTCGATATCGTGATCCTCACCGTCGATATTGGTATAGGTATGATGGGCAATATTGTGTTTGAGTTTCCAGAAATAAATGTTGCCACCCAAGAGATTGAGTGAATAGGACAGTACAGTATTCAGTCGTTTATTGTCAGAAAACGAATTGTGTCCCGCATCGTGCATAATATTGAAACCAATAGCAGCGAGGTTAGCCCCAAAAATGGCGCATAATAGGATCGCAATACTCCAATGAAGCGGCGCGAATACCAAAAGAATATAGAGCAGAATAAAAGTGGTCAATAGAATGGAAGCTTTCAAATAAATTCTTCGATTGCCAGTTTTTTGCTTTGCTGAATTTATAAAATAGTGATTGATTTTTTGCTTTAAAGCTTTAGAAAACAATGTATTTACATTGTCGAATTTAACAGACTGGGACATGTGATTTTTTGCGCGGGAAATATGCTTTTACTTAATTTCCAATCTTTAGTGATTGGCTACTGTGAAGTTACAAAATATAATTGATCATCAATGTATAAATAAAGTTAAATTTCATCACAAATGAAAAAATCGAAATACTGGTTTTATTTGTGTACATTTATAGAACCTCCCTACGTGCAGCCCCTTGTTAAGAATACAAGATGATCGTATGCAAGGACTTCACATAAATAATCCACAATGATTTTAACGACGAAAAGAGGAATTGCATTCCTATCAACTTTTCCCCCTCGCGCCTGCGGTATTGCCACCTACACCACAGACTTAATGAAAGCCATTTCAAGTAAATTTCGGGATTCATACAACCTTATTCCGATACCAATCGTAGAGACTCGGAATCAGGCTAATTATGATCCAGCTCCGCTAGGTATACTGGAGATCGAGGATCCACTTTCATTTGATACAATATTTGAAAATATTCAACACCACAAAAATATTGATCTGGTCTGTATTGAACATGAGTTTGGTTTATTCGCTGGTCAGGAGGTCAAGTTCAGCTCTTTTCTTTCAGAACTTTACGCAGCACAGATCACCATTGTAATTACTTTTCATACGGTACTACCATCACCAGACAGTGCACTACTTGACCAAGTAGCTACTATTGCGGAATATTGTTCGCAGATTGTCGTCATGACTCAAAATTCTGCCGATATCCTTATTAGCGCTTATAAAATCGCTCCGAATAAAATCACCGTGATCGCACATGGGACGCATTTGGCTCCCGCAACAAATAAACGGGCAACACTAGAGCGATATAATCTACTGGACAAGAAAGTGCTCAGCACCTTTGGTCTACTGGGGCCAAGTAAAAGTATTGAAACAACATTATATGCACTTCCCGCTATTATTAAACAAAATCCAACTGTACTATTTCTTATTCTGGGGCAGACACACCCCACTTTGTTGCAACGGGAAGGGGAGACCTACAGAAATCAACTCGAGGAGATCATAAATAAACAGGGAATAGCAGATCATGTCAGGTTTGTGAATGAATTTCTTTCGATAGAGTCGCTATTAGCCTATCTATCCATCACTGATGTCTATCTCTTCACATCAAAAGATCCCCTCCAAGCCGTGAGCGGAACATTTTCTTATGCCTTGAGTTCGGGCTGTCCCATTGTTTCGACACCAATACCCCATGTCAGGGAGGTTCTGAAAGCAGATATGGGTACGATGATCGATTTCGAAGCATCGGATCAACTCGCTGAGGCCGTCAATCAAATTTTGGACGATACACCGAGACTAGAAAAAATCCGCCATGTGAATCTTCAAAAAATGGTGAAAACTTCTTGGCAAAATGTGGCTATAGCCCATGTCAATCTATTTGAACTCCTTATTGACGAAAAAAGGGATATGTTGTATTCTATTCCACCGCTCAACCTGGACCATATGTTCCGGATGTCAACAGAAAGAGCATTTGTTCAATTTGCAGATATCAGTATGCCCGACCTGAGCAGTGGTTATGCATTGGATGACAATGCCCGGGCCCTTATCGCGATGTTACATCACTATAAATTATACGAATCTCAGGAAGACCTTGGCTTGATAGAGAAATATTTGGGTTTCATTGACTACTGTATGCAAGACGATGGCACCTTTTTGAACTATGTAGACATTGACGGTAATTTTACCCCACAGAATAAACAAGAGAATCTCGAGGATGCCAATGGACGTGCTGTGTGGGCATTGGGCGAGGTCATTGGTTTAGCCAGTATTTTACCCGAGCGAATAGTCAAACCTGCTATTAAACTTTTGGAGCGAGCTTCCCAACATGCGCTAGTTTATTATTCAACACGGTCAATGGCCTTTACGATAAAGGGCTTAAGTTTTATGAAAGGCAAAAATTATAAAGCGATCATAGAAGTTTTGGCCGAGCGCTTGGTAGCCATGTTTGCGTATGAAAGTACTGCCGATTGGCAATGGTACGAATCCTACATGACCTATGGCAATAGTGTGATTCCGGAAGCATTGCTGGCTGCCTATGAGTCTACCGGCGATAAGAGATATCGGGACATCGCTTATCAATCCTTTGATTTTTTGTTGAGCAGAATTATTGTTGATAACGAAATCCATGTTATTTCCAATAAAGGTTGGGCACAACGTGATCAACCAACAACTCCTCCCAAAGGCGGGGAGCAGCCCATCGATGTTGCCTATACCATTATTGCGCTGGACAGATTTTACAGACATACAAAAGATGAAAACTATAAAAACACGATCCGGACAGCATTCGAATGGTTCTTAGGACGTAATCATATCCAGCAGATTGTCTATAATCCGGTGACGGGTGGCTGTTTTGATGGTCTAGAAGAGCGTACAATAAATATCAATCAGGGTGCAGAATCGACCATAAGTTATTTATTGGCGAGGCTGAAGATGGAAGCTTATTTATCCGAAAATCTAAGTTGAGGTATTGACTTTAAATAGTATCATAATACGTTTCATTACCAGCGTGTTATTGGAAAGAATCGAAAGGAGAGGCCAGTCAACTGAGCAAGTTGATTGACTTTTCCAGACCGACCAAACGTTTTGCCCATATCCTATAGGTGAACGCAAGTTGAATGATAAATAGCAAACCTATAATAACCAGCGAAATAGACTTACTTGTATTAAAGCTTAGTCCGTAGGTAAAAAACAGTAAAAGCCCCATCAGAAACAGCTGTTTTGAAATAATGGAGATTGCGGCATAACGCTTGACCTTTGCGAGGTAATTTTTTAACGATTCCTGGATATTAGTACCCTGGACAAGATATTTTGCAAAACGATAGCCCATAAGGTTATGGATGATGGGCAACAAGATTGAGAAAACAAGCAATATATTGATCCAGACAGGTTTTCTGTCGCCGTCAAACATCGTATAATAGCATGTCAGGAAAATACACCATCCGATAATTTCTATGGTTAATTGCTTCCTAATGTTTTTTAAAACAGGATGACTATTCTCTGATAACATCTTTTGGATTTCCGCTGGAGAAATTTCGGGTGTTTTTACCGTATTCCAGGTAGATTTTAGTTCATTAAATTCCATAATTAACAGGCTAGAAGGTTCTGAATTTTGACTTTTATTCTATTGAGTTTGACACCGACATAATTTTCACTTATACCAATAATTTCTGCGATCTGTTGATAACTCAAATCCTCAAGGTACAAGGTAATGATCGCCTTGTCTCCATCATCAAGTTGTTTTAAAGCGCCGAATAATCGCTCCTGACGTAAAGCAAGTTCTTCGTCCTGCTGTTCCTCGGCCATCTCGGGCAAAGCAGGACGATATTCAATGTCTTGTTTCTTTTTACGGAAAGTAGCTATGGCAGTATTCAGTGCAATGCGATAAATCCAGGTGCTTATTTTCGAGTTGTTCTTAAAGCTATCATGGGATTTCCAGAGTTGAAATGTAATTTCCTGAAAAAGATCTTCCCGATCCTCCCGAACATCGCGGTATAGGTGACATATTTTATGGATAATTCCCTGATGCTCATTAATAAGTACTAAGAACTGTCTCTCATCCATCATCGCTATTTTTTATTAAATGTAAGGATTTGGCTGCTACCTATTGCTCGATTCATATTTTCTAATTTTCCCTATAAGTTGCGGAACTGTTCAAAAACTTACAGCAGCAGATTTATTTTGTAAGTTTTTTAGGACTCCTTCAACTAATCAGCTAAAAAACATGAAAAAGCTTGCCATTATAATTTTGCTTTCATTAGCAGCCTGTGATCGAGAATCATCACCAGAAGGAAGGTCAAAAATAAGAGATGAAAACATCCAGAAACAGATTGACGATCTAAGGGATCAGAACAATACTTTACGTGATAGTATCCGTACAATTAATAGGCAATTGAAGGACCTTGGACCTGAAAATACGTTTAAATAGAAAAGAATTTACCAAAACGGCCGGAATTAAAATTTGATCACAACAAAAATGGCCGCTCTGATTTTACAGAACGACCATTTAAATGAGGTACTATACGATAAATAAGTATTAATAAGCACCGATATAACGATGTCCTGTACCGTTCAGTAGTTTGGCACCTTTCGTTAATTTACCCGTTTTCCAGTTGTAAACAAACACATTTCCGGCTTCGCTGATAGGCGTCAATGGAACATACACGTTGTCGCCTACCTGAGCTATACTTTGTTGTTGATCAAAGTTTAATTTAGACTCATATTCTGTGGTAATTTTTGTTGCCGTTTTCGCATTGAGGTCTATTAGCGCCAAATAACCACCTTTTTTATCAATGTCATATAGGACAAATGCTTTACCTTGACCTAGGTATTTCCAAGCTTTGATTCCAGCAAGACCACTAACACCTAATGCTTTTGATAGATCGAATACATAACTGTTGTCATAGTCATTGGTATTTTTATCAATACGCAAGATATGTGGATAGCTCGTTGTATTCGCACCAGTGGACTGATAAACATGGCCATCTTCAGCAATATACTGGGTCATGGTACGGTAGCCATTATTACCATATTTGCTTTGTGTAGACCAGATCAATTTCGGATTTTTAAATGAAGGATAGTCAACAACCAAGGTGACGGTACCAGCAATATTGGCAGCATCGCTTGGCCAGGAAACTACACCCGTTTCCTGATTTTGGCTAGGAGTGCCCTTTGGATTCACTTTCGAAATATTACAGCCTATATAGACTTTATTCTTTGCCTGATTGATGATCGGCACATCGATACGACCGATCGAATAACCTTGAGCCAACTGCTCATCAGTAAACGGAATAGTAAATGAAGCCGTGTTTAAAATACTTGGATTATCAAGATTGATAGACGCCACAGTGGCTGTAGACTTGATATTGCCAAAAGTTACCGCTGGAAATGTACCAGTAAAAGTTGTCTGTGTTGTTGCACTCACACCAATACCTATCCCTTCAGCTGATTTAACCCAGCGTGGTGAGGTACCCAGAATAACAGCTGCATTCACTTCGTTGCCACTCTTTACATATTTTTCCGCACCATTTACGGCATATTTCTGGAAAATACCACCGTCAGTTCCTGTATATTGGATATCGTATAAAAATTTTCCATCTGCAGATGCCTGTATGCGTGAGGTTCTTGGTGAATCAAATTTCAAGCCTTTGCCATTAAAAACATCGAGCTCAAAAGCAGGGTCAATAGCTTGCTCAGGTGAAACGGCGTAGGCCATTGTACCACCATTACCGTCACCATCGTTTGTCAATTTTAGTGCAGCGGTCAATGTAATCCATCTGTTGTCGGTAGGTTTTTCCTCTGGAGGTGTTACCGCACCGGGATTCCCGCTATCTTTACTACAACTACCTAAGGTTACTGACGCAGCCAATGCGCCAAATAGAACGGTTTTTAATAGATTTTTTTTCATCTGTATAAATTTGTTTTTTAATTGTGATGAAGCTATCAGATTTATTCATTAGCATGATCGAATAAATCATGATGGTTTCATATTACTATTGTTTTTTATAAAAATTTGCTAATCGTGTAATTGAGTTTGATGTAGAATGCCCTTCCAGGCTTTTGAACACCAAAGTTGTCATACAACGCTGTATTAAAGATGTTTTTTATATCAAAACTTGCCACCAGTTTTCCGGAGGGAAAGCGATAGCTTAGTCCTAGATCATGCGCAAACTGGCTAGGGGTGAGGCTCCCTTCAGAAGGATGCCATGCGATATCGTAATGCCCAACGTAGCCCATATTGTAATAAAGGTTCATGATGGCACGTTTTTGAAAGACATTGTCCAGGCGATACTGTGCATTTGCATTCACTGTAAAATAAGGTTCGTTTGGAATCTGTAGATTATAGCGGTCATCTGCACGTCCGGCGGGGTCGAATTGCCGTTTGTATAGCGCATTGAATTTGGAAAAATTGACCATGACATTAAGTTTGTTGTCAAAGACATAGATCAACTCAGCTTCCACACCCCTGGACTGCGTGCGACCAAGATTGACAAAAGCGGATGCCTGAATATCCAGATCGGAATCCGTGACAATACTATCGACTGTCTGCCGGGTAATTTTGTCATAGCCGTTTCGCCAGAAGGCACTTCCATAGAATGAAAACCGATGCTGATCAAATGTTATATTGGCTAGTCGGAAGCCCAGATTATAATTTATATTTTTCTCGGGTGTAAGATTTAGGTTGGGTAATATATTGGTTTCGAGATTCCCAAACATCTGTTCTTCGGAGGGCATGATTTTACCATTCTCCATCGAAGTAATCAAAAACAGATTAGGCAAGATATTGTATGAAATCGTCGCACCATACCCAAAGTTGTCGCTAAAGGTCTTTTTTGTCTCTGGATTAAGCGTGTATGATCCGTCGGCATTATACGTCGGATTTGGATTGGTCTGCCGGGTACTATTGGCCGTATATTTAACCAGGATATTGGTTTTCAGTTTATTATTGAAGGTCTGTGCTTCGTAATTTGCCGATAGAATATTCTTGGTAACGCCTGTTAATATCAGTAGATCTTTATTGATAGGCCTTAGGAGATTGGTATCGTCGCGGTCTGTTTTTTCCAACTTGTGGTTGAGTGATACCCGATGGCCCGGTAAGATCATATAACCTAAATTTGAACGGACATTTGTTATTGTGCGATCTACCTGTGTGATCGTAGGCAATCCCTGTTGTGCCCCGTTGGGTGATTTCATCGTAATCGGGGGAAGACCATTTTCGATCATGTAATCCGTATGTAACACCACCGGATTTCCGTCCCAATTATACAATGTTGTTACCGTATCCTGCACATAGGTACTTCGTTTGCTGCGTACGGCATTGACATTCAGCGTCAGTCCATCGACAAAAAGATTACGTTTGTTATAGTTTAAGCTGAATACATGCGCATTATACTCCGAAAAACGGCCAACATAGGGCCGATTTGTCGTTGTTCCGTGGGGTATTTCCTTATAGGTGTCAGAAATATTATAACCCAAGAAAAACTGATCTGCCCATTTCACATCTGTAAAACCAAATTCAAAACGTCCACCTGCAGACCGGTAGGTATCGTTAAATCTTTTGGCCCTAAAATCCCGGGTCAGTATCCCATTTCTGTCGGTATATTTTGAGAATTTCCCCCACATTTCATAGCTGTTGTCTGTGTAGGTATAAAAGCCGGAACCTCTAAATGAAAGTCCGGTTTTTTTATCCCGTAAGGTGAGACTTGCATCAGCATTGAAGGTATTAAAAGAGCCATAAGAAGTCGCTACGGTCGCATTGTTATGAGCAACATCTTTTTTCATGACCACATTAATTGCTCCGCCCACATAGTCACCCGTCAAATGGGAGGGAAGTACCCCTTTGTATACTTCGATGCGCTCTATCATGGCGGGCGGAATATTATTGAGGTTAAACGAAGAGCCATAGGTAGAGACCTCAATTCCATCCAAAAATATACCTATCGTGCTGCCCGACATCCCATTGAGGTTATATTCAATCTGGGATCCAACACCACCATTTTGGCGAACACGTACACCTACGGTCCGGTCGAGCAGCTCATTGGTGGTCAGGTTGCGCAGTGCGGCTTCTTTTGTTTCGACGACAGCTACAGCGAAGCCACCGATCTCCATTTCTTTCTTGGCCGAATTACGCTCCACCTTAACCTCTTCAAGGTCATTTTTGTGCCTCATCTCCACACGGATGTTGACATGTTGGCTCTTTTGATAAGCGCGCAAGGAGATTTCTTTCGCATGTAGCTCTAGGGAGGAAATGAACAGCACATGATCTCCGTAGGGTACATTCGTTAATTGGTAATGCCCTTGAGCGTCAGTCATTGTCGCGAGTTGACTATTCTTAATCTGAATGGTAACATGGGAGACGCCTTTTCCCTCGTTATCACGAACAGTACCGGAAATACGGGCAACCTGGGCATATACTAAATAGAACGAACAGGTAAGGACAAGAGTTAATATATATTTTATTTGTTCCATTGAAACGATAACAGTATTTTTGATAATTATTTGTATTTAATCTAAATAAGGCGACGCAAAAGTAAAAAGTATTATACGCAAGAAAGTAACGTATTCCGAAAACAAGATGACGCAGAAAGAAATTTATCAAGATAGGGGTAATCTGGCTGAGGAGCCAATGGTGATAGATCGACAATTAAATGGCTTACGGATGATCGCAGCTGAAAACTGTGCCGATTATGAAGTGAGCTTAAAAACAGAAGTTTATGCATTAGTTGTCAATCTTGCTGACCAGGTAGCGATCCATTACAATGGTTTAAAGGGGACATTACAGCGGAACGAAAACGTATTTATTAAGTTAAACGATGCCACTTTAACTATTGCTGGCAATGAGAAAAGCACTTATTTTATATTGGGTTTTGACCATGCATATATACGTGAAGTTGGTCTGGAAGGAAGCTTTTCGCATGAACTGCTATTCAGGGATGGAAAAAACTACTTTTTGATAGACCATATTCCAGCCATTGTTGGCAAACTGATGGATTTAAAACAAACGAGCCTCAAAAGTGTACTTATGCGGGTTTATTTGCGTGCAAAAGTCAGCATGATCCTCTGTCTATTATTAGATTCAGTGCAAAATAATATAAAATCTGCCCGATCAAATGTTCCTGCTGATCAACAGGAGAAAGTGCTTCTGGTAAAAGAAATGATTGAAAACAATCTGGATCAGAATTACACCATTTCAGCCCTTTCAAAAGAGGTGGGGACGAATGAACAATACCTGAAGCTGAACTTCAAAAAGTATGTTGGTCAAACTATTTTTGGTTATATGACGGCCTGTAAGATGAATAGAGCTAAAATCTTACTAAAGACAACCGATTTAAAAATCAGCCAGATATCCCAACAGGTGGGTTACAAACACCCCACTCATTTTGCGGGGGCCTTTAAGCGGTTTTTCGGTTATATCCCCAATATGATCCGTTGTATGGGTTTCTATCTAGCGGATAGTTTAGAGCTGTTTATTCTTGGTGAGGAATTATTGCTTCCATTTTAATCGGGATACGATTAAAATAAATCGCTATCAAATTGAAGGCTAACAAATTCGAATGATAAATTTCCAGCAACGTATGCAGCACAAAAAAGATATTCCGATCAGGACGCTGCCCAAAGAATTTGGTCATGGTATTGCTCTTGCAAAAGTTTCACCGGAATCTTTTTGGGAAGATGAAGAAATCATGCAGGCACATCGGCATGATTATCATTTCTTTGTTTTACAGAAAAGTGGTCTTACTGTTATGGAAATAGATTTTCAGCAATACCGCACAGATAAACCGACCATATACTATCAATCCCCGGATCAAGTGCATAGGGCGGTGCAGGTGGAGGATATAGAAATGTTTATGCTGATCATTAGCAATGAAAATATTGCCGCCGAATATCTTACTCTTTTGCAGAGCATCTCACCTCTAAAACCTTTGGCGATTGACTTAGAAGATCTTGCGATAATTGAGAAAACTTATAATTTGTGCATTGAATTCTACGAACGAACGACAGACAAATTGCATTTTTCTTTACTGAAGGACAGCGCAAATGCCTTGATTGCTTTGCAACTATCATTGTATCTGAAATATAGCAACACAACAGAGTCACAATCACGGTTTGAACGGATTAATAAAGCCTTTTTCTTATTATTGGAACAAAACTTTCAAACCATGAAACGTCCGGCTGCATATGCCGCCCAATTTAATATTTCGGTTTCCTATCTCAATGAATCGGTGAAAAATGTAACTGGTTTTTCTGTTTCGCATCATATCCAGCAACGCGTAATTTTGGAGGCCAAACGATTGCTATACCATTCTGACAAGTCGGTTAAGGAGATCGCTTTTGAATTGGGCTATGAAGATTATCCTTATTTTTCGCGCTTGTTTACCAAGATATGTGGTATGAGTGCCAAAGTGTTTCGTAGCAAAAACCACGATTAGTCCAATCAATACAGCTCTTGATTCTTTTTTATGCTGAGGCCGGTGGCTTTCTTTGTGTTCAATCAAAACATAAGATTATGCCAAGTGCTCCAAAATGGGTCTTTGATACCCTCAATTTATTCGTATCACAAATTCCAGAGGTACAAGTAAGCCAAACTGAATATTTGTCATCAAGCGTCAAAAGAATTAGTTTACAGGGGGATTTTGAAAAACTGCAGTTTTCCATTGGTGCTTTTTTTGATATACGTGTTTCTGACACCGATGCCAGAAGATATACCATTGCTGAAATAAACAGCGAAAAAAATAGCCTGCAATTAATTGCACATATCCATGGTAATGGTTGTGGTAGCGACTTTATGAATCATCTGGAAGCTGGTGACCACCTGGTGCTGAACAAACCGCGAACAGAACAAAAGTATTACGATAAAGCGGCGGAGAAAATTGTATTCATTGGCGATGAAACCTCACTGGCATTGGCCTGCTCTTTTTTACCTGTTATGGAGGAGCAAAAGAAGGAACACCTGTTCCTTTTCGAATTGGATGCAGAGAACAATGCTATCCCGGAGCTACTCGGACTGGAAAACAGCATTGTGTTTCCAAAATCGACCTTGTTTTCTGATTCAGATCAGATCAAAGAGTTACCCATTTTCAAAAATGAATATTGGTCCGACGCTTATTTTGTACTTACAGGGAATGTAAAATCTGTACAAAACTTTCGAAAAGTAATCCGAACACAAATGCATGCGGGCGTTAAACATCAGGGCTTTTGGCTGCAAGGGAAAAAGGGGCTATAAATTACAGTTGAAAGATGTGGAGACATTACTCGCTGTATTTATTTTTGGAACAGCGGATTGAATCTTTTTGAAAGGTAAGTAACGTTATCTGTGTTAAAAACTAAAGGTATATGGTGATTTAAGATCAACCACCATATATCCTTTAGGACTGAACTGATAATATGGTATTAAAGTGCAGCTTTGATAGCCGCCAAACAATCGGATTGATATTTCATGATATTATCTTTGTCTGCAGCAGATATCTTTCCATCTGCAAGATCTTTTTCGATTTCGTTTTTAATATCCAACAACGATTTTTCCTTATCCACTGCTTTCTCATGCGAGTCCGCATTAATACGGTCTACCCATGTTTTACCTAATTTTGTATAAAGCTCTTTGGCTTTATCATTGGATAGCGTTGGAGCGGGTATTGACGCAATTGCTGCATTGGCGGCAGCTTTATTTGAATAAACTACAGCTTCGGCATCTTTCGTAGCAGCGTCTTCTGAAGTATTCATCGCCTCTTCATTCGCATCAGCAGCTTTTTCCTCAGCGTGTTCCATGCTGTCAGCGGCTTTTTCCTGTGGGGTCTGATTATTACATGAAACTAAGATGGCTACTGTCGCTAGAGACGCGAAAAATGTTTTGTTTAAAATCATATTATTATTTGTTTAGTGAAACTAATTAAATAACAAGTGCTTTTTAGAATTCGTTTGTTTTAATTTACTTTTTAGACTTTGATAAGCTGTTTTTTTCGCTGTGGCCATAAAATGAAATTATTTCAAACAGTTTATACCTGGACATTGTTGAATATATATAGATCGCTTGTCCGATCATGAAGAATTTAAAAGCTAGGCACCTTTCCAACCTAGCTTTTCTTAATTTAAAGACTAGCGTTGACAAAGAATTGATAATAAAATAAACGATTTAAAAGGCAGATGGAATCTTAAGTAATGGATTGCTTGTTTTTGAATTATGATTAACTTGGAAAAAATTTTTGCTAACGACTTAGATACGTCATTTCTCGTTGAAATAGGCCTCCGTTCGACTATCATGTTTTTGCTTATCTTAACGATACTACGCCTGTCTGGAAGAAGAGGAGTAAGGCAGTTAACACTTTTTGAGGTAGCAATTATAATAGGATTAGGATCTGCGGCCGGAGATCCCATGTTCCAGGAGGATATCCCAATTTTTCATGCCGTAGTTGTTTTTATATGCGTAATTGCAATTTATAAGACCATCACTTGGATCACTTCAAAGTCAGAAACGGTAGCTCAGTTGCTAGAGGGCAAAGTGTTGCCAGTTGTTAAAGATGGTGTATTTGACATCAAACATGAGCATGACAATACTTTTTCACGTATGGAGTTCTTTTCCGAACTACGAAATCTGAATATCGAGCATCTGGGTCAAGTTAGGGAAGGGGTATTGGAGGTTGATGGGACTCTGAGTGTACTTTTTTATTCCGATGAACAAACCAAATATGGGCTACCACTTTTTCCCTCATCCTATAGATCTGTTGATATTTCTGTAAATGAAGGACCATTTGCATGCATGTATTGCGGAAATGTCTTATCTCATGTCAATACGGATTCCCCACAATGCCCGCGATGCAAAAGAACGAAATGGGCTCAGGCGATAAATAGAAAACGAGTTTAGAGAATCTGGTCAGATGATGGGTGACATATGCTACGGCTATCAAAGTGTTAATAAACTCAAATCGGAGTGGTAAATGTCCAACTCCGATTTAAATATGAACTGAATGAGCTTGTGTTAGCCTTCCACGGGGATTTCGGCGATATCATAATAGACTTTTAACCCTCTTTCTTTCGCCAGCCGCACATCTTCATCCGCACCTTTGGATGCTCCTTCAATGCGCAATACAGCATCACATTTTTCAAGCATCCTATGTGCAACGGGGTATTGAATTTCTTCCCATTGCTGATCACCGACCTTGGTTGATCCAGCCAATTTTATCAGTGGAAGAGCCATCCATTCGCCAATAAAAGGGGTATGACCTTTTCGAAAGATGTCCAGCGCAAAAGATTCGAGCTTGTCTAGATTCCGCTTCATCAAAATCAGATCATCGTTGGTGCCACCACGATAGGGGCCTGCAATTAAAATAAGCATAGTTTTTACGTTTGTTAGTTGATACTAAATAACGGCCTTATCAGATAGAAAAAAATAAACTAGTTTAAGGTTTCCAACTTTTTTCGCTTGATCATACTTAAAAACTCAGCCGTAATACCCAAATACGAAGCGATCTGCTTTTGCTTTACCTTATTTGCGACCTCAGGATATTTTTTCACAAATATATCATAGCGCTCTTCCGCTGTCATCGATAGATTTTGCACCACACGCAATTGTTCCCGGATATATGCATTTTGCATCAAGATCCTAAAAAAGCGTTCAAATTGCGGTACCGTCTGATATAACTTCTCTAAATCATTTTTCTTCAATTGGTAAACCGAACTTTCTTCAATGGCCTCTATGGTCAACATGGCGGGAAGTGTATTTATAAAGCAATACATATCCGTCACCCACCAATCCTTTATAGCAAACATGATCGTGGATTCTCTCCCCGATACATCCAAATAAAATGCCCGCAATGCACCGCAATCAACAAAAAAGATCGAATCGCACAATTGCCCTTGTGTCAGGAGCTTGTTTTTTCGTGGTATTTTCTTTTTCTTGAGCAGGGACAAAAACAACGAACACTCGCTTTCCGTGAGTGTGATGTGTCTATTGATATTTTCTAAAAGTGACCGGTCTTCCATACATGCTCAATCTACAAATTTCTTTGGATTCCGGCGGTTAATTTTATAAAAGAGGAAGAGCCGGAACTTAAAAATTAAGTACGCGGCTATCTGGGGACAGATCGTATTTAAAGTTTATCTGTTATATTCTCTATCGGTAATATTGGTAGTTAAATCAGTAATATGTATACATTCAAGTATTCCTTTTATAGCATCTTTGCAAAGATGAGTTTATGTGGGGCACACTTTTATAAGCCGCCACTTAAATATGATCGGCTGTAGTTTTAAATAATCCAGTATATTAAAAAGTTAAAACCAATATATCTCAATGAAAAAAGCAATTATCGCGCTATTATTTGTAGTTGTGGGCATGCAATTGTCCTTCGCACAAAGTTCTTCCGTTGAACAGGAGCTTAAAGAGCTTTCTAAAAATAAATGGCAATGGATGGCCGACAAAAACGTAGCGAAACTAGCTTCACTCTTTCATGATAAATCCAAATTTGTCCACATGAGTGGAACCTGGAAAAAAGATGAAGAACTGGAGATTATTAAAACGGGTAGTATCTGGTACAAAAATGCGAATGTACATGATGTTGCCGTGGAAGTTGATGGCGATGTCGCTGTTCTTTGGAACCGCATTACATTAGATGCTGTCGTTCGGGGAAACATAGCAGTTACTGAATTTACGGTTACGGAGGTTTACAAGAAAGATAATGAAGGTTGGAAATTGCTGGCTTTGACTTTTAGCAGTGTCCGCGACACACATAAGATCAAGCATTAGTTTATCGAAATAGTACTTTCGGGAAATCATCTGGTTTAGATCCAATGCGTTTTTAAAGAGGCAGGGAAAATGAAGCTTTCGTTATCAGCTCAGCCGTTGTATGGCAAGGTCCAGGCTATCTTCTTTATCCAACTTTAGCTTTTGTTTGATCCGGTAACGTGCCATCAAAATGCTTTTGGGGTCTACAGCAAGTCGATTGGCAATTTCTTTGTTGGAAAGCCCCATCAGGATATAGGAGCAATGCTTTAGATCCAGACGCGTGAGCTTGTTGTCGGCCAGCTGTTGAAGCCGATTAAAAAACTCGGGGTGTATATCGGCAATACTGCTCTTGATATGCTCCACATCTTCGTCCATCCGCAGATCCTCTTTAAGGATGCGTTCCATCTGGTTTTTGAGCATGTCATATTCCGGATGGTCGGCCAATTTATCGCGCATCGTCTGGAGAAGCTCATTTTTTTGCTCTACCTGCAGATTGCCGGCCAGCAGTTCTTTTTGGAGCCTGTCTTGTCTTTCCTGTAACAGTTCCTGTTCTGCTTTCAGCCGCGCAGCTTCTTCTGTCTGCAATTTTTCCTGTTGAATAGATGATTTCAGCCGAAAGTGGTAGGAGCGGAAAAGAAAGATCAACGCAAGTACACCAGCGATAATCAGTCCGATGTAAATAACATTGAGCTGTTTGTTAAAGGTGGCTCGCTCTTGCAGCCGCTCCAGTTCTTTATCCTTCTTCTCGGCCTCATATTGGACTTCCAGCCGCTGTGTAATGGCCATTTTTCCGGCGTCATAAACCTGACTCTCATACTGCATATACCGCTTGAAGTAAGCCAATGCTTTAACAGGATCGCCAGCTTTTTCGGCGACGGAGGCCAGTCCTTTTAACATCGAAGCTTTGACCTGTAGGCTGCTGCCAACATGGCTTTCTACTTCGCTGAGCCCCAGCAGAAAAAGTTTTTCCGCAGCCTCGTAGTTGCCTTCGGCAAGAGCATACTCGCTCAATATTCCATAGCTATTGGCAATGATCTCCTCGTGACCGGACTTTCGGCCAATGATCAGGGCCAGGTTGATGTATTTATCAACGCTGTCTTTATACTGCTTCGGAAAGAACTCCCAATAAATATTGGCCAGATTTAGCGCGGCAGCACCGCTGTTGATATGATTGATAATCCTGCCGGATTGTGCCTTGGACAGCTGCAGCAGTTGTCGATTATAATACATCGAAGAATCTAGTAATTGCCTCTTCGAGGGTTCCAGTCTAAAATCCTTCAAGAAAGAGGCCCCTACAGCCAGGTAGGCATTACAGATCATGTCCGGGTCACCTGAACTGTACGCTGATTGAAGGCTTAATTGGGTGTATGTCTTTAATTTTGTATTGTCTTTGAGATCTCCATAAATACTTGCTAAGTAATGGTATACCAAGCTCCGATAGGCATCCGCAGGTTGTCCTTCCAAGGCTTTAAGTGCTTTAAACAAACTGGCGGTGGACCGATCCGGCTGATTAACGATGTATTCCAGCCAGCCCTTTCTTAACCACACATAGCCATTGACAACCTTATCCGTAGATGTCGCGCTATAGATCAATGCGCTATCGATATTCCGTTGGGCGAGTACCAGACTGTCCCGTTGCACATTCAGATAGGTCAATGTGGCCAATGCAAAAGCAGCGTATTGGCCGTCGGAAAGTCCGCGGCTTAACCGCAAGGCTTCATTTGCCGAAGCTAAAGCGGCTGGCAGATCGCTTTCATAAACGGTCCTGCCAAGCTGAGCAAGTGTCAAGGCTCTTTTTTCAGTGGCCAGATCCGGCTGACGAAGAACTGTTCGCAGCGAATCCTCAATGCGCGATTGCGCACCTGCCGGCTTTAGCGCGGTGAAAAATACAACTAAGATCAGGCTGAGGCTTATATAGATCTTCATAACAGTTCGCGGTATGGAATAGTAATTTTCAAAATTCTTTGTTCATAAAAATACAACTTAATCCATAATATGCAGCTGATCCCCATTGTCTACAGGGTTGAAAAATAGACGAGACAGCGCTGTAGACGTTTTATAGAGCTATTCTTTTTCACTTGTAGATACTTTGTAGAGGCTTTATTCTTGGACAATGTAGGCATTCGATAGCACCTTTGTATAAAAAAGAACCTCATCTAAAGAACTCATTTTAAATTTTATCTTATGGACAACAAAACCACTGCAATCGTATCTTACATCACCATCGTTGGCTGGCTGATCGCATATTTCTCTTATAAAAACCGGACCGAAAAAGATGCCTACGTAAGCTATCATCTGGAGCAAAGCCTGGGTGTATTTATTTTTAGTATCATCATTTCGGTCATCACCGGAATCCTGGTCACCGTCATACCGACCTTGTCTGGTATCTTTTCTTTACTCACGCTTGCTCCCCTGATCCTGTTGGTCTTGGGTATTATCAATGCATCGAATGAAGTCACGAAACCGGTACCGCTGATCGGAAGTTTTTTTGAGAGAAAATTCAGCTTTCTACACTAAGTTTTAATAAAAAATGTCATGAAAAATATCCTCGTATTCCTGTTTTCCATTGTAAGCGCTTACAGCGTTTACGGACAAAATACAGAAAAGCCTTTTATAGAAGTAAGAGGTATGGCAAAAATTGAAAGAACCATTAAGTCGTATACCATGGACATCGTCATTACCGAGGAGCTTGCTTATCTCGAAGAAAAAAAACCTTTTGAAGATGTAAAAAAAGCTTTTTTTGAAAAGGTTAAAACTGCGGGTCTTGATGTCTCCCGGTTTAAAGAAGATAAACTGGCCTTTGCACTTACACAGTACAGCGCCCTAGGTAGCCAGTTCAGTTTTGAAACAAGGGATCCTGCTGATATCATCAAGCTGAGTAACCTCATGGTGGATAAAAACGGTACACAATCTATTACTGCCCGAAAGGTGAACTATCTGCCCGTGAAAGATTTTTCAAAGGTGATCGCAGCTGCTTTTGCCGATGGAAAAACACGTGCAGAAAAAGTAGCTACCGCCATCGGTAAAAAACTGGGACCACTGCAAGCTGTTGTCGATTATTCCACCACCAATGATGAAGTGGAGGACAGCGCTTATTACCAGCCAAAGGACGATAGGTACTATTACCTCTCTTTAAAATATCATGTGGAGTAAATAGAAAATAAATTATAGACCGATGAAAAAGACAATTTTTAATCTTCTCGTTTTGATCCTCACCTTCAGTATGGTGGGCTGTAAAAAAGACCAAATATCCGATAAGCCTATATCGGAAAGGATATTGGGAAAATGGACCTTTGTCTCGCAGGCTACAGAAATGCTTGAACCTCCAAATCCCCCCAAGGTAAAAACAAAGCCAGGAGAAACGGGGGACTATATTGATTTTCGTCAGGATGGCATAATATATTATGTCATCAATAGTTCCGATGAAAGACAGGATGACTACAAACTGAATGGTGCTGAAATTGATATTGACGGCGGCACCTATACGATCATAGAACTGACCGAGACGAGTTTCATTATGCGCAGTATTGAACAAGAAGATAATATAACATATACAACCACAATTACGTTAAGAAAATAGCAAGTCGATGAAAACCAATAAATTTTCAGCAACAATATTCCTCATAATTGCCATTCTGACACTAGGTACCGCCTGTAAAAAAGACAATCCGGATCAGGAGGGAGGCAGTGAGGAAGATAAAATCGTACAGGTCATGCGGCAGAAAATTCTGGGACGTTGGAACCTAGTGGAATTTATAGAGGAAACAAAAACAGGGAATGAACCACCTGAAGTCATTAACAATGATCCTAAAAACGTTTACTTCGATTTCTCCGCCAATGGTCGCGTAAAAACAAATGCCGAGGGTGAGGATGAGTTGCCTTACGAAGTGAAAGCAAATAATAAACTCCTGTTGTGGGAGAACGAACAAACAATCGTTGAACTAACGGCTAACAAGCTGACTTTTAGAAATACCGCAAGTTCGGAAGGCACCACTTACACACAAACTTATTTTTTAACGCGATAGGCAAACGTTTGAAACAACAGATATGCAAGAATTTATCCAGAATCAACCGGGCGAAAAGGACGCCCGCCCCAAGTATAATCCGCAGGATGGTAATGCTACTCTTTCAGGATGGGCAGCTTTTGTACTCGCTGCTGTGGTGGTCGTGATTACCTATGCCGTGCTGGACAGGCTGCGGGAAATAAATAAGGTACAGTCCTGGATGTACTATACCAGCATTGTGCTTGCATTAGCATTGGGAGCTTTACTCGGCAGTTTTTTAGTTCGGAAAATGACCCGTAAACGAATCAAGGAGCAAAAGCGGTATTACCAACTGTATGGTGCCGACTGGCTCCCGCAGGAGAAACGGGAAGCTTTGCAATTGGATGTACCAGATGGTTATCAGCATGGTGAGTGGATCGAAACCCTGGAGTACTGGCCTTGTGAAGCCAGGGGGGCGGCAGTGAAGGATTTCAGGACTTTTATAGTGACAAGCAAAGAGGAGCGGCTCACGGGCAATGACCAAAGCTGGGGGGTACTGTCGGCGCAGTCCTATCATGAAACCATTGACCGGCTTTTTAACGGCATGCACAGCCAGCTTTTCGCCGCCGATAGGGCATTGATGCCAGCGGAGGCCAGACAAAATATGCAACGCAGGGTAGCGGCCCTCACACAATTACCCGAGGCCTATGTCGAGAGCTGTTGGGAACGAAAGGATAACAGAGCACCACAATTGCTCTGGGGATTTGACCTAAACCGGGTCATTGAATTATCCCGAACCTCATTTATGGCCGGATTGATCAGCGAAGAAACGGCCTGGAACAATATATTAAAAACATCAGGTTATACCCATACGCTATTTGACAGCCTGGACGATTTCTATACGAATTTCAGGCTGGGCCATGCCTATTGGTGCAACGATTTTAGGCTGACCAATGAAAAGCTGAAAGCGCATAAATCTTATAACGAAAGCTGCGACTGGCCAATAAAGAAAATTAGCTGGCGCAAAAATGAGGCCCCTCTGCCCGAAGTTATCCAAAATGCCTGTGAAGAATTTGTCGCCTTTGAAACACGAAAAAGTCAGCATAAGGAGATCAAGGGCTTTCAGCAGGATAATAATGAGATTTAGAACGTATTGATAGTTGATCCAAACATGAAAGAAAAAACTGACAATAGTCATTGGGAATTGTTGCCCGCTGTAGGATTAGGAAAAGTGACTTTTCGGATGAGCAGACTACAAGTTGCTGCCTTTGATGAAGTTTTAGGCAAAGTTACCTCAGAACACAATCCCGCAGACATGAAAGATCATGTCTTGGATACCTACAACTTACTAAAAGACTTTATTACCGAAGCCGAGTTGAAAACTGTTATGGAAGCGCTAGAAGCAACAAATGCAAATGATCAACGGGGTATTGTCCTGATGCAACATCGCATGACAACCGGATTGACATTGGAATTTGAAGACGAACAATTGACCGAAATCTTTGCTGATAATAGGGCAGGGCAACTTCATTTTAAACAGACCCCAATCTTTTCTAGCTGCCCACTAAATTTGGTCAAAAAAATGGCGGAAGATCTAAACGAAAATCCTATCGTTCAAGATGATGAACTTGTATTTCCCAAAAACCATCTATACCTATATTCCTTTTTGAGAAAAGATCTGGCTGAAGGAAATCCCCGAAACAGAACCATGATGTGGCGTATAAAACCACGGATTTTAGGAACAGATTTATCGGACTATACAGTTTTGAAAATCATATGAAAATAGGATACTACTTCTGCCTGTTGTTTTTACTTTTCCTCTCCTGCGATGGAACACAAACCGCCCGTAATAATACCACGGCAGGAAAAGACGCAGACAGCAGCTTAAAATGGATAGACTATCGGCAGGGTGAGCTGCCTCCGGAAGGATATTACAGCGCATTGGACAGTACCATCAAAAAATGGGATATCCGCTATGAACGCATCGAAGGTGGCTGCGAAATTATACCGGGCGAAAAGCAACGGTACGAGCAGCACAATGAAAAATACTTCGAGCTGCTGGAAAAACAGTTTGGTAGCGACTGGCGGCAACGTTTTGATCAAGAAGTAAGAATATTGGACAGCATATTAAACAGTTCAGCACAAACAAGAGTTGACAATAGCGAAAGGATAAACAACAAGGTAAAGCGGATCGATGCGCTGAAACTCAAAACAAAGTCCTATCCCTACAGCAACAAATGCGGCGTCATAAAGGCTTCTATTGTTATTTACAGCGAAAATAATACGGTAAAAAAAATTACAGATATCGGTGTGGGGGATGATGATCGGGCAGCAAGTTCCTGGAGGTATGCCTACTATTTTGAAAACGGCTTATTGATTTTTTCAGAGGAGATGCGGCGTTATCACAATAATGAAACGAATAGGGAGGATCTGGATAAAATCCAGCAATACTATACGGATAACCATTTAGTTATGCAGGCAGAAAATGGGAAAACGGGTTACCCAAAGAATGTTTCTATTGATAACAGCGATACTAGGTATCGATTAAAAGAACTCCTCCGGGCCTCGGATATTGAAAAAATATACGCATGTCCAGCGCTGTAGTGTAAATAAAAGTTCTAGGGTCAGGGTTGAGATTTTGCACTTATCATTTTTGTGTTTCACTAAACAAGACTTTTTCATTCGCTATGATTATAGATATTCATCAAAAGAAGCTTTCACTTGGCGACAAATACAAGGTTTTCATAAACCATGTATTAACCTATGTCGTTTCGAAACAACCACTCCAGCTCAAACCTGAAATACTGGTGATGGATGCAGACAATAACAGGCTTAAAATAAGGATTGTTAAATGTCTCCAATGGATCAAGGCCAAATATGTTATTTCATTTTCTGAAACCCTAATTTATTCTTTTAAAACAGTCTCTTATTTTAGATCACACTTCCAATGTGCAACAAAGGATGCAATATACGACATCTATCGCCATCGGGGCAGGAAGTGTTCCATTTATAAAGACCATGATCAGATCGCCTGGTGGCAAAAGGATCTGATTACCTGGCTGGAAGGAGATACCTATCGAATCACGAGCAACGAAAACGCTGATATTGACTTGCTTATTTCCTTTTGTCTTATCTTGGATAACTACAATAGCGGCAACAAAGGCGAGGATGTATTGACCATCAATCTAGGTTATATGGGACTACAGGCAAAGCGATTTAATAAAGAATGGATACCTAATAGTAAAAATTAAGCTCAACAGACAGGTCAACCAACAACCAGCTTAAACCCCTTGCCGCGGATATTGACAATCTTAATCGCGGGATCTCTTTCCAAAAACTTGCGCAGTTTACTGATAAAAACATCCATGCTACGGCTATTGAAATAGCTATCATCACCCCAGACGTAGTCTAGCGCCACCTTACGGTCAAGTACAGCATCCCGATGGTCAACCAGTAGTTTTAGTAATTGGGCTTCCTTATAAGAAAGGATCTGCTGTTTATCGCCCATGCTGAGCTGTAGATTCCTGAAGCTAAAATGAAATTTGCCAATGACATATTCTTCAGTCAGGCTACTAGGGGATTGTTTCGTGGCAGAGCGCCTATGGAGCAACGCATGCATACGAATAATCAATTCTTCCATGCTGAATGGCTTTTTGATATAATCGTTGGCCCCGACCTCAAAGCCGGTGGCCAGATCCTGAATCGTCGATTTTGCCGTTAGAAATATAATCGGAACTTCGCTGGCCAGCCCACGTACTTCTTGCGCCAATGTAAACCCATCCTTGTAGGGCATCATCACATCAAATATACAGATGTCTGGCCGTGCAACACAGAAGGAGGAAAACGCTTTGAGACCATCTATCGCCCAAACGACTTCAAAGTCACGGAGCTCTAAGGCTTCCTTGATCAGCTTACCCATCATGGGTTCATCTTCGGCCAATAATACTTTTATTTTATTCATAAGGATGATAACAAAGGAATTAAGATTTAACTGGAATATAAAGGACAAATGTCGTCCCCTTGTCTAATTGACTCTCCACCTGAATGGTGCCGCCATGGAGCTGCACGATTTTTTTTACATAGGATAAGCCTAAGCCAAAACCTTTGGTTGCATGTACATTGCCCATGGGCACCCGAAAGAATTGATCAAATACCCGGTCGAGGTAATCCCTTGGTATTCCCATGCCGTTGTCACTAAAGGATAACCGAAAGTGTTGTTTCTCCAGGCTGACACTAATTTGAATAGCAGGCACTTGCCGGCTATATTTCAAGCTATTATCGAGCAGATTATAGAGAATATTTTCCAAATGTGTCTTGTCCACTTCGATATTCGGAAAATCGTCAGTGATTGTTATTGTCAACGTTCCTTTCGTTTCATCAAGTTTGGACTTTGTCTGACGCTGAAAATCATGCAACATTTGGCTGAGATCTGTCGATTCCTTTTTTAGCATATAGGGATTATCCTGTGCCAACCGAAGCACGGTTTCAATCATACTCGACACACGCTTGAGTTCGGCACCGCAGATATTGAGATATTCATCCAGTTTTTCGGGATTGTCCTTTATCCCAAACTTGCTCATCAACTCTACCGCCAGACTTGCTGTGGCGATAGGTGTTTTAAACTCGTGGGTCATATTGGAGATAAAATCATTCTTAATCTCGGTCATTTGCTTTTCGCGATTGAAGGAATTAATAAGGGCAAGCGCAGTATAAAATAGCATACCCAAGATAAGTATTGAGACGAAGAGTAGCCATTTCATGCCATCTAAGCTTGTGAATAGATCCGGTTTTACGGTAATCACTGCGCTGTAGATAGGGCTGATGGTACCTCTTACTAAGAAGTAGTGAGCGACGGAATCCAAGGGTTGCTTTGCGCTATCTGCAAGGGTAGCAAAGGAAACCTTAAATTGATTTTTCAGTTGTAATTCATCAAAATTGGCGCCTACCAATGAGTCCAGCAATCTGCCAATGGCAAGCGTATCGACGTCTTTTTGTGTAAATTCGGTTTCGTTTGCATAAACCTTGACAGCAGAGCCTCTGGAATGGCGTGCGGCGATAGACTTTGATGGTTGCCCCTTCATTTTTACTTGTACAGTATCTACCAATGCGGTATATATCCCTTTGTTACCCCCTGAAGAAAGTTGAACGAAGGTATCCTGAACCCTATGCGTGGTGACTTTTACATGTTTCGGGCCTTTGCTCGTATAGTTTGCCCGTAAGATCGAATCGACCAGCTTTTTTTCGACATCCTTGGCACTTTCAGCGATATCCATCCGAAATTCATGGGTCGTCTTTTTTGAGGCGTTTGTACAGGTATCACAGCTTTTCTTCGTCGTTGAATCTTTTGTAATCTGCCGATGAATCTGAACGCCTTTCAGTTCATTATTGGAGACTTGGTCAAGTATACCACCCATAGCACGCAGAATGGACGATTGTTCTTTGGAGAGGGAGCTATCAATACCGAAGTATGTTTTGAGACGAACGACATCTACGGCATCTTTGATGGCTCCTTGTATCATGATCTTCTCCTTTTGCTGATTGATACGAAAGGCATTAGACAGCCAAAACACCTGCATGACAATAACAGCTATCGTGCTAGCGATTAGTAAGGCAATGATAACGCGTGTTTTCCTATGTGTAGTCATAATAAAATTCTCAGCTACAATGCTAGCTAAAATCCACGAAAAAGAGGGATTTGCTAACAGTTCATAACATTACTTAACAGTAGTTAACAATTCCGTTTCCGGTTAACAGTATTTAACAAAGCAATAGAAATGGGAGCCACACTTCCATTCTACTTTTGATTCACTGACAATATAAAAGTAATAAAAATGAACACAACAAAGTTTTCGCTGACCGCTATTATCGGTCTTTTTCTCTTCGTCCAAGGGCTATTTGCTCAAGACAATCAAGTGAATATGTTTATTAAGTATGATTTTGAACATATCGCTGATAGCACAAAAAAGGAGGCCCCTATTACACGTTCCATGTACCTGTATATCGGTAACGGAAACGCCTTCTATTCCATGGCACCCATGGAAAAAAATAAGGAGCAGGGAGCACTTCATATCAGTATGGATGCTGTTGATCAGTCTGATGGACTGGTCAATCTGTATACACCTTTCGGAACAGGGGAGCGTCCTTGTTTAGTGACCATGCTCGGCCAATTGTATAAGGTGTATCCCAACAAGAACTATAAAATAGAGTGGGCCATCACTGAAGAAAAGCGGGATATCGGGGGTTATGCCTGCATCAAGGCGACAGGACAATTCGGAGGCCGTACCTATGAAGCCTGGTTTACCGAAGAAATCCCATTTCCGGTGGGGCCCTGGAAGCTGAATGGCTTGCCCGGTGCTATTCTTGAGGCCAAAGATTTGACCAATGAAGTTCGTTTTCGTTATGCCGGATTGGATAAGGTCACCGACAAGATGCCCCTGATGGAGATTGACAAACTGCCCGAACTTCCCTATGAAAAATATCGTAAGGCGATGGAAAATAGTAAAGCGGACAAACTAGGGGCAATGATGGCGCAATTACCTGCCGGTGCTACCATAAAGTTCAAGACAGAGGACGGACGGGAAATCTCTCAGGAACAAGCTGAGGCCCTGATGAAAGAAAGTGGGAAAAATAAACAAAAATTTCAGTTGAACAATCCTGTAGAACGTACGATCAAATAACGATTCTGATGAAAGAAATCTTTTGTAGCCTATGCTTGACCATGGTGTCCACACTTACTTTTGCTCAGGGCAAAATTGAGGGTACCATCAGTAGCAACAAGCAGGCAATACCGTATGCGACCATCGTCATCGGCTATGCCAACAGCAGCCTCCACACCGTCAGAAGCAATAGCGCGGGACAGTATGTATTTAACCTGACGAAAGAAGAAATGTCCAAAGTTCAATGGATCGAGGTTAGCCATATTTCGTATGAGAAAGTCCGAAAAGAGTATAAAGACCAAAGTCCGAGAATGGACTTTGAAATGGTCAAAAAGTCCATTCAGCTGGCAGATGTTACCGTCAAGAGCAAACCCTTGGCGGTACGTCGCGCCGGTGATACCACACGGTATGCAGTCAACAACTTTGTTTCTGCGGAAGACAGGAACATCGGCGATGTACTGCGCCGCATGCCTGGTATAGAGGTCGACGACAACGGCGTCATCAAACACAATGGCAAGACCGTCAGTCGGATGTACGTTGATGGGGACAATATCTTTCAGAACGGCTATGGCGTTGGAACAAGAACAATACAACCCAAAGCAGTAAAAGATGTTGAACTTGTCCAAAATCATGAACATAAAAAAGTCAAACAGGGGGTAAGCAACTCCGAAGATGTCGCATTGAATCTTGTTCTTAACGAAGATGCGAAAATGATCTGGTCAGGTGAAGCTACTGTTGGTATTGCCGCACCGATCGATGGTTTTGTCAATGGGAATGCCATGAGCTTCAAAAAGAAGTATAAAACCCTCAATACGCTGCAATATAATTCAATTGGTGAGCGTATTAACAATGATGTGGAATCCATCAACTCATTCAACCTGACCGAACCGATCGCAGCGGCAACGCCCTCTGTGCCGACAAACAAATACTACAACAATCGATCTGTCGCCTTTAATACCAATCAATTTTATAAGTGGTCCGAGGCATGGAGTTCTAGCGTGAATGGCAATCTGTGGGCCGACAGGGAGCGGCTCAGCAGCGATGGCACGCAAAAATATCTATTGGCCGATGGCAGTCAGGTCACTTACAATAATTATTATAATACAACAAAAAAACCATTTTATGGCCGCGGCAGCTTTACATTGGAAGGCAACGATAATCGGTATTATTTAAAAAATACAATCGATTTTAAAGCCGAAAACCAAAACCACCACACCTGGTTACTGGATAATGGGGCACGTTATGACCAATGGGGGCGGGATCAGCTGAATTTTATATCCGAATCGCTGGAGTATACGCCCAAATTAAAAAACAAGGATCTGATCACCTTTAATCTGGATCTGGGGCGAAAATGGCATAAAGATCGCCTGGAGGTATTGCCAGGCGTAATGGCGAATTATTTAAATCAAAATCAGCCCTATGATGCTGTTCGACAAACGGTCTCTTTGCCACAGACCAATGGTAATATACAAGTGGCCTATACACGTAATAATACACGCTTAAAACGTACTTACTTTGCCCGTTTGAATTACCTCGATAAAGAACTCAACTCGGCATTAAACTTGATTAAAGATGGGGCTGTATTTGATAACGAAAGGTTTCCCGACAACAATCTGCGCTGGAAACAACAGCAAATGTCAACTGGCATAAAACTGGACTGGAAAAATAAGGACTTTATCCTTTCGGGAGCCTTTCCTTTAACCTGGAATGCCTGGGATATTGCGGACCGCCAAGCAGTATCAGCCGCAGTGACGAAGAAACTGTTGTTTACACCGACTGTATCTATGCAAGCCTATCTCCCCAATAGGGATTATTTCCTATTGTCCTTACGTTTCAATCAGGAAAATTCGGATCTAGATCAGCTCTACCCGAATCCAATTTTGAGCAATTTCAGGGAAATAAAAAGTTTCGCTGCACCACTGTATTTCACAGCAAGCCAAGCATATGTATTGCGTTACAATATCGAACGGCCAATCAGCTTATTTTACCTGAATGTAACAGCATCACATCTGCGAACACAAAATGATTATTTAGTCGGTCAAGATGTGACACAACAGGGGATTATCAGTAAGTTGATGTCCTATGACAATCGGACAAGTAGTAATGCCCTGACATTGGGTATGTCTAAATCCTTATTGAAAGAAGGAATTTATCTGGGATTCAATGCAAGTGCAAATCAAAATAAATACAATCAATTTTTAAATGGTCAATTTGCAGCAGCCACTGGCACGACAATGACGGTGAGCCCAAGACTTGAATATAAGGGCATCTCTCATACGACATTATCTTATCAGTATACCTATAGCAATTTTCTAAATCGACTAAAAAGTGAGGAAGAGCGGAGTTCCAACCGATACACATCGAATACCCATAGCTTGGGAATGCTTTATGTCGTTGGCGCTTACCTCTTTATAAAGGGAACCTGGAGTTATGGTAGTTATAAAAGCAGTGGACTTGACCCCATCGCCAATGGCTTTCTAGACGCATCCATCCGCTATAAACCACTTAAAAGTAAACATAGCCTGGAACTCAATATCAATAATATCCTCAACAAAAAAATATATACCAGTTACAGTTTGACTGCGAACCTGGAAAACCGCCAAACCATTCCGTTACGTGGGTCCCAGTCGGTATTAAAATATAGTTTCCTCTTCTAAATACGGACAGGGTAGCGTTTCACTTTGCATTGGTTAAATGGACAGTAATACAAAAAAGGCTGACTTGCAAAAAATGTAAGTCAGCCTTTTGCTATTAAACTAAGCGAGATCGCCAAAAGCGGAAATTGCCAGATTAGCTATAGGTTATTTTTTAGGGATTAACCAATGATATCAATTGTCGCGTAACTGGATAGTTGGTTGGGACAATCTGATTTTGTCCGTAAGGAACGCCATCGCGATCTATCGCATAACTAAATACACCGGCTTTTTTTCCCTGTGTAGGATTCCAGTTGGTATAGCTATATGCTCTGCTGCTTGCCAAAGGCGAGGTAACATCACCCCAATTTGCACCATTCTCCTCATAAAAAGAAAAACCGATCAAATATTGATTGGGAAGGATTTTACCGGAATAGGAATTAAAAGTACTCTGTAAACCATTTACCGAACGACCATAAGATTGCACCAATACGTAATCGAGTAAGCCATGAACAGCTGTAAATAACGGTGTATTGCCCTCTTGATTGGTATCATAGATCAACAACTTTCCCGTACCAGATTTTGGGCCCAAAGATTTCGAAAGGGCTGTAAAAACACCTGTGGCACGCTGTAAATCTTCAGTATTAAGCGAGCGTTCGACATCAAAATCGATACCATCCAAATCATACTTTGTTATTTTATCATTTATGATTTTGGTTGCAAGTGCCTCGTAACCTGCTGCAGTGTTCGGAAAATTCTTATCCAATGCTGCACCAATATCCGCAGTCATCACCACTTTGGTACCACGCGCTCTTAAATGCGGTACATAGGAGGTCTTTAACGAATCCCAAAAAGCATTGGTCTCAGGTGTATAGTCCGGAAAGACAAAGGCAATATCCAAACTATCTGGTAGTTCCTTCATAGATGTCTTGTTGTTCGCAGGATCTGTTGCTTTGTCCCGCCAAGTACGAAAGTAACCCGCCATAATCTGGTGATCGCTCTTTTTGTAGTTGCGGAGATTTTCTAAATAGTTTGCAGCTGTATCAGCCGGATAAAGAACCGTGTTGTCCTTTGTACAGGAGAAAACTGACGCAGATAGGAGAAGTACGGTCAGTCCATAACCAAAATAATAAGTTACGTTATTCTTAAATTTAGTCATAATTTAAATGTTATATATTGTTAGAAAACGTTTTAAATAACAAATTGTTGTATAATGAATTAAATATTTTTACAGTATTATTAATATTGCCTTACTAATATATTGTTGCTGGCCAATCAACGATAGTCTGCAATGGGAGCATCTTTGTTCATAAAGCCAACGATTGTTGGCAATCTTTCCTATTCTACAGCTTATAACACAATTAAAATTTAGTATGTGCGTCGTATTATACCTATTCTAGCATGTGTTATGCCAATTTTTAACGTTTAAGGCTATCATATTCTTAAAAGTGTGTTACAGCAATCCTGCAGCAATATAGATCATGTGTGCGGGCCAAAATACCTATTTGGTAAAAGTGAACTTCCTTTCCAGCAACACACAGTAACTAAACTTAATTTATTTTTTATCAAAAATACTATTGTTTCAATAAAATATATTTTTTAGATTTGACTTAATGTAACACAGTTGTTACATTTTTGGTTGTTAGTTTTTCATGTGGCCACGTTGTAAGCTGACTTAAATTATGATTGCTTAAAAAATTAGAACGTATGGAATTAAGAAAAAAAATCCTATTTGGATTGATCATTTCCGCATCGGCTACGCTCGTAGCTTGCAACAAAAACGCAGACAGTACAGAAGCCCCACAAGATTCTGAAGAACTGAAACCTGTTTCAAAAGCTGACATACCAGCTGGCTTTAAAGATGCACATGTCTGTAAAGACGTGTATTTGCCCGGTGGTACAGATCCTAGAGGCGCGGTGATCAGCGCAAAAAAATGGACAAATGGTAGTGTAATTACCGTACGCCTGTATGGTGGCTCGACCAAAGTACGCCAAAAAGTAATGCAATATGCCAATGAATGGTCCAAGTACGCCAATATTACCTTTCGTTTTGTCACCAGCGGTAACGCACAGTTAAGGGTTACGTTTACCGATGGAGCTGGATCTTACTCGTATATTGGTACTGACGCATTGCGCATCGCTTCGAATGAGGAAACCATGAATTTTGGCTGGTTTGATGACAATACACCAGATTCCGAATTTAGCCGGACAGTAATCCATGAATTTGGTCATGCACTCGGTATGATCCATGAACATCAGCATCCTCTGGCGGCTATTCCATGGGATAAGGACAAGGTTTATACCTATTACGCAGGATATCCAAATTATTGGAGTAAAAGTGATGTCGATAATAATCTGTTTGCAAAATACGCAACGACACAGACCCAGTACAGCAGCTATGACAAGAATTCAATTATGCACTATTCTATCAGCAGCGCATTGACAACCAATGGTTTTAGTGTTGGCAACAATACAGTATTATCCGCAACGGACAAGTCCTTTATTGCGCAGGTCTATCCTAAAAATTAATTATTAAGCTGATCTTTTCATACACCCCAGTAGATCGGGGTGTATGATCTTTCTTATGTATGAAAAAATATCTTGCCCTCTTTTGTTCCAGCTTGTTTGCATTTGCAGTCTTTGCGCAGGAAAAAAAGCCTAAATTCACGATAACTCCTATTATTGGGTGGAACCAGGAAAAATTGGACTGGAATATTGCGGGTGATGAAAATGGACAAAATCCCAATATATTATCCGAACTCAAATGGCGAAAACTCAGGGGGCCTGAGATAGGACTTTCCTCAACGATAGCTTTATCCTCGGTTTTACAGGCCGAAGTCACCTTTCACCACTTTTGGATCAGCCAAGGTACCGTCAATGATGCTGATTATGCAAGCGATAATAGAGCAGTAAAAACTGCAGATTATGATTTTAAGGCCAATCGAGGTCATTCAAGCAATATCCGGGCGGAAATTTTTTACACGATCAGGACAACTGAAAAGTTTGCGTTCGCAGCACATACCGGCTATTTCGGTCGCTATCAAACCTTGTATATGTTGGATGGCACGCAGCCACTTGTCGAAGGTAAAGAACTGAAGAGTACCTATAAACCCCGATGGCATGGTCTGATTTTGGGATTAAAGACTGATTATCATACTGATCACTGGAGCTTCCTACTCGATGTCAGCGGCCTATATTTTCCCCGTTATTCCGCAAATGCCAATTGGAACCTCCAGGAGGATTTTAGCCATCCCATTAGCTTTACCCATAAAGCAAAAGGTCTGGGCTGGGAAACGAACTTCCGGTTAGAACGTCAGGTTACCAAAACAATTTTTCCTTTTTTACAGGTCGGTTATACAGGCCTAAATACCAGAACCGGTACTGACCAACTGTTTAAGATCGATGGCACCAGCACGACAAGCCAGCTGAATGCTGTTCATTCTTCGAGTTTTAGATTGGGATTGGGTGTTAGCATTAAGCTTTAATAATAACCATAAGCGGGTGGTCTATCTTAAGATAGACCACCCGCTTATGGTTATTCATTCAGAAGAGATGATCTTATTCTTCCTTATTTTGTGCTTTCATTAAAAGAGCGAAGGCATTTTTTAAGACTAATGCCCAGTATGGCTCATTATGGAACTACTGTGGTTATGGCAGTGTCGTAAGATCTATCGCCGGTGCAGCATTCCCATTGGTTACCGTAAACAGAGTGCCCGGGCTGACCACCGTATTGAAAAAACCACCATTTTTAAGGAAGAAGCTATTTCCATTGCTGCCACCCATGGCATCGATGCGCTGGTTGCTGGAATAGGTTCCATCCACTGTAAATTTGGCCTGAACCACCGGCATCCAGGTGCCCGATGCTGTCCGTACCCATTGATTTTTATAATCTGCGGAGCGTCCAAGGTAGCCGTTATCGGCGTTAAAGTTTTCAAGGAAGCTGTGGAAGTTGGTCAGATAAGTGGATATCTTGGGTCTTTTCCAGCTCGCAACCAATACCCAGCTGTTGATAGAAGGATCATTAAACCAAGCGGTAAAATCGGTGGCACCATTTCCATCAGGTTCACCTTTAAGCAAGAATTTGTAGCTCTTGCCGCTTGTCCAGCTGTATTTCATATAACTCTGTCCACCTGAACCTTCGCCACCAAACTCGCCAGTCGTGGTGTTAGCTCCTTTGCGGTTGAGTGTAATGCGATCTTCAACGGGTATTTCCGCTGGATTGTCCGTGCTATAAGGACTCCATACCGAGAACAGTATACGGCGTTCTGTAGCCGAATTGACCTGCATACCAAAATAACCCTGGCCGAATCCATTGGCCATAAAGTAGGAACCGATTTTATCTTCGCCGGTAGGGACATTGATTTCGCTATAATAATAGGAGACCTGTTGGCTGGTCGGTACGGTGTACCCCAAGTGACAGGAAGGTCCACGTCTTGACCAATAGTAGGTATTGTCGATATTGTTGTCGCTATAGATTGCGGTACCTGTTGTCGCTGATCCGCTCAAAATAAGATGGGAAACATCAGCAAAGTAACCACCGGTTTTGGAAACACCTTGCAGGTCCATTTTGACATAACCGCCAGCATTGATCGTATAGTTCCCTACGGTATAATCCTTCACTGTGCCGCCCTTGAGGCTCAGCTGCTTACTCACACCGTTGATGGTCAACTTAACAATGCTGCTGTCACCATTGGGCAATACTTTGGCTCGGATTTTCACGCTTAATGTACCTCCCTGTGGCAACTTGGCGTAGGTGCTCAAAATACTGTTGGCATTGGTCCAGTTGGCTAAGCCATTGCTATTGATGACTTCAACTGCGCCGGAGGGTGCTGCAGTAACGAAGGCATTGCCACCTAGTGGAACTTCATAGCCGTTGGGACCTGGGGTGGCCGCCCTCAAGGACAGTTTTTCCTCTGCCTCTGATTTAACAAGAGTCTTTTGACAGGAAACAAAACAGATCAGTGCAGCACCGAGCAGCGCCGCGAATTTAATTTTTCTCATAATTTATCTTTAATTGTTCACTATTAATTTATCAAAAAACTTACATGTTACGAAAAGGAATTAAACGCAATCGATTGTGCTATTTACTTCTGTAACAAGTTCTGCACTTTTACAGCAATTTACAACGGCCTGACATTTAAGTCGATCCTTGAACCACTGATTTTAGTATATTGCGTTAACCGCTTATTACCCCAAATTAGAACAGGTATAATTAAACTTTAGTACAAACACAGCTCTTAGGAATGGAAATAAAAATCAGACAAGCACAGGAGAATGAAATCGATGTATTACTGGAATTTGAACAGGGCATTGTTGCCGCCGAGCGCCCCTATGACGAAACCTTAAAAGAAGGAAAATTTCATTATTATGATCTGCTGGAATTAATAAAATCAGCGGAAGCAGAGGTTTTGGTTGCTGCAATCGGCGATCAGATCGTCGGATCAGGCTATGCCAAAATAGTGGATGCCAAACCTTATCAAAAGTATGCGAAATATGTCCATTTGGGATTTATGTATGTAAGGCCTGAATATCGCGGTCAGGGCATTAATAAATTGATTCTGGAGGCCTTGACAAGCTGGGCAAAGGAACAAAATATCTCCGAGGTCAGACTGCAGGTTTATGATCAGAATGAAAGTGCAAAAAAAGCATACAGCAAAGCAGGGTTTAAGCCCAATTTATTGGAAATGAGAATAGAGATTTAACTTCCTAAAACAATGAAAGACTCAGCATTAAAAAACTATCTGGAGCGAATAGCTATATCGGAAGGTGTTTCCGGAGATCTGGAAACATTAAAAAAGCTTACGCAGGGACATCCGAAGCATATTACTTTTGAAAACATAGATTCATTTACAGGCATTGTCCCGGCAATAGATACAGCGGATATTTTCCATAAACTGGTCACTGAAAAACGGGGTGGCTATTGTTACGAACAGAATTCTTTATTTAAAGAAGTGCTGCAAACCCTGGGGTTCAACATGAAAATGCATTTGGCGCGAGTTTTATGGAGCAGCAAAGATGGCTCGGAAACCGCCCGTACACATATGCTGCTGACGACCGATATCGGAGGCGAAAAATATCTGGTGGATGTAGGATTTGGCTCGATGACACTAACAGCACCAGTATTATTTCATTCGGAGCAGGAGACTCCAAACGGTCTATTTCGTCTGATCAGCCTAGACGATAATTTCTACCGATTGGATGTGTTCAAAAATGAGTGGTTACCAATTTATAAATTTACTTTAGAGGAGGTTCAACTATCGGATCTGGATATGGCTAATTGGTATGTAGCGACCGGCCCCAGTTCGATGTTTAATAAATTTCTGATGATCACCCGTGTCGATGAGCATGCACGATACGCGCTTTTCAACAAGGAATTTAATATCCGTGATAATGAGGGTGGCAAGAAAAGCAGTGAAATCACCAGCGAGGAGGAGCTAGAGTTGATTTTGACAAACTACTTTAAGCTAAATATACCATCCCCATTATTAACAGCGCTCTATACTAAGCTTGACGCAGCTCAAAACAGCTTTCAGGTTACACAGTAGGGGGGGGGGTGCACAAAGGCTAGGCACGCAGCACGGACAGGCCCTATTGTCCGTGCTGCGTGTAGAATAATGGATAGCTTGTCATTATTTTTCTTGCACCTGTATTTAGATTTATTCAAAATAATGATATCTTTGGACCGTTATTATTTTGAATTTAATCGATACCATAATCATCTATCAGACCGCTACAAGAAATGAAAGTTAATCCTTCTAAGCTCACAATCGCATTATTATCTTGTTCTTTTTCCTTAAACCCATTAGTCTCCACAGGGTCGGTATTTAGCAGCAAATCTTCTTTATATAATTCGGTTCCCAAAACACAGCAAAAGGGCTCGATCTTAGGCCAGGTGGTCAATGCACAAGGTATTGCATTATCAAATGTGCATGTTCAGCTACATGGTGCAAAGAGCAGCAAGTCTGACAAAGATGGTTACTTCAGATTAGCCGATATTGAATATGGTAAATACCGTTTGACATTAAGCTCCGTGGGGTTTGGTAAGCTATCTCAAGATATTGAATTGCACGATGATAATCTTGATTTAGAAACTTTTACGTTGATTGCTGAACAACAGAGTTTGGATGAGGTTGTGGTTACAGCAAGTCGATTAGCTGAACATATTGATGAAGTACCCTCATCGATCACCTATATTGGTGGTAAGGCGCTCGATCAGCAACGACAGATCAACGATAACCTACCATCCATCTTGATGCAGAAGGTGCCCAGCATTTCACCCAGTGAAGAAAGCCAAAATAACTTTATAGCAAAAATTCGTGGGCGCAATTTTTTGGTATTGATTGACGGTATTCCACAGTCTACACCTTTACGTAATGGTGGGCGTGACTTGCGGACGATCGATGTCAGTGCAATCGATCATATCGAGGTTATTAATGGTGCTACAGCGATGTATGGTAACGGAGCCGCGGGAGGTGTGATAAACTACATTACCAAAAAACCGCAGCGAGGTAAAAAACTGAGTTCATCAACCTATCTCAATAATTCAATGAGTCTGGTAAAACCGAGCGAAACTTATGGCTATAATATTGCGCAGGTATTTTCAGGGCAGTTAGACAAATGGGATTATGTTATTCAGGGTAAAGCTGGGCGTACCGGAGTGGTTCGGAGCTCCGATGGGGCGGTTGCCAGTCCATTCTATGGACTGGGTGAGACAGATTCTTATAACGTCCTTGCCAAAATTGGCTATCAAATAGCCCCCGATCATCGTGTCGAATTTATGGGCAATTATTATCGTAGTTTGCAAGATAGTAAATATGTCGGTACCAAGGGCGATTTTGGCAAGTCACCTGCTATTGGTATCCCTTCGGATACCGTCATTAACGGTGGCACCCCTTATAACAAGGCATTTCATTTAAAGTATGATGGTCAATATGGAAAGACGGCAGCAAATTTAAGCTTATACTATGAAGATATGAATACGGTGTTTGAAACCTACAACCAAAATTATTCTGACCACAAAGGAGTAAGGTTAAATTTTAATACACCTTTTCAGCTGGGGACATCAACCAATATGTCTCTGATCTACGGTGCTGACTTTTTGAAGGATCATACTGTGCAGAAAACCATGAAAGATGATCTGGTTACACCAGATATGAATATGAACAATATCGCCTTTTACCTGCAGAGTAAATTGAACATCGGTGCTGACTGGATTTTAAAAGGCGGGGTACGTTATGAAAATATCCGATTTAAGGTAGGCGATCTGACCAAAAATGGCAAGCTAACTGCTGGTGAAAATAATAATTCAGATGCCTTTGTATTTAATATCGCTACGCGGTACAATAAGTATAGTTATGCGCAACCTTTTGCTTCCTTCTCGCAAGGATATTCCATTGGTGATGTCGGACTTATTCTGCGCAATGGTGTGCCATTGAGCCAAATAGATCCTAAGCCTGTTGTGGTCAATAATTTCGAACTGGGTGTAAATGGCAAGATGGATATATGGGACTACCAAGTGACAGGGTATTATAGTACGTCCAAGAAAGGGACCACTTTTGCTGAGACTTCCACACCGGGCAATTACGAACTGAGCCAAGTACCACAACGTATTTATGGTGTGGAATTTGTCGGAAACGTAAAACCCGTCCGATGGCTATCATTAGGTACTGTGCTTGGTTATATGGATGGACGTCAGGATCTGAAGAATGAAGGCAACTACAAAGATAAATTGGACAACTCCATTATTTCTCCGTTCAAGATTAATCTAAATGCAGATTTCAAATTAACAGACCAATGGAATGTGTATTTGCAATACCTTCATTTGGGTGGACGGGACGTATTTCCTGCGGCAGAATATAATTATGGAAAATACCCGATTTCCGGTTATAATCTTGTTGATTTCCAAACGCGATACAAATACCAGAAGTTTACCTTTTCATTCTCCATCAACAATTTATTCAATGCTGATTACTATCCCATCCATGCCGAAGTACGTGGTGCAACCAATGAAGGACGCTATTACATCAAAGGAACTGGAACTATGGCAAATTTAGGGGTGCAGTTTGACCTTTAAGCCTTCTCTTTTTTCTGGGGGTCGTCTTTTTACCGCTCTTGTTGAACCATATCCAAAGACCGGTTATGGGGAGGCTGGCCGCTAGACTAACCGCCAGAAACACGATAATTTTTGAGGGAAGGCCAAATACCGAACCAACGTGGATGGGCTTGACCATCTTTCGCATTTGTTCAGCCAAAGGCAACTTGTTCATGGGGTTGTTTTTAATCAGCTTTCCAGATCTGCTGTCGAAATAGGCCTGATTGATCTGCAACAGTGTGCCAGCAAAAGATTCTTTTGTCAATGAAAAAGCTAGATTTCCTTGATCCGGAAATGTCATTAGTATATTTCCCGGATTAGGATAAAGGTTGTTAATCTGCTGATACATTGTCTCAAGCGGCGAAAAAACAACAGGAATTTCAGATGTTGGATTTTTTACTTTTTCTTTTACCGTCTTGGTATCTGCTCCAAATAGTCTAAAAAACTGCCTATTGTACCAGTCAAAGCTCCAGGTTAAACCAGTTAGGGTAAAAATAAGGAGGAAGAATGTCGCATAGAATCCCCCTACAGCGTGAAAATCCCATACTTTTCTTTTAGTGGAACCAGATAGGCCAATTTTAAGACGTTGCTTTAGGAGCTTTTTATTTTTGGGCCACCATAGATAAATCCCGCTTATCGCGAGAAATAAGGTCGCAATGGCCGAAATCCCCGTAATGGTAGCTCCAATTTTGTCGATCAAAAGAAAGCGATGGATGTCCAATACTTTCTGAAAAAAACGCCCCGCCTGTGCTCCTTTAGACAAGACTTCACCCGTATAGGGGCTGATATAGGCATACCAATATTTTTCTTTTTTTGAACCATATTGAACCCGATAACTCCTTGAGGGATCGGCGGGAATTTCAACACGAAAAAGCCTTTTATTCGGAAAAATATTTCTTGCCTTTGATACAATCGCATCAAGAGGTAAGCGATTGTCTAGGACAACAACTCGCTGTTCTTTAGGCCATAGCAAAGGCGTCAGTTCTTTCTCAAAACTGAGGAGCATACCTGTAACACAAACGGTCAAAAAAATGAGGCCAAAAAGTAATCCGATATAAAGATGTAGTTGTTGAAATACTTTTTTTAGACTGGTTTTATTGGTCGTCTTATTTGCCATTGCTTTCGATAAAGTATGATGATGGCACAAAAGTACAGTATTATTAGTAATTATTCTAAACAAGAAAGATGAATTCCTATAAATAGAGGGCTAGCGTTATCTATATTATTTATCTATCGTCCAACAACCGAATGCTGAAACACAGTATTGTAGATTTAAGTATGGAGAAAATGGTAGTAGAAATCATGATATAAGTGTTAGCGTTTCTTTCCAATTGTCCAACGAATCGTAATTTTCTGTTGACGGATTTTAAATAGGAGGTTACTGATATTGTCGAATCCCTTATTTTTATTTCGAAAATTTATATAGATGAAAATAATTTGGACATGCATTCAATGGTTAGTGGTTGCCGCCTTCATCGTTGTATTCGTTTTTGTATTCAACAGTTACCGTTATCTGCTCTATGCCTTGATATGTTCTTCCGTGCTCTATTTTCCATTGACAAAAATAATTGTCAGCAAATTAAGCAATCAAGATGGCAGCGAGAAGGTTCGCTATGATGTCAATGGAAAACGTGTAACAATACAAATGAGCAAACTCACCGCATCGGTCATTTTGCTAATCGTTGTTTATAGTATAGTGATTAGTGTCTTTTCCGTAAGTCCGCATCTGGAGCGGAAAGAGTTTATGGTCACGCATCCGAACTGGATTGCGGTAACGCCTTCTATCCTAAACCTTACAGCTGACATTCAACGCGGGAAAAATAAATACGCGTACGTCGATTTGGAATACCAGTTTACTGCCGATGAACATTCGTATTCACAAAAAATAGATAAAGCAGCAAAGTTGTATTCATTTTTCCCCATTATTGGGACGCGACGTTTTGAAGAAATGCGGGTTGAATTGTTAGACAGAGCAACTCAAAAAAATGTAGCTAAAGAATGCCTATTGTTTTATAACCCAAAGGACCCCAAACAGCAAAAGTTTTTTCTGGCTAACGATAGTTTCTATCCGCAGGGATCATGGCTGTACGATATATTGTTTGTATTTTCCACAATATTTTCTGTTATTTTGGTTATGGCCCTGTTGTTTAAAATAAGACCATAATAATAGCATGAAAAATCAAATCATCCAGAGATGAAAAAATGCTTAATATTGCTTGCAATTGTTCCGTTTATTAGGTGTAGTGGACAAAATACGTCCGACACAAATGAGTTTGTAAATAGCTCAGATCTGAAAGGGGAAGTGTGGTATGTCGGTAAAAGCCATGTAATAAATAAACGTGGCGGGATTATCTTTTCCGATGATGTCTATTTACATTTTTTGGATAAAGACAGTATTCAAATGACATATAACCGGTATACTCCAAGCATTGGTCTTAGTACCATGACGACAAATGGAATTTACCGAGTTAGCAGGAAAAACGAAGTTTCCATCGTTTTCTTTGAATCAAAAGACGCATTTGGACGTAGTCGAGTTTCAATAGGTGAAAAAGAAGTACAGTTTTCGCTATATGCAATGAGTTCTGTCAGAAATCCCAATGAGCCAGCATTCGAAATTACCGCATTACCGCAAATTAAAACGTATCATTTTAAAATAAGCAAGTATGTGACGAATGGTGATTTTATAGCGGAGCTTACCTTGTTGGATGACAAGCAAGTAGCCTATCCTTTCGGAACTTACGCGTTTGACAATAATAAAACCGCGAAGCAACAATAATCAGGGCGATATTGCCTTTTTTGTTTTGTCGGGCTTTTTTAATGATCAAGATAAACATAGCTGCCAGGCTAAATGTCTAACTATACAAAGATCTGTTATACAATAGCACTATTTATTATTCCATCACTAAGTAAATTTATAACAAAATACAACAGCATCTGTTGAGGCAATAAGATGGTGATTATTTGCTTCAATAGCAATGGTTTCTAGAATATGCGAACATTACGATGATAAGGAAGAAAAAACGGATCATTTGGTTTGACAAATAATCCGTGTAATGAATGGGGTTATTGCGTTAGATTATTGATGCTGCATTTTAGCTGGATCGTCATAATTTATCATCCAGCTAATCCCAAACTGATCGACAAACATGCCGAAATATGCACCCCAGAATGTATTTTCCATTGGCATGGTTACCATTCCACCGGCGGAAAGCCCACTGAAAATGTGGTCCGCTTCCGTTCTGCTTTCCGCATTTACAGAAATGGAAAAATTGTTTCCCTGTTTGTAATCCGCGGCCCATTCGCGGGTCGTATCACTTCCCATTAAAATCGTTTCTTTACTGATCGGGAGATTGATATGCATAATTCGGTCTTTATCCTCGTCGGCAATAGGGTTTTCATCACCTGAGGGCATATCTCCGAATCGGCCAACAAAAGGAAAGTCTCCGCCAAATACAGATTTATAGAAATCAAAGGCTTCCTTACAATTTCCGTTAAAGGTTAAATAAACATTGACTGTTGCCATATTTTTAAATTTTAATAATAATCAAGTTAAATTATACGTTGAAGATCCATTTCCGTTGGGTATAAGCTGCTGACGCGGGGTCTTTTCTTTTCCTAAGATGACAACATCAATAACCTTATTTTTGTTCTACACATTTAAACAAAAACCTCCGCAACCGAAAGCTATTATTTATTTTTCGTTCGGTCGCGAAAGCCTGTTATAGTCCGGAGGAGCAATAGCAATTTTTTTCAGCTATTGCTTGATGGTTCTGATCGAACCAATGACAATTAAAATTGCTGCGATACAAAGGATTCCGGCCGCGAAAAATGCTGTTTGAAAACCCGCATTTAATGCATCGGCATCTGTGGCGCCAGTCATTTTCAAGGTATTGGTTTTCGCGGCCGAAACAGCAACGATAATCGCTAAGCCCAGGGCCGATCCGACCTGATAACTTGTATTCACCAATCCTGAAGCCAGACCCATCTCGTCCGGTTTGGCGCCAGACATGGACGCAATCGTTCCCGGAATATAGGTCAGGGACATCCCCAAAGCCCCCAATAGAGAGGCTGGCAATACATCCTTCAGGAAAGAACCGTCTGCTGGAATCGTGCTAAATAGAAATAAGGAGCCCGCAAGGATAATCAGTCCAGCTATAATATTGGTTTTAAATCCAAAGCGAGCGACCAGCTTTCCTGTAAAACCAACCATCAGGATCATAATGGCGATGGTCATCGGTAACAGGGCCAGACCGCTATGAAAAGCTGAATAATGCAGGATCTGCTGTAAGTAAAGGTTAAGAAAAAACCATAAGGGTATCCATGCTGCGGCCAATAGGGACATCATGAGGTTACCCGCGGATAAATTAGGAACCTTAAAAATAGCCATAGGTACAAGTGGATCGCTTTTCTTCTTTTGCAGCATAATAAACACAATGAATAATAGGATCGATATACCCAGCAATACAACCGTCTGTACGGAATTCCAACCAACATGTTCTGCCGACACAATGGTATATACCATCAACACAAGTGCGGCGGTGGCCAATATTGCTCCGGCAAGGTCGATTTTTCCTTTTTTTGTGCTGCCCTTAAACAACAGTCGCTTGCTGAACAGTAGGACAATAAGCCCTGCGGGGATATTGATCAGAAATATCCAATGCCAGGAAAGCCATTCGGTAATGACACCACCGAGAAATACTCCGGCAGATCCACCAGCTGCTGCCGCTGCTCCCCAAAATCCGAAAGCGCGATTGAGCTCTTTTGGATCGGTAAATTTGGACATGACCAGGGTCAGGGCGGCAGGAGCAATTAGCGCAGAGCCCAGTCCCTGTAGTCCACGACCAATATTCAACAGCAGTTCGGACCAGGCGATACCGGCTAAAAGAGATGCCGCGGTAAGAATACCAAATCCCCACATAAAGACCTTACGCGCACCAAAGAGATCAGACAAACGGCCTCCGAGCAGTAGGAAGCCGCCAAATAGGATAACGTAAGCGTTGAAAATCCATTGCAGACTGGATTGTGAATAGCCCAAATCGGCCTTTATTGCCGGAAGGGCAACCCCGATAATGGAGGTGTCCATAATAACGATAAACTGTGCCGTGCAGAGTAAGAAAAGTGCTGCCCAGCGTTTTGGATAGGGTACTGTTTTACCCTGTTGTTCTATAGTTTGCGTATTCATATTGTGTTTTCTTCAAATTGTCTTCGTAAAATCTACTAGTTTGTTTTTGATTGCAGGTCCAACAATCCCAAGGCATGTTGCATCTCCGTATGGAGCATCCTCAGGTTGTAAGTCGCCCGCAACCGGTTTATCCGTGCCTGTGTCAGCGCTAGGTCAGCATCCGTCAGCTCAAGGCGCGAACCTAAGCCATTTTTGAAACGGTCTTCGTTCATCTGATAGTTCAGTTCGGCTGAACTGACAGTGGTTTTCTGTATCTCCAATTGCATAATGGCTTCTCTCCATTTGCTGATAATAGCGGCCAGTTGGGTTTTGATTTCATCTCTAAAATCATCCAAGCGTATCTGTTCCTGTTTTAGTTTAATATTCGCTTGATTGATTTGCGATCGGGTCCTGTTGCCGTTGAAAATCGGTATAGACAGCTGTAATCCCAAAAACGAAGTTCTGGGCCAGGCATAGTCTCCCAACCGCATATTATCTGCCTGGGCTTGCACCTGATACTGACCTACTAATGCCAGCTTGGGCATGAGCTCGGTCTCTTTGGCTTCCATTTTTTTCTGTTGGAGATCAATGAGCAGTTGCTTTATAGCAAGGTCCTTCCGATTTTGAGCTGCCGTTTTCAATAGATCATCCAATAAATAAGTTTCCTGCTGGCCGCTAAATTCCAGCTTATCACTCAATACAATACCTTGGGATTCATCTATTCCAAGCAGCCTTTTTAATTCGATGAGCGAAACATGGGTATTGTTTTTCAGATACGAGACCGATGACTTGATATTTTCTACCTCAATAAAACTCCTCAGCGTATCGGATTTCAGCGCCCGGCCCTGTGCAAATAAGGAGCGGGCATCATTCAGGGATCTGATATTTCGGAGCAGGCTTTGTTGAAGTAAAGCTAGCTGCTCGTTCATGATCAATATGTTAAGATAGTTTACCGAAACCTGAAGCGCAACTTTGCTTTTAAGGTCAGCTGTTTTTTGAAGTTCAATCTGTTCATTGATAAATGCTGTTTTCCTTTGCATGCTGAGATCTGCTGCAAAAATGGGCTGATACAAGGAGAGCATACCGTTAAAAGCATTTTTTCCCCCAACAGCAACATCTTGTACGGGTTTGCTTGTACCAGCAAAATACCCCGGTAGAAATATTGTTTGCCGGTCAAAGTAGTAGGAATAGGCCACGTTTGCCGTAATGGTCGGCAATAAAGCTCCTCTGCTCTCCGCTGTCAGCGCTGTCGCGTGTATTTCCTCCAATAGCTGTGCCTGTACTGTTTTATTTCCCTTTTCTGCGATTTCCAATGCAGCAGTGAGGGAGAGCGCTTTATCCTGAGCAAGCAGTGGTTTGCCTCCGTAGATCAGCAGCAGCGTGGTAATGCATGTATATATTGTTTTTTTCATTGTAATAAACTTTGAAATTGATAATTAGTGCGTTGCGTCTTCTTGTAGGCTCTCGCCATCTTCTTCAACAATGACTTCCCTGCGCTTATTACTGGACAGGTAGGAGTAGACGGCAGGAATAATGAATAACGTAAGTATACCTGAGAACACAAGTCCACCGGCGATGACAATGCCCAGGGACTGACGACTATTTACCGTAAGCGCAATGGGCAATGCACCGAATATCATCGCCAGAGAGGTCATCAGTATGGGGCGAAAACGTTGTTCGGCGGCGCTGATAGCAGCATCGTATTTCGAAAGTCCGGTATCTTTCAGGTGATTGGCAAATTCGACGATTAGAATACCATTCTTGGTAATGAGTCCAACGAGCGTAATGATGCCGATTTGGCTAAATACATTTAAGCTCTGACCAAACCAGTGCAGGCTCAGTATAGCTCCTGTTACTGCCATCGGTACCGTAAGCATAATGGTGAGCGGGTCTCTGAGACTTTCAAACTGGGCGGCCAATATCATATAGATGAGTAGGAGCGCCAGTATTAATGTGAAGGTGATATTGCCCTGGCTTTCGCTGAAATCGCGTGACTGCCCAGCTAAGGAGGATTTAAAATTCTCCCCCAGCACTTCGGTTTTTATCTTTTCGATCTCTTGGATAGCTTCAGCAAGGCTTACACCCGGCATGGGTGCTGCGGATATCGTAGCAGAGGTATATTGATCGTATCTGTAAATCGCGGCTGGACTTACAGCTTCTTTCGTGGTGATCAGGTTACTCAGTGGAATCATCTGACCTGTTGTTGAGTGGACATAAATACCATTTAAGTCATTGATATCATTCCTATAAGGGCGTGACAACTGCCCGATCACTTCGTATTGACGGTCATCGCGCAGGAAATAACCATAACGTTGTCCCGAAAGGGATAGCTGTAGGGTACGAGCCACCTCTTCGATGGATACACCCATCAGTGCTGCCTTCTCCCGATCTATCGTTATTTTTACCTCTGGTTTGTTTATTTTAAGATCCGAATCGGCAAACATCAGTTTTTTGCTCTGACGTACCGCACCCAAAAATTTAGGTAAGACAGCGGTCAGACTATCCAGGTTTTGTGCCTGTAACACAAACTGGACTGGCATACCACCGCCATACCGGGTACCTATGGTTGGGGGAAGATAGGGAAATAGAAGGAACCCCCGGAAATTACCTGAGGCAGCACCATATTGGTTGTACAGGTCCTGGATAGACTTTTTCCTTTCTTTCGGGTCTTTCAGGTAGATACTTTGCACCGCAACATTAACCGGAGCGGGAGCAGGGATAAAGGAAATGGCCACCATGGAATAGGTCTGGTACAAGCCATCGGTGGAATCGTTTACATACTTACCGACCTCGATCATATTCTTTTTCATGTACTCAAAAGAAACTCCTTCGGGGGCTACAGCAATCAGATTCATATTGGAGCGGTCTTCTACGGGTGCAAGTTCCGATGGCAATTGTTTACCGACGAAGTAAATCAGTCCTGTCGTAACAATCAGAAACACCCAGGCGAGCCAGCGTACTTTCATGAAAAGAACCAGCAATTGCGTATAGCCGTTATTTAAGCGGACAAAAAAAGGTTCGGTCACTCGATAGAACCAACCTGGACCGGCTTTCTTTTTGAGAAAATAAGCGCTCAGCATGGGCGTCAGTGTCAGGGCCACGAAAGCGGAAACCAAGACAGATCCGGAAACTACAACGGCAAACTCAAGAAAAAGCTGACCGCTGATACCGCCCATAAATACAATTGGCAAGAATACCGCTGCCAAGGTAATGGTGGTTGAAATTACGGCAAAGTAGATTTCTTTGGAACCTTTAAATGCGGCCTGTATCGGGGACATCCCTTCCTCAATTTTCTTGTAGATGTTTTCAAGTACCACGATAGCATCATCGACCACAAGTCCTATTGCAAGTACGAGCCCTAGCAATGTGAGCACATTGATGGAAAAACCAGCAATATACATAATGAAAAATGCAGATAAGATAGATACCGGTATGGCCAATACCGGAATAATGGTCGAACGCCAATCCCGAAGGAAAAGGAAAATAATAAGCACGACCAATCCAAATGCGATAAATAGGGTTTCTTCAACCTCTTTGATGGATTCACGGACGGAACGCGTGAAATCAAATCCTACAATAAGGCGGTAATCGGAAGGTATATCTTTTTTGAGTTGTGCCAGGCGTTTATAAAATTCGTCCACAACCTCTATGGCATTGGCATCGCGTTGAATCTGGATCGCTACCCCGATACCGATACGATTCAGATTTCCCGTCTCGTTGATAATAGCGGTACGTTCGTTCATTTCACCGAGTTCTGCTACACCAATATCCTTCAGTTTGATAACACTGTTGCCGACTTTTTTGATAAGCATCTCATTAAAATCTGCAGCACTGTTGAGTCGTCCAAGCGTTCGTATACTCAATTCACTCTGATCACCTTCGATGCGCCCCGAGGGTAGATCAATATTTTCTCTGAGCAGGGCCTGTCGGACATCTTCGGGGCTAAGCTGATAGGAAGCTAATTTAATCGGGTCAAACCGGAGTCGCATGGCATATTTATGCTCCCCGACAATAGCGACGTTATTGATTCCTGGAATGGATTGCATCCTGTCTTTGATAACCGTGGAGGCAATATGACTGACCTCTTTGATATCTTTTGTATCACTTTCAACTTCAAGAAAGGCGACCAGGTTGTCTGCGGAGGATGCTTTCTGAACAATAGGTGGATCTACATCTGCTGGCAGCTGCTTCCGGGATTTAGCGACTTTGTCTCTGACATCATTTAATGCGTCCTCAATGTCAGTCTCACGGTTAAATTCGACCGAGATAACACTGACCTGTTCACGCGATTCCGAAGAGATCGTCCGGATACCACCGGCTTCGGCGATAGACTCCTCCATAGGGCGCGTAAGTTTGGATGCGATGACATCAGGGCTCGCACCGGGGTAGAAGGTAATCACGGAGATGACCGGAGGTTCGGTGAGTGGAAACTCCCGCACCCCCAACTGTTTCCATCCGACAATTCCCAATATAACCAACAAAAGAGAAAATACTCCAGCCAATACGGGCTTTTTTATACTTAGTGACGATATACTCATGGCATCTTATTTAGTTGGAATAATAGCTTTTACGGGTGTACCATCCGTAATACGTAACATATTGGAAACGATAACACTGTCACCAGTACTCAGACCGGATGTGATAACGGCATCGGCTTCCGTTCGGTTACTGATGGTAACTGCAACGGGCTTCGCTTTGCCATCGGCGATAACAAATGCATTGTATCCGCCATCCCAGGGCATGAGGGCCTCTGTCGGTATTTTGACACCTTTAGCACCTTTGTCGCTGCTACCAAAATGTATTTTGGCCGACATACCTGGCCGGATTTTTTTATCGGAATTATCCACGCGCGCCTGAACTTCTAGGCTTCGGCCCGAAGCATCCAGTCCCGGCTCCGTAGCGAGTACCGTCGCCTCAAGTTGCTCTGCGGATAGTGCTGTTGTGAAGCGGACTTTTGTCCCATTATTGATCAAAGGCAGGTGTTTCTCAGAAATAGAAAAGTTAATCTTGAGGCTGATTTGATCCTGCAGGGTAACCAGCACGGCACCCGGGATGACATAGGCGCCCACATGCACTTTTGAAATGCCTATTTTTCCAGAAAAAGGAGCTCTGATGATAGTCTTGGCCAGTTCTACACGAAGCAGTTCCTGCTGGGCGGTTAAGAAACGAAAGCGCATAAGTGCTTCATCGTATTCCTGTTGTTTTATCGTTTCGGTTTTCAACAGGTTCTGTAACCGTTCTTTATTCAGTTTTGCGAGTTCCAATTCAGCTCCGATCTGATTAAGACGTGCCCTGATATCGGTATCATTCAGTATATAGAGTATGGCTCCCTGCTCCACGTAGCTACCGTCCTGAAATGCGACACGGGTAATTCTTTGTGGTAGTTCGCCGACAATGGACACTTCCCGATAAGGCATCATGGTTCCTATGGCGGTCTCATCGTGATGAAGTTCCTCCTCCTGTGCAATCAATATATCGACAGGTAACCGTGCGTCATCAGCCTTGATGCTGGTAGGTGCGGCGGCTGGTTTTTCAGGCTTGTTTTCACAGGCAATAAGTATGATACCAAGTAGGGGAACTAACATACCCGTCCTGGATTTTGTTGATTTGTATAACATGGTCTTGCTTTTTATTATTTGCAATAAATGATTAAACGTTACTATTTTTATAAATTGATTATTGGAATTTTTCGGACATTGTGTCCAGATCGTTTATCCGAATACAAAATTGACGATACTCGCGCAGGCGCAGCGTATGCAACTCCTTATTCGATTTATAAGATTTACTGATTTTTCCGGCGGCGCTAATAACGACGAGAATATCGGTAGATACTGAAAGGTATTGTATCCAAAATCCGTAACATCAGAGAGTCAGGTTCTTTTATCTCTGGATTGTTAAATGAACAGGAAAAGGGTTATATGGTCTCCCCACAACACTAATGCTGCGAGGATGTTGGTCGATGTTGATAAACATTGCGCACGAAGCCCGTAACATCAGATGCTAAGGTTCATTTGTTCTGGAAGGGTTAAATACGAAGTGGGGGTATAAACAAGAAGAGCTACTGTTATTTCAGTAGCTCTGTTGGTTTTCTGTCCTGTTTAGCCTGTTTAAAATGGCTTGATGTGAAGCCCGTGTATTTTTTTAGTTGGTTGGATAGGTATGCCTGACTGCTGTAGCCCAAGGCGTAGGCAATTTCCGTCAGGGACATTTCGGTGTAAGTCAACAACTGTTTTACCTTTTCGAGTTTCCTAAAAATAATATACTTTTCAAGTGTTATTCCCTCAGTCGACGAAAACAGGGTACTCAAGGTATCGTAATTCTTGTTTAGCTGATCGCTGATCAGGGCCGTAAACCGAGTGGGAACTCCACTTGCCAATTGCATATCGATCCCTTTTTCAACATACGCTTTTATACCATTGATTATCTTCTGTTTCTTTTCATAAAGCAATTCGAAACCGTTTCCTTTCAGCATCAGTTCCATTGTATTCATCTTTTGAGGAAAATCATCCGTCGCCTTTAGGATGACTTGCCCAAGCATAATGTCCAATACCTCAAAACCCAGCGTTGTCATTTCCCTTTCAAGTACATACACACATCTATTGCACACCATTCCTTTTATTAACAGAGTCCTAGTTTTCATCATGTATTTGTCCCTCTTTTATATTCGGATAAAATTCAGCATTTGTGTCAAATATGATTATATGATATTCCGGCTTAGATTTGCGAAATTTTAGGTTATTTTCTGTGGTAGCATTAAATATCATAAAATTAAGGGGGAAAAGTATATAGCTAAGGCTGTCGATCTTTCTGAATTTTGTAACAGATAATACGTTAGCAAGATGAAGAACAAAGCAAGTAATGAACATCAGATCAGCAAGGTACTGAAAGACTATAATTTAGGAAAAAGTGGCGTGGAGCTTTTTGATAAATATGGCGTGTACGGCGCCACGATTTACGAACTGAAAGATAAATATAAAGATGTCGCGATGGATATACTGGTCGTATTGGTGAATTTGAACAAAGAGAACAATACCTTAAAAACGATGTATGCCGATCTATGTCTGGAGCATCGAAATCTAAAGGAACTGTTGAAGGAAAATTTCTGAACTGTATGTGTTACTGCAAAGTAACACATACATCCCCAGTTAAGGGGTAACTTTGACAGAGCAAAACTATTCCCGCTGCAATATCCTCTGGGGGTAATGCGTCATGACGGTGCATACGAATTATACCTGTTGTTTTGACCGCCCAACAGGTTCCACAAGTTCCATTGTTGCAAGAACTTGCTACGTTAATAGCATGTATTTTCATCGCCTCCAATAACGATTGCCGTGGTTTAACCTCCACAAGTGTCGTACATTCGAATGTTTGTACTTCATCGTCCACATAGCTGTCCTCGTAGTGTGTTACGATTACCTCATTTGTGCTGTCTGCTGTTTCAAAATCAGCCAGATCTGTAGCTGTCGCATTGAAATATTCCATATGGATATTTTCTTCGGGAATTTTCAGGCCTATCAGGGCATCCCTGTAAAGGTCCATCAGCGCAACGGGACCACAGATATAATAATGTGTATCATTAATTGCTGCGACAAGCCTTTTGATCACTGACCGGAGCACAAGTAAAGAAAACCTCCCTGGGATATGATTCATTTTTGTTGAGACAAATCCCGGTGCTGTAAAAGAATAGCAGATGTCCAATCTGCGCTCAGCTTCGAGTGATGTTAATAGATCCCAAAAAATAGTTTCTTCCTGTGATTTACTACTGTAGATCAACAAGGGAGTATGTTTTGTGCTGCCGATACTCTTCAACATCGAAAATAGCGGTGAAATGCCACTTCCCCCTGCCAGCAGAACTACTTGCTGTTGATTTGCGATCTCTTGATCCAAAATAAAACTTCCAAATGGACCTTCTACATCCCAGGTTTCGATATTTGCCGCATGATCTACAATATAAGAACTCATCTTACCGCCTTCAACCCGTTTAACCGTAATTGCAGGATAACTGTCGGAAGGGATGGAACTCAATGAATAAGATCTTATAAGCAATTCACCGTTGATATTAAACTGGATATTCAGGTACTGCCCGGGCAGGTAGGTCATCTTATGTGCTGTTGCATCGAAGTATATCGTTACCGTGTCTTCTGTTTCCTTTACAACTTTATGTGTACGCCAAGTATATTTTTTCATTCCACGATTCCTTTTCTGACAATAATTGTAAGTGCCAACCCCTTATATTTTTTTCTGTTGTCGCCTGATGTTTTCCAGTTTGATTTTTCGGATACGTTTGAAGTGAGCCGATGTTAAGCCGGTATAGCGCATCAACTGTTCCGATAGGTCACTTGATTTTTCATAACCTAGTGCATTTGCGATCTGTGACAATGGCTGTTCGGTATACACAAGCAACTCTTTTACCTTCTCGACAATCTGTTTTAGGAAAATTACCTCCAGACTCATATGACATCGGGCGAGGAATAGATTGTTCAATTCCTGATAATCTGTTTTTAGTTCGTTGCTAAGTTCCAGCGCAAATTGGACGGATTTTCCAGTTTCCAACTGCGATTGAATAATCTGCTCCGCCAAACGATAAACTTTCGTTATCATATCCGGGCATTCATCTGAATTGTACATATTTATCATAGCTATTTTATAAAAGGGGACTTTTTGCAGGTATTCCTACCAATAATGCAGAGAAGCAGATGGCTGGCTTCTCTGCATTATTGCGCATTATCCGCAACAGCCTGTTGAACAACTTGAAGATTTTTCACTACGCTCAGGTGTTACGTTGTAACCTGCGCGCGTGATCGCGGATACCAGTTGTTCTTCAATTTCATTACGTTCAATTAAAACAGTAAGTCTTCCAGCTTCCAATCTTTCGATTTTGATATCCTCAAACTCGTTAACCACAGCGTTCACTCTTGTTTGACAGTGTGTGCTCTGCATATCTGGTATGCTCAATTCTACATTTTTCATCTTGAATTTATTTTAGTCTTACAAATTTCCTGATTACCTACCGGGGAATTACTATGGTATTTCGGGTAAGAGTTGTGAAATTTACTGATATGCTATGCTGGTGACTATTGGTTAATTGTCCTATTTTGAAACAGAGGCAATAGTTTAATGTGACTGTAATCTTTTGCCATATGGTTTCTTTGTTTTGATAATATATTCATATACAATTGCTGCTCCTTTGCTGCGATAGCCTGTATTAATGTCGCATATCTGTTGGGCAGGGATAATATGCCCTTATAATAATTATAAAGTATGCTGTTCTTTCTTAGATAGATTGCCCGAAGCAGATTGAGTTCGGCTATCAGATGTGGGTTGTCCAAGCCAGCCAAAAGATTACGGGCAATAAGATCATAACTGCACTCAAGTTCTTCTGAAATGACTAATTCCAAGATAATATTCATATTTCCAAAGAAACGAAAGAACTTGCTCCTAGAGAGATTCAGCGCTGAAATAAGATCTGAAACTCTGAGCTGTCTTATTTTTCTAGTCAATAAAAGAGACCTCGTATCCGCTATGGACTTCCAAAGGAGATTCGTGTTTTTTATATCATTTTTATTCATGAGATATTTCCGCTAAAACAGTTGAAGGCAATCCTGTCAGCAACGTATGCTACGACAAGTTTAACCACAGGTAAAATTCGCAACAAAATCAAAATTGCCCATATGGAATTGCGGAGGTGATTTGTAATATTTTGATTTTGAAAAAATACGAAGTACTATGAGGTGTAGTACCACGAAGATCAGTCCTTGTTCATTAGCTATAATCCCTGATAGGCTCTATCAGGGATTCGTTAGAATTTCGTGAATTACTGGATTTGAGGGACAGCTTAAAAGGAGCTCGGAAACAGTCGATAACTTGATAAGGAGAGGAACAAAAAAAAGTGCAACAGTAATCTGTTACACTTTCTTAGAAGATGCGCCATGCAACTTCGAGATTGAGTATTCTACTTAATTAAGCGATACGTACATTGGTCGCGTTAATGCCCTTTTTTCCGTTTTCTACATCAAATGTTACGCTATCATTTTCGCGTACTTCATTGATTAGACCGGTAACATGTACGAAAATGTCTTCACCACCATCAGCTGGTGTAATAAAACCGAAACCTTTTGTCTGGTTAAAGAATTTTACTGTTCCTTCTTGCATTGTATTATATATTAGTATTAAATTATTCATTATTAAACTCATTGACAAGATACTGCTATCCCTGCAATGGTAAATCTATTTGTTCGCAAGAAAATGATGTTTTGTATTTTAATGGGCTTGAATTTATGCAAGTTCAAAAAAGGTACTTCACCTATTATTTTGGCAACAAAATTAGCTTCTGGAAATGCAAAAACTGAACGGAAAGTGATACTTTGACGATTTCAGAAAAGCAAAGGCGGAGCCTGATTATGTTACAAGTATAGGTATAAAATATTGATATATAACATATTTTATGTTTTATTTTCGAAACGCATTCATTCTTGACCTTTACGTTCACATTAAAAACTTCTTTTATCACAATTAACTTTGAAACAGAAAGTTAATTAACCGACTGTTATTAAAAAGAAATCTCGATCATTGTATGACTTTCTATCTGTTTCAGACGCATATTGCCCTCCAAAAGTTCCTAGCATATGAATATCTAGCGGAATACAAGTTCCTGCTTAGGCATACCGATACCGAAGTAGATGCCGATGCTTAATTGTTGTACCAGCTTACAAGCTAAATAAATCAGGTGAGAAGCTTTCGATGTGAATACTTACCTTTGTATATCATTGGATTTCTCTACGGTTACTCGATTTTGGTAGGTTATATTTATAGCTGCATAGCAGGAGAAATTAAAAAAACAAGGGATTACATGGACGATACCAATTCAAATTTTATCTACCTCGATTATAATGCAACAACACCGGTCGACGAGCGGGTACTGCATGAAATGCTTCCATTTTTCGGGATCAGTTACGCGAATCCAAGTAGTACACATCTTTTTGGACTGACCGTACAAGATGCCATCGAACAGGCAATGGCGGAAATAGCAAGCGCATTGGGTGCACAAACAAAAAATATTATCTACACTTCCGGTGCTACTGAAGCAATCAATCTGGCAATCCAAGGACAGCAATTTTCTCCGCGGAAACATATCGTCTGCATCGCCACCGAACATAAGGCGGTATTGGAAACCTGCGCTTTTATGGAGCGGATGGGATTTGAGATCTCTTATCTTACTGTAGACGAATTGGGGATGACTGATCTGACTTTGCTGGCGGAAACCATCCGCGAAGACACCGCATTGGTCTGCTGCATGCTAGTGAATAACGAAACGGGTGTTATACTACCCGTAAAGAAAATCACTGAAATTGCCCATCAGCGCAATGCATTGGTCTTATGTGATGCAACTCAGGCAGTGGGCAAAATGCCCGTCGACCTCAGGGAGCTCGCTGTTGATTTACTGGCATTTTCGGCCCATAAATTTTATGGCCCAAAGGGAATTGGAGGGCTTTATATTGCTGATCAAGCAAAAAATATGCTATTGCCGCTGATCCAGGGTGGTGGGCAGCAACAGGGATGGCGTGGTGGTACAGTCAACACGACGGGGATTATCGGAATGGCTGCAGCCCTAAGGATTGCGGTAAATGGATTGCAGCATGAGCAACAGCGAATCGCTCAGTTAAGAGATCTGCTGGAGACCGAACTACTGTCTATCGATCGGGCATTCCGAAATGGTAGCCCTATCGATAGACTTTATAATACAACAAATCTTTGTTTTCCCGGTGCGCTTTCCGAACAACTTATCGTGCGGCTGGGGGCAATCGCTGTGTCAAGCGGTTCGGCTTGTTCGGCGGTAACTTCACGTCCTTCACATGTGCTCAAAGCTATGGGGATCCCAGATCTCGACGCGCTATCTTCCATTCGCTTCAGCCTGGGCCGGTTCAGCAGTGAAGCGGAAATCCACCAAACGATCGAACGGGTTAAACAGCATGTTCAAAAATTGAGAAATACGGATTAATGTCCTGTATTTTCCCGCACCTGAAAAACATGGAGAACATGCGGAAAAAGTGCTGCAATGCTCTCACGTACACCATTGGGCGATCCAGGCAGCGTAAGTATCAACATACGGTCGGCAAAGCCAGAAATGCCTCTGGAGAGCATGGCCGTCCTGACTCGTTGTTGTCCATACTGCCGTGCCGTCTCCATAATACCGGGTATATGCCTAGTTATATATGGGGCCACGGTATCAGGCGTTATATCGCGGTCCGAGAGACCTGTCCCTCCCGTAAAAACCAGGAGGTCTATTCCTGTTTGCTGATAATGTTCCACACGCTCCTCTATTGCCACAGATTCATCGGCAACCACCGCATAGGCGATATCACGTAAACCTTGTTGTTCAAGAAGTTCGAACAGAAGCTTGCCCGAAACGTCTTGCTTGTGGCCCTTGGCAACAGAATCGCTACAGACCACGACTGCGGCTTTGAGCTGCCCAATCCAAGGAAGGGATTCATTGCTCTTACCACCACGTTTCTCCAGCAAGCGGATACCGCCGATTTCCACCTGCTTGTCCACAGGTTTCAGCATATCATAGATAACTAGGGCTGCAACCGAAGCGCCATGCATGGCCTCGACTTCCACACCAGTTTTGTAAATCGTATGTACTTCGACCTCAATACGGATCTGTAACCCTACTAAGGAATAGCGAATGGCGGCATACTCGACTGGTAAAGGATGACAGTCCGGAATCATATCGCCCGTTTTTTTTATGGCGAGTAGCGCTGAAGCACGTGCAAATTCAAATATATCCCCTTTAGGAACCTGCTTTTGCTCGATCAGCCTGATGGTATTTTCGGAGGAAACATTTACCGTAGCCTGTGCAATAGCCTTCCGTAGGGTGGCACTTTTATGTGTAATATCGACCATGTTATCTATTAGTTTTCCATTGATGGGTATCGTCTTCAAATATTTCTTTGCCCCAGATGGGCATTTCCTTTTTTATACGTTCTACAAGTTCGCCACAGGCATCCATTGCTGCCTGCCGATGTACTGAAGATGTAAAAACAAAAAAACAGATCCCACCGACCTCTACCAGCCCCTCACTATGATAGACATGCATACAGGTCAAGGAGTATTTGTCAAACACTGCTTCACGGATCTCGGTCATCTTTGACAAGGCCAGTTCCCAATTGATGCTATAGTCAATGGACCTAACTGTCTTTCCTTCCACCTGATCGGCCCGGATCTGTCCTAGAAAGATACTATGGGCACCAATTTCGGGTTTACTGCCATGCAGTACAATAGTTGCTGCAATCTGTTGAGGAGCAATGGGACCCTGAATAAATATATCGTTTTTTTGTTTAGTCATTTAAATATTTTTTTAAGGCCATTATGCCACCATCCGCATGAAAAATCTGTTGGTTGCTGTTTGCCTGCTCATGGAAATACTGGGCCGCCGTCAAGCTTCGTTTGCCACTCTGACAGATAAAGATAACGCGTGCGCTATTGATTTGTTCCAACTGCGCTGGCAATGCTGCAAGCGGAATGGAAAGATGGGGCACAGGAAGCCGTGGCAATTCGTCGATCTCTCGTACATCGACAAGCAACAGATCTGTGGCATGCCAATCCGTAATAAGTTCTGCAGCTGTGATGACCTGTATCTGTCCAGTTGCCGAAGTACAAGAATTGATATAATCGAAATCTTTTAATGCGTCCAGTGTTTGGGGATAACTGCCGCTTTCGGGGGCAGCAGGAGGTACATCAAAGGTAAAAGTACTATGATCGAGTAAATTGACAGTCATTAACTTATTTATCAAAACAACACCAATACCCGTCAATAATTTGATGGCTTCTGTTGCTTGTAAGATTCCGATCATACCGGGTAGCACGCCCAGAACACCGGCAGCATTGCAGTCTGGCGCTTCTAATGGACTTGGAGGTTGTGGGAATAAATGCCGGTAGCTTGTCTTGATCCCTTGACCATCGGGTACGTTGAATACAGCGAGCTGACCTTCATATTGATAGATAGCGCCAAAAATCAATGGCTTATCCAGGAGACTACAGACATCGCATAATAAATAGCGCGCCGCGAAATTATCTGTACAATCCAGGATGACATCGTATGATTGAAGCAGGCCAGCAGCATTTGTAGGCTTCAGTTGTTCCACCCAATACTTAAGGTCGATATCAGGGTTCTGCAGCCCCAGTTTACGGGCAGCGACCTCAGCTTTGGCCTGACCAATATCAGCTGTATCGTATAACACCTGTCGATGCAGATTGCTCAGATCAATCCGATCATCATCTATAATACCGATGTGCCCAACTCCGGCAGCGGCGAGGTACTGTAGGACCGGGCAGCCCAACCCTCCGGCACCAACGACAAGCAGACGTGCTGCCTGTAATTTTTGCTGACCTGCTTCGCCGAAGCCTTGTAGCATATAATGTCTTGCATAACGCTCATTCCGCATGTTTATCCTCCTGAATAAGGTGGCATCAGCGCCACGACATCATTTTCCTGCAACACGACAGGTTTGTTGATAATTGTATTATTGACAGCAATCAGTAGTTTACGATGGCTAAGTGCTGTATGCTGACTGGATAATACCGTCAGGAGCTCTTCGGTATCAGCTGCTGTGGTATAAAATTCCTTCTCCAGAATGTCTGTCAAAGCTCCAAATGTCTTTACCTGAACTCTCATTGTCCGATACGTCTAATGTGTATATAACGCAAGCCTTTTACATAGCGCCTGCCTGTGGCAAGGTCTGCGGCCGAAAGCAAAGCAAAAGGATCTTTTTCTTTACCATTGCTGGCCTGTTCAATATTGGTCACCAATATGGTCTGATCACCAATTGCCGTGTTGAACAACTCGTTCCATGAAAATACAACTTTATAGCCATCATTGGCCTCACAGACCAGGTAGTATTCACTGAGTATCTTCGGCGAGTCAGCTCCAAAAGGAATTTCCTTTAACAGATCTCTGAGCAAGCGTCCCTGGATATTTTTGAGGGTAGAACGATAAGCCCCAGTATGATTATAGATCCGGAGGCTATCCACCACTGTATGTCCGGGAACCTGTTTGATCTGGTCCAGGCTCATGCTGGCCTGTTGCTTTCCCAAAACGGTAATAACAAGACCTGTTGGTTGTTGCGCGTAGAGTACAATACACAAAAAGGATAAAATGAGAGTTGCAAACGTTATTTTCATACCATGAATTAAGCTGTTGTAAACAATAATTTATAAGCTGCTACCAGAAGCACGGTAGCAAGCACATATTTTAATACATCTTGATTTAATTTTTTTGACCCCAGATATGCGCCCAATAAGCCACCAATGAATGCCACAGCGACATAAGCCCACATATGTGCATTAAATGAGATACCCTGTGTGAGCATACCTCCAAGTCCCGACAATGAATTTACAAAAATAAATGCAGCACTGATTGCTGCAGTCTGTTTTTGATCGGTCCACTTGAGCAGGATCAAAAAGGGAGATAGAATAATCCCGCCACCAATACCGATCATGCCGGATAATAAGCCAACAACAGCACCGATTGCCAGTGCGCCAAGGTTGTTGTAAGGTTTTAATTCATCTTCGGTCGGACTTCGGAAAAAGAAAAACCGAACGATCGGAAAGAGCAGCAGTAGGCCCAGTAAACGTTTGTAGAGATGATCCTCCAAAGTGATCATTCCCCCAATGAAAGCCATAGGTACCGAAGCAACAGCCACCATCAGAAACAGATTACGTTTAAAATAATGACCTCTGTAATACTGTATAAAAGAGGTCAGCGAAACAAAAAGATTAAGCACCAACGCTGTAGGTTTCATCTCCTGTGGTGCAATACCATACAGGGCCATCAGGGCCAAATAACCGCTGGCACCGCCATGCCCAACGGCTGCATAAAGGAAAGCGAGAATAAATAGAAAAAGGTAGAAGAGCTCAAAATGCATGGTTCCTTAGGTTAAAAGATGGATAAAAACTTCGTCGCCCGCCGCACAGCCTTCCGAATCCTCCTCCAGAATCAAAAGGCAGTTGGCCTGGGCATAAGATTGCAGTCGATAAGACTCTTGTGCATGCAGGGGTTCGACGGCATGCCCATCATAGTGCGCTTTTAGGAAATGGGTCAAGCCGGTTTTTTTGCTATAAGCGCGGGTGGTATGTGTCTTGATACAACGGTTGCGTTCGGGCAGCTGCATCATGCGCTCCAATGCCGCTGCAACATAGAGGTAAAAGCAGGTCAAGGCGGAGGAGGGATTACCTGGCAGCCCAAAAACCAGTTTCTGCTCGTGGGTACCGAAAAACAGCGGTTTGCCCGGTTTTTGACGGATACGGTGAAAATGTTGTTTGACAGCACAGCCCTTGGCCACATCCACCACGTAATCGTAGTCACCGACGCTGACGCCACCGACCAAAAGGACAACATCTGCCTTTTCCAGCACACCCTCAAGTGCTGTACGGAGTAGACTTTTGTCGTCGCGCACATGGCTGCTTTCCACCCTGTATATGCCCAACTGCTGTAAAGCAGCTTTGAGCTGATAGGAGTTGGACTCATAGACTTCACCATAACCGAGCGCTGTACCCGTGGATCTAAGTTCATCGCCCGTGAGGATAATATGTACAAGGGGAGCTGCATAAACCACTACCTCAGTACAGCCGATATTGGCGAGATAACCGATGGCGGCTGGAGTCATGATCGTTCCAGGAAGCATAGCGATACTTCCGGCTTCCACTTCGGATCCTTCAGGACGGACATTGTCTCCCAATTTTAGGCCTTCGTCTTGTATAAGAATTGCATTTGTTTCACTTAGAATTACTTTTTCCTGCATCACTACAGTATCGGCTCCCAAGGGAAGTGGTGCGCCGGTATAGATGCGCATAGCCTGTCCGCTACGGAGTATCTTTGCCTTAGTAGTACCGGCGGGAATCTTATCCACAACGGGAAGCTCTTGCGCACTGTCCGCAAAACGGAGAGCATAACCATCCATCGAAGATTGTGCAAATCCCGGGATAGCCTGCGCGGCGATTACCGTTTGCGATAGGGTATAACCCAATGCATCTGGAAGAGCAAGTCGCTCTTCCCGTGGAGCAGGCAGATAATGATGAATGATGTCTTTAGCTTGCTGCACACTAATAAACTGATGGGGGAGGCGGAAGTAGTCTTCTTGGGTATCCACATCGTATTTTGCGGCTTCATAAGGGAATATGATCCGATCATCGGGATACTGTTCTGCAAGTTTCTTTGCTCCCTGTTGACCTTCGAGCTGCATAAGGTTATCAAAGTATTTTTTATCAAAAAGAACCGGTGCACCCCATGTTCCGGAAAAACCTGTTGCAACAATGCCCTTACCGCTACTATCGGCAAGTTGAATAAGCTGCTGAAAGACATGATGATCCACAAAAGGTTGATCGCATAAACTAATAATACAGCGGTCTACTTGAGGCTGATTTTTTAAAAGATCTTTTAATCCCACAATGATTGATGTGGATAAGCCTGCCATCCAATGTGGGTTGATCGCAACGCTGACCTTACTATTTTGCAGTGCTGCATGAATCGGATCGGGATAAGCGCCGATAACAACACTTACGCTGACATCCGGAACGGTCATGGCTGCTCTACTGATGCGCCTCAATAAAGGTTCACCTTCAAACTCAAGCAACTGCTTGGGAAGACCGAGCCGCGAAGAATTGCCTGCCGCCAATATAATTATACCTGTTTGTTTTGTCATCCACCAATCGTTATCATACTCCGATTTTTCAGAAAATCGGTGTCTATCTGTTCAAAATGTGTCATTAACTGTCCACCAAGTTCCTTGGACTTGGATCGTATATTTTCCTGGATCAAAGGCAGCACATCTCCACCAGCGCGCAAAGTTGTCAACAGATCTGTTTCGCCTTGAGAAAACAGACAGTTTTTGAGTTTACCGTCCGCCGTGAGCCGTATCCGGTTGCATCCGGCACAGAAAGGCGCGGTCATGGTACTGATGAGCGCAATACGTCCAGTATGGCCGGTAATCGAAAATGCTTTCGCTGTATCGTGAGGGCCCGCAGGAATGGGGTCGGTAGGATAGACCTTATGAATTTGGTCGAGGATATCGGCTTGTGTATACACTTGGTTACTGGTCCATTTGTTTCCGCTGAATGGCATAAATTCGATAAAACGGATCTCCAAAGGATTATTTTTGGTCAAAGCGACAAAATCGAGGATCTCATCATCGTTGACACCTTTCATAACAACCATATTGATCTTGGTCCGGACCCCATGCTGCAGGAGCAGATCAATATTATTACGCACACGGTCAAAGTAATCTCTTCGGGTGATCTGAAAAAACCGTTCAGGTCGTAAGGTATCCAGGCTGATATTGATGCTTTTGAAATTCGCCGCCACAAGCTGGGGCAACATATCGTCAATCCGGATACCATTGCTGGTCATATGGAGTTCAACTGGAAGTTGGGATAAGCGTTCAATAATAGCCGGTGCATCCTTCCGCACCAATGGTTCGCCACCCGTCAGACGGATCTTACTGATGCCCTGATCCACAAACAATCTGGCTAGTACTTCGATCTCATCGGCCTGCATCAGCTGACCATGGGGTGTAAAACTATATTCTTCCTCCGGCATACAATAGAAGCAGCGCAGATTGCAGTTATCGGTAAGCGATATCCGTAAATAATTGTGTATGCGTCCAAATGTATCCTTGAGCATGATATTTAATGTATTAGTGGATTTACGGCATGTATTTTTGTTTTAAGAAACTTGAGGGGACCAGCCGGCCGACCGTTTAAAACAGCCTTGATCTCAGCGATAATAGCAATTGCAATTTCGTCTGATGTTTCGGCACCGATATCGAGACCGATAGGGCCATAAATAATCTTTTGCTGTGCCACGGTGAATTCGACACCAAGCTTCTTGAGATCGTCAAACATCCGTAGTAATTTGGTTTTCGGTCCCAACGAACCAATGTAGCTGGTCGGCGTGTAGATCAGCTCTTTAAGTAACGTGAGGTCGTAGCGATAATTATGAGTCATCAGCACAAAAACCGTCCAGGGATCTATACCTATTTTTTTTATGACCTCGTCTGCCGGGCCGATGATAACCCGGTCGGCTTTCGGAAATCGTCCTGTCGTGGCATGACTGGGCCGTCCGTCCAGCACGGTAATTTCCCAACCCAATAATTTGGCTGTTTCTACAACAGGTTGTGCATCATTGCCTGCACCGGCAACGACCAGGCGTATTGTAGGAGTGAGGTATTCAATAAGCACCTCCTTATTGTTTCCGGCTTCCTCAAAGGAAGCCAGTACAGACTGTCGTTTTGTTTTGGCTAACCTGATATGCTCCGTCAGTTCCAGCAATTGCTTATCTTCAGGCGGCATTTCATCTGTGAAATCGATAACAAGCAGACGGGTTCCGTCTTGTTCTCCTTGTCGGTCAATTGAAAATTGGGTAATTAATAGGACTTCCTGTCGCTGTTGTAATAAGCTTTCCAGCCATATAATCGGATGATCGGCCCTTTGCAGATCAATATATTCGAAAAAAATATGGACAATACCATTGCATCCAAGCTGCAATCCGATTGCCGAACCTTCTTCTGTATTGGTATCGTAACTAACAAGCCTATTTTTTCGCTGATGAATGGCCAACAGTGCTTTTTTTAATGCATCACCTTCCAGACAGCCGCCACTGATGGCGCCAGTCATCTGGCCATCTTCAGTCACCAACATACGGGCGCCCGGTCTGCGATACGAAGACCCCTCCACCCTGACCACCGTAGCAAGTGCCATAGCGTTATCTTCGGAAGCGGCTACACGCGCAGCTAAAACAATGTCTTTGATCTCTTTCATGCAATTACGGGCAAGATGGTTGAACGCGGATATAATGATTAAATCGAACAGCTTTCCTATGACAATGCTGTTGATCAAATTTAATGATTTACACGGTAAAAAACACGAAAACTGTAATAATGGTAAAAACATCTGTAAAATGTATAATTAATTGATTAATTTAAATAAGATTTTGCAGTAGTGAATACGTTGAAAGCGAATAGATAAATAAAAACTTATCGTATACGACAACGAAAAACGAAACCATTAAACCGATTAAATAAAAACTTGTAAAGACAAGAAAAAAATAACGATTATGGCAAAATATTCAATTCTGGTAAACGGTAAAAAGCACGATGTTGATGTGTTAGAGGATATGCCTTTACTGTGGGTGCTCCGTGATATCATAGGTCTAAAAGGGACCAAATTTGGCTGTGGAAAAGCTCTTTGCGGTGCCTGTACTGTGCACCTCAATGATACAGCGATCCGATCCTGTTCATTTCCTATTTCTGCCATAGGCGATGGTAAGGTGACAACGATCGAAGGATTATCTGAAGAGGGCGATCATCCGGTACAGGAGGCCTGGGAGAAATATGTTGTTCCCCAATGTGGCTACTGTCAAACGGGACAGATTATGAATGCTGCAGCATTATTGAAAAAAAATGCTAAACCTTCGGAACAGGAGATTGAGCAAGCCATGCAGGGCAATCTCTGTCGCTGTGGCACCTATAACAGAATTAAAGCAGCCATCATGGATGCGGCCGGTACTCCGGTCACAACCGGCTAGGCCTTCACCCCAAAAGTAAAGATCGCATGAAAATATTAGCTCCTTTTCAAAAAAGAAAGTCCGAAAGGGTAGACTCGGAGATTTTTAGTGTTTCCCGGAGAGACTTTTTAAAAGCCAGTGGACTGTTAACCGGAGGATTGGTACTCGGTGTCAGCTTTTTCAGCTGCGACGATAAGGGTAAAAAAGTGGCCACTGTGGCACCTCATGTTTATTTGAGTATCGCTTCGGATGGCAAGGTAACCATTGTCGCGCATCGTTCGGAGATGGGACAGGGAATCCGCACCTCACTGCCACTTATCGTCGCCGATGAACTCGGGGCAGACTGGACTAAGGTAGAAATTGTACAAGCCGAGGGCGATGAAAAGAAATATGGAAACCAGAACACCGATGGTTCATTCTCAGTACGCATGTTTTATAAACCCATGCGGGAAGCCGGTGCCATCGCGCGGTTGCTACTGTTACAGGCTGCAGCCAAAGAATGGCAGGTTGACATCGCTGAATTAGATACCCAAAATGGACAGGTCATCCAACGTGGATCAAGTAAAAAGAAGGATTTTGGTGATCTAGTACAAACCGCGCTATCCTTGCCGATTCCAAAAGTGAATCAAATTAAGCTGAAAGACAGGCAGCATTTTAATATGATAGGCAAGGAAACGCCAATCATTGACCTGCACAATATCGTCACAGGTAAAGCAGTTTTTGGGATTGACGCTGTTGCCGAAGGAATGAAAATCGCCGTGATCAAACGCTGCCCTGTTGTTGGGGGTACAGTAAAATCCGTCGACAATAGGAAAGCCTTGGCCGTCCCCGGTGTCATCAAGGTGATTACAATCAAAGGTGCAGGCTTACCGGCAACCTTATCCAGACCACTCAGTGGGGTAGCGGTGATCGCCGAGAATACCTGGGCAGCCATCAAAGCCCGCGACCTACTGGAAGTCCAATGGGAACTGGGGCCCAATGCGAGCTACGACTCCGCCAAACAAATCGAAGAACTCAAGCAAGTGGTTGCGCAGGAAGGTACAATGCGTCGCAAACGGGGTGATTTCAATGCCGCAAAGGCCAATGCCAAAAAAGTGATTGAACATACCTATATAGCACCATACCTGGCGCACGCTACCATAGAACCACCCTGTGCCTTGGCTATTGTAAAAAATGGGAGCTGTGAAGTATGGGCTTGTACCCAAAACCCACAAGGCGCACGTGATGCGGTGGCCAAGGAGTTGGGGATGGCGGTGGAAAAAGTAAAAATGAATGTAACGCTGCTGGGAGGCGGATTCGGCCGCAAGTCGAAACCCGATTTTATCCTCGAAGCGGCCATCCTAGCCAAAGAATCGGGTCTTCCGATCAAGGTACAATGGACACGAGAGGACGACATCCGTCATGATTACTACCATGCGATGAGTGTGCAACGTATTGTAGCAACTATCGACAGCCAAAATAAATTAAGCGGCTGGGCCCATCATATCGCTAATCCGTCCATCTCTGCGACGGAAGATCAAGCTGTGGTACAACCCAGTGATGGGGAACTGATGCTGGGAGCTTCGGATTTCCCCTACAATGTTCCGGCCATCAATATTGCGACACATGATGCCAAAGCACACCTTCGGATCGGCTGGCTGAGATCAGTACGCAATATCCCACAGGTATTTGCAGCTGCAACCATGCTCGATGAAATTGCCGAAGCCCGGGGTATCGACCCCATTGCCAATGCATTGGAACTGCTTGGGGAAGATCGTCATATTACTTTTGAACAGGAGCTGATCAAAACCACTTATCCCAACTATGGGGAGAAGATCACCGACTATCCTTGGGATACAGGCCGGATGAAGAAGGTGATCGAAAGGGTCGCCAAGGAATCAGGCTGGGGAAAAACAATGCCGGCGGGAAGCGCACTAGGTTTTGCAGCACACAAAAGCTTTCTAACCTATGTTGCTTGTGTGGTGGAGGTTCGTGTGGATCAAGACAAGAAAATTAGTATCCCCAATGTATATTATGCCGTAGACTGCGGTCTTGCTGTCAATGTGGACCGTGTAAAATCACAATTTGAAGGTGGAGCACAGTTTTCAGCCAGTCTGGCACTTAAAAGCACAATTACCGTAAAAGATGGTCAGGTTGAGCAGGGTAACTTTGACGGCTATCAGATCATTCGGATGCCCGATTCGCCTAAGCAGATCCATGTCCATATTCTGGACAGTGACGCCAAACCTACTGGCGTGGGTGAGCCTCCGGTACCACCGTTTACACCAGCACTCTGCAATGCCCTTTATGCCGCAACAGGAAAACGGATCTATACATTACCGATTGATCTGACAGTTTAATAGCTATATGCATATATCATACTGAATAGTAAATTAAATAATATGGTATGAGAAAATAAATGCTAAACAGGAAGCATGCAATCGTCGGCTTCCTGTATTTATATTAAGTATTAAATACTGATCTTTAAGCTAGTTGAACCCGTTTTATGAAATCCAACGCCTTACATAATACATCAATTAAACACATTGATCTTGTCAAAGTAACTGATCATTCTCAGGAATGGATAACGGATTGCATTTCGGTCGAGGAACCTTTGGAAATTCGGATACGAACAACAGTTGACGGACTTGCAGCCAATAAGAACATCTCCGTCACCATGCGTACTCCGGGCAATGATGCTGAGCTCGCAACTGGATTTCTCTTCACTGAAGGCCTTATTTCTGAAGCCAGTCAAATCCAATCGGTGGATCATGGAGATGCCTTATGTACAAGAAATAGCCATAATATTATTGTTGTTGAACTAAGCGATGGGTTTGTAGCAGAAACAACAGCCCTGGATCGGAATTTTTACACGACCTCCAGTTGTGGCGTCTGTGGGAAAGGTTCGATCGCAGCAATCAAAACCGTCAGCATTTTTAGAGACCTTGTTCCCGAATTTCGCGTTTTGAGCTGCGATATACTCTATGCTTTACCTGATCGACTTCGCGCTGCCCAGGGTAATTTCACAGCGACCGGTGGCATACACGCCGCGGGACTATTTGATCTCCATGGACAACTTATCGCTTCGCGCGAGGATGTGGGCCGCCATAATGCACTCGATAAGCTCATTGGACACGCGCTAATTGCTGATCTATTACCACTGCAACGACAGCTACTACTACTAAGTGGCCGTGCTAGTTTTGAGCTTGTGCAGAAAGCTGCTATGGCGGGTATCTCCATCATTGCTGCAATTGGCGCCCCTTCAAGTCTGGCAATAGAACTAGCCAAGGAATTTGATATTACACTATTAGGCTTTTTGCGGGATCACAGATTCAATATCTATCATCTTGGAAACAATATTGAGATAGAAGGGTTAATAGTATGAACACTTAGTGATATAAGGTCAATATTGTTTGAGTCTATGTATAGTGACAAAGAATGATAAAATCGGGCAATAAATTGATAAATAGATAAAAGATGAAAATAAGGATCAAGGATAATACGGTTAGACTACGATTGACCATGTCTGAAATTGATCGGTTAGGTACCGAGGGTGAAGTATCCGGTCGCACTGAATTTATCCAACAACCTCTTGTTTACAGCATTGTACATACAGATACAGAAGCACTCATCGCCTCTTTTGTTGATCATAAAATTACTATTGGCCTATCTGCTGTCATGATCAAGGAATTGGTCCAGACGGATCGGATAGGCTTCGAGGGACAGTCGGGAAAGGTGAAGTTGCTTGTTGAAAAGGATTTTGCCTGTATTGACAATACTGTGGAGGATCAGAGTGACAACTTTCCGAATCCGAATCTCAAATGCTGACCTCTTAATAAAAAATATAGGTATGCCAATAGCCAATCATCATGGAAGATAACAACAAAAAGCAAAAACTGGAACAGGAAATTAAGGCTGAGCCACAGGCGGAAAACCCCTATAAGCTCCTCGACCTCAAGTTGACACCCGTGGAAAGATCAGCAGCTGGTATCCCAGCGGTATTAGCAGCCTTTGCAGATCTTATTGAAGAAAAGACACTCGTTCGAGGAACCAAAGCGCTATTCAAAATGAATCAGGTTGGGGGATTTGACTGCCCCAGCTGCGCCTGGCCTGATCCAGACGATGAACGCTCCCCTGTAGGTGAATACTGTGAAAACGGCGCAAAAGCTTTAGCGGAGGAAGCAACCACAAAAAGGGTGACTCCGGAGTTCTTTAAAAATAATTCGATCTATGATCTTTCACAACTCAGCGACTATGAGATTGGCAAAATGGGGCGCCTGACAGACCCGATGTATCTAGCCCCTGGCGGAACACATTATGAACCAATCAGCTGGGAGGCTGCTTTTCAAAAAATTGCAGCACAACTGCATGCATTGACATCTCCGCACGAAGCCGCTTTTTATACCTCAGGCCGTACCAGCAATGAGGCTTCTTTTCTCTATCAGTTATTTGCCAAAGAATTTGGCACCAATAATATGCCCGATTGTTCCAACATGTGCCATGAAACTTCGGGCTCGGCATTGCGTCCTACAATAGGCATAGGAAAGGGAACTGTCACACTTGCTGACTTTTATGAAAGTGAATTGATTGTTATCATTGGTCATAATCCAGGTACTAATGCCCCACGTATGATGAGTGCGCTGGAAAAGGCAAAAAAAAATGGCGCCAAAATCATTGCCATTAACCCTTTGCCGGAAGCAGGTTTGATGGGATTCCATAACCCACAACAGATCAATGGAATAATTGGTAAGGGCGTAAGTTTGGCTGATCTCTACTTACCTGTGAAGATCAATGGTGATATGGCTCTCTTAAAAGCATTGGAGCTTATTATGCTGGACCTGGAGCATAAAAATCCGGGGAAAGTACTTCATGCCGACTTTATTAAAAGTAAAACAACGGGCTATGAAGCCTTTCGGGAGCAATTTGATACTACTAGATACACGCTTGAGCACCTAAGCCAACAGAGTGGTGTTGCTTTAGCTGATATTCAGCAAGCGGCTGAAATGATGGCCTTTAAAAACAAAATTATTTTCTGCTGGGGGATGGGTTTGACGCAACAACCCAACGGCGTGGATATGATCCGCGAGATCCTAAATATCTTGCTGCTAAAAGGAAGTATTGGGATTAAAGGAGGTGGTGTCTGTCCAGTACGAGGGCACAGTAATGTACAAGGCAACCGCACCATGCTTATTGACGAGAAACCTACAGATGAACAGCTGGACAGGCTACAGCAGTATTTTGGATTTGAACCACCACGCGAACATGGCTATGATGTCGTACGTGCCATTAAAGCCATGCATGCTGACAAGATTAAATTCCTGTTCTGTATGGGAGGGAATTTCCTATCAGCGACGCCTGACACAACATTTACAGCGCATGCGCTACGCAAGCTTAATCTATTGGTCTGCGTGTCTACAAAGTTAAACCGGGGACACCTAATCCATGGCAAAGAAGCACTTATTTTACCTACCTATGGTCGTAGTGATAAGGATATTGTCAATGGGGAGGTACAGATCGTCAGTACCGAGAATTCCATGGGCGTGGTACAGTCCTCAAAAGGTGTACTGGATGCAGTATCCAAAAATCTGATTAATGAAACACAGATTGTATGCCGTATGGCAATGGCTACATTAGGCAATCGGTCCGTTGTTGACTGGCAGCGCTATCACGATAGTTATGATGCAGTGCGTGATGCAATTGAGCAGTGTGTCCCTGGTTTTGAAAACTATAATGTCAGGGTACGGCAGAAAGACGGTTTCTACCTACCTAATGAAGCCCGGGATTCGCAGTTTTTTGCACAGCAACTTGGTGGTTTGGCACCTTTTACACGAACTGAAATACCTGACAACCACCTGGAGGAAGACGAATATATGATGGCAACAACACGCACGCATGATCAATTCAATACCACCATCTATGGACTGGACGATCGCTACCGCGGTATCAAAAATGAGCGGCGTGTGGTTTTTATGAACCAAAAGGATATTGAAAAAGCAGGTTTTAAAGCTGGGGACAAAGTCGATCTCTATAACTATGATGATGGAATAGAACGCGTAGCACCTTTATTTTTGATTGTATCCTATGCAATTCCTGAAAAGAATACAGTCACCTATTTCCCCGAAACAAATGTACTGGTATCAGTCAATAATGTGGTGAAGGAAAGCAATATGCCGGCCTCCAAATATGTGAAGATCAAGATCAAAAAACATGATCCTGAGGTTTACAAAAAAGTGGATGAAATGCTCTACCATGGGACGCTTCAACGGTCCTGAGATTTGCCTGCAATAATCGCTTTCATTCTGCTGGCCTCGCCAAGGGTATTAACGTTGGTGAGTATTTCTGCAACGGTGGAATCAATCAGCGCAGCCTGTTGTTGGATCAATACCTGACGTGGGGACAGTCTATTTTGTGCGACCTGCTCTTTGAGGATAGGATAACTACTCGGCTCCCAAATTGCAAATAAGGGTTCGGGGAGCATATCCTGTGGATTGGCGAATGCTGTCGCAATTTTTAGTGGATCACGGTGTTGGATCAAATAAGCGATAGCTGCGCTGTCTATTAACGGTAAATCACAAGCAAGGACAAGCCAAGCCTGCTCAGGCAGCAGATCAAATGCCGTCAGCATACCGCCAATAGGCCCAATATTTGGGTAGTTATCGGGCAGCAGTTTATAGCTTTGCTCCAATTCAAGACTATCTGCCATCTCTCTAGCTTGTTCCGCACGACAGGAAATATAAACCGTTTCACAGCAAGCCTGCAATAGATCAATCAGATAATAGCGTTGTTCCTTACCATGCCATTGGATGTTTTCTTTCGGGCTTCCCATACGCTGACTTCTGCCGCCTATGAGCACAAGACCATTTAATTTAGGGGATAAAGTATCATTGGAAACCATTGGTATTGCTATCTGTCAATCAATTTTATTGAAGTTACGTAATTTAGTTTGATGGGGAAAATATCGCTTTCCATCGCACATTGATCGCTAACCCCAATTACAGAATTTGTTACCAATATTACCTATTTCAGTAATAATTTATCCTACATATTGGTCAAATAGTTATTTTTATACGTAGATCCTTTAGCGGGGTAACTAAGAATAAACAATTATGAACAGCATACGAATCAATAAAAAAAAATATACGGTAGAAGTCGATAGCGAAATGCCTTTATTGTGGTTCTTAAGAGATCATGTGGGATTGACAGGGACAAAATATGGCTGCGGAGTTGCACAATGTGGTGCCTGTGTCGTTCACCTCGATGGTGAGGCTGTGCGTTCTTGTGTGACGAAGATGAAACGTGCAGTAGGTAAAGAAGTCATCACTATTGAAGGCTTGTCAGAACATGGCGACCACCCATTGCAACTTGCATGGAAAGATGTTGATGTACCACAATGTGGTTATTGCCATGCCGGACAAATTATGTCTGCCGCCGTACTGCTACGCGAGCGTCCAGATCCTACAGACCAAGATATCGACGATGCAATGACAGGAAATATCTGTCGTTGCGGTACTTACTCACGTATTCGCAAAGCGATTCATCATGCTGCGGAACTCCAGAAACAAAAGGGCTAAAGAATAAGCATATCCATGGAACTATATAAAGAAAAAAGACAGCTAAGAAAGACCAGATTTACTGTGACACTGAGTGTTATAGCACTGTTTTTAATTGGAATCGTCTCCGCTTTCTCGGATGAAACCAACTATACTACAAATGAAGAAATATATGCCACGGTGAAAAAAGATAGTGTCAAATCTGTCAACGCCTTTAAAAAAGTATATGCGGTATTACAAAGTCCCCGTTGCGTGAATTGCCATCCCAGCGGTGATATCCCGTTGCAAGGCGACGACAATAGGCTCCATGCCATGTTTCCCAAACGTGGTACTGATGGTAAGGGCATATTAGCGATGAAATGTACAAACTGTCATCAGACCGAAAATACAACGGGTTTAAAAACACCCCCAGGAAGTCCAGAATGGCATCTACCATCAGCTACAATGAAAATGGTGTTCCAGGGACGTAGTGCGCATGAACTTGCAAAGCAATTGGTGGACCCGAAACAAAATGGGAACAAAGATCTCAAAGCATTGATTGCACATGCCGATGATAGTCTGGTCAAGTGGGGTTGGAACCCCGGAGAGGGCAGGACATTGCCTCCTATAAGTCATGCCGAGTTTAAGGAAGCATGGATTACCTGGTTGACTACTGGTGCTTATGCACCAATACAGCAAGGGTTGGATGGATCAAATTTGAAAAATTAACGATGAAAGCAGAGAAAACAACAATAGATAGGAGATCTTTTTTAAAAGCCGCTTTGTTGGCTGGAGGTGGAATGATTTTGCAGTTTAATTGGCCTGGGACGATTGCATCTGCTGCAGAAAACAATCCGACCGAATCGGAACCCTTTACATTAAACAGTTATATCAAGATCCATCCGGATGGGAAAGTGACACTTTTTAATCCCAACCCGGAATTTGGGCAAAATGTCAAAACATCGTTGCCGATGATTTTGGCCGAGGAATTGGACGTCAATTGGGATCAGGTGCAGGTTGAACAGGCAGACTTTTTCCCGGAACGTTTTGAACGTCAATTTACTGGAGGCAGCCAATCTATCCGTAGAGCATGGCCCGTGCTACGTACTGCTGGAGCTACCGCACGACAGATGCTGATCCTTGCTGCCGCACAACACTGGGCTGTTTCAGCCGATGAAATAACAACTGATGCAGGTATCCTCTATCATCAAAAGAGCAAACTCGAGCTGCCCTATGGAGAACTTGCTTCTGCGGCTGCCCTGATACCGCTGCCAAAAAATGTAAAGCTCAAAGCGATCGCCGATTTCAAAATTATTGGTTCATCCAAACACAATGTTGAAATCGACAATATTGTAACCGGGAAACCATTATTTACAAGCGATTATAAAAAAGAGGGAATGCTGATTGCCATGATTGTCCACCCTGCTAGCTTCGGTAGAGAGATTACAACCATAGATGATAAAGCTGTCCGGAAAATGCCTGGAATAAAGGATGTGTTTATGATAGAACCTGTTCTCAAGGATTATAAGAAAAACGGATTTGATGTATTCACCTATGAACAGGTCGCTGTCATCGTTGGCAATACCACCTGGGAGGTAATGCAGGCCAAGAAAAAATTGATTTTGCAACTGAGTGGCCCAACAGGCAATGCCCGCAATGGGAAACCTGATTTTTTGGAGAGCACAGCGCGACATTATGCCGATATGGAACATTATTCCACGCTGCCTGCGGAAGTGAAACGTCGGGATGGTGATCCAGAGTCGGCTTTTAAAAACGCTACACGCATTATTGAACGCACCTATACAGCACCTTTTCTTGTCCACAATACAATGGAGCCGGTAAGCTGTTTTGCTGATGTCAAGTCAGATCATGCGGAATTGTATGCACCCATACAAGCACCCGAATTTATTACCACAACCTTATCTGCTCGGCTGGGCCTACCGAAAGAGAAAATAAAAATTAATCTAGCCCGAATGGGTGGTGGTTTTGGATTGCGAGCCTACGGACATCATGTGGTTGAGGCAGCTGTTATTTCCCAAAAGATTAAAGCTCCGGTCAAGCTGATGTATACACGCGAGGATGAAGCGACCTATGGCATTTACCGTCCCAGTTATAGTGCTACTTATAGAGCTGCGTTAGATGAAAACAACCAATTAATTGGCTTTCATATCAAAGCAGGTGGTGTCCCGGAAACTCCCCTACATGAAAACAGATTTCCAGCAGGGGCGATAGACAATTACCTAGCTGAAGCCTGGGCGGTATCTTCAGCGATTACAATAGGGGCTTTCCGCGCACCGCGATCCAACTTTATAGCAAGTGCTGAACAATCTTTTTTGGATGAGCTCGCTTTTGAAATGAAAAAGGATCCCTTAGATTTTAGATTGGAATTGCTCAAACGGGCAAAGGAAAAACCTGTCGGGCAACGCAATGAATATGATGCTGACCGCTATGCAGGCGTAATCCAATTGTTAAAGGACAAAGCGTCAATCCTACCAAGACCAGCTGGAACAGGAAGGGGGATGGCGGCTTATTTTTGTCATAACACCTATGCTGCTGCGATGGTAGATATCGGCGTAAAGAACAATGAGCCTTATGTTTGCCAAGCCCTAGCCACCATGGATTGTGGCATCGTCGTCAATAAAGACGCTGCCATTAATATGGCTGAGGGTGCACTTATTGATGGGATAGGTAATGCTTTGTATGGCGAACAGCTGTTTATGGATGGCGTACCATTAAAAAGTAATTTCAATACCTATCGGATGATCCGCATGAATGAGGCTCCCACAAAACTAGAAGTACATTTTGTAGAAAACCAGGATAACCCAACGGGTATGGGGGAACCGCTGTTTCCACCGACATTTGCCGCTGTAGCAAATGCTTTATTTGACCATACAGGAAAAAGATACTACGATCAGCCTTTTGTGAAACAATATTTGGATGAGAACAGAAATTCTGTAATTTAATTGAATTACAGAATTTTACAATTTCGGGAGATTTAGTTTTTTGTGATTCAAATTTCAGGAAGATGCTCTTGGACTATTGGCTGCAGTATTCTCAGTATTGATGATTTTTAGTCGATTCCCGACTTTTCCAATCGCAGGTTTAAAGGTTTAAAGAATAGATAAACTACACCGATGCCTAATGTCATTGCAACAACATAGCCTATAAATGCGACCGTTTCGGCCTGTTGTTCTGTTCCGCTACGAACTGTCTCGATAAAAAAACCGGTATTCCCCTTGAAGCCAAATAGCCAATGTATTAGATTCCAAGCAAAATGAAGTCCAGCCGATAGCGCGATATTCCCTGTTCTCAAAGTAGCAAAGCCAAATAGGATCGCTCCCAATCCTGATCCAATAAATGCATTTACGACAGAATAACCACCTAGTAGGTGTTCAATAATGAAAACCGCTGTAACAATAATCATTGCAATAACAGAACCAGCATTTGCCTTTAATTTCCAAAGCATATATGTCCTAAAGACAAGTTCTTCACGACAGGCGACAAAAAGAAATAATGGAATATATACGCCTAAAGTATGTGGATCAAAGGTTTGCGACTGAATAAAGGATACTTCGCTAAAATTAATTACAATCAAGGTCATTATAAGCACCATAACTATACCCATACCAAATCCCGATGCAAAGTATATGAAGCTCTTTCTATTATAACCTAGCCCGTTTTTGGAAAGTGTACTTTTATCATTCCGAATGAACCAATAAACCAAGGCAAAAGTAAGGGTGGATGCAATGATTATAGAAAGCAGATCTGATGACGGCAGCTGTTTTGTAATAGCAGATGAGCCAACAAAAATGAGCAATGTAAGCAAGTAAAAAATGACCACCTTTAAATAGCTAAATACTTTTCCCATTTTTTATAAGCTCCTTTACATAAAGTTAATAGATTATTGGCAGAAATCGTTGAGCTATCTTTAGTTATCCCCAGGATCGCTGATAAAAATTATCCTGGGGATAGATTGTTAATTATTTTTAGGACCTTGCATCCATTATTTATTCAGCTTTGTCATACGAAAATTGAATACCCGCAGTTCCGCCAGTTTCTATAAAAAGATTCATAAAGCCATGGGCGGTATCTGCTCTCGCCCAATCTCGTTGTAATTCACAGAAAAGTTGTGCAACACTAACCGGCTGACCTCCGGCTTGTTCAATTCTGCGCAATGCGGCATCATGTGCTGCTATGGAAGTACCCCCGACAGCATCAACGACCGGATAAACTTCAAACCCCTCTTGTAGTGCATCCAAAGAAGGGAAGGAAAGGCAGGCTTCAGTCCATAAGGCAGTCATAATGAGTTTAGACCGTTTTGTTTTTTTAACAGCCTTTAAAAATTCTACATCCTCCCAAGCATTTATTGTTGTTCGATCATAGGAAGGTATTCCTTTAAGCTCCTTCCGTAATTGGGGAATTGTTTCAAAGTTCAAACCAGTTTTCACATTGACAGTTGAAAGGATGATAGGCAGATTATAGAGCTTTGCCATCTTGGCCAACCCAACAATATTGTTAATAAGGAGTTGCCTATCCATGGAGGCTATCGAATTAACCTGTACCGGCTGATAATCAATAATGATTAAAGCCGCATTTTCTGGAGTGATCAGATGATCCTTCTTTTGATCACGAATTGGAAAACTTGCCATAACGTTGTTTTTTAAATTTTTTGATAATCTTAATAGACCACATTCGCGACCTATTTTTCTCACTGGTAAAATTAGATAAGGCCACTCTTTTAAAGAATAATCTAGATTAAGTAGTAAACTTAATGCACATTAAGTTTTTGAGAATGCTGATAAAAGTTCTTTACAGCTAATTTTTATATAGCAACAACTTCCAAAAAAATAACCATAACCAACTGAATATAAGATAAATTACAGATACTATTGCTTCATAACAGGTATCTTTTATGATTCTATTTAAAACAATTGTTGAACAGACAGACTTGTCTGTTCAACAATTGTTTTCTATTTTTGTATTATAAAATCTTAAAGAAATGGATAATCCAAGAGATAGAGTTTTAAATACAACCTCCTTATTATTCCATCAACAGGGATACAATAGTACAGGAATAAATCAGATCATAAGTGAGGCAAAGGTTGCCAAAGCTAGTTTTTATCAGCATTTTAAATCCAAAGATGATCTTTGCATCGCTTTTTTGACCTCCAGACATGACTTTTGGTTTTCGGAGCTCCGTGCATATACGCAAGACTCAGTCAGCCATAAACAATCCATATTAGCTGCATTTGATTTCATTATTTGTATGAATGAGAAGGAGGATTTTAGAGGTTGTAGTTTTCTAAATATTCTTTCTGAGCTCTCAAAACAACAAGATGCAATTCTTTCTGTCATACAGTCTCACAAAAATGATCTCAGGAAATTTTTCACAGAAATACTTGGTGAGGGGTTATTGGCTGCGCATATCTATCTGTTGTTTGAAAGCGCAATTATTGAAAGTCAGCTTTTTAGATCAAATGAACTAGTTCTGAAATCAAAAGAAATTGTTAATCATATTATTTAAAATTTATGGAACAGAAACATCCATTGCCACCTTTTACATTGGAAACGGCAAAACAAAAGATCCAGATGGCTGAAGATGCATGGAACTCCCAGAATCCTGAGCGGGTGTCTATGGCTTATACAATAGACAGCGAATGGCGAAATCGGCATCTATTTATCAATGGGAGGGAAGAGATTGTCCAGTTTCTAACGACAAAATGGGCGAATGAACTTGATTATAAATTGAAAAAAGAGTATTGGTCTCATACCGAAAATAGAATTGCTGTCCGATTTGAGTATGAATACAGAAACAAAGATGGAAGATGGTTTAGAGCCTATGGAAATGAGAACTGGGAGTTTGATGAAAATGGTCTGATGAGAAAACGGTACGCGAGTATTAATGATTTAGAAATAGCAGGGGGGGATCGGTATTTGTAAAAGTGTTATTGCTTTTTGAAAGCGGAACCTATCATGTTCTTATATAAGTAAAGCCCGACATATAATATCGCGCTCTACTTGCACTTGATTATACAAATCATTTTTTATTTGCTAATCGAGGTCTTCGATCGTTGCATCTGGCGCGTTTGATTTTACAGATTCAATACCGTTTTCCATTCCACTCGCACTTTCATACATTTCGCTTGTTCCTATAACTTGGCCGTTGGTCGCTTTCAAGTTGAAATAGTGCTTCCCATTTGTTGAAGTCTTTCTTTCAAATTTATCATTATCCTGGGCGTTACGTTTTACAGATTCAATCCCATTTAAACAGTTCGCCTTTGTTTTATATCCTTCACTGTTCAAAATAACCTGACCATTTCCAGCTTTTAAATTAAACTGGAATTCGCCATCTTTTCTTGTTTTCACTACAAATTTTCCCATTTTTTCTATTATAAATTTTTATGTGATAAATGCGATTTACGCTCCTAATAAAGATAACGTAATAAATTGTTTTTATTGTGAAACAATGATTAAATTATTTGCGCTAAAACAGTAAGCTGCCAAAACAGTAGATAAAAGTTTACATGATAAAATCAAAAAAATGTGTATGTGTGCTTTATCAAATTTTTCTAGGAATAAAGAAGGGGAGTTTCTACGAAACAAAAAAGAGCAACTTTTTACAGTTGCTCTTTATTTTGCGGAAAGGGAGGGATTCGAACCCTCGATACAGTCATCCCGTATACAGTCTTTCCAGGACTGCTCATTCGACCACTCTGACACCTTTCCGTGTTTCAGTGCACAAATGTAGTAATTTTTTACTTTATTGCAATACCCCTCGTGTTTTTTACAGCTTGATTTTCTCTATACTGTTGAACTTAAGCCTATTGTTTTTATTTTTTTTTGAATAAAACATATTTCTTATTTTTCAGAATGACAAATAGCTATTTTGATATAAAAAAGATGGTTTTAGAAGTTTCCATCGCACGGACAAATGATCGGATCGCGATGATTGAATCTGCTCTGGAAACCGCTAGAGATTCCAGTAATGACGATACAAAAAGTAGCGCTGGTGACAAATATGAAACTTCCCGCGAGATGATCCAACAAGATATCAATCGCTATCAGGGACAACTTCTGGAAGCGAATAAAGACCTGTTACAACTGACCAATATAGCGACAACAATAACAGACGCAACGGACTTTGTAAAACTAGGGAGCCTTGTCAAGACAAATCTAGGACTCTACTTTATTGCAACTAGTATCGGTGCATTAAAAATAGACGATATGAATGTATTTGCAATTTCACCAGTATCACCTATAGGTCAACTGCTTCTGAGTAAAAAAACAGGAGATAGCTTTCTATTTAACAAACTAAATCAGACAATTACAGGAGTCTATTAATCGCCAAAATACAGGAAAGCTAAACAATATCTCAATCTAACTGTTTTTACTATGAACGAAAATAAAACGATACGATGAAATTAAACAACTTACTTTTGATATTTTCATTAGGTGTTTTACCTTTTGTTCACTCATGCCGGTCACCAGAATCCGATGATAAGTTAAAGTCTAAAATTGAAGAAGCTTTAGCAGATAACCAAGGCATAGCAGTGGATGTAGAAGCGGGTAATGTTACCTTAAACGGACAATTAGGATCAGATTCATTGAAACAGGCTATTGAAGAGAAAACAAAGCTGACCGGTGGTGAAAGTATCAAATCTATCCATAACAATATTATGGTCAATCTTCCAGAACCGGAAGACGCACGCGAAAAATATCATGAAATAGTAGAGGGGGCGGTGGATTCTACTTTAACCAGAGATGTCAATCGGGTTTTAAAGGATTTTCCGACGATTACAGCTCAAGTAAAGGAGGGGACAATTATTGCTACCGGAAATATTGAAAAATCGCAATTGGATTCGTTAAAGAAAAGATTGGAACATATTAAACCAAAAGGTCTTGATATGAAAGCGGTAACGAGTCGATAGCTCACCCGTATCCATAACAAAATAAGAGCTACAAACCCATAGGCGAGTAGCTCTTATAATTTATGCATATGTTTATTTAGCACCAATTTAGGGATTTTCCATCAGATCCCGAATAGCAACTGAAGCAATCGCACCGCCAAAAGCTGCCGGTAGATAAGACATTGTTCCATAAGCCGATTTCTTGAAATTACTTCCATCGGTATACAGCAAGGATTTTTTGTCTGGCAATTCAGTTGAGAAGGCAACTTTAACACCGTCACGGATACCATGTTTACGCAATTTTTTGCGGATATGCTGGGCTAACTTGCAGTTATAGGACTTACTAATATCGGCAATCTCAATTTTAGTTGGATCAACTTTACCGCCCGCACCCATTGAACTTACAAATGGCATTTTTGCATCCAGTGCCAGTCTGATAAAGAATAACTTTGGTGTGATACTATCAATGGCTTCCACACAATAGTCAGGTTTCATGTCCAATAAAGCTGGTATTTTTTCGGGGATAATAAAGTCCTTGATCACGGTCAACTCCAATTCTGGATTGATAGCCAAAAGACGCTGTCTCATGATTTCAGCCTTCGCTTCACCGTGGTTCGTTGCAAGAGCTGGGAGTTGTCTATTTCTGTTAGATGGGTCTACCGTATCACCATCTATAATGGTCATTTTACCAACCCCTGCACGACAGATAAATTCTGCTGCAAAGGAACCTACACCACCTAGACCCAGAACCATTACGTGTGAATCCGCTAATTTTTCCAAAGCTGTCCTACCGACCAATGCCTCAGTGCGTGACAGCCAACTTAAATCTTTCATTTTTTTAATACAATCTTATAATTATGATATAATGCCTGCTTTAGCATCTCTACTGGAATAGATCGAACTTGAGCGACATATTGATATAGGCTAGCAATTTCCGTTGCTGTATCGGTATCTGTTTCCAAAAATAAATGTGCAAGGGGAATATTTTTTACGACTTGGTCCTGGCTGCCATCCAAACAATGGACACCGATTGAAAGGTAGTACCCTTTATCAATGAGCTGTTTGGCTAAGATCCAATTCTTGCGATAACCATGAAAGATAACCGGGAGTCGAAATTTTTCTTTTACCAAAGAAGCCTGAATCTCCTGAAAAGCACGAACACAATGAATAATCAGCGGTTTCTGAAAAGCTATGGCCAATAGAATCTGTTGGTTAAAAACTGCTTGTTGTTCCGCGAAGGGTACGTCACTATTTTTGTCCAGACCACTTTCACCTACTGCTAAAACATTTGCGTTTTGTATCATTGTCCGCATCAATTCCAATGCTTTTTCTGTATTGTTGTTGATATACCATGGATGTAACCCAATCGAGCAGTCTCCCCCCTTAATGATAGTCTCATTATGGTTCAATGCTACGTTTACAATAGATAGACTGGAGCCATCCTTTATAGCATTGGGCTGATGTGTATGTATATCAATATAAGGAATCTGCATTTTCAACAGCACAAAGGTCGAAAAAATAGTTGAAGCAAAAAATATTCTCTACAAAATTAGTATAGTTTTATCATTGTACCACCGTATCCAATGCATATAGAAGAGCTGAGGCTTTCAGCAGGCACTCTTGATATTCTTGTTCCGCTAATGCTTGGTTGGTAACAGCCCCACCTGTATGAAAGGACAGGTAATGTTCCCGCTTGTTGTATAGGAGGGAGCGGATCACTACATTAAAATCAAATTCATCACGAACAGTATCAAAATAGCCTGCCGAACCCGCGTAAATACCCCTTTTGGAGCCTTCAATCCGATCACAGATTCCCATTGCTGCAATCTTAGGCGCACCTGTCATTGAACCTGCAGGAAATGTATGTCTAAATACGTCCATATTGGACACCTTTGGATCTTGAGTACAGGTGATGGTAGATATCATCTGATGCACCTGTTTAAAAGATTGGATTTCAAACAAACGTGTTGCTTCAACCGTTCCGGGAAAGGCACTTCGCGTTAAATCATTACGGACAAGATCCACAATCATTACATTTTCGGCGATCTCCTTTTGTGATTGGAGCATACGACTGACAATCTCTTGATCCTCGTACGCTGTAACACCTCTTTTAGCAGTGCCTTTAATGGGCTGAGAAATCAGTTTACCTTGTCTTTTCGCCAAAAACCGTTCCGGAGAAGCGCTCATGATATAATGATGGCCAACTTTAAAAAAGTTGCTGAATGGAGTAGGTGATACAGTATTCAATTTTAGATAAACCTCGATAGGGTTAATATCTGCATTTTCGGCGAAGAACTCCTGACAGAGATTTACTTCATAGATATCACCACGTTGGATATGTTGTTGTACCTTATCAAAGGCGGCAAAATATTCTTCTTTCGTCCACCGCGAGCGTACGTGCAGATCCAGGGTAGCATCTATCTGTGGAATTGTTGTGTCGCAGATGGACTGATACACCGCAACTGGATCATCGGCTTGGATGTGAACCTGATTAGCGGCCCATCTGACCGTAATGGTTGGAACAAAAAAATAGGCTGCTGGAAATCCGAGCTTATCAGTGGCGCTAGTATGTAAATTTTCGATCTCATTCTTAAGATCATAGGATAGAAATCCCGGAATAAACTCGCATTGATGTTTGACTAGGAATTGCTGCAATTGATCCAATACATCATCATCGGCACAAAATGAATGCAAGGCCTTCACCGCCAATACACTCTCAAATCTTCCCCATTCGTCAGGCGCGCCGTTGCTATTAAAGAAAGAAATTTCATCAAATTGCCCCGACCAATGCAGGGCTTTCTGATGAAATTTATCTTTAGAATCGAGAAGATCAAAACTTTCGATCCTCATATTTTACTTTGATAAAGCCAGTGTTTGTTTACGATCCGGACCTACCGATAAAATCGTGATAGGAACTTCAAGTGCTTTCTCCAAATAAGAAATATAGTTGTTTAACGCCTCAGGAATCTCGCCCTCAGATGTGATACCAGTCAAATCTTGTTTCCAGCCTTGAATTTCTTCCAAGATCGGTTCTGCTTGATGAGTAATAATCTCGTATGGCATATAATCAATTACCTCACCATTATATTTATAATGTGTACAAGCATAAATCTTGTCGAAAGTATCCAATACATCCGCCTTCATCATGATTAAATCAGTCACACCATTCAGCATAATCGCATATTTCAGTGCTGGGATATCAATCCATCCTGTACGACGGGCACGTCCTGTTGTAGCGCCAAACTCATGACCCAATTGACGTAGTTTTTCACCAGTCTCATCATGAAGTTCAGTAGGGAAGGGACCTCCACCTACGCGGGTCGCATAAGCTTTGAAAATACCGTATACCTTACCAATTTTATTGGGAGCGATACCAAGACCGGTACAAGCTCCAGCAGTAGTTGTATTTGATGAAGTAACAAATGGATAAGAACCGAAATCCACATCTAAAAGGGTACCTTGAGCTCCCTCAGCCAATACACGTTTGCCTTCTTTCAGATATTGATTGACTAAATGCTCTGAATCAACATGAGGAATGGTTTTAATAAATTCGATAGCATCTAGGAACGCTTGTTCTTTTTCACTGAAATCAGGAATATCGCCATAGTGTGAAAGAATATTTAAATGCTTTTCTTTCAACTTTTGGTAACGCTCTTGAAAATCTGGAAGTGTCGTATCACCTACACGTAAGCCGTTTCTACCAGTCTTATCCATGTACGTCGGGCCGATACCTTTTAAGGTAGATCCAATCTTGCCTGCGCCCATTTTCGATTCTGAAGCGGCATCCAATAATTGGTGTGTTGGCAAAATAAGGTGTGCTTTGCGCGCTAGCACCAAATTGCCTTTACCCACCGGATCAAAACCAGCTGTCTTAAGGTTGTCTAATTCTCTTTTTAGGATAATCGGATCAATAACGACACCATTACCAATAAGATTTAGTGTACCTTCATTGAAGATACCAGATGGAATTGTGTTGAGCACGAATTTTTTGTTATCAAATTCCAACGTGTGTCCGGCGTTAGGGCCGCCTTGGAAACGAGCGATTAAATCGTATTTTGGACAAAATACGTCTACGATTTTACCTTTACCCTCGTCACCCCATTGTAAGCCCAAAAGCACATCAACTTGCATAGCTTTTAAAGTATAGTAATTAAAATGTTATTAATAAAAATAGACTCATTAAAAAAATAAAAATGTTCAGGAATTTTTCTCCTGAACATTCCTGAACAAATGTACTATTATATTTAACAAAAATATAAGATTAATTTGAAATAGCTTCTTGGGCTACGGTTTCTTCTTTTTTATTTTTTTCCTGGCAATCTTGACATACACCGTATAAATTTAAAGAATGGTGTTTGATGTCAAACTTCAATAGGTCCCCCATAAGGCTTTGGATCTGGTTGATACGAGGGTCACAAAACTCTACAACCTTATTACATTCAATACAAATCACGTGGTCGTGTTGTTTGAAACCGTAAGACTTTTCGAATTGAGCCATATTACGGCCAAATTGGTGTTTAGTAACCAAATCACAAGACACTAATAATTCGAGGGTATTATAAACTGTAGCACGGCTGACACGGTATTTCTTGTTCTTCATATGGATATACAAAGACTCAACATCAAAGTGATCAGTACGTGAATAGATCTCTTCCAAGATAGCATAACGCTCTGGAGTTTTTCTTAGATTTTTATTTTCTAAGTATGCTTCAAAGATTTTTTTTACAGTTGCAAAATTTTCAGCTTGATTCATAGTAAAAATATTCTTGTACAAATTTACCAATTTAGATTGACATTTGATAGTATTTCTAAATTGTGATATTCATTTGATTAATTTTCAGATTCATAACGATTTACTCCTGTGATCCCTCTTACTTGTTTGAGGTTTTTCATCAAGCTCTCTAATTGCTGTGTATCATTGACGTATACCATAATATTACCATCAAAAATACCATCATTACTCGATATGGATAAGGAGCGAATATTAACGGCAAACTCTTGAGAAATAACCGTTGTGAGTTTATTGACCAATCCGACATCATCGATCCCCACAATATGCAACCCAGTCAGGAATGCAGAGTCTTTTGTAGAAGCCCAGCGTGCCTTCAGTATACGGTAGCCATAATTCGCCATTAACTTGGACGCATTGGGGCAACTGGTACGATGGATCTTGATACCGTCATTGACTGTCAGGAAGCCAAAAATATCATCGCCAGGAATCGGATTGCAACAAGGGGCTAGGGTATAGTCAACTTTTTGCATATCATCTCCAATAAGGATGGTATCAAACTCTTTCTTATTGATCTTTTCGACTAAACCACCTATATGGCTATTGAACTGATTGCCAGAAGAAGAACCCGCATTAATTTCAACTGCTTTCTCATGCGCCACGTACTCGCGCAATTGCTTGATATCAACAATGCCTTTTGCGACGTTATAAAAAAGGTCCTGAGAACTTGGATATTTCAGATAATTAGCAATCTTGTTGATATTATCTGTATTGTAGGTTACTTTTAAAGACTTCAATTTGCGTTCCAGAATCTCCTTACCGTCCTCTGCGACTCTTCGTTTTTCTTCTTTAAGGGAGGATCTAATTTTAGATTTCGCTTTTGCGGTAACGACAAAATTGAGCCAATCTTCTTTTGGAGACTGCTTACTCGATGTAATAATCTCTACTTGATCACCATTTTGCAAGACGTGGCTAAGTGGGACCAATTTATGGTTCACTTTGGCACCAATACAACTTGCACCTATATCGGAGTGGATCTCAAAGGCAAAGTCCAACGCTGTGGCATTATTGGGTAATTGAATCAGTGTACCTTTTGGCGTGAAGATAAAAATCTCATCGGAGAACAAATTCATCTTAAAATCATCCACAAAATCCATGGCATTCTGATCAGGGCTGCTCAATACATCACGTACCTTTTTGATCCATTGATCCAGGCCTGAATCCGAATTAGACTCTTTATATTTCCAGTGGGCCGCAAATCCTTTCTCTGCAATTTCATTCATCCGTTTGGTCCTGATCTGAACCTCCACCCATTGGCCTTTGGGGCCCATCACTGTGGTATGTAAAGATTCATAACCATTCCCTTTGGGGGAGGAGATCCAATCGCGTAAACGGTCTGGATTGGGGCGGTATAAATCCGTAACAATGGAATATACTTTCCAACATTCGGTTTTTTCCTTTTCGTCTACCGCATCGATGACGATACGGATGGCAAATAAATCATATACTTCCTCGAATGGAATTGACTTTTTGCGCATCTTGTTCCAGATCGAATGGATGGATTTGGGCCTTCCAAACACAGATGCTTTAATCCCTTGTTCTTCTAGAATTTCTTTAATAGGGTCAATAAAATCACCAATAAATCTCTCGCGCTCGGCCTTCTTCTCATTCAGTTTTCGAGCAATAAATTTGTAGGTATCCGGATCGGTGAACTTCATGGACAAGTCCTCCAATTCTGATTTAATCGCATAAAGCCCCAAACGGTGGGCTAGAGGGGCATAAAGATAACTGGTCTCCGAAGCAATCTTCAGCTGTTTATCTCTTGCCATAAACTCCATCGTCCGCATATTATGCAGCCTATCCGCCAATTTGATAAGAATAACACGTACGTCGTCTGCAAGAGTGAGCAGCATTTTACGGAAGTTTTCGGCCTGCATTGAACTATTGGGATCAAATATTCCGGAAATTTTAGTTAATCCGTCGATAATGCGACGAACTTTTTTTCCAAACATTTCCTCAATTTCGTCCAAGGTTACATTGGTATCCTCAACAACATCATGGAGCAAAGCGCATACAATGGAGGTCGTACCTAAGCCTATTTCCTCAGCAGCAATTTGCGCCACAGCAATAGGATGATAAATATAAGGTTCTCCTGATTTGCGGCGCATTTCCTTATGACTATCCAATGCCAAATCAAAAGCTTTACGAATCTCTTGCTTATCCCCGCGCTGCAAAGTAGGCTTGCAAGCGCGCAATAATGCACGGTAACGTTTTCTTATCTCTTTGTTTTCTGCCTCTATATCAATCACATAATCTTTCATAAACGTTGCAGGTAAATGATGTTTTTTTGAGTATTTTTGTTTAATTTAGTTAATGTATTTCGAATACGATTATCAAGCTAACTTATTTTGTAATAAATTTACCAAAATATAATAGCATTGACAAATTAAAAGAGTTATATAGTCATTCAGATGAAGACAATAGTAGGTGGTTTGCTTTTTCTTCTTGGGACCTTGTCAGGTGTGACACAGGCTCAATCTCTTGTTCTTCCATTATATGGTGAAGGGGCACAAGAGACTGTGACTGATTATATGAAAACAACATTACCTTCGGGCGAGATTCTACCTTGGTTTCCCATCCCTGAGGTTGTTATTGTCAGAAAACGAGTATGGTCAAGCGAGGAAGCAAGACGGGAATATCTACGCTTTAGACGAAATGTACTGAAGGTACTCCCTTATGCGATCTATGCGCAAAAAAGATACGACCAGCTGGATCGGGATCTAGCCATGACATCTGAAAAAAAGGAACATGAAGCCTTGGTGGAGCGTTGTGAAAATGACGTGAAACAAATGTTTAATAGGGAAATTAAAAACATGACCATTTCCCAGGGTAAAATTCTTATAAAACTGATCGATCGCTATACAGGGCACACAAGCTACGAAATGGTAAAAGAAATGAAAGGTGGAATTTCCGCGTTCTTTTATCAAGGGGTTGCCAAAATTTTTGGACATAATCTAAAATCTGCGTACGATCCAAAGGAGGACTTCGAAATCGAAAACATTATCCGGGAATTTGAAAGATCAAGACCTAAACCGGTCATGTAGACTTCAATATACTAATTACAAGGAGACTTGAAAAAGTATCCGGATCCTCATGTAAATACCTAAATTAAGATAATATGAAAACGATTTATGACTTTGATGCCTTGCAATTCAATGGAACCATGAAATCTCTAGGGGATTTTGAAGGAAAGGTTTTGTTGGTCGTCAATACAGCGAGTCAGTGTCTGTTTACGAGACAATTTAAATCGCTTGAAAAGCTCTACCAAAAGTATAAAGAAAAGGGGTTTGAGATACTAGCATTCCCATCCAATAACTTTCGGAATCAAGAACCCCTGACAGGCAGTACGTTAGAGACATTTTGTCGAATAAACCAACAAGTCAGTTTTCCGGTTTTTAAGCGCAGCCATGTCATTGGTACCTATACGACGCCATTGTATAATTTTCTTTCAAATAAGACAGAAAACGGTCATATAAATAGTAAACCTTCCTGGAACTTTCACAAGTACCTGATCAACAAGCAGGGAGAGGTTGTGGATTTCTATTACCCCACGACTTCGCCATTGTCAGGTAAAATTTGTCGTAATATCGAACGACTTTTAGCGGAGTAAACAACAAACTTTCTACCTTTGACCTCGGCTTCACAGCAGTAAGTCCATCTATGTTGGCTATCGTCAAAATAAGCTAGCAATATGAAAGAATTAACTGCAGAATCATTTTAACCGATTTTGGTGAAATTGGAAGCTGTAAACAAAAAAGAGGATATCAATATGCTAAAACTAGATTTATTAGTCATTGCTGTGCATCCCGATGACGCAGAATTAGGGGCAGGCGGAGTAATGGCAAAATATGTTGCTGAAGGAAAAAAAGTAGGAATTGTAGACCTGACACAGGGCGAACTAGGTACACGCGGTACAGCTGAAACAAGGGCGCAAGAGGCAAAAGATGCCGCAACGATCCTGGGATTGGCTACTCGCGAAAATCTTGGCCTCAGAGATGGTTTTTTCGAAAATGCTATCGAAGAAAAAATGGCTATTATAAGTGCAATAAGGAAATACCAACCTGAAATTGTTATTACCAATGCGATTACCGACCGTCACCCTGATCATGGTAGGGCAGGACAGCTTGTGAATGAAGCTTGTTTCCTTTCGGGTTTAAGAAAAGTGGAAACAAAAGATGAAAATAATCATGTCCAAGAAGCCTTTCGACCACGGTTAGTATTACAGTTTGTACAAGATTATTATATCAAGCCTGATGTGGTTATTGATATTACGGACTACTATACTATCAAGGAGAAGTCAATCCTAGCCTATAAAACACAATTCTATACAGGTGAAAACACCAATCCAGACGAGCCACAAACCTATATCTCCAATCCGGATTTTATGGAATCTACTGCTGCTAGAGCGAGAGAATTTGGCCGTTATATCCAGGCAAAGTATGCGGAAGGATTTACTTCTAAAAAGATATTAGGTGTTGATGATTTATTCGACCTGAGATAAAGATGTAATAAAAGTAAAGAAGTGAAAAGTCGAAGATTTTATGGAGCCTCCTAGAATCTTCGACTTTTATATATATAAACGATAGGCAGTTTATCAGGAGATAAAACCTTTCACATATTGTTTTGTGATCTCATGCTGTGGATTTAACAACACTTGCTCAGTGGGGCCAAATTCAAGGATTTCCCCCCCATAAACGAAAAGAATATAGTCGGACACCCTTCTAGCTTGTCGTAAGATATGTGTAACCAGTACAATGGTATAATCCTGCTTCAGCTCGATTAATAATTCTTCAATTTTTGCTGTAGATAGTGGATCCAATGCAGAAGTCGATTCATCGCCAAGTATAATTTCAGGTTCAACAGCAAGGCCCCTGGCTAAGCAAAGTCGTTGCTGCTGTCCAATCGAAAGACCGCTTGCAGACTGCCCCAAACGATCCTTGACCTCATCCCATAAGGCTACATTTCGTAATTGTGTCTCGACAATCTTATCCAGTTCTTTTTTATTCTTGGTGCCATGTATACGCGGGCCATAAGCGACATTATCGTAGATGGACATCGGTAAGGGATAAGGTTTTTGGGATAAAAGCCCCATCTTCTTACGAATATGTGTTACCTCAGCATCCTTACCATAAATATCCTCACCGTTTACGAGCACAGACCCCGTTATTTCAACACCTTTCGTATCGTCAACCAGTCGATTAAGTGTTTTCAGCAAGGTGGTCTTACCACAACCTGAGGGCCCAATGATCGAGGTTACACTGTTGTTTGGTAAGGCAAGATTAATATTCTTTAAGATATGTCTCCCATCGATATACACATTGAGATCCTTGATCTTAATGTGAGGATCAGTCAAAGGACTGTTTAACGACGATTCTTTTGTTTCGATTGAAGGATATGAGTGCATACTACGATAATTAAAATAATGATTGTTAAAACCAGGGCTGAAGCGTAAGCTCGCCCCTGTACCTCAGGAATTGGACTACTTAACTGAAAAAATATGGCCAAGGGAAGTGTTGCTGCAGGCTCGTCTATATATTTAGGCAGATTATCACTGAAGCCTGTTGTCAATAGCACACCAGCAACATCACCAATAGCCCTTCCAAACGCCAACAGAATAGCCGTTAATAGTCCAGCGCGAATGCTCCGCAACATAACCTTAGCGAGCTCCCAACGTGTTGTACCAAGGGAAAGCGTGACATTTTTCAAATCTTCAGGAATCGTTTTGATTAATTCGTCTACTGTCCGTACCACAATAGGGATCGTCAATAGTGTGACCGTAAGGATACCACCCAATAGCGAAGCTCTAATGCCAAAATAGACCATGATACCAAAGCCGACAGCACCATAAACAATGGATGGAACACCGTAAAGTACATCGAACAAAAGCTTTGAAAACTGTGTTACTTTGGATTTTGTACCCAAATAGATATTCAGATAAATTGATATTGGAATACCAATAAAAGCCGATAAGGTAGTCGCTACACCTGCCAGATAGAGTGAACCTAATATGGCATTTAAGATTCCGCCTTCTTTACCGATGTAAAACCCACCTTTGGGCAATTGGCTGACCATATCCCAATCGAGATAGGGAAGACCTTTATAAAGTATTGTACCTACAATAAAAAACAGTGAAGCCGTCACCGTAATTCCGGATAGATGCATGAAGCCCTTCGCGATTTTTTCGCTCAATAACCTTCTTTTGGTATTATCCATCTAAACCTCCTTCAAGACGTCTCAAGATCAGACGTGATATTAAATTGAAAACAAATATGATCACAAATAGCAATAATGCTGAAAACATCAATGCTGACTCATAAAGTGGGATAGACATCATCTCACCAAAATTGTTGGCAATTAAAGCTGGGATGGGGTAACCGGCATCAAAGATGGACGTAGGAACCTTAGGCACATTACCACAAACCATTAATACCGCAATCGTTTCTCCAAACGCACGAGAGGTTGATAGGACAATTGCCGCAATAATCCCGGGCTTTGCTTTTTTGAGAATAACATGTTTTATGGTATCCCATTTTGTTGCTCCTAAAGACAAAGAGGCTGCTTTTAATTCATATGGAATCGTTTGGAGCACCTCAACCATAATTGAAATCATGATCGGAAATATCATGACTGCCAATACGATCCCACCGGCTAACACCGAATAACCAGATGTCACCACGCCAAAAATCGGAGCAATATAAAGCTGGATCAATGGTACAATAAATAACACGCCCCAAACACCATATAGCACTGGAGGAATGGCAGCCAAAACATTAACAAGCGGGAGCATCATATTTTTCAATGCATCTGAAGCATATTCAGTCAGATAAACAGCTGTTAATATACACAGTGGTATGGCAATGGCAAGAGATATCAATGTGACAGCGAGTGTGCCAGCGATAAAAGGCAAAAATCCGAATGAGCCCTTCATAGGTGCCCATACTTTGTCTGTCAATAACTGAAATACATTGCTATATTCAAATAGTGGAATGGATTTTACGGTTAAACCGACCGCAATAATGAGGACAACTGAAAGCGAAATCAGCAGCAACAATAATGTGGACCGTTTTACGAAAGTATCTTTAACTAGACGTGTATTTAGCATGCTATAACTTATTTAGTTCTTCATTGATTAGTGTTGCACTCAATGGTACATAACCATTTTCCAGTAATTGTGATTGCGCCTGTTTCTGCAATACAAATGAGATAAATTCCTTCAAGAGCAGAGATTCTGTCTTATTACGTGTGACAAATGTCAGATCACGTGAAGGGGGGGCAGGGTATCTTCCCGCCGCTACCGCTCCTGTCAAGTCCGACAGGGAGCCATAGAATTGCTCATCTGCTTCAATTTGCCCATTTTTATTTAAATCCAATGGCAATACATCAATATGATCAAATACTTTGTTTGTCTTTAAATTATATACATAATTAATGTTGTTGAAGCCAATGCCAAACTTATCATCTTTAATCGCTTGGGCGATGCCAGGGTCTCCGAAGATGCCAACGCCTTGCAGATCCTCCTGTTTGTGTCCAAAAAATTTGGCCCAGGTTTCTGCCGCTCCGGCGGCATCCGAACGCACGTAGACATTAATCGGATCTGAAGTAAATTGCGGATCAATTTGATTCCATGTTTTAAATTTTCGATTGACAAAAATATCCGCGAGTTCCTCCCGTGTTAAACCTCGTTTCAGTAATGCTTTATAATTCGGATTGCCCGGATTCAATGTACAAATCACAGCGTCTTTAGCGACGATAATAGGAACTGCACCTTTTTTAACTTCTTGCGCATGTAAATCCCGTGACACCAGACCAATGTCTACCATACCAGTTAGCACATCGGCTATTCCTTTGCCCGCTCCGCCTGCGGAAATATTAAAACGAACATGAGGGTGAATTTTTTTAAAGTCTTCACTCCAGATTACCGCCAAAGGGTAGAGGGCAAAGGCTCCAGATAATGAAATATTACCTTCAAACCCACGCTCTTTGCTATATCCATTCTTTACTTTTGGCGCGCATGACGTGATCTTAGATACAACTATAAAGCTAAAAACAAGGACTATAAAACATCTTTTTATCATTACACCTATTAGTCTACAGGTTTAGTATATTAAATTTTATACGGCAAATATATATTAATTTGGTAGATATTATAGAATATTAAAAAAATATTTTTACATTTGACATCGAGAAAAGAATACTAAATCAATAGATTTTATTTGTTTTATGCAAAGCTTCCGTACAGAATTAGAAAATCCAGTCGTGGAAAAGGAGATTATTGAACTTGAAAAAAAGATTCGGTTATTTCACGAAGGTAAGATCGCTGATGAGAAATTTAGATCACTGCGCCTTGCCAGGGGAGTATATGGACAGAGACAACCAGGGGTTCAAATGGTTCGTATCAAACTTCCATTTGGAAAAGTTACTTTTAAACAATTGATCAAAATCGCGGCAATCTCTGATGAATATGCAAGTCGCAATCTGCATCTGACCACACGTCAGGATATTCAGATTCATTACGTCAGTCTGGATCGCACGCCAGAGCTTTGGTCAAAATTGGCAGAGGACGATATTACCCTAAGGGAAGCCTGTGGTAATACTGTTCGTAATGTAACGGCTTCACCAACTTCGGGTATTGATCCGAAAGAACCTTTTGATGTATCACCATATGCACAGGCGACATTTGAATATTTTCTACGTAATCCAGTCTGTGCGGAGATGGGTAGAAAATTCAAGATGTCTTTTTCTGCAAGTGAAGAGGACACCGCTTTCTCGTATATCCATGACTTGGGTTTTATTCCAAAATTAAAGTATGTCGATGGTGTAGAAGTACGTGGTTTCAAAGTCTTGCTAGGAGGTGGACTGGGATCACAGCCATTTTTAGCATCGCTAACAAATGAATTTCTACCGGAAGATGAGCTAATTCCTTATATAGAGGCTACCTTAAGGGTGTTTGACCGATACGGCGAACGCAACAACCGTAACAAGGCTCGCTTTAAATATCTTATTCAGAAACTTGGCTTGGAAGAGGTGTTAAATCTGATCGAAGCAGAAAAGATTGCTACAAAAGTAAAAACTTTCGCTATCGATCGAACCAAAATTGAACAACCGCTACCACCGGATGACAGCCAAATCACCGTACTTGATCTCGATACCGATTTAAACTATCAGGTATGGAAGAACACGAATACATTTGAACAAAAGCAAGCAGGCTATTATGGTGTCTATGTACGTGTTTCTACCGGGGACATCGGTACCGATAAAGCGCGGTCCTTGATCGCTGAACTAAAAGATCTCGTTGCGGATGATATCCGGATAACACAAAACCAAAGTTTGCTATTGAAGTATGCAACCGAAAAGTCGCTACCTCATATTTATCAACTGCTAAAATCATTAGATCTTGCTCAGGTAGGCTTTGACAGTACTGCAGATGTGACAACATGCCCTGGCACGGACACCTGTAATCTTGGCATTTCAAATAGTACCGAAATGGCGCGGGTCATTGAGTCGTATATCGCCGAATTCCACCAAGATTTTATTTTCAACAGAGATTTGAAAATTAAGATATCCGGTTGTATGAATTCCTGTGGTCAACATGGACTGGCACATATTGGCTTCCATGGCAGCTCAGTTAAAGCAGAGGGTAAGGTAGTTCCTGCCGCCCAGGTTATGCTCGGTGGTGGCACGATCGGCGATGGTGAAGGCCGAGTCGCCGAACGGATTATCAAAGTACCCACCAAACGCGTATTGCATGTGGTTGAATTCGTGCTGAACGATTACAAAAAGAATGCTGAAGAAACTGAAAACTTTCATGCGTATTACGACAGACAAGGTAAAAATTATTTTTACAATCTATTAAAGCCACTGTCAGATCTAACAACGCTTTCGGAAGATGAGTTTGTGGATTGGGGACATGAAGGTACTTTTCAAACAGCGATAGGTGTGGGTGAGTGTGCTGGGGTAGTGATCGATCTGGTAGCAACATTGATTTATGAGGCGGAGGAAAAGCTGCAATGGGCAAATGAGACATTCGGGGAAGCAAAATTCGCAGACGCTATCTATCATGCATACAATGCCTTTGTTCAGGCAGCGAAAGCCTTGCTGTTAGATAAAGGTATTAGCGCAAGCACACAAAATACAGTGATCAATGAATTCCAGACACATTTTGTGGAGTCCGGGGAATATAACTTTGATCAGTCATTTCCGGAGCTTGTCTTACAAATCAGTAAAAATGAACCTACGGAGGTCTTTGCAACAGGTTATCTGCAAGAAGCCACAAAGTTTATCAATGAGGTTTATCAACGTAAAAATTTAACGCCTGTATTGGCTTAGGAGGGAACGGAATGTCGATAGAAGCAAAAGTTACTTTAGTAGGTGCTGGACCAGGAGACCCAGAATTGATTAGCCTTAAAGGGATCAAAGCAATCCAGAAAGCGGATGTTATTTTGTATGATGCGCTGGTTAATGAAGAACTATTGGATTATGCGAAGGCAGATTGTATAAAAATTTACGTCGGAAAACGTGCTGAACAGCTTTCAACATCACAAGATGAAATCAATCGCTTACTGGTTGATTATGCTTTAAATTATGGGCATGTGGTGCGTTTAAAGGGTGGAGATCCCTTTGTCTTTGGACGTGGCGGTGAGGAGATCGATCATGTGGCACAATATGGTATTGAAACAGCCGTTGTACCTGGTATTTCCTCCGCTATCGGTTTGACAGGGCTACAGCAGATTCCTTTGACCTATAGAGGGATTAGTGAAAGCTTTTGGGTGATAACAGGGTCAAAATCTGATGGCAGTTTATCTAGCGATCTATACCTGGCAGCGGAATCCAATGCGACTGTAGTCGTTCTGATGGGCTATGGAAAATTAACTGAAATTGTAGCCATCTACCGGGATAAAAATCTTCATCATCTACCGATCGCTTTGATTCAGAATGGCTCACTTCCTAATGAAAAGGTTGTATTGGGAACAATGGATAATATACTAGATGAATCTACTGAAAAAAGAGTTGGGGTACCAGCTATTATCATCATAGGTGAAGTGGTGGCGAAACACAGATCGTTTCAACATATTAAAGAAAAAGCGCTTGCATTATAAGTATGAATCAGTTGTTTCCCATATTCGTTAAACTTGATCAGATCCAGACCTTACTGGTCGGAGGTGGAAAAGTTGCGTTGGAAAAATTCCAGGCATTGATAACAAATGATGAGAGATTGAACCTAACTGTTGTGGCAAGGGAAATTGTTCCAGAATTTGAACTATTGCTTGCGAATTATCCTCACATTCAACTTCACATACGTCCTTTTGAGACTACTGATATTGAAAACAAGCAACTTGTGATTGCGGCAACGAACAATATGGAACTGAATGATGAACTTCGTGAGTTAACATCACTTCACAATATACTTTTCAATGCAGCGGATAAACCAGATCTATGCGACTTTTATTTGGGATCAATTGTTACTAAAGGCAATCTGAAAGTTGCGATTTCCACAAACGGCAAATCGCCAACAATTGCAAAAAGGGTGAAGGAATTGCTCAACGATCTATTACCAGCCGAAATCGACGAAACGCTTTCACTAATGAGCGAATATCGTGAACAGTTGAAAGGAGACTTTGAATTTAAGGTAAAGAAGCTGAACGAACATACTAAAAATATATTACGTCATGAGCGTTAAGGAAATTAAAGAAATTATCGGCGATAAAAAAGGAGCGGAGATGCTGCAAGCAATTGCAGCGCTATATCCTTCAGAAGTTGTTTTTTCGACTTCTTTTGGGATAGAAGATCAGATTATCACCGAATGGATTGGCAAAAACAATATCGGTATTGAGATTTTCACTTTAGATACCGGGCGATTATTCAAAGAGACATACTCTTTGTGGAGTCGCACATTAGAACGTTATCAACTGAATATCAAAACATACACACCGGATACGACATTGTTGGAAGATTTTATCAGTAAAAAGGGGCCTAATTCTTTCTATGAATCTGTTGAAAACCGTAAGGAATGTTGTCGAATCAGGAAGATTGAACCATTGCAGCGTGCTATCAAAGGAAAAAAAATCTGGATTACCGGCATTCGGTCTGAACAATCGGTCAATAGACATGATATGGATTTTGTAGAGTATGACGAAATAAATGATATCATAAAAATCCATCCGCTGTTTGAATGGACCTTTGAGCAGGTAAAAATGTATTGTAAAGAACAGTATATTCCCTATAATGTCTTACATGACAAGGGTTTTCCGAGCATTGGTTGCCAACCATGTACAAGGGCTGTTCAGGAAGGAGAAGATTTTCGTGCCGGAAGATGGTGGTGGGAAGATCAGAGTAAAAAAGAATGTGGTTTACATGCTGTTAAATCTTAATTATAAAAAAGCATAAACCCGAATTCATTAAATCAAATTTTATTATTTCAAAGAATGGACTATTTAGATCATTTAGAAGCGGAAGCAATATATATATTAAGAGAAGTCGCTGGACAGTTTGAAAAACCAGCACTATTATTCTCGGGCGGAAAAGATTCCATTACATTGGTTCATCTAGCAAAAAAAGCTTTCAGACCGGGTAAATTTCCCTTTCCACTGGTTCATATTGATACTGGGCACAATTTCCCAGAAACTATTGCTTTCCGTGACAGTCTTATTGAAGAGATCGGAGAAAAACTTATTGTTGGCTATGTCCAAGATAGTATAGATCAGGGCAAAGTCGTTGAGCAAAAAGGTAAAAACGCAAGTCGTAATGCACTTCAGACTGTTACCTTACTTGATACGATCTCGAAACACGGTTTCGATGCATGTATCGGAGGGGCACGTAGGGATGAGGAAAAAGCACGTGCAAAAGAACGTATTTTCTCCGTTCGTGATGAGTTTGGACAATGGGATCCAAAAAGACAAAGACCTGAGTTGTGGAGTATTTTCAACGGCAAGATAAACAAAGGCGAAAATGTACGGGTGTTCCCGATATCAAACTGGACTGAGCTCGATGTCTGGAATTATATCAAACGCGAACAAATCGCATTGCCATCCATTTATTTTAGCCATGAGCGGGAGGTAATTACCCGTAACGGACAATTAATGGCAGCTGCACCATTTTTGAATATTGATGAGGAGGATGTTGTTGAAACTAAATCTGTTCGTTTCAGGACGGTGGGTGATATGACCTGTACAGCAGCAGTAGATTCTACAGCAACTGCTTTGGATGACATCATCGCGGAAATCAAAGCATCAACAGTCAGTGAACGTGGGGCTCGGATGGATGACAAAGTATCCGAGGCAGCAATGGAAGAACGCAAAAAACAGGGATATTTTTAATTCCTCAAATCTAATACTTGATTTTGACAACAATGAATATATTGAAATTTATAACAGCTGGTTCGGTAGACGATGGTAAAAGCACCCTAATCGGTCGATTGCTATACGATACCAATTCTATTTTGGAGGACCAATTGGAAGCGATACAGCGTGCCAACCGAAAAAATGATGATGGAACAGTAGATTTAGCGATATTAACGGATGGACTAAAGGCAGAACGCGAACAGGGAATAACCATCGATGTCGCTTACAAATATTTTCAGACCGATCATCGAAAATACATTATCGCTGATGCTCCTGGCCATATCCAATATACGCGAAACATGGTTACCGGTGCATCCAATTCTGAGCTGATTATCATCTTGGTAGATGCACGGAAGGGGGTTATTGAACAAACCAAAAGGCATTCGTTTATTGCTAAATTACTGGCAATGAAACAAGTATTAGTCTGTGTCAATAAAATGGATATGGTAGATTATAGCGCTACTGTTTTTGAACAAATCAAAAATGATTACCAGCAATTGGCTGCTAACTTAGGTCTTCAGGACGTTGATTTTATCCCGGTATCCGCATTGAAAGGTGACAATATTGTTCATAAATCCGATCGTATGCTCTGGTATTCCGGAGAATCACTATTGGATTACCTGGAAAATGTTGAAATTCACGAAAATCAGGCAGCGAATTGGAGATTCCCAGTGCAATGGGTTGTAAGGCCACAAACGGATGATCTGCATGACTATAGGGGATATGCCGGCAGAGTGTTAGGAGAGGGGCTTACCCTTGGCGATCAGGTGATTATTTATCCCTCAGAAACATATAGCACTGTAAAGGCTATAGAATTTAACGGCCTGCAGCTTGACCGTGCAGAAAATGGACAGTCAGTTATACTTCATTTAACAGACGATGTGGACATTAGTCGTGGCGACACCATTGCAAATGTTGAAAAACAACCAAAATTTGAGCGCAATATACAGGCAAACGTATGTTGGTTTGACAATAAGCCCTTGGATACCGAACAGATCTACTTGCTTCAGAGCCACAGTAAATTGACAAAAATTAAGATTGTCGATGTGCTTTATAAATTTGACATCAACACACAGGAAAAAGTTTTCGACGAAACGATCAAGCTCAATGATATTGGTCGGATTGCAATCAAATCTGCTGAAAATCTTGTATTTGATTTACAAACAGAAAATTCTGCAAATTCTCAAGCCATTGTCATAGATCCACGGACTAACTTAACAGTTGGTGCTTTGATGATTCAGGCAGTTGATTAGTATTTTTTATTCTGTAAATATTCAACCTAAATATTTATTGAGGAATCTAAGCGTTTCGCTTAGATTCCTTTTTTATTTAAAATATGTAAGCCTTATTTGTAAATCATTGTAAGAAAACTTATTTTATATAATATCAAAAACCAGCAATAACTATATTAAATAATTCATTAAAAACCTCCATTCTCATCACTATACATATTTATTATAATTTATATTATGTTAAATAGTAATTTGTAAACCCTCCCTTTTTCCCAATAGTATTGCTACATTGTTATAACGAAGATTCTAATCTCATTGCACATAGCCAATTTTAATTCCGCTTAAAATTAGATCTTACAATTTATTGAGACTTCACGATGTAATGGCCTTATAAATTTTAAAATATATAAGGCTTAGAATTACACAAATCATTACGTTTAGTCTGTTCTATTATAAAAACGAAAATGATTCTTTTTTTTAGCTAAAGTGTCGAATAAAATACGTGGATGATTTGATTTCGGCTACAATTCTATATTACCAAGCTAAATAGACATATTTTATAGAATTCGAAATTTCATTATAACAACGTAAAATTTATAAAAAATTAACAAAAATTGGATTTTTATTAAAAAATACATAAATTAGTGCCAGCCAAAGGGAAATTTTACTAATTAAAACATGTCAAAAAATTTTAACGAGTTCATTGCGAGCGTTGAGAAACGCAATCCAAATGAGCCAGAATTCTTACAAGCTGTAAAAGAAGTTACAGAGGATTTATTTCCTTATATCACCAACAATCATCCTGAGTTTTTCGATCAAAAAATTCTTGAACGTCTTACCGAACCTGAACGTATTATCTCTTTTCGCGTAACCTGGTTAGATGATAATCATAATGTACAGGTAAACCGCGGATACCGTGTGCAAATGAATAGTTCTATTGGTCCATATAAAGGCGGACTTCGCTTCGCTCCTTCTGTGAATCAAAGTATCTTGAAATTTCTTGCTTTTGAACAAGTTTTCAAAAACAGTTTAACAGGCTTACCAATAGGTGGCGGTAAAGGTGGTTCTGATTTTGATCCTAAAGGCAAATCAGACAATGAAATCATGCGTTTTTGTCAAAGCTTTATGACAGAATTATATCGTCATATAGGTGCAGATACAGATGTTCCTGCTGGGGATATTGGTGTTGGAGGACGTGAAATTGGCTTTTTATTCGGACAATTTAAGCGTCTTCAGAATAACTTTACGGGGGTTCTAACAGGCAAAGGTGAATTATGGGGCGGCTCCTATATTCGTCCAGAAGCTACCGGATATGGCCTACTATACTTCGTAGATTGTATATTTAAACATAGAGGACAATCCTTACAAGGAAAAGTGGCAACAGTTTCTGGTGCTGGTAATGTTGCATTTTATGCTGTTGAAAAAGCAATGCAATTAGGTGCAAAAGTAATTACTGTTTCTAATAGCTTGGGTACATTGTATGATCCAGATGGCTTTGATACAGAAAAAATGGCTTTTGGAGCAACTTTAGGACGGAATTTAGACCAATACCCTGCTCGTTATCCAAATGCACAGTTTTTACCGGGCCAAAAACCTTGGCAATTTAAATGTGATATTGCATTACCATGTGCGACACAAAATGAATTGGATGAATCCGATGCGAAAACACTTGTGTCAAATGGCTGTATTTGTGTTGCTGAAGGCGCTAATATGCCTTCCACTGCCGAAGCTATTAAGGTTTTCTTAGATGCAAAAATTAGTTTTGCACCAGGGAAAGCGGCAAATGCTGGCGGGGTTGCCGTAAGTGGTCTGGAAATGTCCCAAAACTCGATCCGTACACAATGGGGTACTGAGGAAGTTGATAGCCGCCTGAAAACAATTATGGAAAGCATTCACGAAACTTGTTTGAAATATGGCAAAGAAAGTGACTTTGTTAATTACTTAAAAGGTGCCAATATTGGCGGCTTTATTAAAGTGGCTAATGCCATGAAAGCTCAGGGAGTTGTATAATCAGCCTTTTTCTAATCATATCATAATCCTGAACGCTCAAATGTATTTCATTTGGGCGTTTTTTTATACTTTTATGGTAATTTTTAAAACAAGAGATTTACATGAGATTAATAGCGGAACTCCCCCATCCTGATTGCAAGATTTCCATCTTTGGAATGAACCAGAAATTCATCATCAAATTTGAACAAGGAAATCTGGAGCAATCCTATAAAATTGCAGAGGTTGACATCATAGGCGGCGTAAATGGTGTTTTTGAATTGCTTGATGAGGAATTTCTTAAAAGTGTAATACACCAGTTCTCGTTAATGCGTCAATCTTTTAACGGTGCTTACAGTAGATACGAATAGCGACAGTTATGTTAAACTACCTTTATTTTGCGGCATTTTGGGCTTGCCAAATTGTCTCCTCCATCCTATTTAAGCTGGGCGGTATTCACCCCAAATATAAATGGGCGGCGTTGATTGTTGGGAATATTATTTTGCTTTCGGCAAGTTGGTTTCTCATTCAATTATTTAAGAATGTCTCTCAACCTATTGTTATAGCCTTATGTTCAGGAGGGACTTTTCTGACGGTTCAATTGGCAATGGCATTTTATTTTAAAAGTCCACTAAGCTGGCAGCAAGTTCTCGGTATGTTTATCATCATTGTAGGTATGGTGATGATCACCTTTGGTGGCAAAGATCAAACGATCTAAAAAGGTAAAAAAGAACTCGCATTTTACATGTGCGAGTTCTTTTTATTGTTATAAATAAGCGTAAGTTATTCCGTCTCCACCGCGGTCTTGATGTTCATCTTCAAACCTACTGACATGGCTGTATTTACGCAAGTAATCCCGAATGAATTTTCGTAAAATGCCGTCTCCTTTACCGTGGATAATTTTTAAAGATGGGTAGCCTACCATAACAGCCCTATCCAGTACTTTCTCCAATTCATTCAACGCATCTTCGGTGCGCATCCCTCTGAGGTCAAGTTCCGGATTAAAATCTGCGACAGTACCCGCAGACAATGATTTAGACAAGCTTTTTGCTGATTTCTTATTCTCTCGTCCTTCGAGCTTAATGACATTCTTTCGCTTCTGTACTGTTCTCAATTCTCCCATAGCAAGAATCAAATTGTTTTTAGCAATTTCAACAACCTGTGCTTCAGCACCATTATCAATAATCTGTACCCAGTCACCTATACTCAATTCGGAGGATTCCGTTACTTTTTCTTTAATGACATGTTTTACTGTTTGCTCTTTCGGCAAAACAGCTTTCAAAGCTTGATCCAGATTACTGCGCAATTCACGGGTTTTCTCCTTATCAGCTTTCGCTGATTTGATCTGTGCAACCGTATTTTCGATTAATTTATTGGAGTTTCTGATGATTTCCTGAGCCTCCTCTTTGGCTTTTTTCAGGATAACCCGCTTATTTTCTTCAAGATAACCTTGTAATTCCAAGTACTCCGATTTAAGCGTTTCAAGTTCTTTCTCTCTTTTATTGATGGCAACTTTCGTGTCAAACACCTCTTTCTTCTCCCGTTCAAGATCGATCAACAAGGTATCTACCTTTTTCTGTTGTACACCGATTTTCCCTTTGGCGGCCTCTAGAATATCCTTGCCTAAGCCGATTTTCTGTGCAATTTCGAAGGCATAAGAGCTTCCAGGTTTACCGATCTGGAGAATATACATTGGACGCATCTCGCGGTTATCGAACAACATGGAAGCATTCTCCAGCCCCGTTGTATTGCTCGCAAATACCTTTAAGTTTGAGTAATGGGTTGTTACAACGCCTCTAATCTGCTTTTTATTCAACGATTCCAATACAGCTTCGGCAATAGGTCCGCCAAATAGAGGGTCTGTTCCGGTTCCGAATTCATCAATGAGTACCAAGGTGCGTCCATTAGCAAATTCCGTAAAATACTTCATTTTCGACAAGTGTGCACTGTAGGTACTGAGGTCACTCTCAATAGATTGATCGTCACCAATATCAGCAAATATTTGCTTGAATACACCTACTTTCGTCGTCGGCTCAGCTGGGATCAATAGACCTGATTGCACCATGATCTGTAGCAAGCCCACTGTCTTCATACAGACTGACTTACCACCGGCATTTGGTCCAGAGACAACAATGACACGTTGCAACTGGTCGATTTGTATATTCAATGGAACGACAGTGCCTTTATGGTGTTCGTTAAGTATGAGCAATGGATGACGCGCATTGATGAGATTGATCTCCGCCTCTTTGGACAATTCAGGCATCTCGGCCTCAATATCCAAGGCAAACAATGCTTTGGCTCTAACAAAATCAACCTTGGTCAATAAGCCATGATAGGATAACAATAAAGGGAGATGCGGGCGCACTTTATCTGTGAGTTCCACAAGAATTCGGATGACCTCCCTCCTGCGCTCAAATTCAAGATCTCTAATTTTATTGTTTAGCTGAAATACTTCTTCTGGCTCAATATAAGCCGTTTGTCCTGTCGCAGACTCGTCATGAATCAATCCTTTAAGCTTCCTTTTATTTTCAGCCAAGATCGGAATACATAGACGTCCATCCCGTACAGTCAAATTGCCATCCGCAGTCCAGCCACTGTCCTGGGCATTTTTGAAAATACTATTTATACGTTTGAGCGCATCTTGTTCTGCCCGTTGTATTTGTTGAGTGATTTCGAGCAATAAGCGTGAAGCATTATTTTTGAGTTTTCCTCGCTCGTCAATCACTATTTCAATATCACGGATGATTCCCTTCTCGATAGGTAAATGCTCAAATAGCACTTCCAAATTCGGATAAAGGCCCTCTCTTTCGTTAAAATAGCGAATGATGGCATAAACAGTTTTCAAGGACAACAGGACACGAAAAAATTCTTCTTCAAGTAGAAAAGCACCTTCCACCCTCGCTTTTTCAATAATGGATTTTAAAGGAAAAAAATTCTCTACGGGAAATGCTCCATCATTGACAAGAAGATCTTTGAATTCACTAGTCTGTCTCAAAAAACGATCTATCTGATCAAAGCGAGTTTGTGGCTGAATTTTTTCGACCAGCTCACGGCCTGATTCACTCAGGCACTTTTGTTTTATTTTATCTTTTATCTCGGAAAAGCCGAGTTTATCTATCGCATTTAATGGATATACCATAAAATTATATTCTTTGATGGTTAAAGTTTTGATACAGGCTTCAATGCCTGTGGTGGAGTAAGAATAGGTTTTTCAAGCCTTTGCTCCATTTGTTTTGGTAACGTTACTGTGTCCTTTGCCGAAACGCCAGGTGTTGTTGCTGGGGACGCAGGATTTCCAGAGGAAGTAGGTGGCGGTGATCCAGCTGGAGTAATTGAACTACCATTAGTTAGCTGGTTCATTAAATAGCTATCCAAGCTAACACCTGTTTTCTGTTGGAAATTTTTGTTAAACAACGAAGACGCTTCTTTAAAACTGAATTTCTCCTTACTTGGTTTGTAGTGGATAAGCGCAGCAATACGTTCTTGATACTGTTGCTGTTGTCGCATCACACGACTTGTACTATCCTGAATTCTTGCATTGACAATCGAATCCCTTGTTCGGATAGAATCTTGTTTTTTACGTTCGATATCCGTATAAAACTTATTCTCCTTCGTCAAATTATCTTCCACTTTCTTATAAATGGCTGACATGACCTCAGCATCTTTACCGTAATAGTCCAGGTTCTTTTTAAAAGAAACGGAATCCAGTCCGTATTTATCAAAAGTCACCTGGTACAAAGGCACCATCACTTTGCGTGCACTATCAATGGGCAAAATATTGAGATATGAATCTGTCAATTGGATTTCTGTCAAAGCATTTACAAATTTGCTTTGTGAGATAATATCCTTCTCCTCTGGTCTGACACAGGAACCAAATAAAAAAATCACCGCAAGTAGATTCAGTATTAATCGTAGCATTTCGTAGTTTTGTACAAATTTACAAAAAGCACCGACATTTGGCACTTTTTACATCATCAAACTATATCGGAAATGAGTATTGCGAGTAATTTAGAAGCTTTAAGGTTGGAAACTGAAGCAAAGGGCGTTCAGCTTGTAGCAGTTTCAAAGACAAAGTCCAATTCAGAAATCATGGAAGCCTATGAGGCTGGACAACGTATCTTTGGTGAAAATCATGTTCAAGAATTAATTGAGAAAGCGGAGCTTTTACCCAAAGATATTCAATGGCATATGATCGGACACCTACAGACGAACAAAGTAAAATATATTGCGCCATTTATTAGTCTAATTGCTTCTATTGACTCCCTAAAACTGCTAAAAGAAGTTAATAAACATGCGATAAAAGCGAATCGTACCATCGATTGTTTATTGCAAGTATATATTGCTGACGAGGATACCAAGTTCGGTTTGGATCATGCCGAATTGATCGAGCTGCTTCGTGATGAAGAATTCCTGGAACTAAAAAATATCCAAATTTGTGGGCTAATGGGGATCGCGTCCAATACAGACAATGAAAAGGTGATCAAAGCAGAGTTCTACGAATTAAAAATGTTATTTGATGGAGTTAAAGCCAGCTTCTACCGTAAAGACGACTATTTTAATATCCTTTCTATGGGAATGTCTTCGGACTATAAATTAGCAATTGAAGAGGGATCTACCATGGTCCGTATTGGAAGTACAATCTTTGGTAAAAGAGTAATTAAACATTATAAAAACAATGACTAAACCAATTATACGTGCAGCAATTAAATCGGATTGCCCACAAATGCTTGAGCTAATCAAAGAATTGGCTATCTATGAGAAAGCACCGGATGAGGTGACCGTTTCTCTCGCGGAGTTTGAAGAAGCTGGATTTGGACATAGCCCTATTTGGGGTGCGTTTGTAGCGGAAATTGGCCAAGAAATTGTTGGAATTTCATTATATTACGTCAGATACTCCACTTGGAAAGGAAGAAGGCTTTACCTGGAAGATTTAATCGTTACCGAAAAAATGCGTGGACTGGGAATGGGTAAACAACTCTTTGACAGAACACTGGCCTATGGTAAAGAATGCGGTTATCACGGCATGGTATGGCAAGTTTTGGACTGGAACGAGTCTGCCATAAAATTCTACGAGCGGTATAAAGCTGATTTTGATTCGGAGTGGATTAATGTATCAATCACATATTAAATTAGAGGGTAAGCAATCAATTCAATGCGGTTTTATCTTTTTTTGAAAATTTTATTTATAGGCAGCTTGTTGTACTCATGTCAAAACAAAAGTGCCGCACCTTCTCTTGCTCAAACTGGAGATACACTCTCATATCATAAAAAAATGGTTGATGAGCATAGTAATTATTTTCTAAAAGGAGATGATCAGTTGGATACCACATACTTTCGGGCAAACTATCCGGTGTTCGATGAAGTAAAAATCAATGATATTGTTTCATCTATTGTTCATCTCGAAGGGGATACAAGCATGGAAGAAGCTGCCCATCGTTTTATAAGTGCTTACAATGAATATGTGGATGATAACAACGGCAAATCTACTGCAACCTGGAATCGCGATCTTCAGGTAGATGTAGTTGCTAACACACCGGTCTATCTTGCTTTACGAACGAAACAGGAAGAATATACTGGCGGAGCTCATGGCGACCATGTAACGTTATATTCAAACTTTGATAGGCAGTCTAATCGTTCTATCACGATTGACGATATTATTCGCAAAGAAGATAAAGGCAGATTTACAACAATAGCCGAACAATGCTTTCGTAAACAAGAAGGGTTAAATAAGGATGATTCCTTAAATGGAAAGTATTTTTTTGAAGAGGGCAAGTTTTCACTCGCAGATAATTTTACGTTTGAAAAAAACGAATTATTATTCTACTATAATATCTATGAAATTAAATCCTATGCGGAAGGTAGTACAGAATTACGCATCCCTTACACCGCTATTAAAGATCTAATGTCAGAAAAAGGATTACATTATATCAATAGTATCAATTAGCAATCAACTAAACTCAATAAAATAAATGCAGGTTTTTAAATTTGGAGGTGCATCAGTAAAGGATGCGGAAAGTGTCAGAAATTCAGCAAAGATTATTTCGAAATACAAAGGTGAAGCTTTGTTGGTCGTTATATCTGCCATGGGTAAGACGACAAACCTTCTGGAGAAATTGACCAGAGAATATTATAACAATACAGGGTTGCAGCTTCAAACCCTTGAAGATGCCAAAGCATTCCATTTTCAAATTCTTCAGGGCCTATTTCCTGATGGTGAGCACCCAATATTCGATGAAATTGCCAATTGTTTCGTCGAGATCGAATGGATTTTGGAAGAGGATCCGCAGGATTCCTATGACTATCTATTTGACCAAATTGTATCAATGGGTGAATTGATATCGACTAAAATTGTTGCTGCCTATGTTGCCTTTATTGGTGAAAAAGTTAAATGGTTAGATGCCCGTGATTATATTTTAACAGATAACACCTACCGAGAGGCTGCAGTTGACTGGAATAAAACAGAAGAAAAGATCCGTGCTGAACTACCATCCATATTAGACGAATACATTGTCATTACACAAGGTTTTCTAGGATCTACATCTGAGAATTTCACAACAACATTGGGTCGTGAAGGATCTGATTATTCTGCAGCGATATTTGCGTCTTGTTTAAATGCCGAAAATGTAACAATCTGGAAAGACGTCCCGGGTGTACTCAATGCTGATCCTAAATGGTTTGAAAAAACTGAATTGATCCCTGAACTATCTTATACGGATGCGATCGAACTGACCTATTATGGTGCGACCGTAATTCACCCGAAAACGATCAAACCACTACAGAATAAGAAAATTGCCTTAAATGTGCGTTCTTTTGTTGATCCGGAGTCTCCCGGAACGATAATTCGAAGTACAAATCAGACATTACCGGTTCCCTCGTTTATATTTAAAGTAAATCAGATTTTTATTTCCATTTCGCCCAGGGATTTTTCTTTCATCGTGGAAGATAACCTCAGAGACATCTTTAATCTATTCCATGAACATCGTATCAAAATAAATATGATGCACAACACAGCGATCAATTTTACGGTCTCCGTGGATGACACTGGAAAGAATTTGGTGGATTTAATTAACGATCTTGAACAACGATTTAAAGTTACCTATGAGTCTGGTCTTGAATTAATCACGATCCGTTATTATAACCAGGAAACGATCGACCGTGTTCTGGTTGATAAAGAGGTGATCAGTGAATTAAAGGATAGATATACATGCCAGCTTCTTGTTAAGAAAATATAAATGAATAGATTGATTCTTCAAAAGGAGGTACAGCTGTTTTTGGAAAAAAACCTGAGCGAGTCTCCTACTAAAATAGCTTTAAAGAAATCTCCTTTTGAAGGAATATCGTCTTCTGAATTAGCTGCACAACTCGATGGTAAGCAGCGTACACGGATTAAAATACCTTTGTGGGCAGGGACTCCAGGAGCCTATTTTCCTGCTAAACTAAATCTAGAACAGTGTTCATCAGAAAAAACGGCACTATTTAAAAGTTCGCTCATTAAGAAAGGCACCAATTTAGTTGATGCGACAAGCGGTTTTGGTGTCGACAGCTTTTATTTTTCAACGCGAGCAAAGCAAGTGATTTCATGCGAACTCAATCCTGATCTTGCACAAATTTCTGCATATAATGCCAGGATATTGTCTGCCGTAAATATCGAGGTTATTGCCACAAATGGTGTAGATTACATACTTAACAATCCACAGGCGCATTTTGATTATATCTATCTGGATCCTTCGCGTAGAGTTCAAAATAAGAAGGTATTTTTACTGGACGAATGTGAACCTAATTTGGTGGCTCTGCAAAACGATTTTTTCGAACGATCAGATGTCATTATTAGCAAGCTTGCACCATTGTTGGATATCTCCTCAGCATTGAGCATGTTAGTCCATGTAAAGGATGTTTATGTCGTTTCCTTGCAAAATGATTGTAAAGAACTTATTTTTATTCAAGAGAAAGGATATATAGGCGAGCCGGTCATTCATGCTGTCCGACTATTCAAAGAGGAACAACAGATCATCTCTTTTACTTATGAGGAGGAACGCGCTACCCTTGTCGATTATAGTCCACCTCTATCCTATCTTTATGAGCCGGATGTTGCCCTGACCAAAGCCGGTGCGTTTAAAACAATCGTCAATCGCCTTGATGTAAAAAAACTACACAAAAGCACCCATTTATATACATCGGATCAGAAAATCCCTGATTTTCCGGGCAAAATATTTATGATAAAACAGGTTGAATCTTTTACAGAATTCAAGAAAAGGAAAAGTCCTCTAATTGCGGATATTATTGCCAAAAATTTTCCGTTAAAAACAGAGGATATAAAAAAGAAATTTAAGATTAAAGATACCGGTGACACCTTCAGCTTCTTCACAACAACATTGAATGATCAGCTGATTGTCATACATACACAGCGAATCCTAGAATAGACAATTTTATTACAATTGTCCTATTTCTTCTCCGTAATTTTAATGCATGGATAAAATCGTATTATCAGCATTAGATTTAGCTCCTGTCAAAAAGGGAGAAAATGCAGCTAGTGCTATCGCTCGCAGTGTAAAAGTTGCACAACATATCGAAAAACTAGATTTTAAAAGAATCTGGGTAGCTGAACACCATAATATGGAGTATATCGCAAGTTCGGCAACCTCACTACTTATACAACATATTGCTTCAAATACTGATCGGATCAGAGTAGGTTCGGGTGGTATCATGTTGCCTAATCATGCTCCCCTAGTGATTGCCGAACAATTTGGCACATTGGAAACGTTATTTCCCGGTCGAATTGATCTTGGCTTAGGTCGCGCACCAGGTACCGATCAATTAACAGCAATGGCCTTGCGAAGAAATAATCTGAATACTGCCTTTCAGTTTCCGCAGGAGGTCAAAGATCTTCAGCGTTATTTCAGCACCGATAATTATGATGCAAAGGTGCGGGCATTCCCCGGTGAAGGACTGGAAATCCCTCTTTATATTCTGGGTTCTAGTACGGATAGCGCTTATTTAGCGGCTAGTTTAGGACTTCCCTACGCCTTTGCGACACATTTTGCACCGGCTCAATTTGCTTCAGCAAGCATGATCTATCATCAGAACTTTGTACCATCGGAGGTATTGGATAAACCTTATTTTATTTCCTGTGTCAATGTTATTGCTGCGGACAGTACAGAAGAGGCTGAGTTTTTGTCAACCAGCTTCTATAATTTATTTGCTGGCATAGTAACCAATACAAGGAGACCATTATCTCCTCCGACGGAAGAGGTAATTTATAAAGGCATTCCGGCCATCGAACAAGCAGTACACAGCATGGCTTCCTGCGCTTTTGTGGGAGATAAAAATAAGATCACCCCAGAGATAGAAAAATTCGTCAAAGATCATAAAGTCGATGAAATTATGGCTACCTCCTATATCTTTGATGATGAAAAATGCCTGAAATCATTTTCCTTACTTAAGGAAGCACTCTCCTAACAAAGCTGAAGGGGGGCATATATTGTGAATTTTTATATATTTAAATAAAAATTCACAATATATGAACAACTACTCTGCTTTCACCTTACTATTTACGCTATTATTTATCCAAGCTTGTCATAGTCCCACGACAAAAAAAAATAACACTCCGATAGACACAATTGCCACAAAAGATAGTTCATCTTTGACGTCAAAAGACAGTACAGGGTTGTCAATTTCGACAGCAGCCGATAGTTCAAAGGGGCAGATTTTCTTGGTTCGCAGTTATCGCATCTGGGAAAAAGAGGATCCGACCGCTGTATTGAATAAGGATTGGTTTGATCTCTATGAGCGTGAGGGAAAATATTATCTGGAGAAAGTGGATTATGAAATTAAGGATAGTTACGATGAATGTGCTCAGGTTCCGTCAAAAAGTGTCGAGTCTAAAAGGAACTCGCTTTTGTTTCTGAATATAAAGGGATTAAAACCGGGCGCCGTGGAAAATATGAAGATAAACCATTCGGAAATCTGGCCCAAAGAATCCGTAGAATATACCTTTAGAAAACAACATATTATCCTGAAAGGATTTGGAGACATCAAATCCACTGAAGTGCAGACGGATGAAAAAGGACATGAAAAACTATTTCACGAAGTCGCACATTACAAGCTTAATGCCACCTTTGGAGGAGCTAAAGAAATAACTTTATTTCAAAAAGATCAATATGATCATATATTTATGTCTACACAGTTTGTTGGTGACATAGATCGTGATGGGCAATTGGATTTTATCTTTTCCAATCCTAATCACTACGAGGAAGAAGCATTGCTCTTGTTTCTTTCTAATGGCGGAAAACCGTTGATTTTTGAGGCGAGCGAGCAGTTCGATTGTTAATTTATGATCATGGAAAAAATAAAGACAATACTGCATCAAATGAAGTCCATTCACCGGGCTCTAATCGCAATTTGCGCTTTTATCCTCGTGTACATCTTCTCCCCGATTAAATCCCTGCCCTTGCTAAGTTTGGTTTTATGTTGGTTTGGCTTTTGTGTTTCCTATATCACCGTCTCCTGGTATACATTCTACACCATGCCAATAGAGGCCATCGCCAAGAAAGCACAACAAGAAGATGGTAGCAGGCTCTTTGTATCATTATTTATTATTTTAGTTACAGTAAGTTGCTTTATTTCGGTACTGATGATAATTATATCAAGTAGGGAAAAACAGCTTAGTGATTCATTTATTATCGTCATCTGTATGTTAGCCATACTGGCGTCCTGGTGTCTGGTTCATACCATCTACACATTCCATTATGCACGTTTATACTATGAAAATGGTTCCGAGGGCAATGGACTGGAATTCCCTGGGGACGACAAACTGGACTATTTGGATTTTGCCTATTTTTCTTTTGTCATGGGCTGTACATTTCAGGTGTCTGATGTGGGTATTTCATCAAAAAAGATTAGACGGGTTGCGTTGTTCCATGGTCTCCTCTCCTTTGCACTGAATACATTCGTCGTTGCCTTGACTATCAATATCATTTCTGGTTTGATAAATTGAGTTTTTAAACTAAAAACCGTATTTTAGTCCAAAATTTACACGTATGAAGTTGCTCAAACCACTAGTTGTACTCATTTTATGCCTTATCACTTTTTTTTCGTGTAAGAAGAATCAAAATACGGATGGTGAAGGATCTGCTGGAGTTACTGGAAATTATGTCGGTAGGGTTCAATTTCAGGGCAACTCATTGTCTGTTGATCGATCCAATAGATTGATCCGCATTCTACGTGAAGGAGGTGTCGAATCATTTAAAATTGAGTTTTTTACTGGCGTACCAAATATTACAGGAGTTCGCTTTACACCGGTTAATGACAGCACCTGGGTCTCGAGCGATACAACAGGACTAAGAAATGTGACCATAGAGGGCAAATTACTTAAAATAAACTACCAGCTAAATAGCCAAAGCTGGATTGTAGATGACGGGATCCGTAAATAATAATCAATCTAAATTGTCATAATAACTTCATTTTTCGTTGCTAAAGTATTTTCTTATCGCTATATTTAGTCAAGCATAAGGAAAAGAGAAATGAAACACGTCAAAAAAATTGGAGCAATTGCTTCTGTATTTGCTATAGCCATCGCCTTGAGTGCATTTAACTTCCAACAGGAAAAACCTCAGGAAGAACCCAAACCAACAAATTTAAAGGTCTTACCAAAGAACATTTCTCATGACGAACTGATCTCAACAATGAAAGAGTTTAATGTCGCATTGGGTGTAAAATGTGGCTTTTGTCATGCCGCTTCAAAAGAAGATCCTAAAGAGCTGGATTTTGCTAGTGATGAGAACCATAAAAAGGAAATTGGCCGAGCAATGATCAAAATGACCAAAAAGATCAATAAAAAGTATTTTAACCACAGTTGGGATAGCTCTCCTGCCAAAGCAATTTCTTGTAAAACTTGTCATGGCGGAAAAGAAGAACCAGAAATGGTCATAGCGAAAAACTAATCAAACTATATATTTATGTAACACCATAAGGTTTCTCTTATGGTGTTTTTTATTGCCTATTCTTTGCTTATTTATTGGCATTTGTTTGGTTATTCTTTGCCATTTCTTTGAGCTTTCCTTGGTATTGGTTTGCCATTCCTTTGCTGTTTCTCTGCTTATTCTTTGGTATAATAGCAATAAAACAGCAGAGAAATACCAATAAAATGGCATAAAAATAGCAAGCGAAGTGGTATGTTGTCTCAAACCTAGTGATAAGAATGTCCAACGTAGTAGAGATAGTCAGCGTTTCATGTGTAATATGATCCATACTGGCCGTGATAAACATAAAAAAGGCTTTTCAAATTGAAAAGCCTTTTTTATTGTACCCGGAGCCGGAGTCGAACCGGCACGGTTTCCCACTGGTGTTTGAGACCAGCGCGTCTACCAATTCCGCCATCCGGGCATATCCGTTTGGGATGATGCAAAAGTAAGGAAAGTTTTTATTTTTCCAAACTATCTCCCGCTTCTTTTCCTAAACTGCCTGAAAATGAATTAGAAATTTTTTATAAAACTATTTACAATGCCTCTCCAAAGGCTTAACTGGCATTTTTTTCTTAATTTTAAGCTAGAAATATTAGGTAAAACATGGAAAAGGTAAAGTTAGGAAATAGTGAAATTGAATTTAAACCGATCGTTTTTGGCGGAAATGTATTTGGTTGGACTATTGATGAGCAACAGTCGTTTGCTCTTTTGGATGCATTTGTCGATATGGGCTTTAGTTTTATAGACACATCCAACAACTACTCCCATTGGGTACCCGGTCACACAGGATCGGAGTCCGAATCCATTATTGGTAAATGGATCAGTAAACGGGATGTGCGGGATAAAATTCAGATTGCAACGAAAGTAGGCGGACGTCGGGCCGGCAATGACAAACCCAATTTGAAAAAAGAACATATTATAAAGTCTGTGGACGAATCGCTCATGAGATTACAAATAGACACAATAGATCTTTATCAGTCCCATCACGATGACCTTTCAACAGCCATAGATGAAACGCTTGAGGCTTACCAGCAATTGGTCCATGCCGGTAAAGTAAAATGGATTGGAGCGTCTAATTTAAGCCCTGAACGCCTAAAGGAATCATTAGTTGTCGCAGAGAAGCATAATCTCCCTGCCTATATTGCTATCCAGCCCGAGTATAATTTGTACGACCGTTCAAAATATGAGAACGATTATGAGCAACTCGCGCTCGAAAATCACTTGGGCGTAATCACCTATTATTCTCTTGCAAGCGGATTCCTCTCAGGAAAGTATAGGTCGATAGATGACATTAGAGATGCAAAACGATCTGACGCCTTAAAAGGCCGATTTGATAACCGCGGACTTCGCATTCTGGACGCCTTAGCTCAAGTAGCACACAGTCAACAGGCCGCTATGCCGACAATTGCTCTTGCTTGGATTCTTCATCGACCTTCTGTCACCGCTCCTATTGTAAGCGCCACCTCCTTGCAACAACTTGAGGAACTAACTAGGGCAACCAAAATAAATTTGTCAACTGAGGAAATGTCTCTATTAAATAGAGCTAGTTCACATGAAGAAAGTTGATTTGAAAATAGCTACAAAGTATTGACATAAAGATCTTTAAAATCAAATTAAATGCTAGTCAGAATATTATTTGGCAAGAAGACCTGTAAAAGCGTTAATACCGGGCTTTACAGCGAAGGCATACTTCACATAGAATACCATAACAAACTGTATTTCAAATAAAAAAATATCCCAACAAAATAATATTTTGTTGGGATATTTTGTATTTCATAACGATAAATTGAGCGATTAGCGCTTTGGTAATCTCTTCTCCTCCAATAAGCTTAGAACTTCCGCAGGCACCATCTCGCTAACATCTCCCCCGTTAAACCAGACATCCCGCACGATAGTGGATGATATATGAGCCTTCCCAGATCTACTCATCAAAAAATAACTTTCGACTGCTGGGTTTAGCAACAAGTTATTTTGAGCGATCGCATTTTCGAATTCAAAATCTCCCGTATTTCGCAAACCGCGCAATATAAACTTCGCACCAACTTTCTGGCAGAAATCCACAGTCAAACCACTATATTTTACCACTTCAATCACCTGTATGCCTTGAAAAACATCTTGTATAGCATTGACTCGTTCGTCATGATCTAACATACCTTTTTTGCTCGCATTATAACCTACAGCAATAATGATCTTATCAAATAATGGCAACGCCCTTTCAACCAGATCCTGATGGGCTAAGGTAAAAGGATCAAATGAGCCTGGAAAAACAGCAATTTTCATATTATAAGGGATTTGCGTAGAATGAAAAAGATGAATAACCGTATTTTCTGGTTTCTATGAAATTCGGATGCTCCTCCATTTGTCTTGTAGAAGGATGTTCGACAATAAGAAGCCCATTATTATTCAATAGATTGTTATCAAAAACCAATTTTGGTAATTGGGGCAGTTTTGGAATATCGTAAGGCGGATCTGCAAAAATTAAATCATAGGTACTTTTGCAGCTGGTCATAAATTTAAAAACATCTGCTTTCCTGGCATTGATCTGTTCCAGCTTCATTTTTTTAGCAGTGTCCGCAATATATTGTACACATTTAAAATGTAAATCGACAGAATCAACATGCTCCACCCCACGAGATGCTAGCTCAAAGCTAATATTTCCGGTTCCTGCAAAAAGATCAAGGCAATTTAGACCATCAAATTCCAAACGATTCTGCAGAATATTAAATAAAGCTTCTTTAGCGATATCTGTGGTTGGCCTAACCGGCAAATTGGTTGGTGGATTCAGCCTTAAGCCACCAATTTTACCTCCTATTATTCGCATAATATTGAATCAAATAATATGTTGTATGGTGTTAAGTTACTATTCACCTCCTGATCCGCCAAGACAACCTTTGTTTTTAAATCCAATACTTCAATATCTCCGGCATAGGACGCTATGCGCTTATAAAAGGATTCGTTGGGAACTTCACCGGAAAGGAGAATTTTATCAATAGAATCGCCCAAGCCAAATTGTGTTAATATGTTCAATATGTAATAACTAACATCATCAAGATTATGAATTTCAAAGCTGTTGTAAAGTTGAAAAACACCATTCTTGAACAAATAAAAGTCGACAATGTTATCAGCTACAAAGTGTAACCCCAATACACTACCCCGAATAGATATACGCTCTTGTGCACGATCCAACACAACGGCAAATTCAGGAAGAATAACAGCATCCGGGAACAACCTGCGCCAGCGATTTAAAAGAAGCTTATCAAATTGATACAAAGCCACCAAACCAAGATTATCTAAATAATAAATAAATGTATTTTCAAGATCTGATGTACTCAAAAATTGTAGATATTGCGCAATATTATCCTTCTGAAAAACCTCCTTTGGTATAAATGTAAAGCTTTGATGTGGGATCACAATCCGAACGAATCGAAATGGCAGACTCATTATTCTTGTCGCATCTAAAATTGGCTCCTCCGAGGAATATTCGATCAATATAGGTGCTACTGACTTCTTATCAACTACCGCTAATACATCTTTCTGGAAGCCAGCTTTTACCAAAAGATTATACTCGGGTAAGTAATGAATGTTAAATTGTTTTGAAATATAATTCATTCGCTGAATTGTAAAAATAAAAACTTGTTAAAGCAAAAATAGCTTTTTCTAGAGGATAAGACAAACCTTTTAAATAACTTTGGGAGTGTTCATCAAAAATCTGCTAATACAACAATTTCCCTGGCAACCAACCGCACAGCAGTTGGAAGCATTCGAGCTATTGGAAGAATTTCTGCTTGCTTTTGACAGGCAGTCTTGTTTTGTCCTCAAAGGCTATGCCGGAACCGGTAAAACAACATTAATTGCGGCATTGGTCAAAGTATTACCTGCATTGAAAAAAAGAGCCGTGCTCCTAGCGCCAACCGGTAGAGCGGCTAAAGTGATGAGTTATTATTCCGGACGAAAGGCACTGACCATCCACAAGAAGATCTATCGGAAAAAATCCGCCATTTCCTTTCAACTAGACTTCACTTTAGCGGAGAATTTGCACGAAGACACTTTATTTATCATAGATGAAGCCTCTATGATTTCCAATGAAGCTGTAAATGTATTTTCAAAAAGCCTTTTAAATGACCTCTTTAGCTATGTACAATCTGGCAAGAATTGTAGCCTCTTGTTTGTTGGAGATACCGCTCAGTTGCCGCCAGTTGGTTTATTGGACAGCCCAGCATTGAACCCCGGCTATCTTGAAAATGAATTCCACCTCTGTGTCTACCCCTATGAACTGACCACGGTAGTACGGCAGTCCCAAGATTCGGGCATATTGTACAATGCTACTAAAATACGAAATGAGATCATATCGGCTGAAGAAGGACAACATGACTTCCCGTTTCCAAAATTCATAACAAAAGGATTTAAAGATCTTTATAGAATGACAGGTGAACGGTTAATAGAGGGAATAAACTATGCCTATGATAAATATGGTGTAGAAAACACCATGATCATATGCCGTTCGAACCGTTCAGCAAACTTATATAATCAGAACATCCGCAACAGGATCCTTTTTAGAGATGAAGAACTAACGGGTGGGGATTACATCATGGTTGTGAAAAACAACTACTTCTGGCTACAGGAAAACAATATGGGCGATGGTTTTATTGCAAATGGTGATATGGCCAAAGTCCGGAAGGTGAGCAATATCCACGAGCAACATGGCTATAGATTTGCCGACGTTACACTAGAATTTATGGATATAGATGAAATCGAACCGATCACTTGTCGCGTTATTTTAGATAGCCTCTATACAGAGGGTCCCAACCTTTCCTATGAAAGTCAGAAAAACCTGTACGAAGAGATTGGTATGGATTATGCAGATATATTAGACAGGAAAGATCGGCTTGAAGCTATTAAAAAAGACCCCTATTATAATGCACTCCAGATTAAATTTGCGTTTGCGATCACTTGCCATAAAGCTCAAGGGGGACAATGGCCTATTGTATTTGTCGACCAAGGATATATCAATGATGAAATGCTCGATCTTGAGTTTCTTCGCTGGCTATATACTGGTGTTACCCGAGCCACACAGGAACTTTTTTTGGTAAACTTTAATGAAAACTTCTATCCATCATAGTATTATTACACGAATCATTCGTATGACTGTACAATAATGAATATTTTAGTGGTCAAAACCAAGATTACACAATTATCTATATTTATTTAATGCATAAGTTCTATTTTATTTTTGCAGCCAGTCTATTACCCTACTTCGGCTCCGGACAGCAGATTCAAGAACCTCCGGTAAAAGCGAATTATCAATTGGCCGCCAAATTTTCTCCAGAGAAATTAAAAAAAATGATTTTCTCTACAAGCATCAAACCAAATTGGATCAATTTTTCGGACCGCTTCTGGTATGATTACGCAAGTCCACAAGGCAAAAACTGGTATATCGTCAATCCAGCTCTTAAAAAGAAAGAGACCCTTTTTGACAGCGAGAGTGTAGCCGCTCAAATAACCAAGATTGTTAAAAATCCTGTCGATGCACAGCATCTGGAATTACAGGGCCTGAGATTCACCAAAGATGAAAAAAAGATCAGATTTCAGATCCAGAGCACAAAAGACACTGTGAAGGCTAAAGATGAGATCGAAAAGCTTAAAAACAAATCAGACACAACAAAGAAAAAGCTTTTTTATCTAGAATATGATTTTGTTTCAAAGACAGTAACTGAAATCAGCGATTCTACTAAGGTTAAGGCGCCGCTAGCTTGGGCAAGTTTTTCACCCGACATCAATACTATCTACTTCGCCAAAGACTTTAATCTGTATTGGATGGACAAAGCCAACTATCTCAAAGCAGTCAAGAATGAGAAAGATAGCACCATTGTTGAGCACCAGATTACAAAAGACGGTGTACAATATTATGCTTGGGGTGGTGATGAATATAGCACTACCACAGGTGACGAAAAGGATAAAGATAGTGAAACGAAACGTAAGCGTGTATGGATCAGCTGGTCACCGGACGGTCGCTATTTTACCCTGACAAGAAAAGATAACAGATCATTAAAACCTCTGTGGGTGATCAATAATGTCGGTTCTGCTCGCCCTACCCTGGAAACTTATAAATACCAAATGCCAGGTGAGGTTGACTCGACCGAAACCGAATTCTATATCTTTGAAGCGGCAACAAAGGCACCACGCAGGATAAATATCGCAGCTTTTAAAAACCAAACTATCTCCAACTGGACCAAAACGCCAGACAGAAATTCATACAAAGAGGATTATTACATTAACTACTGGCTAGGAAATAACGAAGAGTTCTATATCTCCCGTTCCAGCCGTGATTTAAAAAGAATAGACTTATTGAAGGTGAATGTAAATGGGACGGTCAATCCTATTATTCAGGAACGTTCAAACGTATATCTTGATGTCCAAAAACCGCTCCTGACCGAAAATGGGAATCATTTGGTTCATTGGTCCGAAAGAGATGGATGGGGACATTACTACCACTACGATACCAACGGTAAATTGATTAACCAAATTACAAAGGGAAGTTTTCATTGTGAGGAAATTACAGGGATAGATCCGACAACTCAGACTTTGTTTTTTACAGCATCCGGTCGTGAGAAAAATGAAGATCCTTATTACCTTCACCATTATAGTGTCAATCTCAACGGCAATGGGATTAAACTGTTGAACCCAGGAAACTTTGATCATCAGATTGAGATGAGCGAATCCTCCAAGTATTTTGTCAACAACTCCTCAAGAGTAAATACAACACCAGAATCTATATTATTGAATAGCAATGGGCAGAAGATCATGACGCTTGAAAAGGCAGATCTGTCTTTACTATTTGCCGCAGGTTATAAATTCCCTGAACCGTTTAAAGTAAAGGCTGGCGACGGTACCACAGATCTCTATGGTGTCATGTACAAACCTTTTGATTTTGATAGTACAAGAACCTATCCTATCGTAGAATATGTCTATCCAGGCCCACAGACAGAAGCTGTCAATAAATCTTTTGGACGGAGCATGGATCGGATAGATCGATTGGCCCAATTTGGTTTTATCGTTGTTACCGTAGGAAATCGAGGCGGACATCCATCCCGTTCACAATGGTACCATACTTATGGTTATGGCAATCTACGTGATTATGGATTGGAAGACAAAAAGGTGACAGCGGAGCAGCTTGCTGACCGTTATAAATTTATTGACATCAATCGTGTGGGTATCACAGGACACTCTGGAGGTGGTTTTATGTCAACTGCAGCAATGCTAGTTTACCCAGACTTCTTTAAAGTAGCGGTATCGGGAGCCGGAAACCATGAAAATCAAATCTACAACCGTTGGTGGAGCGAACGCCACCATGGTGTGACAGAAAAAGTGTCGGCAAAAGGTGATACAACTTTTTCATACCAGATCAACAAGAATACCGAATTAGCCAAAAATCTAAAAGGAAGACTATTGATTGCCACGGGTGATATAGACAACAATGTTCACCCTGCAAATTCGATCCGAATGGTCGATGCATTGATAAAAGCAAACAAACGATTCGATTTCCTACTCTTACCAGGACAAAGGCATGGATTTGGTGATATGACGGAATATTTCTTCTGGAAAATGGGCGATTATTTCAGCCAATATCTCTTGGGTGATTCCAAAATGAATGAAGTCGATATGACCGAAATGAATAGAGAAAAACCTCAAAAATAATAGGTTTTATGACCTACATCGAAAAAATAAAGTTTTTATCCGTTACCTTAAGATCATTTGAGGTAACGGATTTTTCTTTGAATATACTTGGGGATATTAGCCTTCAGGACTTACTAGACATCTCACTGGAGAAAGATAAAACCGTTTCTTTCCGGGCTGCCTGGGTATTTGAAACCATCGTATTAAAGGATACGGCTTTGCTTGATGGATTGTTACCACAATTCTTTGATAATTTGAAAAAACAAAAAAACTGGAGCTGTCTTAGGAGTTATAGCAAAATTTTGATGTATTTGACCTCAAAAAAGAATAAACGCTATGATCTTGATGAAAAGACTGAAGAAGAACTTATTGAACAGGCTTTTCAATGGATGATCGAACAACAATGCCCCGTAGCTGTTTTGGTCAATTGTTTGGATATATTAAATAATCTGAGTAAGAAACATGTTTGGATAAAAGAAGAGCTTTTTGCTCAGATAAATCATTTTCAAAAAATAAAACCTAGTCCGGCATTATTGAGCCGAACGAATCGTATCCTTCGAAGCGAGTAAAAAAAGCTCCCTCCTAAATCATTAGAGATCAAAACAATGTATTTCCTTTTGGATTATACGCCCGACCAAGGTGTTTATAGGCAGCTTCAGTGCACTCACGCCCCCTCGAGGTACGCATAATATAACCTTCCTGAATCAAAAAGGGTTCATACACCTCTTCGATTGTCCCCTCGTCTTCTCCTACTGCAGTAGCAACAGTTTTAAGTCCTACTGGCCCGCCTTTGAATTTGTCAATAATTGTAGTCAAGATTTTATTATCCATCTCATCCAAGCCATTTTCATCCACGTTCAGCGCTTGCAGCGCATATTTTGCAATTTCTTGATCGATACTTCCATTTCCCTTTATCTGAGCAAAATCCCGTGTACGACGCAATAAAGCATTTGCGATCCGTGGGGTCCCTCTACTCCTACGTGCTATTTCGTAAGCACCCTCATCAGAAATAGGTGTATTCAGAATATGTGCAGAACGGAGTACGATTGTTGTCAATAGTTTTGCATCATAATATTGAAGCCGTGAATTGATCCCAAAACGTGCACGCAGCGGAGCCGTTAACAAACCTGATCGCGTCGTTGCACCAATTAGTGTAAAAGGATTTAATGAGATCTGCACAGATCGGGCATTAGGCCCTGTTTCCAGCATGATATCGATCTTAAAATCCTCCATAGCCGAATAGAGATACTCCTCCACCAAAGGGCTTAACCGATGGATTTCGTCAATAAACAACACATCACCCTCCTCCAGATTTGTCAATAATCCTGCGAGATCCCCTGGTTTGTCCAAGACGGGGCCTGAGGTAATTTTTATACCTACTCCCATTTCATTGGCAATAATATGCGAAAGTGTCGTTTTACCTAGTCCTGGAGGGCCATGTAACAAGACATGATCCAAAGCTTCTCCTCTCAATCGTGCGGCTTTTACAAAAATATTTAGATTCTCCAATATTTTTGCCTGCCCTGTAAAATCTTCAAATGCTTGAGGTCGCAACGCCCGTTCGATGTCACGATCTGTATTGTTCAAACGTTCCGGATTTGGATCTAAGTTTTCGTTCATTGACCAAGATTATTAATTTCTCTTATAGCTTTTTCCGATACTCCCCAGTTTCAACTGGATCACACCAAAAAAAGCCTCCTTAAAGATACTCGTACTCATTTTAGATGTGCCTTCGGTTCTATCCGTAAATATGATAGGTACCTCCACAACATTAAAACCATATTGTATGGCCGTGAATTTCATCTCAATTTGGAAAGCATAGCCAACAAATTTAATCTTGTCCAAAGGAATAGTCTTCAACACCTCCCGTGTAAAGCAGACAAAACCAGCCGTAGCATCCTGAATTTTAATTCCAGTGATAAAACGGACATATACAGACGCAAAATACGACATCAAGACCCGGCTCATAGGCCAGTTGACAACATTTACGCCTTTAATATACCGAGAACCAATACTCATATCAGCACCATCCACACAGGCTTGTCTCAGACGGACCAAATCCTCCGGATTGTGACTAAAATCAGCATCCATTTCAAAGATATATTGATAATGTTCTCTGGCAAGCCCCCATTTAAACCCATGAATATAAGCGGTCCCCAAGCCCAGCTTCCCTTTCCGTTCTTCTATAAACAAGCGGTCAGCGAACTCGTTCAATTGTAAATTTTTTACGATATCTGCTGTGCCATCAGGCGACCCGTCATCCACAATCAGGATATCAAATTCATGTGATAAGGAAAAAACTTTACGAATAATCTTTTCAATATTTTCCTTCTCGTTATATGTTGGAATAATTACTAAACTCTCCGCCACTTTTCTTTTATTTAAGACCCGTAAAGGTAATAATTTAAGCCAAATTCTATACTAGGAATTTCGATGAAATCTTCACAAATGGGATATTTTGTATAATAACTAAAAAAAGAAAAGCCCGCTACTATGGGAGTAACGAGCTTTCATTAACCAATTATAAACTTAAATTATGAGACTGCAAATATGATGAATATTGCTTACATATGCAAATTTTTGTGCGTTTTCATGCAACATTTTCAATACAATATCCCATTTTTTATCAAAACATCTTCATAATGTGCAGAATACTGCAACTTATCGATCTACTTCACCCAAAACAATGTCAATTGACCCAAGTATAGCAATGAGATCCGCAATCAACACCCCTTTTCCCAATTCGGAAATAACAGAAAGGTTATTGAAACTTGGCCCCCTCGATTTTACCCGCAATGGAATATCGGATTTCTCTTTCGTCACAAAATAAAAACCGAGCTCTCCTTTTGGATTTTCCGCACGCACATAGTAATCTTGCGCTTTCAAATTCACTTTTTTGGGTACGAGTGCACGTGGATCAAAATCAGCTGTACGCTTAAAATCTTTCTGCAGCCGCTCAAGGCATTGTTCAACGATACGAACAGATTCATGCACCTCATCTACCCTAACCTTATAGCGATCCCAGCAATCTCCAATGCTCCCCATAGCTCCTTTTCCTACTGGAATCTCAAAATCTATTTCCGGATAGACGGAGTATCCATCAATCCGCCTCAAATCCCATTTAATACCTGATGCGCGCAACATAGGACCCGAAACACCATAATTGATTGCAACATCCGCTGGTAGGATACCTATATTCGCTGTCCTAGATATAAATATCTGATTCTGGGTTAATATCTCATCCAATTCAACCAATTTCGGTTTAAAATAGTTGATGAATTCTGCGCAACGCGCTTCAAAACCAACAGGCAAATCATAGAAAAGACCACCGACCCAGATGTAATTATATAACATACGCGAACCGGATGCCCATTCCAACATATTCATAATATGTTCACGATCTCTAAAACACCATAGAAAAGGAGTGGTAGCACCAATATCGATGCCGTAGGTACCAATAGCAATTAGATGTGATGCAATGCGATTGAGTTCACAGACCAATACCCGAATATATTCTATTCTTTTAGGAATTTTACTATCCAGCCCCAACATACGTTCCACTCCCATCACAAATGCATGGCTATTGTTCATCGATGCCAAGTAATCTAGACGATCGGTAAATGGAATTGTCTTCCCATAGTTTAAAGATTCCGCATGTTTATCAAAACATCGGTGCAGATACCCCAAATGCGGAACGACTTCCTTAACGATTTCCCCATCCGTGATCAACTGCAAACGCAATACACCATGGGTTGAAGGGTGCTGCGGCCCCATATTCAAGACCATCTCTTGCGTAGAAATCTCCGTGAGATGCCTTTCATAACGATCTAACGCTTCTTTATATTTTGGATTCGCCATACAGATCAATTAATGTTAATGCCATGATATTTTTCAGCCTCCTGATAATCCTTTCGTAGCGGATAACCCTCCCAATCATCCGGCAGGAGAATTCTTCTTAGATCGGGATGTCCTGAAAAATAAATTCCCATCAGATCAAAAGCTTCCCTTTCATGCCAATCTGCTGTACGCCAAACGGAAGTAACGGACGGGATTTCTGGCAGCTCATCCAACGAGCGATTGCCCTCCAGTTCCACTTTCAATACGACTGTATGTTGATAAGGCAATGAACTCAGATGATAGACGATCGTAAAGTGATCTTCGTAATCTACAGCAGTTATATTACTCAAAAAATCAAAATATAGACCTTCGGTATCCCTAAGAAAAGAGCAAACAGGAACTAGGTCTTCAACATGGACAAACAAAGCGGCTTGTAAGCCAGTCTCCTCCTCTTTCAGGATTACTGAATCTCCAAATGTGGAAACTAGTTTTAATTTAATTTCTTCAAATGTCATATTATGGAGCTAGACGCGTGATTTTCCAAGAATCCGAAACCTTTTTATAGACAATCCGATCATGAAGACGACTAGCACGTCCCTGCCAAAATTCAAAATAGATCGGTTTTAGGATATAACCACCCCAATGTGCCGGTCGAGGTATGATCTCATCACCCGTATATTGATCCAAAAGTTCTTCTACTCTACTCTCCAAAAAATTTCGGTTTGGAATTTCGCGGCTTTGGGGTGATGCCAAGGCACCTATGCGACTACCCTTAGGACGCGATTGAAAATATTCATCCGAATCTGATTCATTTACAAGCTCAATGATCCCCTCAATACGGATTTGCCGTTGTAGCTCAGGCCAGAAAAATAAAAGCGCAGCATGCGGATTGTCTTTCATATCTTCCCCTTTTCGGCTCTCATAATTTGTAAAAAATACCAGCCCTCCTTCTGAAATATCTTTTAATAGAACGATCCTTGAGGATGGCAAATGCTGTGGCGAAACAGTGGACAACACCATAGCATTGGGCTCAATCACCTCACTATGAATAGCCTCATCAAACCATTTTTTAAACTGATGGATGGGATCATGATCCACATCAGATTCAGATAGGTTACCCAATACGTAATCTTGTCTGATCGCTGCAATATCTTTATGTTGAATGGACATAGAAACCTATTTTTATATTCCTACAAACTTACTAAAATCATTGCTTTTTCTCTATAAACTTAGTAGAAATTGCCAAAAACGTTTTTTTGGCACAAATCTCGCATGAGTTAAGCAAAAAAGGATTAATTTCAACATATACTTAATTTTGCGTCCTATGTTTAATGAATTAGACCCACAAAAAGGAAGCTTACTGATTTCAGAGCCATTCATGTTAGACCCTCGGTTCCTAAGGTCCGTTATCCTATTATGTGATTATAACCAAGAAGGCAGCTTAGGCTTTGTATTGAATAATAAAACAAATGTCCATATTGGTCAATTATTAGAATCAATAGCGCAATGTCATTTCCCGATCTATATAGGCGGACCTGTGGCACAGGAGAGTCTATTTTTTGTACATAGTCGGTTTGATCTTCTACTAAGTGGTGAAGAGGTTGCTCCAAACCTCTATTTTGGTGGTGATGAAGAAAAACTTATTGACGCAATTCAACAGGACCAGATTAAATCTGATGAAATTAAGTTTTTCATCGGCTATTCAGGTTGGTCAAGTGGACAATTGGATAAGGAAATAAACGAAAACAGCTGGGCTGTTCAAAACAAATACCATCATCAGATTATTTTTGAGGGTAATGGTGAGTTGCTCTGGAAGGATGCCATTATTGGGCTAGGTCCAAAATATGCCCATGTCGCCAATTTCCCACAGAGCCCCGAATTAAATTAAGATTATTTTTAGATCTAAATCTTCTACTGGATTGTTGATCGCCCGATTCCAACATTCACTTGCCCCCATAGTGGGCCTGTATAATTTTTTCTGTCTAAGCTACCCTGACATAGGTTCAAATACGATTACTAGGGTATATTGAACGTTTATGACAAAATGAATGAATTTCTGCCATCCTGTCCTACAATCGCTATTTGGAACACAGATTGTACATTAATCACCAAAATCATAAAATTAAATAGCAACATACAAATTATGAATCCAGAAAAAGGTAGTATTTCAATCCACACGGAGAACATATTTCCCGTAATCAAAAAATTCTTATACTCAGATAATGAGATTTTCTTGCGCGAACTGGTATCTAATGCAGTTGATGCTTCCCAAAAGATTAAACGTTTGGCATCTTTGGGGCAATACAATGGCGAAACAGGTGAGTTAATCGTAGATGTGAAGTTTGATGAGGCGGCCAAAACCATTACGATCTCAGACAATGGTATTGGTATGACTGCCGAAGAAATCAAAAAATATATTAATCAAATCGCATTTTCGGGAGCAACAGAATTCATGGAGAAATTCAAGGAAGCTAACGATGCAAATGAGATTATCGGTCGCTTTGGATTAGGATTCTACTCTGCATTTATGGTGGCAGACACCGTAGAAATTCAATCATTATCCTACCAAGATGAAGCCGAACCAGCGCATTGGACATGTGATGGTAGTACTTCTTACGAAATTTCAACAGGGACTAGAACAACACGTGGTACAGACATCATTTTGCATATCAATGATGAATCCACTGAGTTTTTGAGTCAAGCTCGTCTACAGGACATCTTGGATAAATATGCGAAGTTCCTTCCTATCCCAATTCGTTTTGGCACGAAGACAAACTCTGAGCCAGATGGAGAAGATGAGGAAGGCAAACCAAAGTATAAATCTGTAGAAGTTGACAATATCATCAACAATACAAATCCAGCTTGGACAAAGTCTCCTTCAGAATTAAAAGATGAGGATTATTTAGCTTTCTATCGCGAACTATATCCTTATTCGATGGATGAGCCATTGTTTTGGATCCACCTTAACGTAGATTATCCATTTAACCTGACTGGTATTCTTTACTTCCCTAAAGTGAAAAATGAGCTGGAAATCCAACGCAACAAAATCAAGCTCTACTCTAGACAGGTGTTCATTACCGATGAAGTAAAGGATATTGTGCCGGAATTCCTAATGTTACTTCATGGGGTAATTGATTCACCGGATATTCCGTTGAATGTCTCGCGCTCTTTCTTACAGGCAGATAGCAATGTTAAGAAGATCAATAGCTATATTACCAAAAAAGTTGCGGATAAATTAAATGAAATATTCAAAACTGACCGCAAAGGCTTTGAAGAAAAATGGACAGATATTGGCTTGTTTATCAAGTATGGCATGCTAAGCGATGAAAAGTTCGCAGAAAAAGCGAGTGATTTCTGCTTGGTAAAAAACACCAACAACGCGAGCTTTACAATCAAAGAATACTATGAAAAGGTAAAAGATATTCAAGTCGATAAAGATGGTAATATTGTTTACTTATATACACATGATGCTGCTCAGCAAGATGGTTTTATCCAAACAGCATTAAACAAAGGCTACGATGTTTTGGTACTTGATGGCCCACTTGATACACATTTCACCTCCTATTTGGAACAAAAAGGAGGCGAAAAGGTACAGCTTAAACGTGTAGACGCGGATGTGATCGACAAGCTCATTCAAAAAGATGAGAAAATCGAACTTTCATTATCTGAGGAGGAATCCAAAAAAGCTTTGGAAGTTTTCGAAAAAGCGATTTCGCGCCAGGATATGAAAGTTGAGGTAGATGCCCTTCGTGAAGGCGACTTACCCGTATCCGTTACTATAGACGAGTTTATGCGTCGTATGAAAGATATGGCCAAAACTGGCGGTGGTGGTATGAACTTTTATGGTTCATTGCCAGATAATTACAAAGTAACGGTTAACGGCAATCACCCGTTGATCAAAAGAATTTTATCTTCTTCTGATGAAGAAAGTGCGAAATTGGCGAAACAAGCCTTTGATCTAGCACTCTTGTCAAGAGGCCTGTTATCTGGTGCAGATCTAACATCTTTTGTAAAAAGATGTGTTGAGATGATCTAATATCACAATAACTGTATAAAAAAGCGTTCACTCTAGTCGGGTGATCGCTTTTTTTTATACTTTTTGATTCAATTACCGAACAAAAATCGCCCTCTTTTTAAATAAAAATCTCAAATCAGGTCCTACGGGCTATTACAATCTTTTTTTATTAAAATTTAATAAACTAATCTTCACCTAGTTGACTTTAATGCCTGTTTTTTTTCATTCAAATATTTGGAGGCAATAGGGTTTAATCGTACTTTTGTATCATCAAAATCACGGTAGGTATAGCTCAGTTGGTTAGAGCACTAGATTGTGGTTCTAGGGGTCGTCGGTTCGAGCCCGATTACTTACCCGAAAAGGGCAAATCAAAATAAATTGGTTTGCCCTTTTTCCATTTTATATCGGCTATATTTTTACTCAACAACACGACAATTTACTTTCCCTATCCATAACTTGCAACATGAAACACTTTTCAGTAGTCATGCGAATTTGTTTGCAATAGATCTGTGCAAATGGCCACTTTTTATTTGCGAGCAATCAAAATAGCTGTTATGGAGAGATTAAGGACAATTTTAGATTCCCAAGGCCAGATCTCGTCGATAAAAATATGATCATGAATCTGCCGCGATTAGCACATGTCCACAGCTTTGAAATCTTTCCTGATCCAACGATAATATCGTCCTCTAGGACCATTCCCACGCAGTTCGAGCCAACCAAGAGCATGCAGCAATTTAATTGTGGAGTATAAAGTTGCCCAACTGATATGTTGTATTGTTCGTAACTCAACATAGAGGTCGTCAATGTTGTCAATAATAACTTTGCGCCACAAATGCTTGATAATATGTAGGCGTTGAGGTGTTAATTTGTGTCCATTACTTGTTAATGAGCTGATTAAAACTTCCATATCTCTTATACTATAAATAGTAGAGTCCGATGACCTTGTTCTCTCCATATCTTACCATCCAACTCTATATTATATATTGCATAACTTGTAAAATACCGAAGGTAAAAAACTATCCCTCCAATGAATAATACACAATAAACTAATAATCAACCTAATAAAATTCATCAAACTATTACACATAACTCATCATTTTTAAAGAATTATCTTGTCTTTGATCATATTAAGTGATAATACATGAAGATACTCTTAAGAATGAAAACAACTGGATATATTTACTTGAGTAAGAATTGTAGTTCTTTAGATCTCCTAAACCCGGCGTATTTCGCTGGCCTATTGTGATCATAGATTTGTAATGAACAATGATGGCATATAGGTATAGATAGGTAAAATCCAGATAAAGTGGACAACAAATGTAATTTTCCCAAAGAAAAATCAATCCAAATATATAAGGATCGATCTAAAATAAGCCAAGATATACTTATATTTATATCTAGGGCCCTACTTCGGTCCAACAGTTCGTAGATGTAATTACAAAAAGAATACTCAACAGCAAATAACCTTGCTTCAACAAGATCATATAAAAATGAAAAATACCAAGATCAATACCGGAATTCTAAGCTTTGGTATGTCGGGTCGCGTCTTCCACGCACCTTTCATCCACAGCAATCCACATTTTAACTTAGTCGCCGTTGTCGAACGGTCACAGAAAATAGCAAAAGACCTTTATCCCGAAATCAAAAGCTATGATACCGTAGATCAGTTATTGGCAGACGATACGATAGCACTGGTGATTGTAAACACGCCAAATCATACACACTTTGAGTTCGCGACAGAGGCCCTAAAAGCAGGAAAACATGTTCTGATCGAAAAACCAGCTGTGGAAAATATAACGCAGTTCAACGAAATTTCCGAGGTCAGCAAAAAAAGTGGGAAGCGGATTTTCTTTTATCAAAACAGACGTTATGACAGCCATTTTCTCGATGTAAAAAAAGTTATTGAAAGTGGCAATCTTGGTAAACTGACCGAAGTATCTTTCCGCTTCGACCGCTATAAAATGGAATTAGGTCAAAAATATTTCAAGGAAAATAACCAATATATTTCGAGTGGTCTCACCTATGATCTAGGGCCTCATATTATAGATCAGGCTATTTCGCTCTTCGGAAAACCATTGAAATTTAGCAAAACAACTTCAATTAATCGGCCCGACTCCCAAGTAGCAGACTACTTCCATTATCATTTACGCTACCCCAATGAACTGAATGTATTTCTAACGGGGAGCCTTGCTGTGGCCGATCCCTTACCCGCTTTTGTGGTAAATGGTACCAAAGGAAGCTTCATAAAAACGATGGCTGATGTGCAAGAACAGCAATTGATAGATGGCATGCTTCCCGATAATCCAGCCTATGGTGTAGAACCGAATGGCAGTGAGGGTAAGTTGGTGACTATCGACAACACAAATCAAAAGCATATTTCTTATCCGCTTCCACATAGAGGAGATTACAATCTATTATTCAACGACATCTATGAGAATCTTGTTAATGAGGTCGAATATCCAATTACAATGGACCATATCAGATGGCAAATTGAAATGTTATCTGCCGATAACAACCTCTAGCATATAGCATTAATAAGGCAATCGTAAAGACTCAAGCACAAAAGTAGTAGCTTTTAACACAAAAAACCATCCCAATTAAATTGGGATGGTCCTCTCCTGTTTATATTGCCAATATCAATTTTTATGCATTAAAAACTAATAGTTTAGCAAAGTCTTTCACAAATGGATTTTGCACTGAAATCGATTTAAAACAGCTCGAATTTGAGTCCCAGTTGATATTGTTCAATATCCGCAGTCCAATTGTCTATGATATCATTTGTTCTATTAAATTTTCTATACCGAAAATAAACCTTACCCAATTCTGCACCTAAACTGTAACCTGTTCTCGGTTTACTACGAAATGCGTTCTCTCCGTTGTTGAGTTTGTAACGGTCATCATTGAGCAAAAAATTGAAATCCAGTCCCCCCATAATCGCAATTGTACGGGTAAAATTTACCTTTAGATACAACGGCACACTCATATATTCTAATTTTCTGGTTCCGGCTCCTATCCCATATTCACTTTCTGCAGTCTGATCATTATTACGGATCCGCATTAAATTATAGACCGGTTCGGCTTGCAACGCTATGTTTTTGTTAAAATGATAGCGAAGATCCCCTCCGATCTGAAAACCGATTCTTTTACCGGAACGAAAAGCCGAACCATTTGTACCAGATAGATTCCCGCCGGCCCTAAGCCCCATTCCAAATTGCGCTAACGCATCATGTGTACACAACATTCCAAAAATTACTGTTACCGCAAATACTATTTTCATTCTTTTGTTGACTAGCATACAATGTTATTTACAATATAAGCTTCTCCCAACAATCCATCCAACATAACTGCATGTATATTTAACAAAGCGCCCTCATCGTGAACAGGAGGAGAAAACTTACAGACAATCTATTTCCATAGAAATAAATTGTTATTTAGAATAAAGCTAAAGGAAAAATAAATACAAATTGACAAAATTATACGAACATCGCTATTTGATATACGAACAGGCTAATTCTTGCCAAACAGGGCCGTTTAGTCTATATATGTACTCGGTTCGATGTGGATCATAACATGACCAAGGTCGGGTATATGTTCGATCAGATAGTCTTTGAGCTCATGAGCCAGTGCATGACCTTCTTTCACCGTGATCTCACTATCCACAATCGCATGTAGGTCGACGTGATATTTTGTTCCCGACTTTCGAACATAGCATTTCTCCGTCGCTTTTATACCCGCTACCTCCAAAGCATATTTTCTGATTTCCTCGATCACTTCCTCGTAAACATTTTCATCCATGATTTCACCAAGAGCAGGTCTAAAAATATGGTAACAATTATACAAAATAAATCCAGCTGCAAATAACGCGGCATAATCATCCGCATTCTCGTATCCCTTACCCAATACTAAAGCGATAGATATACCAATAAAAGCCGCCACCGAAGTAATCGCATCACTTCGATGATGCCATGCGTCCGCTTTCAGTGAAGAGCTATTGGTCTCTCGACTCTTTTTCATCACAATTCTGTAAGAACTTTCTTTCCAGATAATGATCCCTCCAAGGACGAATAATGTCCAGGGCTTCGGCAGTTCATGGGGTGTCCCAATATTTTCTATACTTTCATAGGCAATGATCGTAGCTGATACAATGAGAAAGCCAACAACGATAAACGTAATAAGTGGCTCTACCCTTCCATGGCCATAGGGATGATTTTCATCAGCAGGCCGCTGGGCATATTTTAATCCAAGAAGAACCAAAAAGGAAGAAAAAATATCAGCGGTGGATTCAATGGCATCTGCTATAAGTGCATATGAATTTCCAAAAAAACCCGCCAACCACTTCAGCAAAGCCAACACTGTATTTCCTATAATACTGAAATAGGTAGTTTTTATCGCTGTTTGCTCTTTAATTTGGGACATATCATTATTGCTGTGATCTATTACGAAGGTAATATTTTTATAGTCAACTGTAAAGAAAGTATATGATTCAATGTTGTGACATACTATCAAAAGTTTTCAATAATTTTAATACAAAATTATTGTGGCTTAAAATTTTTACCAGCTATGTCTGAGATTGTAAACGAATACACTAAGTTTGGACCCCTATTTTTGGTCGATGAAGAACACTATCCTGAATTTTGTAGTTATCTCAAATTGGCAACCTATAAAAAGTCCGATTTCTTTTTGAAAGAAGGCGAAAAATGTCAATACTTAGGTTTTTTAAAAACCGGTTTTATGCGAACGTTTTATATCAATGATAACGGAGAAGATGTAACTTTCAATTTCCATTTTGACAATTACTTTTTTACCGATTACGAAAGTATCCTTTGTAATACGAAGTCGCGTATGAATATTAAAGCGGTATCCGATGCTGAGGTCTTACTTCTACACAAAGATGACCTTCAAAAACTCTATCAAAAGGATGTTTACTGGCAAGAATTTGGGCGAAAGATGACCGAGGTCATTTATCTCGGAGCTAAAAAGAGAATCGAAGAGTTGTTATATTACTCGCCGGAAATACGGTATAATAATCTACTCGCCGAGAATGCACAAATTTTTCAACTCGTAGCCCAAAAACATATTGCCAGCTATCTCGGTGTTAAACCACCTTCACTAAGTAGAATCCGTCGACGAATTTTAAAACGTTAACTTAAGTTAATATGTTTAATAGCAACTTAAACATATATTTGTTCTATAAACTTCAACGAATATGGGAAATCAAAATGTAACAATTATTTTAGTCCATGGAGCCTGGGGAGACGGGTCTCATTGGAGACATGTTATCACTAATCTTCATGCGGAAGGATATACAGTACGAAGCGTACAAAATCCATTGACATCGGCCGAAGACGATATCCAAAAGACCAAAGATTTGATCGACCTACAAGCAGGTAAAGTTATTCTGGTTGGTCACTCTTATGGTGGCGCAGTAATATCCGCCGCTGGACATCATGAAAAAGTTGCAGGCTTAGTATATATCGCTGCCTTTGCTCCGGACAAGGGTGAAAGTTTGGGCGGTATCTTCGGCCGTAGAGAACCACCATCCGGTGCGGCCAACCTTGTTCCTGATGAAAAAGGATTTCTATGGATCAAGTACGATAAATTCCACGAAAGCTTCGCTCAAGATTTAGATGAAAAAGATGCGATCGCAATGTCTTTGGCGCAGAAACCAACACATGGAAGTATTTTTGCGGCAGAGGCGGGAGAGCCAGCCTGGAAAACAAAACCCAGCTGGTATCAAGTATCAGACAATGATCATATGATACCGCCAGTGACTCAACAAGAAATGGCGGAACGAATTAATGCTCGTAAAATTATTCATTTGGAAGCCAGCCACGCTTCACTAGCTACCCATCCAAACGAAATTACAGCATTGATCAAAGAGGCGGTTGAAGCAGTATCTTAGGTCAAAAATCATAAAAAGAGCTAAATAGGCGTTAAACCTACTTAGCTCTTTTTAGTCCTTGCGACTTTCGTTGTGCACTAGTAGTGTTAATTTGCCTTTGTCAGCTCTACTAAAGCCTTTGCAATCTCCGGAGCTGCATAATCTCTGCTCCCCTCCAAACGTTCTACAATTTGTCCATTTTTGTCCAAAATCACCGTTGTAGGAATGGATCCACCCAAAAATTCTGGTGGAATTTCTCCCGCTGAGGTATATAGTGGTAAATCATATTTGTTCTCCTCCATAAACGCCGCCGATTGCTCAATATCATTGTCGACATCAACCATTAGGAATACTATATTTTTGTTGTCTTTGAATCCCTGTCTTAAGGTATTAATGGACGGCATTTCATGTATACACGGTGGACACCAAGTAGCCCAGAAATTGATAAAGACAACCTTCCCTTTTAAATCACCTAGTTTAACAACATTACCGGCTTTATCTTTGAAGGAAACATCGGCTGCTTTTGGTTCCTCAACTTCTTTAAAAGCTTGAGCTTGCTCTTTTTCTGCTTTGGGTTTGTTACCATCTGCCGAGTTTCCACAGGCAGTCAAAACACTTGCTGCAATAATGAAAAGTCCAAAACCTGTTATAATCCTATTAAATTTTATATTCATTATTATATATGTAAATTACTATATTTTAATTATTTATACTAATACCAAAATCCGCCAACGGTTTATCTTTCTTGATCTTAATAGTTCCCTACCGTATAAAAACAGATAAATATCTAGACTATCTCCTAGCGAAGACAGAGCTGATTAAAAAAGAATCCTAAATGCGTAATGTTCGATATTGGAGAAAAATGGGTAAAGTATGCACAATCTTCTGGCGACTGTTTCGATTAGCCGACAGTTGCAGATGCTCCTGTATGCTAAAAGGATAAGACGACCTCAGGATTTGCACATCATCTGGTAAAAGAAGAGTTTCTTTTACAAAGCTTAGTCGGGCATTTTCACTATCTACCAACTCACTACAGCGCTCAAATCCGTTATCAAGGGGTATGGCCCGATCCGCTATTCTCCCCTGCTCCGTATTCATTGGTGTCCCTATGAGACTTTTGATTCCATTTTTTATTGGACAAGATGTGAGCAATACAAGAATAAACATTACCAAAATAGTAATGTATTGTCCATAGCTTCTGAGAATATTAGTTTTAATGCTGCCCATTAATGGCTAAAATAAGCTTATTTGCGCAAGCACACAAATAGCTTGGGCTATTTTCTTCAACAGATAGTCTATAAAACGAGACCTCTTCATAAAAAGATTGACCTTGTAATTAAAAAAACAATTCAGCCATGCTTGTTTTTGCTCATATCAGTCGGTTAGTATAGGCAAGACTATAGCGGCTTTCAAGTGTTGATAGGATCCTATGCCTTGTAACAACTTAAGTCTAAGAATAAAAGTCGTCCCGGATAAAGGACGACTTTTTCTTGATTTCCGTATTCAATTTATGCAGAATGTGATGTTGCAATGAAACCTTTTCTTTTGATGATTTCTATAACCTCTTCTTCAGAGATACCGTTTGATTTCACTGTAAGAATTTTATCGCTATCTGATGTATCGACGCTCCATTCACAGATCCCTGCTGCATTGTCTAAATCAGCACTTACTTTGGATACACAGCCTCCACAGTTAAGGTTTGTTTTGAATTGAATATTTTTGCTTTCCATGTTATTTAATTTTAAAGTTATTATTTACTATTACTATCTATTTTTTCCATTTTAAACGCAAGCTGTTGCTCACGACACTAACACTGCTTAAGGCCATTGCTGCTCCAGCGAGCATGGGATTCAAAAGAAAACCATTGATTGGGAAGAGTATACCTGCAGCAACAGGAATACCGATCACATTGTAAATAAAAGCCCAAAACAGATTTTGCTTGATGGTGGCCACCGTTTGTTTCGACAAGCGTATTGCTTGTGGTATTTTAGTCAAATCCGAGGAAATGATGGTCATTTTTGCCACATCCATAGCAATATCACTTCCTTTACCCATCGCTATACTGACATCCGCAGTTGCTAAGGCGGTACTGTCGTTGATACCATCACCAACCATCGCCACTACCTTTCCGCGTTGTTGAAGCGCTCTTACGAAGTCAGCTTTATCTTGCGGCATCACTTCTGCTTTATAATGTTTAATGCCTGTCTGTTCTGCAATAGCTTTGGCAGTCGATTCATTGTCACCGGTAAGCATATAAAGCTCAATACCCATGGCCTGCATCTCTTGAATGGCCAATACAGAGGTTTCCTTAATCTTATCAGCAATAGCGATCACTGCTAACGCCTGGGTACTATTGGCAAACCAGATGACAGTTTTCGACTCCTCACTCCATTGTTCTGCCTGATCCTGCAATTGCTCTGCGATAGCGATGCCATTTTCAACCAATAGTTTCCTGTTGCCAACGTAATAAGTCTCCAGACCATGATTGGCTTTCGCCCCTTTTCCCGTAATACTGTCAAATGCCGATATTGTCGTCACTGCTACACCTTCAAGGTGATTGACAACAGCCTCCGCAAGTGGATGTTCAGATTGCTTCTCTATACTTAATAATATTGCATTTGTCGTATCATCGTCGTTCAACCATTGGATACCTGTTACCTGCGGTCTGCCCTCGGTAATTGTTCCAGTCTTATCCAAGACAATTGCATTGACACGTTTGGCAAGCTCCAAGCTCTCAGCGTCTTTGATCAGAATACCTTGTTCTGCCCCTTTGCCAACACCTACCATAATTGCTGTGGGCGTCGCTAAGCCAAGCGCACAGGGACAGGCTATAACTAATACTGTTACAGCAGCCAGCAGACCTTGTACCACACCATTTTCACCGCCCAGAATAAACCACAATACGAAAGTAAATAGGGCAATACCAATCACCACTGGAACAAATATTCCGGCAATCTTATCGACCATCTTTTGCACTGGAGCCTTACTACCCTGGGCGTCTTGAACCATTTTGATGATCTGCGCCAGCATCGTCTCCTTACCTACTTTGACCGCTTTGAATTGAAAGCTACCTTTCTGGTTAATTGTACCAGCAAAGACCTTTTCGTTTTCTTTTTTGAATACTGGAACCGGTTCACCACTCAACATGCTTTCATCAACATAGGAATCGCCCAAAATGACCATACCATCCACAGCAATCTTTTCACCAGGTTTTACCAGGATAATATCACCTGCTTTTACGGCTTCTATTGCAACTTGTATTTCAGATCCGTCAGGTTGTATGACCATGACCGTTTTGGGTTGCAGCCCCATTAATTTTTTTATAGCCGAAGAAGTATTACCTTTCGCTTTTTCTTCCAATAATTTTCCAAGCAAGATAAATGCAATAACCACCGCTGCAGCTTCGAAATACACATGCGCATGCAGCCCACGCTGATGCCAGAAATCGGCAAATAACATATTGAAAACACTAAATATATAGGCGATCCCTGTGCTTAATGCAACCAGTGTATCCATATTTGCTGAACGATGCTTTGCTTGTTTCCATGCATTAATAAAAAAGTCCTTACCCAACCAGAGCACAACAGGTGTTGCAAAGAACCACATGATCGGATTTGCATACGGAATATCCATAAAAAACATACCTATTACTACCACGGGAAGTGATAGGATAATTGCCCATATCGTTTTGCTTTTGAGTGTCCGAAATTTTTCGGCATGGATAGATTCCAACGTTTCTTGTTGGGTTGATTCGTCTTCCACTAATAGATCATAACCGCCGGTTTGTACAGCTTTTTGGATTTTAACGGCATCAGTGATATTCGGAAGATACTCAACAGTCAAATTTCCGGTAGCAAAATTTACGGAAGCATTCACTACACCAGATTCGTATTTTACCATACTTTCCGCACTCCCTGCACAGGAAGCACAGGTCATTCCCAGTACAGGAAATGTTTTGACGACAGTCGACACGCCATAGCCAAGATCCTTTACAGCTTTCACAGCATTGGCTACAACCTCATTATTTTTGACCGTAATAGCCGCCCTACGATTGTTCAGTTCAACTTTGTGGCTCTCTATACCCTTTACCAAGGCCAACTCTTTTTCAACAATTAATGCGCAATGTTCGCTTTCTACATCCTCCAAAGGAATATAAATTGTTTCGTTATAATTATTTGTAGCCATATCTGTATGTATTAATCTTACATTACAAATTTGGCCACAAACGTGGAGTAAATCATTACAGAATTACGGAATTGATTTGTAATATTATGGCTTGTTTTCTATCCTCCTATTCCTAAATGCAAGATCAAACTTTTAATCTGATCTAAGAATAGATCCTGTCTATTTTACCCTAAGTTATTTTTAAATGCTGCCTTAAATATACAGCAGTTAGTGATATCTTATCTTCCAACAGATTAGCCACTGTTCCTTCAAAGAGCAGCTCACCACCATATTTGCCAGCTCCGGGACCAATATCTATCACCCAGTCCGCCTGAGCAATGATGTCAAGATTATGTTCGATCACAATAACGGTGTTCCTATTTTTCACAAGTTCATCTATAAAGTTCAGTAGTTTTTGTGTATCTGATGGATGTAATCCTGTACTTGGCTCATCGAGGACTATTATACCATTACTTTGGTTGAGTTCCCTTGTAAGCTTCAGACGCTGCCGTTCACCACCAGAAAAGCTATCCAGTCGCTGTCCCAAGCTGAGATAACCTAGACCAAGGTTGGATAACATGTTAAAAGCATCATGAAAGGACTCATCGGGAAAGAATACAGCTGCCTCCGTGACAGTCATATTCATGACATCAACTATATTTTTACCCTTATAATGATAATCTAGTACCTGTGCCGTGAATCCTGAACCACCACATAGCTCACAAGGTTGTTCAATATCATCCATAAAAGCCAGATCAATTTTCTCAACCCCCAATCCGTTGCAATTTTCGCATGCCCCTAAACTATTTCTACTGAATAATTTATCAGAGACCTTATTTGCTTTTGAAAAAAGCTTCCTGATCATATCTGATAAATTAAGATAAGTGAGCAGATTGGAACGTACACTGGCCGCAAATAGCGCCTGATCAACTACTTTGATCTCTTGATAAAACATAGGCAATATTTTGTTGATCAGCGTACTCTTACCTGAACCGGCAACACCTGTAACAACAGAAAGCACTTGTTTGGGTATTCTTACATGGATATTTTTCAAATTATGCAAGCTCGCATTCTTTATCTCCAGATAACTTTCCGCCTGTCGTGGAGTGTGATTGAAATTGAAGCATCGTCCAAAGTAAGATCCTGTTTTTCCCTTGGAATATTTCAGTCCTTCAAATTTGCCTTCGTAGACAATTTCACCACCTAATTTTCCTGATCCCGGTCCCATATCGATAACCCAATCCGCAATCCTAATTAAATCTGGATCGTGTTCTACAATAATTACAGTATTGCCCTTCTCCTTGATCTGTTGAATAATCGTTGTGATATTTTGCAAATCTTTAGGATGGAGACCAATACTCGGTTCATCAAAAATATAAAGCAAGTCAGTTAAACTATTACCAAGATTACGTACCATCTTGATACGTTGGGATTCTCCGCCAGATAAGGTATCTGTGCGTCTGTCCAAAGTCAGGTATTGGAGGCCAATAGTGACTATATCATGTAATTTCTTGCTCAGTTCATTTAACAATACCTGATAGGTCTTAGCATTTATTGCACCTATGAATTCGAGTAGCTCATCGACGGATAGTGATGCACAATCCGCGATGCTTTTCCCCAATATTTTACACGATAGAACCTTTCTATTTAGCCTTGTCCCATTACATACAGGACATTTTTTTGTGATTATAATATTTTTGAGAGCCTCTTTACGAGTTATATTCTCCTTCGAATCTTTTTTTAAGAATGCCTTTTCGATACGATGAATTAAGCCTTCGTACTTCACAGTCTTTCCCCATTGTTTGTCAGGGTATCTGGGCTTATGTTCCGTTGCATTCAAAAGCATCTCCCATTCTGATTTGCTATAATTTTTTAATTTCTTGTCATTGTCAAAATATCCAGATAAAGTATATCGAGTTAAGCGCCATCCTCCGGGCTGAAATGTCGGAAATGCGATTGCACCTTCATTCAAAGATTTTTCCATATCCAAAAGTCGTGTAATGTCAAGGGTTTGCACAAAACCAAGTCCCTCACATTCACGACACATACCCAGTGGGTTGTTAAATGAAAATACATTGGAATATCCCACAAACGGAGTACCCATTCTAGAAAAAAGCAATCGCAATGAACTATAGATATCTGTAGCTGTACCTACCGTGGAACGGGCATTCCCACCTAGCCTTTTTTGATTGATAATAATAGGTACATTTAAGTGTTCAATCTTATCTACTTCTGGAACCCCGATGTGCTGCAAACGATTTCTGATAAAACTTGTCTGAGTCTCGTTAAACTGCCGCTGTGCTTCTGCTCCAATCGTTTCAAATACCAAAGACGATTTTCCTGAACCAGATACACCCGTGAAAACAGTGATCTCTTTTTTTGGAATATTGAGCGAAATATTCTTCAGATTGTTTTGCTTTGCATTTACAATGACGATATAATCCATTTTAATTATCTTTGATATTGATTAACTTAGTTAAATATAATACTTAACAAAGTTAACTAAACTATTGTTTTATGAATAAGAGTGAAACTGATTTTTATCAGGTCTTTACAGATCTACAGTGTTTTATATTAGCCAATATGAACCGGGGAAATATACATGGGGTGACCGCCACACATTACAATATAATGGAATATATTTATAGAGGTCATCAGGTTACTGGTAAGCAGATCGCTGAAGCCTTTCAGATCAGTCAGGCTGCTATTTCTAAGCAGCTTAAATTTTTGACCGAAAATAGGCTTATCAAGCAACAGCAATCTACAATAGATCGTAGATTTTTCGATCTGACCCTGACTGATGAAGGTCGATATATTATTGATAATTCGGAAAACTTTAGGGAAAGTATTGCAAAAAAAGCCTCACGCTCTTTGACAAAGGATGAATTAAAAACACTTACTTTACTTCTTCATAAGCTTATGCAACAGGTAAAAGATTAATACAATGATTTGGTGCTGCTTCTATTATTTTTGTACTGCGCCCAGTTAATGCTAATACCGTTAATAATTCACAACCAGTTACTATTGCAAAGGATCATGCTCTTTGCTATTGCGAGCCAATGAGATACAACGACGGTTACAGCTAATAGAGCTAAAGTTCGAATTCAAAGTACGAAATAATATTCTATACGAAATACGTGGAAAACTTATCAGCAACAGGATGTTTATTTGTGATTCAACATATTTAGCTATTGACAAACTGTTGTCAGTTCTATCATCTAGTTTTGTCTCTAACCAACAACTTGGCACGATGAAACTTCGGTCAAGTTGTGGCCACATCTTGTTTTAAATATATATTTGAATTATATACAATATTTATGAGTCTTATCAAAGATATCTATTCGCTCAATTTCTATCAACTAATTGCAGATCAGTTTAGTCAGGTAAATCCCGATTTCAATAAAGAGCAATTTATTACGAGAATCTTTAGTGCTGATTTCAACGCTATGGAATGGAAACAAAGGACCAAACATACCACACAAACCTTGCATGAATTTATGCCATCCGATTTTCCGGAAGCAATCGCCTTAATCACCCAAGTTGTTGAGAATTTAATTGCCGCAGGGTATCCTGGTGGACTTGAATATATTATATTTCCCGACTACATCGAAATGTATGGTGTTGAGCATTTTGAAACCGCCGTGCAATCACTAGAAATAATTACACAGTTCATCACTTGTGAATTTGCTGTTCGCCCCTTTATTATCAAGTATAAAGAACGGATGATCGATGTAATGGAACAATGGGCACGAAGCCAGAATGCACAAGTTCGCCGTTTGGCAAGCGAAGGTATTCGTCCACGACTACCATGGGCTATGGCTATCCCCTTTCTGAAGAAAGATCCGAGCCCTATTTTACCTATTTTGGATTTACTAAAAAATGACGTATCAGAGACTGTACGAAGAAGTGTCGCTAACAATTTAAACGATATCTCTAAAGACAACCCCGATATTTTACTGGTCATTACGAAAAATTGGAAAGGGATAAGTAAAAATACAGACGGAATTATTAAGCATGGCTGCCGTACACTATTTAAACAAGGGCATCCAGAGATTTTACACTACTATGGTTTGGACGGAACAGATTTTGAGGTTTCCGATCTACGCATTGAGACACCGTATGTAAAAATTGGTGAATATGTCTTTTTTTCATTTCAGATCGAAAATACACATGCGCAATCAAAACCACTCCGCTTGGAGTATGGATTATATTATCAAAAATCAAATGGTTTAATGTCCCGTAAAGTCTTTAAGATTAGCGAGAAGATCTATCTATCAGCTGAAAAAAATCGGATTGAACGCAGACAATCATTTAAAGTAATCACCACCAGAAAATTCTATATTGGTAAACATAAGATTTCCATTATTGTCAATGGCAGGGAAACATCGGAAATGGAATTTGACTTGATTTGATAATTTTCAAATCACATTTGCGTTGATTGATTCGGGCTCCAAGTCTCAAGCTAAAACAAAGTGGGCAGTATGATGTTTTTATCCGTAGGTCTCTATTTGAGATGGTATTGATATAAACGTTCTACCGCAAACAACGCTATTATGAAGAAGCTACTTTTGGTTCTATTGCTATTGCTGATTGTGATTTTTATTGGTTTAGTGATCAACACATTGCTCTTCCCTTTTGCCAAAACAAAAAAAAACGATGCACAAGCATTCCAGCCCATGAACAATGATAGCATCTTATCCCGATTAGCTGGGGGAATTAAAATACCATCCGTTTCCAATGGTGATCCAAATTTATTTGTATACGCCCCTTTTGATAATTTTAAGCAGTATATCGCAGCAAGTTATCCACTTATTCACCAACAATTGGAGATCTATACAGTCCATTCCTATGGATTAGTTTTTAAACTTAAGGGTAGCAATAGCAATTTATTACCACTCCTATTTTTGTCCCATTATGATGTTGTTCCTCCGGGTTCAGCTGAAATTAAAAACAAGTCCGAACATGTTTTCCGTCCTTCAGACAAACCACTCCCCCCAGTTTCCACAATAGCAGAAGATTGGGATTATGCCCCTTTTTCGGGTGCAGTAGCAGATGGACGGATTTATGGGCGCGGAACATTGGATATGAAAGGGATGCTTTTTTCTTTACTTGAAGCCACTCAGAAAATATTGCGGGATGAGCAAAGGCCTCAACGTGATATCTACCTTGCGTTTGGTTTTGATGAGGAAGTTGGAGGCGAACTTGGGGCAAGCAAAATCGCAGCAGATTTCAAGCGTAAGGGACTTCGATTCGAAGCTGTCTACGATGAGGGTGGACTCATTCTGGAGAAAGGATCTGTTAATGGAATACATTCAGATGTCGCTCTAATTGGCTGTGCCGAAAAGGGGTTCCTGTCTTTAAAGCTCAAAGTTAAAGGCTTAGGAGGACATTCTTCAATGCCTCCGTCTGAAACGGCCATTGGCAAAGCCGCGGTGATCATGCAACGGCTCGAAGAACAGCAGATGAAACCAATGATCAGTCCCCTTATTCAGCGTTTTTTCCAGCAGATAGGTGGTTCAATGCCTTTTATTTCGCGCCTTGCGATAGCAAATAGATGGTTGATGGAACCTATGCTCCTTGCCCAGTTAACCAAAAATCATTCGACAAACGCCTTGGTACGCACCACCACAGCGCTGACGATGATGAAAGGTAGCGATGCCCCCAACGTGCTATCTCCAGAGGTCGAATTTGTTGTCAATTTTAGACTATTGCCTGAAAATACAATTCAGGAAGTTCAAGCACATGTTAAAAAAGCGACGGCGGGTTTTGATGTCGAAATAGAACAGGTTGATAATGCCCGAGAGGCCTCCAATGTATCTCCTAGTGATACAAAAGCTTATCAGATGATGGAAGCCTCCATTCGAAAGTTATACCCTGACCTTATTGTCACACCATACCTGACCGTTGGCGGTACAGATGCTATCAAATACCAAGAGCTCAGCAAGAATATTTACCGATTTATGCCAATCAAAATCAATCATTCCGAACAGCAAAGCATGCACAGTACCAATGAATATATCAGTATCGAAAATTATATGAAAATGATTGCGTATTTCTATTATATCATGCGAAATTATGATGATCAAATACCATCATCTAAATAATGGATATCTAATGTAGCCTTATGGTTTTCTGAATTTTATGCAATCGATTGCTATTAATTTCTGCTTTTAAACGTCAAAAAATCACGTATGTTTGTAAGAACCACCGATTAAGCAAAAGAACCAAAATTAAAATCAGTAGTCTAGTCGGTTCTTTTTCGAGACAGAAGCCCAAAGGCATCTATTTTTAAAAGCTTAACAACTTAATAGCAATATAACCAATAGGTGCCCGATGGTATTCAAAATCTAAAATAATCCAGAATGAAAATTAAAATTTTAGTCTTCTCCCTTTTATGTGTCCTCGTACATGGTAAAAGCATTGGCCAACAAAAGAATGCTCCATTGAAAATAGGTTTAATCGCAGACCCACAATACGCTGATCAGGACACCAAAGGGAGTCGATTTTACCGCAATTCACTTTCGAAATTAGATTCAGCAACGGCAGCCATAAATGCAACTGGCGTGGATTTTACGGTTATGGTAGGAGATTTAGTCGATGTAGGGACAAAAGATTTGACTCCGGCCTTGCAGCATCTGGACAAACTCAAGGCACCAGTTTACAATTTACTGGGCAACCATGATTATGTTGATGTGAAAGACGGTGCCACACTTTACAAGGCCTATCGCATGCCCGCCCCCTACTATACCGTAGAAAAAGGTCATTGGTTATTTATTCTCCTCAACACCAATGAACTCAGCGAATACGCAACATCAGAAGCATCAGCTGAGCGCGCTGCTTGGCAAGCATTAAATAACCAGCTAAAACTCGAAGAACGGGAAAATACACAGCCATGGAATGGTGGCATCAGCACACAACAACTTGCATGGATGGAAAAACAGCTAAAAAAAGCAGAAAAAGATGCTAAGAATGTGATCATCTTTACTCATCATCCCTTATTTCCAGAAAACGGACTTGAAACACTCAACAACAGGGATATATTGGCAGTAATCGAAAAATATCCTCGTGTGAAAGCTGTTATCTCAGGGCATCATCATCCCGGTAACTTCGCTAACTATAAAGGGATTCCCATGATTACACTTGAGGGGATGATCGAAACCAGCAATGAAAATGCTTATGGGGTTTTGGAACTATCTCCCCACCGAATAGACCTGAAAGGTCAGGGTCGTATGACCACCAGAAAATTTGAATTTTAATAGCAGAATCACCCCTATATTGGATGATTTGTTACCTAAGCGTTAGCGTACTGTTAAATTAGATTTGATTCAAATTGCAATTAGATGCCTGTAAAGAGATTGAAAGCAAAGTTTTAAAATTATCTTTAAAGTGCTAAATATAATGCGCAACGGATATGGAAAAAATAAGGACTTTTCAGCAATATGAGCTAAATAAAATCAGGAAAAATGTCAAAGATAGCGGACTGCAATTCGAAAAGTTTGGGAGATCTTCAAATATAATGGATTATTCCGATAGAGAAATCAACGAGATGATCCTGGGCATCTATAAAGATAGTAAGCATCTATTGGTCGATGGAGATTATTTTATTGATGTCTCGACAGTGCAGAAAGCAACATGCATTTTAACTGATATATCCTATTCCCGGAGGATAAAACTGGATAAAACCTCCGCAATCAAATTGAAAAATATAAGAAATTTTTATATTCAGGATTATTTCCTGGAAACAAGTGAAAAGTTTTCCAATTCCTCCAAACACAAAATAACCGGCTACCTAAAAAAAATAGGTGGTATCAGTCTCGGCAAGGGAAGGTATAATCATGCTTATTCTATTCCAAACGATTTCAAAACGTTCTATAAAGGTATTCCGATAGACCTTTTTTACCCAATTCAACATTACGTCAGTAGCCTATTTTTTGGAGACGATTACCACGTTTCTACTTTCGAAGTAGTCAGCAACTTAACTATTATAGACGAATAAGCCCCCCAATTTCCCATAACACGACTATCTGTCTCGATCATTAGTAATTGGTTAATGCCCGAATTATTTTCTATCAAAAGTTAACAGTCCCTTGCTTTTTCGTAAATTCAGTGAATAGAAATATAAAGCACGATATGAGAAAAGTAATAGCGGCGATTAATATGAGCCTAGACGGCTTTTGCGATCATACTTTAATGCTTCCTGATGATGAAATTCATCAGCATTATACCGACTTATTACGGGAGTCTGATACAATAGTATATGGCAGAATAACCTATCAGCTCATGGAATATTGGCGGGCCTTTCTGACAACCTCTAGTGGTAATAAATCCTCAGACGAATTTGCGCATGTCATGAACACAATACCAAAAGTCGTCTTTTCACGAACCCTAAAAAATCTGGATTGGGATAGTGCAAGACTGGCAAAGCGAACTATCGTTGACGAACTTCTGGCGCTTAAACAACTACCGGGTAAAGATATTTTAATAGGTAGCCCTAGTCTAATTGTCGCATTAACAAAAAGCGACCTTATAGACGAGTATCAAATTTGTATTCATCCCGTTATCGCTGGAAATGGTTTGCCTTTGTTCAATAACATAAACAAAAAAATACAGCTGACATACCTAAAGACAAAAACGTTCGCGGGCGGTGCCACAATTCTATATTACAGGCCTACTCTCCAATAAACAATCGCATACTCCTCCTCTTGTAAACGATTCTCCCCGTTGGTTTCTATATACTATTTAAAGATGTCCATACTTTCATCATAAACAGGGCTCTGTATATTTAAAAAGTTCAGAACACTGTGAAAGACATGGTTCTGGGTCAATATTTTATTGGGTTTTAGCTCTTTCGCTGGGTCAGAAACCCAAACGATAAAAGGAATATCATATTGCTCCTTAGGAGCGATACTCATTGGCAGTCCATGCATATATAGATTATTTTCACCTAAAGATTCACCATGATCAGAAACAAAAAGCATAGCACTTTGGTACTGCTTCAATTCTTTTAAATCTTCTATCAAGCGATTTAGGATATAATCGGTATACACAATAGTATTGTCATAAGCGTTGACAAGTTCTTCCTTAGAACATTTTCCCAACTCTACACTATTACAAACAGGTTTAAACATTTCGAATTGAGCAGGATATTTTTTACTATAAGTAGGCCCATGGCTTGTACTTGTGTGTAACACAATAAATATTTTATCCTTTTTACTGGCTAATATCTGCTCCTTTAATCCTGCCAGAAGAACCTCATCATAGCCACAGCCCTCTCCTTGACAATTTGCTGTTAATTGCTCCGCTTTTTTGTAATCTTTAATATGAACCGGTGGTTCTCCCCAGTTGGAAGTTCTCCAGACAACATCTACATCATTCCTGAACAGATAATTTGGTAATATTTCATATAAATCCCCACTATTTTTATGTTCCAAAATACATTTCACACCCGCGGTTGTATAAGTGGAACAGGAAGTCGCTTCAAAATGGTGTAGATTCGGGATCTTGGATAGCAAGGGATTTGTATTTTTCTTATAACCATATAACGAAAAATTCTGACTTCTAGCAGATTCACCTATTACCAAAACAACAACGGCCTTTTTGTTATCCATTATTTTGGCGTCTGGAAGCAAGATTTCCTTTTTATTTTCCTGCTGCTGATGAATATAAAAACGTGTGAAATTTACCGTATAAGACCAAGGCATCGCTAGCCCTCCTAATGTCTTTGAATTTTTATCGATCCATAACCAATTACTCGCATTCGCAAAAATCAGAATGATAATAAACAATAGACTGAACGCAGAAGTAATAAGAAAACGCTTTAATTTCACATTCTCTATTTTCACTTTTGCAATATAGATACTGGGTAAGATACCCAATAAAACGACATATAAAATCAGTTTAATAGAGAAAAAACTACTCGACTCCGCATAATTGGTATTGAGGATATTCCCCACCATCGTTTCGTCTATGATGACACTATAGGTATTGATAAAATAAACCGCGATGGAATTGCCAATGAAAAAGAAGATTAGCAAAACTTTGCCAACAATGCGTGACAGAAAAAATATTAAATAGAGTACAAAAGCGTTTAAGACCAGCATCAAGATCACTAAGCTTAGGATCAGAACAATGCCATTCAGACTTTTAAAATCAATATTTTTAAAAACGAATGAAAAAAACGGGAGATGGAAAAATATAAAATTAAGAACACTCATCAATAATACGAAATGAGTTATCTTTAGGTTATTTTTTAGCTTAAACATTGTAGTTTTATAAAGTGAAATAACGATGTTGGCCAACGAAAAAGCAAGAAAAGCATCAAATTTCCGTCAACTATTCCGATGATTAATATCGTGCCGAAAATAAGAAATAATAAAATAAAAAACGGATAATTTTCCCTAATATTAATCGATTTCAAATCTCACATTTTAGCGATAAAAAACAGCGTTTGTTGCGCAACCCGGCTAAAATCACATTCTTTTAGTACGTATTATTCATTTCACGAAACTGTTTTCTGCTGGAGGAGATTGCGGCTGCACCAACTGCTTAAGATCAGATGTTCAAGTACACCAGTCAAATACCTTAGATCAGGATTAGGGCGCTTGGAGAAAGATTTAGCCTATTCTTCGGATAGCGGAATAAGCCAAAGCATAATTGGTAGTGACATAGAAGCCAGTTTCCGGGTACTCAAACGTCTTAACTTCGGTCAGTTTAAAGCCCGTTGATCTCTTTTTTGAACTTTGCTTCGAAATCGGTTGTATGAATACCCAGAATAGATTTTACAATTACCTTGATTATTAAGAAATAAAAAGGGATTAAAATACGTATTTTTTGAAAGCTCCTGGCTATGCTTGATAGAATTTAAATATTTTTCACAAAACCAATAAAACCAATCGATTGTAGATTTCAAACTACAGTTTTAACGATCAAGATGAATGTAATTATAATGGGCATGACTTTTGCCAAATTAAATTTATAAGTAATAAATAAAAAAAGATCATGAGAAGAACCCCTTATACTACAACTGTCATCGTTTTATTGATACTATGTGTGGTCGTATTGATGACAACTTGCGCTAGAATTGTGTAAATGTTGGTGCAAATTCGGATCAGGCAAACAATTCAATAAAAGACCAGGCGCATACAGCCCCTAGTCCTTTACTCATTTATGTCTGAAAAATAGCTAACAACCTATACTTACACCATTCGAAATAACTGCATTTTTCTTTACAACAACAATGCCATCGCAGATTGCATGCGTATGAAAATCACCATCCTCCAAATGTGGCCCTCCTTTTATTCTGACATCATTGCCTATCCTGCAGTTTTTATCCAAAATAGCATTTTCGATATAACAACGCTCCCCAACGCCAACAGGCGGCGGTTTTTGGGTATTCCCCAATTCAATGACTTCCTCAAGTTGTTCGTAATGATCTGATCCCATCATATAAGTCGATTTAATTACTGTACCCTCACCAATACGGGAACGTATACCGATCACTGAACGCTCGAGCTTATCAGCATTGAGGATACAGCCATCAGCAATGACTGTATTATTGAGTGTTGTTCCCGAAACCTTAGACGGAGGTAGCATACGCGCTCGCGTAAATACAGTTTCATCAAACAAATTGAAATCAGGAACATCTGCCGTCAATCCGATATTGGCATCAAAAAATGATTTTATCGTTCCAATATCTGTCCAATAACCATCAAACTGGTAGCTAAGCACCTTATACTTGTTAATGGCATCTGGTAATATTTCCTTCCCAAAGTCCATACCCGGATTGGCGAGCAGTAAATTGAGTAAAACACCTTTTGAAAAAACATAAATCCCCATCGATGCCAGATAATTCCGGCCACATTTGGCCATCTCACTGGAGACTTCTGAAGACCAATTCAACACCTCCTCTTTATTGGGTTTTTCGGTAAAAGCGGTAATTACATTTGCCTCATTGGCTTTGAGAATGCCAAACCCGGTTGCATCGGCTACATTGACAGGAATGGTTGCAATTGTGATATGCCCGCCGTTCTGCACATGAAAGTCTACCAAAGCAGAATAGTCCATTTGATAAAGCTGGTCACCTGATAAAACCAATACGTAATCGTAGTCAACATTCAATAGGTGCTTGTGTGTACGTCTCACGGCATCAGCTGTTCCCTGGAACCATCGATCGCCTTCGTTCGTTTGTTCAGCAGCCAAAATGTCAACAAAACCCTTACTGAAAATGCTGAAATTATAAGCGTTTTTGATGTGCGTATTCAAAGAAGCTGAATTGAACTGTGTTAAAACGAATATCTTGTTATATCCAGAATTTAAACAATTCGAAATGGGAATATCGACCAATCGATATTTCCCCGCAATTGGAACAGCCGGCTTAGAACGCTGTTGTGTCAATGGATAAAGTCGAGACCCTCTACCCCCTCCCAAAATAAGGGAAACTACTTTGTGTGCCATACCTCAAATTAAATAATTGGTTTACAAATCTAATTAACTATCGAACGCATCCATTGAAGGATCTATATGACAATCCGCTTGATCATATTTACCTATATTAGGCCAAGCACAGGATATTTTTTTTGTTTAATTTGATGCAATTGGTTACTTACTTGCCTTAGCTTACCGCCCCTTTTTGGACCAAGCTACGCTACCTAAATATAATAAAATTAATCTTCGAAACAAAAAAATATTGTCAAATCTGGTCTATCCATATCGCTAAAATTTGATTTGCAAAATAAGTCTGACCTTCTGAACGACATCAGCTCGGCATCTTCCGAAAATTATGAAATAGATTTTTTGAGCGTGATGACGGTGATCTCTGGCCATACACCTATCCTACCCTTGAGTCCATGATAGCCAAAACCACGGTTGACGTACAAGTATTTACCTTGTTTTTGATATAATCCCGCCCATTGTTCGTAGAAGTACTGTATCGGGCTCCATTTAAATCCGAACAACTCTATACCGAATTGCATTCCATGCGTATGCCCTGCTAAGGTTAGATGTACATGTTTTTCGTGATCCAAGGTAACATGATCCCAATGAGAAGGATCGTGCGACATCAATATGTTAAAAGAGTCCACTGGCAGACCTGAGGTCGCTTTGCTCAGGTCTCCATATTGATGAAAACCACCCTTTCCCCAGTTTTCCACCCCGATCAATGCAATACGAGCACCCTTTTTTTGAATAGTAATAGACTCATTCATCAACAGCTTAAATCCCATCTCCTGGTGAATCTCTTTCAGCCTAATAAGATTAGATGCCTTTAATTCAGCACTATCCCATTGCGTATAATCTCCATAATCGTGATTTCCAAGTACTGAAAATTTACCAAACGGGGCCTTTAGTGAGGTGAAATCTGAAATCCAGGATTCCATCTCAGCCGCTTTGTTATTGACAAGATCCCCTGTAAACAGCAGAAGATCACTATCCTGCGCATTTGCCAGTTCGATACCTTTTCGGACTCCATTAACATCCGACAAGCTTCCAGAATGGATATCCGAAATTTGTGTGATCTTAAATCCATCAAATGCATCTGGCAGATCCGGAAAGCTTAGGACTTCCTCCCTTACCCGATATAGATGTCGCCCTCTAGTGAGGCCAAAAACAATAATTAAAACAATCAATAAAGCCAGTGTTAGTACAAATTCACTTATATAAATACTTCTTGGAGGAAATCCTTGTAACAGCCGTACCAAGTCCTCCGCCAATAAGATTGGAAAGGCTGGCAATTTCGGGATAAATACAATTAAAAAAGAAGTGACCAGATCTCCTGCCAGTCGCTGAATATCTTTACCCTGTTGCCGAAGAAAAATCAGGGTAAACACTCCGATAAGCAATAGTACATCTAAATACCAATAAATCTTGTGTAAAAATGGAGCATGAATAACGGTCGTAAATGCCTGAAAGAAATAAGCATCGCCAATCACAAACAGCATTAATATGAGCAATAATCTCTTTGCCATGTTTCAAATCGTTTAAACCTAAACAGGCGAATGATATGCCAAAAAATGGGGATGATCAATTGGACGATTCTTTAAATAGAATATTGATATCTGTATGACAATATCAGTAGTAATCAACTGTTTTCCTTTGCTATAATTGACAGAATGGCATAGTGGACTATCGACCCTTTCGTCAAACTTCGGTCCGATTTTTTTCATTCTCTCCATAAGCCCAAGAGAGAATTGATTTAACTGCATTGCGAATTCTGTCTAAACCATCAGCGTTAAGCTCAATTTCACAAAAAGTACTTTCTGTATTTATCGAATGTAATACCAAGTAATAGATCCCCGCAGTCAAAATACTACTTACAGCCCGTAAATCGACATTTTTACCTTCCATTTCCTTATCGGCAAAGGCGAAAAACAAAGCACTCATCTTCTCCCGTTCCCTTGTAATTTGAGACATAATCTCAGACTTTTCACTGATCTGCCAAAGAACCGCTTTTTGCATTTCGGTATTCTCCAGAAAGCTATCCATTTGGTTCAATAACAACGATTCAAGAAAGCCCTTTGAACCCTCGGTTGGGGCAGTACCAAAATATTCAACAGCACCCAGCGTAGCAGACACCCAGTAGTCCTTACTTCTAATGTATGTTTCAACTAAATTGTCAACGGAGCCGAAATAAAGTGAAATGAGTTTCCTGTCAACACCTGCCGTTTTAGAAATATTGGCAATTGTTAAGCCGGTATACCCTTTATCGCGAAGAACCTGACCAACAGACAAAACAAGTTTGTTCATGGTACGTTCTTTATCATTCTTTTCTCCCTTATAAGTTTTACGCATGTGTTATTAATATGGTATTGATCTGAATGCCTAAAATTAAGGATTCAGATCAATATAATAAATAATTAAATATTATAAGATTAATTTATCTTGATTTTTTTAAACTTACAACCTTACTAATATCTTCCAATGTATTTAAGACCTTATCCAAATGTTCCTTTGTATGGGTAGCCATCAGACTTGTACGGATACGGGCATCTTTTTTTGCGACTCCGGGATAGACAATACAATTGGCATAAACACCGTTTTGCAATAACATGCGCGAGATCTGAGCGGTTCGAATTGGATCACCAATCTTTATCGGAATAATTGGGGACGAGGACGTGCCAATATCAACACCAAGAGATAGCAATCCCGCCTTAAAATAAGCCACATTGTCACTGAGCTTTGTTCGCCAATAAGGCTCCTCATCAATTAAATCAATGGCTTTCAATAAACCGAAACTTGCGGGGGTCGATGTGGAGGAAAATACCTGCTGCCTCGATTGATAACGAAGATAATTAATGATTTCTGGCGATGAAACTATAAACCCCCCAATATGACCAAACGCTTTGCTCAAAGTACCAGCTATAATATCTACTTTATCCAAAAGATTATAGGCTTCAATAGCCCCCCTACCATTCTCACCCATTACACCTATTCCATGCGCATCATCCACCATTAAATAGGCACCATACTTCCTCGTTAATGTATAAATTTCATCCATCGTCGCTAAATCACCATTTTGGGAGTATACTCCGTCAATGATAACCAACTTGGTTCTGAACTTATTTTCCGCGTCAGCCAGTGCCCGTTCAAGATGAATCATACTGTTATGTGGAAATCGCTTGACATTTGTATTTAATAAACCCTCATAAACACTTGCATGCACTTCCATATCAACGATAGCACAGTCCTCCTGTTTCAACAAGCTCAATAAAGTAGAACTGTTTGCCGTATATCCAGTGGTAAAAACGATACTCGATCCCTCCGGCCTATTGAAAAATTTACATAGCTTCTCCTCCAACGCAACATGATATTCATGGTGCCCCCCTATTAACGGTGATGCTCCAGCTCCTGTACCATATTTTTCTATTCCAGCTATGGCCGCTGCTTTTATTTTTGGGTGTTGGGAAAAATTAAGGTAATCGTTTGACACAAGACTTATGCATTCTGTTGGCTGCTCCAAAAATGGTGAACTTACAATAGCAGTCGGTCCACATCCCTGCGTTATAAATCTAAAGTTAAGATGTTGATTTTCTTTCATGTAATTGATATAGGAATGGAAATACTTTGCAGTATCCATCATATCAAAACCAGCTATATTCTCAAATTCTTTGAAACTTGCTGTCGCAAAATCAATGTGTTCGTTAATTTCCATAGATATCTTTTTAGGTATTCATAATAATACCATAAATATAAAGTAAAAAACAGATCGCTCATCTGGTCAGCGAAGCATTTGCAAGAAATTTTAGATGAAATATTTAGGACGCGCCAAAAAGCCCGATATATAAAAGTCGAATTGCCTCATAAGTAACAACCTGGGGACAGCTGAAAACATTCCTAGAGGATATAAAACTTAGCTCATAGCGTTAACCTTGAAGCTGCTATGGAAAACAACAGTGGTAGCCCCTACAGCTACCACTGTTAAATTATACACCTACCTACAGTATACATATCATAATTATATCTCTATATGGAAATATGTCCATATAAAACTTCACTCGGATCAAGCATTAAAGCCGAACAAGTAAAAAACTTCTCAATGATATACAAATATAAACAAATAAAATTTCCCTTGTATGTTAAAATTAAAAAAAATAATAAAAACACAGATTACGGTCCCTATGAGCCAATTTTTATACAAAACGAATTAACAGGTTTGACCTTTGTAACTATAGCTACTATTTTTTTTCATTCCTATAAGAAAATAACATAACGGACGCATATTCGAATAATAAATTTTCTCAAAACAAGGAATATTATAAATTATTGTTATAAATTTGAATAGCAAGAGGAGTTAAAATAACCAATTGTTACTTTATGCTATATTCCCTAAAGAATAAGCAAATAAACGAATCGTAAATGCTGTACAATGTATTAAAAGAAAAACGGCTACTAATCTGTTGATTTGTAACCGTTTATGATAGGTATACTGTAGGGTGCTGCGTAATAATTTCTGTAAAGCTAAGAAAAATACTGCAAAACATTTCTTTTTCGTAAAAAAAAATGTTTAAAACACAGATGAAATTAGTAATAATACAGATAATAATTTCTTTAAAAACTTTTGACAAATCCATAGAAATACCAATTTTTCTGCTGTCTTATTCTTAAATTATTATGACAATGCGCAAAAAAAAGTAGCTTATGAAAGTTCATTCCACAAACTACATTGATACATTTATTGAAGTGGCTGAAGATACACAAGTATCCAAAGGATCCGCTCCTCCCATCAGAAATAAAAAGACAATAGCCGAAATGCAATATGAACTGATCACACAATTTCCATACGCATATACTTCCGATGAATTGCTTTTTCAGATCTATGCAAACCGTAACGCGCTTAATGATGTAGATTATAAAGAGGCCAGGAATATATTCTTTTCCAAAGGACAAGCTTGTCTACGTACATCCCCGCTGACAAAAATCTATGGCTTTGGTATCCATAGTAATCACGAGGGCAAAATAGCAGGTTATGGAATGGAAACCAAAGAGTACCGCAATTTTATAAATGACGCGACCGTAAAGAAAGTGAAGGCGATGAAATCAAACAAATAGCGAATCAACCCCGCAAAGTGGACGATCATCTTAATTGTTGTCACATCATATAGTCCCCCTATTGATCTAAGAAGATGATCAGTATTTTTATTGGGCAATCTTTGCTTTGTCTTTCGAAGTAAATGCTTTTATAATTACTGGTGCCGTTGCTATCAAAACAATAACAATAATAACAAGCTCCAGATTCTCCTTCACCCATACATTCTCACCTAACAAATAACCAAGGGTAACCAAGCTCCCTGACCAGACAACCGCACCAATTACATTGTACAACACAAATTTTCTGAACTCCATCCCAACAATACCAGCGACAATTGGTGCAAAAGTCCGAACAATAGGAAGAAACCTTGCAAGCACAATAGCACCTCCACCCCTTTTTTCATAAAACTCCTGTGCTTTAAAGATATAGCTCTTTTTGAAAAACCAGCTATCCTCCATGCTCATGATTCTCTTCCCAAAGACCTTCCCACACCAATATCCAACAAAATTACCCAGAATTGCAGCCAACGATACAAGCACGATCCAATAGAGTAAGGTAGGTACCTGTTCGGAAGGCGAAATACTCATGTTGGAAACAATCATTCCAGCAATAAATAGAATAGGATCTCCGGGAAGGAAAAAGCCAATGAGTATACCTGTCTCAGCAAAAATAATAAACAACAGCAGATATAAACCTCCATGAGACACAATCCAGTCTGGATTTGTGAGGTTATTTAGAAATTCAAAAAAAACATCCATCAAATAAGTCGAATAATATCTAAAACAAAAATAATCAGCCGCTCTTCCACTGACGCGCTTATTCTACCAGCTGTATCAAAATAAGATACAATTGAAAAAACAAATTTTTAAAGCATCTAGCGCTCAGTTAAACCTGCTTACAGCCCGAATATCTTATAGCCATGTGATCTCTAATTAAAGGCGCAAGATAGAAAATCGCTTGCAATTGTAGGCAATTTTTCATACTTATTTTTGGAACAAAATATTATGTTTTATAAAAGTCCAATTCACAGGGATATTTTAGATAAGAAGATAGCGATCCTACGGAGTCGGCAGATCTGCGAAGATCCTTTTCAGCATATTTTGTAAATCCTCAGCCCTTAGATTGCGGGCGATTATTTTACCCTTCGGATCGAGCAGAAAACTGGCAGGAATTGCATTGATTCCGTAAATTTTTGCGGCATAGCTGTCCCAGCCTTTTAGATCAGAAACCTGAGTCCATAATAGACTATCTCCTTTTATGGCATCGATCCAGGCATCTTTCCGTGCCGCATCGTCCAGTGAGATCCCCAATATTTCAAATCCCTTATCATGATATTTTTGATAAGCTTTTACCAGGTTGGGATTTTCGGCACGACAAGGGCCACACCAACTCGCCCAAAAATCTAAGAGTAAATACTTTCCCGAAAAATCCGAAATTTTGATGGTCTTCCCCTCCGGGTTTTTGAGTGTTAGGTCTGGCGCCTGCTGCCCAACTTTGGTCTTGGACTGGGCTTCCAACTGCACCGGAATTACCTTGCCCAACGGACTTTCTTTTAGCCTACTCGAAAGACCATCAAACGCTGACTTGGCCGATGCATAAAATTTCTCCTGACCAGCAACAAAACTTAAACCAATTACACTGAGGTATGAATCGGGATGGCTTCTAGCAAAATCCAGGTAGGCACTGTAATTTTCATCCATAAGATTCATTTCCCGAGCGAGAAACTGGGCAAATATGACAGAATCTTTCTGTTGTTCTGGTGGAAGTTTAGCAAATTCTTTATTTAATGCGTCGAATTTATTGTCAACAGTTTTTTTCATCGCTAGGAGCTCCGCATTTTCCGTATTGAGCTTGGAACCATTCAATACAATATTTTTTAGTGAATCCTTCGCATTCATCCCGATTTGAGCAGCTTCCAGATAAAAGCGGAAGTAATCCAACTTTTCACTGGGTTGTAGCTTGTTCACATAGGGGTTTTTATGGAGATAAAGTGCAGAATAAACCGGATAGGCGAGCTGCCCCTTAAAGGTAAAGCGCCCGTCTTTGGCTTCTGTGGAATCGACAAACGAGACACCATCACTGTTATAAACCAGAAAAAGCCTACTGCCATCTTTCAACTGATCTACTTTACCTGTAATGAAATAATTATTCTGAGCAAAGGTCAAAATAGGAAATAGCAAAAATATCGATAAACACAGTAAAAAAGTTCTCATTAAGCTTACCTTTAGATCTATTAATCAATTAATTACTAAAAATAACAAATTTATTTCGATCAAACGAACATTTAAATGCCCTGAAATATCCGTGTATTGGAATATAGCTTTTTCACGACGGCAATCAATCGCTCAACCTGTCTCATATCAGCACCGATTGGAACAGCTATATGCGAATCTTTTAGGCCATACAATGCCGGATCTTTTATCTTCAGAAACATTTTGCATTTACTCTTTCCAAGGAGTCGTTTAAAATTAATTTCCTGAATATCATTGATAAAGACAAACTGATAATCACTCATGTATATCCCGTTGGGCGCCAACTTAATGGTTGTTTTCTCTGTAAATGGAATCAGTAGAAATTTCCCACCAATAAATAACACAAAAACACCGAAGATTGATTTCTCGTAAAACATACCAATTCCGGAAAAGCAAATAATTGATCCAAAAATCATCATCGCTAATATACTTGAACTTACAGTATATGTCTCTTTGTAATTTATTGTGGCTTTACTCAAGGAGCGTTGATGAACAGCTTTGTACTTTTGTACAAACTCCCCTTTTTGGGCATCTTCCTTCCATTCCAGAAAATAATACACATTGATCAGGGTTAAGCCAACAGCACAAAAGCTTAATCCCGTCGATTTCATATCGAATGGATAATACATCAAAAGACTGCCTACAACATACAATACATTATATCCTATGATCCGATAAACTCTTTTACTATCCATTCCGTATTTTTCAATTATCCGTAAAGATAATCATTCTACCTGTCAATCATCCCTTAAACAATCCACAAGATTAGCCAATGAAGCACGTATGGATTGATAACCCACCGTTAATATTGTAATTCCGATCGCCAAAATTCCTGTTGCTGCAAAAAGCTCCCAGCCTATGTTAATTCGATAAGCATATTCCTGAATGTAACTATCCATCGCCCAATACGCAATTGGAAATGCAATCAAACAGGCGACACTGACCAATAGCACGAATTCACTTGATAGCATCCGGACAATAGAAACGATAGAGGCACCATGAATTTTGCGGATACTAATTTCTTTTGTTCTGCTTTCAGCTATATAAGCTGCCAATCCAAACAGACCGAGGCAAGAAACGAAAATGGTAAGCGCAATAAAGATGCTGGCTAATTTCGCTGTTCGCTGTATCTCCTGAAATTTCCGTGCATATTCAGTATCTAAAAAAGGATAATTGGGATTATATTTTTTGAATATTTATCGCCAGACCGATGATGTTGATCACTGTAAATCCCTTCCTTCTCATCAGACTGCGGAAGGCTATATTGACATCATTGCTCATCATATTTAAATCCATAATCAATCCGCCCGCCAATCTAAATATAACACTGATATACAGGATATTAAATAATTTAAAAATCATGTTACATGTTCGCTTTCGGACGATTATTGTTCGTTTGCGGACAGACTTCCCCTACCGGACAGTAATAAAATTAACGCTTCAACCTACTTTTACATACTTAACTTACGTATATTTAATACCGCAACTAAGTCATTCGAGATGTCAACTCCACTAGTACAGTTATGGTTATATAACGATTGGGCGAATAACTTGCTCATCGAGAAAATGAAACAGGAAGCCGAAAAAATGCCTTCCGTGTGTTTACGATTATTCAGTCATATAATGAATGCACAGCTGATATGGTTATATCGACTGAATGGAGAAAAACCTCCGGTAGGTGTTTGGGATGAGCATAGTTTATTAACATGCGAACAATACCATCAACTGGCTTCTTCGGGATTTAAGGAAAAGGTCTACGCTGATGCGGCTGAGAACGCTGCAATCATATCCTATACCAATACGAAGAATGAACAATTCCAAAATTCGTTTGGAGACATCCTCTTACATGTATTTAATCATGGCACTTATCACAGAGCGCAAATAGCCTCAGAAATGAGAAGAAATGGACTTGATCCGATCAACACGGATTATATTTCGTTTGTTCGAATATAAAGTTGGTATCATAAGTAGAAATTAATAAAAAACGCCATTTCATAAAATGAGTTTCAAACATTACTTTAAGGCTAGTTTAACCTGGTTTCAGCAAGAACAGTCTACATCCTTACCAAAGGTATATAACAAGAGCCATCGGATTTCCATTCAGGGCAAGGCAGATCTGCAGGTCTCAGCGGCAAAAGCTTTCAAGGGTGACCCAACATTATATAACCCCGAAGATCTTTTACTGAGTAGTCTTGTTTCATGTCATATGATGTCTTATCTATATGTCTGTTCCAAAAATAACATCGAAGTAATTTCGTACACGGACAATGCTGAGGCGGTATTAGAAACTAGCCCTGATGCAAGTGGCAGATTTGTGCAGGTCGACCTGTTTCCAGAAGTCGTTATTTCAGATCCTGATAAAATAGTATTGGCGACATCACTACATCAGGAAGCAAATCAACTTTGTTTTATCGCCAATTCCTGTAACTTCCCCGTACGACATCATGCTATTTGCCACGCTATTTAAGCGCTAAATATAGATGCAATACAACTTGTTTTCCCCGTAGATTTGACACTTATAAAATGAATAGTGGCCTTATCGACCAACTTTCCCAATTAGCCCAATAGTTTACCACAAATTAACCTTTTAAAATTTAGGTGAATTTTTTCAGGAATTTTCTATTTTTAGGCCATGATTGACAACTCCAAGAAAAAGGCCGCCATAGGCTTTATATTTATCACTTTACTTATTGATATCACAGGATGGGGTATTATCATTCCAGTGGTACCCAAATTGATTGAAGAACTGATCCACAGCGACATCAGTGAAGCTGCAAAGTATGGTGGCTGGCTGGGTTTCGCTTATGCTTTCACACAGTTTATATTCTCACCTGTAGTAGGTAATCTGAGTGACAAATATGGACGAAGACCGATTATTTTGATTTCTTTGTTCGGTTTTGCAGTAGACTACATTTTTCTCGCCCTCGCCCCTTCAATAGGTTGGCTATTCTTGGGACGGGTTATTGCTGGATTGACCGGAGCAAGTTTCACAACTGCCAGTGCTTATATCGCGGATATTTCTACTGATGAGGATCGGGCCAAAAACTTCGGATTAATTGGCGCTGCCTTTGGATTGGGCTTTATTATTGGCCCCGTAATCGGGGGATTGCTTGGACATTACGGCGCACGGGTTCCTTTTTACGCTGCGGCAGGCTTATGTCTATTGAACTTCCTGTATGGGTATTTTATTCTGCCCGAAAGCTTGGACAAAGATAAGCGACGGGCTTTTGATTGGAAGCGCGCTAACCCCATCGGATCCTTTCGCTTTCTGGGAAAACACCCCGAGATTTCTGGCTTGATCGTAGCATTGATCCTGATCTATATTGCGGGCCATGCCGTACAGAGTAACTGGAATTTCTTTACCATGTACAAATTTAATTGGACCGAAAGAATGGTTGGTATCTCCCTTGGGGTCATCGGTCTCTTGATTGGCCTTGTACAAGGTGTCTTGATCCGTTGGACTACACCAAAACTCGGTGAGCAAAAAAGTATTTATTATGGACTTACATTTTATGCGATAGGATTATTATTGTTTGCATTTGCCAATCAGGGTTGGATGATGTTTGTATTTCTTATCCCTTATTGCCTGGGAGGAATATGTGGGCCTGCACTACAGTCTGTCATTACCAAAAATGTCCCATCGAATGAACAGGGAGAACTTCAGGGAGCGCTAACCAGTTTAATGAGTGCGACATCGATTATAGGTCCTCCAATGATGACCAATCTGTTTTACTTTTTTACACATGATAACGCCCCATTCAAATTCTCTGGAGCACCCTTTTTTCTCGCGTTTATTCTAATGACAATCAGCGTCATTATCGTATATTCTGCCTTTAAACGAAAGAGTAAAGAACAGCTTGAAAATTAAATTCAGATAGCGATACTATCCAATAAAGGCCAGCCCATCTTTTGATGGGCTGGCCTTTGCTTTTATCAAATATCAATCTGATACATTTGACGAATTAAAACACAACAGTCTACTTTCTAATGCCAAATATTTTGTTTTATTAACCTGTAAAGTATCCAAGAATGCCCTATGCTTTTTGCCAAAAATGGAAGCAGCATAAAAAACTATAATTTTGATTTCAAGCGACTGAGTGTCTCCTGCGAAATATTTAAATAAGATGCGACCATTCTATTCGATATTCTACGTACGATCATCGGATTTTCCGTCAACAATTGTCGATATTTTTCCAGCGCATCCTGCATAAGGAAAGACATTAAGCGTCTGGTATTGGTAACATATGCTATTTCCAAGTAAATCCGATAAAATTTCTCCCATTGCGGAACAACGTTCAACAAATGGTAGAAATCTTTATGACTGATGGCATAGATTTCAGATTCTTCAACAGCCTGAATAAATTCCTCGGATTCTTCCAAGGTAATAAAGCTGACAAGTGCGGTCGCAAATTGGTTCTCAAAAGCAAAATAACGTATCGCTTCCTGTCCATTTTCATTGATAAAAAAGATCCGTAGACAACCCTTGACAACAAAAAATGAACGCTGGCTAATCTCTCCATTCGCCAGCAATAGTTCATTTTTCTTTAATTTGATAGGTTTGAAAAAACCGAGTATAGTACCAAGTTCTTCATCTGTTACAGTTATCTTACTTGTTATATATGATATCAATAGATCATTCATGCATCTTTTCTAAGTCACTAAACAGCAAAGTTAGCAAAATTGCAAGGACAAATCTATCGTAATGATCAAGCTTTAGGCTTTTATTTCATCCGAATGCTCCCCTTCTTTGGCACCGATTTTCCAATACGAACAGGCATACATCTCTTTCGGATTCCAGCAATTTTCGACACGAAAATAATGGCGCAACGTTTTAATTATATCATATTCTGCCGCTAGATAGATATATCTGGCCAAACCATTATCATCAAATTCAAATGCTTTTACGCGCTCTGCGAGTACACTCCCCTGTTCGGGATTTGGGTTATGGATCCATTCTAGATCCACATCGGCAGTCGTAGAAAGTACAAGTTCATCTTCTTTTGTCGCAACTTCTATAAAGGCCTTGACTTTCACTCCTAGGGGTAGCTGTTCCAAAATAGCCGCAATGACAGGTAAAGCAGTCGCATCACCAGCAATTAAATAATGTGCTGCGTCCGGAACCAAGGTTCTCATACTTTCTTTCATACCGATTTCCAGAGAGTCCCCAACTGCAGCATTTATTGCCCATGCTGACGCTAGGCCATTATCTCCGTGGTGGACAAAATCAATAGAAAGTTCCTTTGCGACAAGATCTATTTGACGATTTGTATAGGTTCTTACTTGTGGCTTTTCGTTATCCGATGTTGAAATAGACAGTTTATTATTGGAACCGGATCGAACACCCGAAAGCCAGACAAGTTGTTCTTCATTAATCTCAAAAACTACTCGAATAAGATGTGGAGTTAGGTATTTTTTGTCTTTCACAGTAAATATCGAACGTATTTTTTTTGAATCTTTCTCGTTCATAAACAATATAATTTGTGATCATGACAGATCAATTTTCTACTTAATTTGATTGGCGATAAACGATAATATCTGTTATTGACAAGACAGCAAGTCCCTCCTTTAAAGCGAACGCCACAATCTGCGGCAAACGTGACATGCTACCATCCTCATTCATAAGCTCACATAATACCGACAACGGCTGTAAACCTGCCAAACGCATCAGGTCAATACTACCCTCAGTATGTCCGTTTCTACCCAGTACGCCATCGGCATGGGCTCTTAACGGAAAAATATGCCCCGGGCGGACCAGGTCTTCTGGTCTGGCACCAATCGCAGACGCTGCTTTTATAGTCGCAAGCCTATCCGCAGCCGAAAGCCCAGTTGTAGCACCCAATCTTGTATCAATAGAAACCGTAAACGGCGTTTGAAACGGACTTGAATTGTCATTGACCATATAAGGTAGTTCCAGTTCATCTGCTTTTTCATGCGTCAGACATAGACAGATTACACCACTGCAATAGCGGATCATCTTCACCATATCCCCATGGTTCATTTTTTCAGCCGAAAAAATAAGATCACCTTCGTTCTCCCTATCCTCATTGTCAATGAGTAAAATACCTCTTCCCTTACGGAGCTCTGTCAGCGCACGTTCGACCCTTTCATGTGCATTACTACCAAATACTTCCAATAGATTCTCCATCATTTTTTAATTTAATCAATATGTTATATGTCATCCTATATCACAGGATGACATTATGTACAACCACTGCCCGATCATGTTATAAAAACACTTTATCAAGGCTTACACCCTGATAAAGTGCATTGAACAAATAAAGCGCTAAAAAAGGACATTACTTGTTCAGTGGTTTCATAGTCTGAGGACAAAGATCAGCAGCTGCTTTTCCCTAAACATTGACTTAAGTCAAAAAATGATATTTAATTATACGAGTAGCAATTCTCCAATTTAGATCCTCGAAGTAAATTATTGAGGTTGTTGCTGGGTAACACAGTGAATCATTCCGCCATTAGCGTATAGATTTCGAACATCAATACCGATGACGACTCTTCCTGGATAGAGGCTTTGGATAATCTTATTGGCGACCAGATCATTGGGGTCATTATAATTAGGCACCAATACACAGGTATTTCCGATATAATAGTTTACATATGAGCCTCTATAATCTAGTTTTTTACCATACGCAGTTTCCACATTATTTTGCGTTAGCGGGAGTTTAACAATCTGGTAAGCGACATCCGCACTATTTTTTGCTGTATATAGTTTGTTAATATCCTGTTGTGGGACTTCCCATTCTAGTAAATCCTCGGCATCCATCGTCACTAAAATATTCGGACTGGCAAATCTGGCAAAGCCATCAATATGCATGTCCGTAATTTCCAGGCCTGCCCTACCTTCCAACCAGATAAAATTGGTTGCCCCCAGATACTTGGCAAAGATCGCTTCCGCCTGTCGTTGCGTCATACCAGCGTTTCGATTACTGTTCAAAATCGCACTTTTGGTCGCGAGCAGTGTACCTTTGCCATCTATTTCTACAGCTCCACCCTCATTAACCATCAGCTTGTTTAGATCAACGCACTTAAGCCCTTGATCTTTTGCTATTTTAGCTGGAACCTGATCACAGTTTTCAAATTCCGCTTTTTCGCCCCAGCCATTAAAACCCCAGTCTTGAATCACCAATTCACCCATTTGGTCATGCACATAGATAGGACCATTGTCACGCACCCAGACATCATCTGTCGGATAAACTTTAAAATCAATATGGTTTAGCGAAATTCCCGCATCCTGCAACAAGGCGGTAATCCTATTTTTTTCGGTATCATCATAGGCGATGATATGAACTTTTTCCCCTTTAACCAACGCCTCAGTCATCTTGACCCAAGTGGCGTCCAGCCGATTGCGATAGGTAATACCATACTGATATTGATGTGGCCATTGAAGCCAGGTTCCCTCATGCAAGGCCGATTCTTCAGGCATGCGATATTGGATAGTAGTATCCGTTGAAGGACGATAATTTTCTTCTTGCTTACATGAAGAAAGAATGCTTAATAACGTGATCATTACGATTTGCATGTTTTTTATCATTTTAAAAATTCTTATTTCCGACAAAAAACGGGATAAATCCCAATCATATGTTGTCCAAAATTGACAACTATTTTTTCTGTAGCGGAATTAAAATTTCGGTGACATAATCGTTAACATGAGCTGTATTGGTCTCATTTTTCACATAGTGCTCCAGAATAGGATCATTGTCAAATGCATAAGCACCTTGCAAAAGACTCTCTTTATAAATCCGTCTATACGTATCCATTATCGCATGATAGTCCCCTTTGTGAATATATCGGAGGTATCGTCCCCCCATAATATACCGCGGGAAAAACAACGGACTTGCAGGATCTTGATCCACACAGGCTTCGTATCTGCATTTCAGCCGGTCGGTAATCAAAGGCTGATCCACGATAATGCCGTAATAATCCGCACTAAAATCTGCGGCAACCAAGGTATCAATATCCGCCCATAACTGATCAATTTCTCTATTTCGGTATTGGTCCGTATGTATTCCAATACTAAAAACCTGTTGTGCCCTCAAAAAGACAATATCATGATGGAGAGATTGATGTTCTACTGCTAATCCGGCAATAAATTCCTGAAAAATGCTCGCCTTTTCATCCCGTGCATCACTGGGAGAATGTGCAAATTGTTTTTTGAAAGATTTGGAAAAAGATTGTAAACTATCAAAACCAACCGCATAAGCGATCGAGCTAATGGATTCATCTGTATAAATCAGTTTTTTATACGCGTTTTCAAGTTTTAACCGTTTTTGAAAGGCCCCAATCGATTCATTGAAAATCCCTTTAAATATGCGTTGTGTATTTCGGTAGGAATAATTTGACAGCTGCTCCAGTCTTTCGATGGAAAGGTCTTCATTGTAATGTTCTTCAATGTATCTAATGATCTGTTGAATCCTTGCTAAACTCATCTTGTAATGGTAACGCTACCTATTCCGTTTTTCTAAGTTAGTAAACTTCTTTCATTTAAGAACAATCAGTTCTCTTATGTATATTCGCATAAAGAAAAACAATCTGTTATGAATAAGATACTCCAATTTTTCGATTTACATCCAGGAGAGGAACGAAAAGAAGCTGTTCTTGATAATGTGATCAACAATATTTCATTCCGCGGTGCCAATGCATGGATTTTGGCCTGTGCCATAGTTATTGCATCTGTTGGTCTCAATGTGAATTCAACAGCAGTAATCATTGGTGCTATGCTTATTTCCCCACTGATGGGGCCGATCGTGGGTGCTGGTTTTGCATTGGGTACATTTGATTTTCAACTCCTAAAGAAATCGATCAAGAATTTATTGATCGCAACGCTGATCAGTCTGATTGTATCATACTGTTATTTTCTCCTGAGCCCATTTAAAGAGGCACAATCCGAATTGCTCGCTCGTACCTCGCCCAATATCTATGATGTACTTATTGCACTTTTTGGCGGACTAGTCGGTGTTATCGCTATAACCAGGGTAGATAAAGGGAATCCAATACCAGGTGTAGCCATTGCAACAGCACTGATGCCTCCGCTCTGTACCGCAGGCTATGGACTGGCCATCGGCAACCTAAGTTATTTTGCTGGGGCTTTATTCCTCTACATCATCAATTGTGTATTTATATGTATCGCGACATTTACGATCGTAAAATACCTCAGATATCCCAAGAAACATTATGTTGATCCAAAAAGAGAAAAAAGAATAAGTCAGAGCATCACATTGATTATTCTTGCCTTGGTAATACCAAGCTTATACTTCGCCTATAATTTGCTACAGGAGAAGAAATACACGAATAAGGTTAAACAATTTGTTCAACAACAATTTAGTGATAAAGGTTACACGGTCGTCTACGAAAAATTGCTTACTAAACCGAAACGTTTAGAACTAGCCTTTTTAGCAAAGAAATTTAGTGACCAAGAAATCGCTGCTTTAAAAAAATCCATGGAATCATTTGGTATCGCGCAGACCGATCTGATCATTCGACAGGATAGCCTCGATTTAAAAACAACAATTCTTAGTGAAATAGACAAAAGAAGTGCTGCTGTAAATGATAAAGATTTAACCATACGGGCACTCAACAATGAACTTACGAAATATCAGGTAGCAAGCCCACAATTAGATAAAGATTTAGCAGTACTTTTTCCAGAACTACAATCCTATAGCATAGGACAACAACAGTATTATGCAAAAAAAGATAGTTTAGCGAATGTCGTTGCCTTTATTTATGCGTCAAAAAATCCTTTAGCTGAAGTACAGCAATTAAAATTGCGTCAGTGGTTAAAAAACCGTTTTCCAAAAGACAGCCTCCAGATCATAGACAGGAAGTTCAAATAGGCTGTTCAACATTCGATTTCCAAGTATGAACTTTGGTCGAAACACCGACTGCCTGTGGAACGATCCGGTATTTACCAGCTCTTTTGTCTACTTCTGGTTCTATTCGCACATGTTTGTCAGTGCAAAAGCTCGTTGTAGACAATCCGTTTTCTGCTGGATATGACAGTCCCAATTATTGCGATATAATTGGGACTGCTTTTATCAGCCTATAATTTTAAATACATCAACTCTTTTTTTAATAAGTCAATGCTCATACGGTGAACGAAAATTGACTACCCCCCAATCTGAATCTGGGTGAAGCGCTTGTGCCTTACTTATTGAATTCAGGGTAAGGAAAACCTGTTCCTGTTTCACACAAAAATTTCAGACTCCTAAAGAACAATGCCCAATCATAGCTACAGGAGGCAAATTCCCCACTATAATTATCCCAGCCATCGTGATGGAATAAAAGTGTACAACCTTGCTGATGTGGTATCAATTCAAATGTCAGTGTTGTGCCTATCCATTCCTCAAAGCCTTCCTTACATTGCCAAGCGACAAATGCATAGGGATATAACGCAAGGACTTCCATCTTTTTGAAATAATCGGGGCCAAAGCCAAACCGCAAGATGCTACCTACCGCAGGTGCAGCAATGGTATCGGGTGTCCACCAGCCTGCCAACCCTTCCTGAGTAGTAATTGCCCAATATACTTTTTCAACTGGGGTTTTAATCAACAATCTATGATAGATACTTTTACCCTTTTGTTTCGCCAATAATTGTTCTTTAACTTCCGCTAGGGACAGCGTACTCTCTTTGGGTGTAGCAAGTCCCTGCCCTGCTAGAATCAATTGCTTCAGACTTTCGTGGATATAATATGTCCAGGCTGCCTGACAGACATCATAACATTCCATATCAGGTACCAGCCCCTGATGAGTAAATTTTAATTGCGTCTTACCGCCAAGATCAATAATATCAAAGATCACATAGCTCTCCACCCATTCCTGTTTATCGGTCGTAAATTTGAAATAGTTTTCCAACACCTGCCATACAACTTTGACATTGTGCTGTATTTCAACGATCTTTACCTTACACTGATGTATATCCTGGTAGTGATAAGAAAATACATCATGCAGTGCTTTTGTCCCCCCTTCAATGTTCTCTGACCACCAGCCACGAACATTGATAATCGCTTCAAATACCTGTTGCGGTTTCGCTTCAACGATTATGTCAGTTGTAAAATCCAGTTTTTTCATCATCTATTTTTTTATTAGTATTTATTTTTCAATCACTTAAATATCAAACCTGCCATATATAAATCAAAGATATCGACATTTTAAATCTAAAATAGGGTGCCAAATAGACATTGTGAACGGTTGATTTGGACAACATCTTTTCTTATATTTGAGTAATAGATCATCAATCAGATTAATCAATGTTAAACCAAGAAAGATGAAACACCTAACAATTTTGGTCCCCGAAGTTCAGACTGGCCCCAATACACTGTCATGTATTGTGGGTACCTATCATATCTTTACTGAAGCCAATAGGTACTACCATCAGAATCATGATAAGACAATGTTTAAAATTGAACTGGTCGGTCTTTCAAAGCAGTCCGTTTTCTTGAATGGCTTACTTGCGGTGATGCCGCAGAAAGAAATTACCGAAATTATCAAGACCGATCTAATCGTAATTCCTGCCGTCGCCCCGAACTTTACAGCATTAGATGCTCAAAACAGCCCGTTTCTTGACTGGATATGCAATCAATATACCCATGGTGCTAATGTGGCCAGCATGTGTACTGGAGCCTATATACTCGCCTCTACAGGTCTGTTGGAAAATAAAAACTGTTCAATCCATTGGAGTGCTGAAACAAATTTCAAGCAGTTATTTCCCAGTGTCACCATGAAGACTGACAGTATTATAACAGATGAAGAAGGTATTTGTACCAACGGTGGTGGATATTCATTTTTACACTTGCTCATTTATCTGATTGAGAAGTATTATGATCGACCGACAGCAATCTATTGTTCCAAGATATTCCAGATTGACCTTGACCGGCAACAACAATCTGATTTCGTTATCTTTAATGGTCAAAAAAGGCATGGAGATGAAATGATCATCAAAGCTCAGGAGTATATTGAGCATAATTTCACTGAGAAGATTTCCATTCAACAACTTTCAGAACGATTTACCGTAGGCCGACGGAATTTCGACCGGCGATTTATAAAAGCGACCGGTAATACTCCGATTGAATATCTACAACGTGTCAAAATCGAATCGGCAAAAAAAGAACTGGAAATCTCTGGAAAAACAGTGAACGAAGTAATGTATGAAGTAGGCTATTCCGATTCAAAAGCCTTTAGGGAAATATTTCGTAAAGTTACCGGCCTCTCTCCTTTGGCCTATCGCAACAAGTACAACAAATCTGCAATGAAATAATATTTTTTACCCTGCATTCGTAATGTTTTGGTAAAAATTATTTCCTGCGATAAAAATTAAAGCCAAGTTTTACGAAACTACTTATATTTATCCTTACTATAATATTAGTATTTATCGTTGATCATACATTATAACATGCAGAAACAGGAAATAGATTTTTTACAGCACAATGAATTGGCTTGGAACAAACAAGCATTGAAACAAAATGATTGGTTCAAAGCAGTGGATACCGCATTGGTCAATACTTATTTTTAGTCAACTCATGAAGACTCAATTTTACACATTAGACCAGATTCATCACCACTATACAATTGATACACAGCTAAAATCAAAAGGGATCTTTATTCTTCATCAGACCAATGCGCTTTCACAGGAACTGGTGGACAACAAACATCAATTTGAAGGATTGGTCATCAGCTTTATGTTAAAAGGTAGCATGCGGGCCAATATTCATTTTTTATCCCATGAAATCAACGCCAATGATACCGTGGTGATACTCCCGCAATTAACAATAGACCCGCAATGGGCCAGTGAAAACGCAGAAATGATCACAGTGGGTATCTCCTTGGATTTTATTAGCACATTTCCTCTTTTACGCGAATTTATAACAAATGATCAGATACGTTGGCGCCCTGTTATCCGATTAAACACGGAAGAACAAGCCCTGCAACAAGAGTTCGTTCATTTTCTTCAGCGCTATTATCAAAAGGGACCAAGCTCAAAAAAAACGGAAGTCCTTCAATATTTGATCATTGCCCTGATTACAATGCTGTCCGAAGCCTATACCGGCTTACCCAAAAGCAGCAGCCAATCAACAAATCGAACAGATGAGATTATTGATAATTTCTATGTTTTGATCTCGAAATATGCCAATCAACAACGTAGTGCAAAATTTTATGCTGAAAAATTGCACATCACAGCACAATACCTCACCACATTGTTAAAACGCAGAACGGGAAAATCCATTGTCGAATGGATAGATCATGTCGTGATCATGCATGCAAAATCACTATTGAAGTCCTCTAGCCGATCCATTAAGGAAATCAGCAATGAACTCGAGTTTGGCAATACAAGTTTATTTTGTCGGTATTTTAAGCGAAACACAGGCCTATCCCCAAAAAAATTCCGCGATGATTAACCCCTTGTTTTTTAACATTTGTAAAATGTTAACAAGATATCATTACAGATCTTTGTATAAAAGAATAAAATATGAATTGGGTAATTTTAATCATCGCCGGACTCTTTGAGGTAGGATACACTTACAGTCTGGGAAAAACGAAAGAGGCATCAGGCAATGCCATCTATACCTGGTACGGTATCTTCGTATTATGTCTCATCATCAGTATGGTTTTATTGATCAAATCCGTACAAGGACTTCCTTTAGGAACTGCTTATGCAATATGGACGGGCATTGGAGCTGTCGGCACAGTCATTATTGGAATCCTTGTATTTAAAGACCCCGTAAGCTTCTGGCGTCTATTTTTTATCGGTACGCTAATCGCCTCTATTCTTGGATTAAAGTTTGTAACTGGCCATTAGGAACAATAGGAATCTACATCTTCTGCGGTGGCATTATTATACATTCCTGTCATTCATTGCCGGCATATGAATCTCTTTTACACAACTTGCTTTTGATGTCGAGATAATAAATCTTAACGCCTGAATGACATCCGATAATGGTATAAGATCACCATTTATTTCATGAGTAGTCATCCCCAGATTATTATCGCCATCAGGCTCCGTTGCCAGATAACCAAGGTTCAATATAGATACTGCAATCTGATCGGATCGAAGTTGTTCTCTCAATGCATGAACCACACCCCGCAGCGCAAATTTTGTTGCTGAAAAGGTAACTTCCCTTCCATTGTGGTTGTCAAGCCCCCATGTCGAACCAATTAGAATAATTTTGGCATTATCGGCCTGCTTCAAATTTTCCAATGCAGATTGAATATTTAAAATACATGAAGTGATATTGGTATTGATCAGGCCGCTAATCTCCGCTACGGGAGAAGAAGCAAAATCATAATCGTCTCTAAAAGCGTTATTCTCCCAAATACCGACATTATAGATAAAATAGTCAATTTTCGTATTTTTTATCCTGTCTTTGATTGCGTGAACAGCCTCCACAGGGTTAGATAGATCAGCCGGCACCCAACACACATTTGCGTTATCCTCCAAATAATCGGGTTTACTTCTGGACACTCCAAATACAAGATCAGACCGATCTGGAAGATGCAGTGTGATTGCTCTTCCCAATCCTTTACTAATGCCAAAAATAAGATATGTTTTCTTTTCCATTGTATTACAAATATAAGGTAAGAGCCCCCTTCTCTATGGAATATTCCGAACTATTTTGAATTATTTTCGATCGCATGAAGGTAGAAAATAGCTAAAAAAAACAACAAATTGATATTTCCAGTGTTCTATGCTTATGGAAAGACATTATAACAAAGGAAACACGATTTCTAGTGGTCATAGTACCCACAAAGGTAAGGCTGCAAGAAAGTATATTGTCAGTGAAATTATTCTCAATGGCGAGCTTGTTGGTGTGGGCATTTATTATGATGGAACCGACGAACTTCGGGCCGCCGTTGTGGTAAATGATCAGGGACAGGGTGTCGAAATCCGCAATCTCCATGATGAACACTATCCAGAAGCACAATCAGATGATGACCTTGCGGAGCTTTGGCCGCTCTACGAAAAACTCGTGGCAAAATAAATGATGCCCGTCTTCGTCCCTCAGTCGATATAAGACCATAATGAGTACATCGTCATACTGCTAGCATACCGTGTTTAACTCGGACTCACCATGGACTCATGTCGGATTCATAGTGGACACAGTATGAAGCAGGTCAGACGAAAACTATACGCAGGCTCGACCAAATCCTATAAGACACCCGAATCATTGGGTTTGCTATTTTACAAGAAATTAGTGTTTAAAAAGTTTATTAAAATGATCTTACAGCACTTACTCCAAACCTATTATGTCCTATATAGGGTATAAATGCTGATTGCCCTTGTCGCTGTTCTCTCCCTTTAAATAAACCTGTCATCTTTGGGTACAACCAATAGGCGAGTTCAGTAGAGGCGATGCCTATTCCTGCCCAGCAACGATATCGCTCACCCAGTGTCGATTATTGATCACTCGATATATACCAGTAAATGCCGCAAAAGGATATCCTGCAAGACCGAGCCATATATTTTTATCACGATATTCTTTATACATAAAATGGGCTGTCGCAAATGCGGTCGCCGCATGACCTGAAGGAAAGGATTTCTTATTGGATCCATCGGGGCGCTCTTCAGCTATAAACTGTTTGGCAGGAAATACGATCGCCCCTGAAATCAGCTGCGAAGTGAGATAAATGAGCGTGCGGTCCTTAAAATCGTGAAGCCCTTCAATATTAAATGCATTAAGACCGTAAACCATCACTGCAGGGAAATATTGGGTATAATTATCTATTGTTGTCGTTGCCGGGTTCTTATGCAGCACTTCATTCCGGGTCTGTAAGTCCCATTTCTTCATCTTGGGAATGGCAAAGCTGCTCGCACCATAGGCTATGAGCGCTGTTGGAACGATAAACTTCCGCAACTGGAAATCGTGGTTATCAACAGTGGAAAATTGCATTCCTCTACTTGTTTTAAGTGCAAGACTATCCTGAGCGCTCAACAATAAAGGGAACAATATTAATACAAACCATAGGATAAATAGGGTCGTTATAAATTGGACTATATTCATGTAATGGAGAATTTAAAAATTAGACAATAGAAGACCTACCCTTCCAATATTTCAACTTGAAGGGTAAGCACATCATAAATGAAAATTGATTTAAAACTTCATCTTCTGGATCCGGATGGCGTTCAGTATAGCGATAAGAGAAACACCCACATCCGCAAACACCGCTTCCCACATCGTTGCCAATCCTCCGGCGCCAAGGATCAAAACCACCCCCTTGACCACAAATGCCAATCCTATATTTTGATAAACAACTTTTTTGGTCTGTTTACCAATATTAATTGCCATTGGTATCTTAGATGGTTTGTCGTCTTGTATAACTACATCGGCGGTTTCGATAGTTGCATCACTGCCTAGTCCCCCCATGGCTATACCAACGTCACTCAAAGCCACTACGGGGGCATCATTGACACCATCACCAACGAAAGCCACACTTTCATCAACAGCCTTTATCTCCTTGACTTTATTTACCTTATCTTCCGGAAGAAGATCTCCATAGGCTTTATCAATACCTAATTCCTTCGCTACATAAGCGACGACTGTACTCTTATCTCCACTTAGCATGGTCGCTTTCACTCCAAGTTTGTGCAAGAGTTGTATGGTATGTGCAGAATCTTCTTTGATACTATCTGCAATGGTAATATATCCGACGAAGCGATTATCCAATGCAATGGCTATTGTGGTATAAACAATTGTATTGGGATCGATGGTATAGCTGATATTAAACTTGTCCAAAAGCTTAAAGTTACCAACCAAAAATACCTTGCCGTCCACACTCCCCTTCAGTCCATGTCCCGGTATTTCTTCGACATCAGTCAAATTTACAGCTACATCGACCTCACCCGCATATTCCCTGATTGCTGTCGCTACCGGATGACTGCTATGACTTTCGATTTTATTGACCAATTTGAGGATTGTCGCTTCATCAAAATCTGGTTCTAAACGAACTTCCTGCACTTTGAAAACCCCTTCAGTCATCGTACCGGTTTTATCCATGACAACATTCTGTATCGCTGCCATCGCATCCAGAAAGTTACTTCCCTTAAACAGGATACCGTTTCTACTTGCAGCACCGATGCCACCAAAATAGCCCAATGGAATCGAGATCACCAAGGCACATGGACAGGAAATCACGAGAAATACAAGCGCTCGATAAAGCCAATCGCTAAATACGTATTGTCCAACAAAAAAATAAGGCAGCAGACAGATCGCTATCGCCAAAAGTACCACAATCGGCGTATAGATTTTCGCAAATTTCCGGATAAAGAGCTCCGTAGGAGCCTTCTGCGAGGTCGCATTTTGTACAAGCTCAAGGATTTTGCTTAATTTACTGTCTTGGTATGCTGTTGTCACCTTTACCAGACTCACGGTATTCATGTTGATCATTCCGGCCAGTACAACTTCACCTTTGGTCTTTGTGTCAGGTTTACTTTCTCCCGTCAACGCCGCCGTATTGAAGGAGGCCGTATCGGAGATAAGTTCCCCATCCAAGCCCAACTTCTCCCCGGGCTTCAATTGGATGACATCACCTATTGCTGCAGCCTCAGCTTTGATCACCCGGCTACTGTTTGCTGCAACAATGGTCACCTCATCCGGGCGCTGATCCAGGAGTGCCTTAATATTGCTCTTGGCACGGCTGACAGCCAATGTCTGAAACACTTCCCCTACCGCATAAAAAAGCATGACAGCAACACCCTCCGGATATTCTTTGATTGCAAAAGCTCCAATGGTGGCGATGCTCATCAGTAAGAATTCAGAGAAAATCTCTCCTTTTCCGATACTCTTCAATGCATCTTTAATCACTGGAAATCCAACCGGAATGTAAGCCAGTACATACCAAATGATCCGGATCCAGTCTTTGAACCATTCCTGTGGTAACCAATTGTCCATTGCAATGGCCACAATCAGCAGGACAAATGAAATTATTGCTGGCAGAAAGAGCTTCAATGTACCGCCTTCCGCCACTGAATGATCATGACCGTCATCATCACTGTGATTATGTGCCTGATCCTGGGCAGGCGCGCCCTGTATTAAACGTTGGGCGCCCGCCTGATTATATATTTTTTCCGTCTGTGTACAACAAAGTTGTTTACCTTGTGCATCATAAATATGTTTGTGTTCCATACCTTATCATGATTACTTCGTTAACAAATGCTACTACTTAATGTTCATGCCCACCTGTATTGCTCATCTTGGCATTGATAAAAAATGCTCCTTTCACAACGATTCTGGTTTGCGCAGGAATTTCCTGTACTGGTGTAATTGCTGTATATCCCAATGCTGAGACACCTTTTTGAATTTCAATTTTCTCAAAATTCACATTCTTACCCTGTTCAGTTGCATGTTTAGCCGCTTCTGATTCATTTTTATGTTCGTGCTTAGCCTCACCCTCATCATGCGCATGTCCATGATCATCGTGTCCTTCTTCATGCTCCTCGGCCTGCTTGCTTGTTTCTACGAAAATGTAGAACTTACCATCCGCTTCCACAATTGCGTCATTCGGAACCGCCGGAGTGGTCACATTATTGATCCCGATCATCCCTGTAATATTCATCCCGTCTATCAGACCAACCTTGCTACCGATCACAGTACTATGAACAGCAATTGTTTTACTATCATTTTCAAAAGACGATCCTATCGTAAATACTTTAGCCGAGTAAGTTTTATCAGGGTTGTTTGTCAATTGAAAATTAATAATCTGCCCAATTTTGATCATAGGAAGGTCTTTTTCAAAAACCTGAAGATCAAGGTGCAATAGACTATTATCTATAATCTCAATAACCGGTGATGAAACATCCACATAACTACCTATCTTGGCAAAGACATTACTCACAGTACCATTAATCGGACTTGTCACCACGAGTGAAGCCCGCAAATTGGAAAGGCTCACAGTGTTGGGATTGATGCCCATCAGTTGAATCTGCTGTTGCAACGATGCCTTTCTGGCACGAAGACTATTGAAATCCGCCGTTGCAGACTGCAAATTTTTTCTTGCGCCAGCGTTGCCCTCATTGAGTTCTTGCTGTCTTGCCATCTCCTGTTCTGCAAGCGTAATTTTGCTCGCCAGAGCGACATATTCTTCCTGAAGCTGAATAAATTGTGGATTCGTAATGGTTGCAATAACCTGGCCTTTGCGCACGATGTCACCTAGTTGCACATTTAAAGTCTTAATTACGCCACCATACAAGGTTGTCGCATTGGCTTTGTTGTTATTGGGAACACTGAGAAGACCATTGGCTTTGATTGTCGCTGTCAGCTCCTTTTCCTCTATAGTTCCAAAAGCAATACCTACCGCCTTTATCTGTTGTTCACTCAATGCCGCTACCGTCACGGGCCCTTCCTCATGGCTTTCTTCGGCAGCACCTTTCCCTTCCTCCTTCTTGGCATCGCCAGCACCTTTTGAATCTGATCCGCAGCTATATAAAACTGTTGTAATCGCTAGTGCAAAAAATATTTTTATGATAACTCTCATTGTTGACTTATTTATTATTGAAGTAATTGTATTGGATTGCTGATTGATTATATTGATTGAGCACGTCTAAATAGTTCTGTCTGATACCGATCGCCTGACTTAAGAACTGGCTCATCTCCGCAAAACTTATTTCACCGGTTCTGTAACCAAGGCTTGCGGCTTTGATGATGGCGTCAGCTTGCTTTAGGCCTGCGGATTCATAGAACTGCAATAGCGCAGCATTTTTCTCAATATCAGCCAATGCATTCACCTTATTCGTCTGAAAAACTTGTGTATCATATTCCAGTTGTCTTTGTTGCGCCTCCATTTCCGCGTTTGCAGCTTTCACCTTGCTTTTATAAGCACCCAGGCCAAATACAGGAAATGATGCCGATACCGAGAATCCCGTAAAAGGATCTTTTGCCCCCCAAAGACGCTGCGAAAAGAATCTGCCCGAAAACTCAGGCTTATTTGTATTTTTCTGTACCGCAATATTGGAGGATGCAATATTGACATTCTGTTGTTGCAAAGCTAAAACAGGATGTGAGGCATCAATCGATGGATTTTGTACATCCACGTCCATTTTTATCTTTTCCAGCGATTGCTCTACAGGTAATATCCATTCATTGCGGTTGAGAAGCATCATCAATTGCTGCTGCTGAACCAACATATTCTTCTTGTTTTGAACCAATTGAGCCTGCAACTCCCGTAATTTCGCTTCCGCGGCAATTTTATCCAATGCTGCGACATCTCCGGTTTTGAAACGTAATTCAGTCGCCTTAAACATCGCCGAGTAGATACTGTCCAACTCCACATAGAGCTTCTGTCTATCTTGAAGATACCAGAGCTGATAATATGCTGTGCGCACATCTTTCTTAATATTGGCATTGAGTACTTCGGTATTCAGATTGGCATATTTTAGCTGTTGCTTAAAATATTCCTTTCGTGCCGAATAGAGTCCCGGCCAAGCAATACTTTGTGTGATACCGATTTTCATGATCCCTGTCTTATCGCTGGGTCGGTAATCTTCATTCTCCACAAAAACACCCGTCTTTGGGATTTCATTCGCGGTTTTAACATTATAAGTTGCTCCAGTTATTTCGGCCTCATTGACCTGAAACTGGCGATTGCTCTTCAATGCCATACCGATTGCGTTATCAATCCCGATCCGTTCCTGTGAAAAAGCCTTAAATCCAATGGTAGAAAATAGGAAAACCAATACCGTTGCAATGGTCTTACCCGAATTTCCTTTTTTCATATTCAGTTTTGAGTTAAAAATAATATACAGCAAAGGCAGTACAAACAATGTTAAGAAGGTTGCTGTCACCAGTCCGCCGATAACAACCGTCGCCAGCGGTTTCTGAACTTCCGCTCCAGCACTCGTACTAATTGCCATCGGCAAAAAGCCCAGCGAAGCTACGGTAGCTGTCATCAGTACAGGGCGCAACCTTGTCAATGTTCCCTCCTTCACTCGCTGAAAAATATCATCCATACCTTCCTTCTTCAATTGGTTGAAAGTCCCGATCAGTACAATACCATTTAGTACAGCAACACCAAACAAAGCAATAAAACCGATTCCAGCACTGATGCTGAAAGGCATACCGCGGAGCATCAGGGCAAAAACACCCCCAATTGCACTCATTGGAATGGCTGTAAAGATCAGCGCTGCTTGCTTAAAGGAGTGGAATGTGAAATACAATAGCATAAAGATCAGCAAGAGGGAAACAGGCACTGCAATCATCAGACGAGCGCTTGCTTTCTGTAAGTTTTCAAACTGCCCTCCATACGTGAAATAATAACCAGCAGGTAATTTCACTTTGGTCGACAACTGCTGTTGGATATCTTTGACCACACTCTCCACATCCCTTCCCGAGACGTTGAAGCCAATGACGATCCGACGCTTTCCGGCTTCTCTACTAATCTGCGCGGGGCCAAGTTTATAATCAATGGCTGCTACCTGCGACAGTGGAATCTGAATACCTGTATCAGTTGGAATCATCAGATTGCGTACATCGTCTATGCTATTGCGGTGTGTCGTATCCAAACGAACAACTAAATCAAAACGACGTTCATTTTCATAGATCTGTCCAGTACTGCGACCAGCGAAAGCCGTACTTACCACATCATTGACATCTTGAATCGTTAGACCGTAATTGGCAATACGTGTACGATCATATACGATATTGATCTGTGGCAGCCCCGACACTCGCTCCACTTGCGGAGAAGTAGCACCTTTAACGGACTGAATCTGTGCCGCCACGATATTCGCATAAGATGCCAGAGAGTCGATATTTTCGCCAAAAATCTTCACGGCAACATCCTGACGAATTCCTGTCATTAACTCATTGAATCGCATCTGTATTGGCTGGTTCTTTTCAAAGAAAACACCCGGGATAGCTTCCAATTTTTCAAGGATGGCTCCGCCTAGTTCATTATAACTTCGGCCGGACTTCCATTCCTTCTGGGGTTTCAGTACTACCATCAAATCGGTCGCTTCCGGTGGCATTGGATCCGTCGGTACTTCAGCGGCTCCGGTTTTACCAACAACCATTTTTACTTCGTCAAACTCCTTAATGATACGGGAAGCCTGCATGGAAGTTTCTATACTTTGCGACAGAGAGCTTCCCTGTGGTAATATACAGTGAAAGGCATAATCTCCTTCCTGCAACTGCGGGATAAACTCTCCCCCCATATTTTTAAAGAAGAAAACAGATATGGCAAAGAAAGCGATTGTCAAGCTGACGATAATATATTTGAAACGGATAGCTTTCTGCAATAAAGGCGCATAGATACGCTGAAGTTTTTCGATAAAACGGTCACTGAACGTTTTCTTGTCATGATGTTTTTTAGGTAAAAACAGGGCACACATCATTGGAATGTATGTCAGCGAAAGGATCAATGCGCCAAAGATCGCAAAACCTACGGTCTGTGCCATCGGGCGGAACATCTTGCCTTCCACCCCGACCAATGTCAAGATAGGAATATAGACAATCAGAATGATGATCTCACCAAATGCCGCACTGGTCCGGATTTTTGAAGCAGATTCAAACACCTCATGATCCATTTCCGATTGTGACAGCTTTTCAGTAGACTTGCGCAGGCCAAGATGGTGAAGCGTTGCTTCCACGATAATTACCGCGCCATCGACAATAAGACCAAAGTCTATCGCACCTAGACTCATTAAATTAGCACTCACACCAAAAACATTCATCAATCCCAAAGCAAAGAGCAGGGATAATGGGATGGCTGAGGCAACGATAAGCCCCGCACGGAGGTTACCCAAAAATAGCACCAATACAAATATAACGATCAGTGCTCCCTCGATTAAGTTCTTCTCAACAGTACCTATTGCACGACCAACAAGATCCGTACGGTCCAGGTAGGGTTCGATCACCACATCGTTGGGTAGGGATTTTTGGATCGTAGGGAGCTTCTCTTTTACACGCTTGACCACTTCATTGCTATTCTCACCCTTCAGCATCATCACTACACCGCCCACGGCATCCACTTCCCCGTTATATGTCAGGGCACCGTACCTGACCGCATGTCCAAAACGCACATCGGCCACATCTTTGACATAAATAGGTACAGCACCAGTTTTTTTAATCGCTATATTTTTCACATCCTCCAGCGACGTAGCCAGTCCAATGCCACGAATGAAGTATGCGTTCGGTTTTTTGTCAATATAAGCACCACCCGTATTCTGATTATTTTTCTCCAATGCGGTGAAAATTTCCGAAATGGTGATATTCATCGCCTTAAGACGATTAGGGTCAACGGCGACCTCATATTGTTTCAATTCACCGCCAAAGCTATTGACCTCAGCAATACCGGGTGTACCGTAAAGCTGGCGTGCAACGATCCAGTCCTGCATGGTCCGAAGATCCTTTGCATTATACTTGCTTTCGCTACCTTTTTTGGGGTGAATGATATATTGATAAACCTCTCCCAAGCCCGTACTAACGGGAGCTAATTCGGGTTTACCGATACCTTGTGGAATTTGGTCCACTGCTTCTTTTAGGCGCTCACTGATAAGCTGTCGCGCAAAGTAGATATCGACATCATCGTCAAAAACGACGGTAATCACCGAGAGTCCAAAACGGGAAATACTTCTGATTTCTTCGATCTTCGGTACCGTAGCGATACTCTGTTCGATCGGGAAAGTAACCAGTTGCTCCACTTCCTGACCCGCCAAGGTCGGACAGGAGGTAAAAATCTGTACTTGATTATTGGTAATATCCGGAACGGCGTCTATGGGCAGCTTTGTAGCACTCCAACCGCCCCAAATAATAAGTAACAAGGTCATTAAACCAATAATGATCTTATTCTTGATGCTAAATTTAATTATACTATCTAACACAATATGCTTGATTAATGCTTAAATAATAGATATATAGAATATCTTATTTCCCTGTAACATCAAAAGTTACAGCTACACACCGATGGCCAACATTAATTAGAAAAGCAAAATTCCTCAATAATGTTTGCGTACGGCTATAAAAAGTAATAATTAAGCATCTACCTTAGGCGGCTGCCAGATAGTTCCGAAGTAGCTAGATAAAATAGGTGTATTGAGAACCGGCATCCGATTATCAAAATAAATTGAAATCGGGATACCTTCAATTTTTGGTAACTGATATTCGAAGACTGTAATATTTCCGCTACAACAGTTACAATAACAGAAAATAGAACAGGCATCGGTGGTATCTTCACTATGATTATGAGGTTCATTGAATTGTGTTTCCATGGCTGTCACCTCGCTGCGAATGTTCGCATCACTACATGGGACAAAGGAAAGTCCCAAGATATAGGTGATCAATATGAAAACAATTACCCTCATTGTTATACAAATTTAGAAAAATATTTCAAAAATTTATTCTTTTATAATAACATCGCTTTACTGGCAAGTTAAATTAATCAAGTTTGCAATAGCTTCTGCCCCTATTACACTGAACTGGCCGCCAGTAATCTTCAGTATAGCAACCAACTACTAAAGTCCTAAAACATTCAATTGTATATTGTGCTGTCTCACTAACGCTGTAGTCCATGCTTACGCCTAGTCCAAATTGATGTACACAAGCAACATGCCTTAATAACGAATAACTAATACCGAATTTACCCGACGATATAAATAGCTTATACGAAAACTGTGCCATAATAGCAGACTTTCTATTATTATAGTCCATTCCGTTGGATTATCTCCATAAAAGCCTAAATTAATCTACACGAAAATATTAACCCATTAGAACTATAAATAAAACAACAAGCAACACACGCCAAAACACTTAAAATCAACGTCTAAACATCAATGACCGTTTGTAGAACTCTCGCTACAGGAAAAATTACTTATTGAAAATCATAATGATTAAACAGAAAGCTATATCTATAATTGCATCAATAAATTTCGACATCTATCAAAAAAAACAAACATGAAAATAGGCTTAGCTATTAAACCTATAAATAAGAAGTAAAAAATCGCGCAAGTACAAATCAATAAAAATACTAAGAAACAAAGTAAAATTAAATGTCTACTTACATGAAAATGAAAAATTACCGCAACCTCAAAAATGTACTTATGTTGGGATGCATTATACTGGTTGCCTCAAGTGTCTACTCTTGTAAAAAGAGTGGCGAAACCACAGCCATAAGCGGGGAAACTGTGGTCAAAATCAATCTTCAGGGAGTTGAGGCTTATAGCGAGGAGGAAAGTAACGTTGGTCAAAAGCAAGGATCCACAAAAGCCTCCACTTCCGCAAACAATGTTTCTGAAGTACAAGAGATGACTGTTCCTTTTGGCAATAGTTCTTCCATTGACGTTGTATTGACAAATAACTCAGCGACGACTGTCAATAAAGGATTGATGGCCTCATCAGGCAGCAAAGCAGCAACCACTCCTCAAGTAACAGAGAAACAGCTGAACAAAGATGTTAAATATAAAGTAGTTGTTTATAATAGCCAAGGGAATTACGTTACTGAAAAGACCTATAGCTATGGTGGAGAAGCTGCCGCAGAAGGGATTGTTCTTGATGCAGGAAAAACCTATACGTTTGTAGCCTATTCGACAAATAGTACAAGTACAGTACCTAACATTAGCAACCAAAGTACTTTGTCCTCAGCAAGCCTCAGTAATATCAATGGTGACTTAATGTATTTCACGAACACACTGAAATTAACCCCAGGTGTTAATAACCTAAATGTTGTGTTGAAACATCGCTTCAGTCAAATTACCACAACCATGACAATGGATGCCAATATGACTGGGGCAATCACTAAGCTTGAAAACTCTGTGTTTAAACCAAGTCATACATCCGCCAACCTGAAACTTTCGGATGGAGCGCTTACATACAATGGATTGAATGATGCAGGTGTGCAAGCACAATTTCCAGCTTTGGGTATTGGACTACGTACAGTTGTGAGCACCCCTTCCCTATTAATCCACCCAGGGACTAGTATAGGAGCACTTAACTTAGGAACGTTGACGATCGATGGTGAAACCAAATCAAATCTTAACATTCCAAATGTAAAGATCAATCCAGGACAAAAGTATGATCTGAAACTTAATTTTAAAACCTGTACCCAAGATGTGACCAGTGATGGCCTAAACTGGAGCTACCCTGCTGTGGTCGTTAATGGTAAAACTGGAATCCGAATTGATGGTGTATTTTATCCAAGCGGAACCACTATCTCCCGGAACTTCACCGCGCCAGCTGCTGACTACGGGTTTGTGTTTGATATCACTGAATTGGACAATGCTTTTAATATGGAAATTAATGGTGTGAAACTAGCAAAAAATGAAATCCAGTTTGAAGTTGGTGCTTCCTCAGCACAAAATATCCAGTTCCTTGATGGAAGTAAATATGCGGGGAATAATGTACAAACAAATACTAGTATTGCACAAATCTATAATATGCAAGGAACTGCGGCCAATCCGTTGATCAAAGTTGTGATCAGCAGAACAGGTAAGGTAACCATGTTTGGCAGCAAGGTCAATGGTGGACCTTTATATGAACTTGTATTGTACAATGGTAACTCCTTCAATACTTTTCCTTGGGGAAGTACACAGAGCAACACAGTTAAAGTAACTCAGCTTGTTGATGGTCGTACAATCATTAAAGGCGTGGGCGCAGGAAAGAAGAAAATATCTTGTAGCTAGGAACGGAACAAGAATAAATTTAGCAAAAATCGAATAGAATACAATAAATAAAAGACTATGAAAAAGAAATTGGCCTATATCGCACCGAAAGTTAAGACGCTCCTGATCGAACTCGAGCAAGGTATCGCGGCCGCTTCAGCAACCGCTAGACCCGAAAACTCCAAAGGACAGGTCAGTGAACAATGGGAGGTTAGCGACACTGACAACAGAACAATAGATTGGTAACAAACCCATAGAATCAAATATATAAAGCCGTATTAAACTGCGCTGTTGCACAGTTTAATACGGCTTTATTACTCCTAACATGACTATATTACGATAATATCTTCTGTAAACGTTTTGGAAACTCGTCAATCTTCGAAATGCTCAGCTGTTTCATCAACTGAAATAAATGCGCTTTGAACATATTGATGGTATGTTCTCCGCCGGCATTTCCCAAGGCACCTACGCCGTACATAAATGGTCGCCCCATGAAGTTAAATTCAGATCCCACAGCATGTGCACGGGCAAGGTCTACTCCAGAACGGATACCACCATCCAACATAATCTTGATTTTGCTTTTATAATCTGGGTTAGCTGCCAAATGAATCAATGAATTAATGGATGATTCACTGGCGTCGAGCTGTCTTCCACCATGATTAGACACGATAACGCCATCTACACCTAATGCAATGGCAGCCTGCATATCTTCATCTGTTGCAATCCCTTTTAACACCAAAGGTCCCTTCCATAAATCCCGAATGGCCTTGATCTTTTCAACATCTACTTTACCCGTAAACGTTCTGTTCATAAATTGCCCCAGCTGTGCCAGATCCAAGCCTTTCTCCATATAAGGCTTTAAGGTTGCAAAAGATGGAATACCATGTTTAAGTGTCTCAATTCCCCAGGTAGGACAAGCAAATGTCTGTAAGATATTGGCTATGTTCATCTTTGGAGGCATAGACAATCCACTCTTAATCTCTTTGTACCGAAGTCCAAAAGCTGGAACATCGACCAGAACAACAAGCACAGGACATTCTACCTCTTTCAGACGTCGCAGGATATCATCGCGCAACTTATTTTCCGTAGGATGATAAAGCTGAAACCAGGCTTTACCCTGTGACACTTCAGCAATACGCTCAATACTACTTGTCGATACGGTACTCAATATATAAGGGATATCATTTTCTGCGGCGGCTTTGGCCAAAATTTCTGGTGCATTAGGCCACATCAAGCCCTGTAAACCAATCGGCGAAACACCAAATGGCGCACTGTAATGGCGACCAAAGAGTTCTACGGACATATCAATTTCCTCGCTCACTTGAAGGTATTGCGGCTTTAATAGGATATTGTCAAAATCATTTTCATTTCTGGCAAGATTTAGCTCTTCATTGCAACCTCCTATTAAATAGTCAAACGCAAATTTTGGAATTCTTTTCTTTGCCTGTCTTCTCAAATCTTCAACAGCAGGAAATCGGGTATTGTATGTAAACTTTTGGTTCATGATTGATGTATTAAATATTGGCAGTGATTTATCTGCGCGCCAAATATACTATATAATTTGAAATTAGTTCGTTATTTATCAATAATCTCCTAGCTATTCCGACGGTAGCCAAGCTCTGCACCACCACTCACAGGCAGGTTCACACCGGTAATAAACCGGGCACTATCGGACAACAAAAACAGGCATGTATCTGCGATTACATCCCCTTCCGGGCAATAGCCCAAGAGGTGGATATCTTTTAGAAAACCAAATATCTGTTCTGGCTCAGGTTGCTCCAAAGCCCATTGCTGAAGCATAGGCGTCATCACCGCCGCAGGCATAACAGAATTCACCCTAACCCCCAATGCTGCGTAATCTATCGCCATTGATTTGGTCAGGGCGTTGACCGCACCTTTTGTTGCAGCATAAGCAGCATGGTTTTCCTGACCAATTTCCGCCACCAGGCTACTTGTATTTAATATACATCCTCTTGAAGCTTTCAGATGAGGAAAGCCATATCGCGTCGTCAACAAAATACTTTTCACATTGACATCAAACAATCTGGTCCATTCCTGCTCCGTAGTGTCATGCAATGGCTTTGATGGACTCGCAAGACCAGCGTTATTATGAATGGCATCTAATCGCCCAAAGGTTGCGACTGTTTGGTCCACCGCTGCCCTCACATCCTCCTCCTGGGAGAAATCAGCACAAATACCCAAATGTGGAGTACCTAATAACTCACCTGTAGCAGCAACGGAGGCCTGATCAAGGCCGATAAAAACAACTTGGGCCCCAGCCTTTGCATAGGCCTGCGCACATGCCAGACCGATTCCAGCAGTACCACCACTGATTAATATCACTTTATCTTTCAATCTATTCACGATAAATCTATAAAAGCTTATTCAATTAATTCTAAAAACTAAAATACGACAAGTAACTTCTTACCTGAAAATTATGTATAAAATTGTGACAATAGCCAGCAATAGTCCCGATAAAACACGGTAATTTCCGATTCCTTTCCATGCGATCCCAGAAAGTGGCTCCAATGGGCTCTTCCAATAGAGCTGTTCGCTTTCTGCGCTGTGCTGTACCGGATACCGATAAGATAAGATAATCTGAAGGATCATGCAGGTCAGAAAAAGATAGAATGCCATCATCATAAATGGAGTTTGTCCGATCCAGGAATCTGGCAGGACCTTATTCAGAATAAAGACCCCCATACCCAAAAAAGATCCAATCCAGAGGGTCAATTTAGCCGATACCGCCGAAGCTTTCCGCCAGAACACGCCTAAGAGGAATACACAGGTTATGGGAGGCGCAATATGGGCGATCACATCATTGATTCCGTTAAAAATACTTTCATATCTGTCGAGTAATGGCAGTAGAGCCAACGAAAAAACCATAGCAATCACCGCAGATATTTTCCCGATACGGATAAGCTGTTTATCTGTGGCCTGTGGCTTCCGTTGCTTAAAGATGTCGTAACTGACCATGGTTGAGATCGAATTAAGGGCACCGGAAATCTGACTCATCAACCCGGACAACAAAGCCGCCACAAGGATCCCGATCAGACCAGAAGGCAACAGCTGTGTAATCATCAGCGTGTATATTCCTTTGGAATTCACATGACCTGCCGCATCTAAGCCCAGACTACTTAGATCAAGATGCCCACTCTTAAAAAGGGTGTAAGCGAATAACCCGGGCAGTACAAAAATAAATACGGGCAAAATTTTCAGAAAACCACAGAACAGCGCGCCCACGCGACCATGGTTCTCATCCTTCGCCCCCAATACACGTTGCACAATCGTCTGATCTGCACACCAGTACCAGATCCCGAGAATCGGGTAACCAAAGAACACCGCATACCAGGGCATACCACTGCTGTCATCAGCGCCACGGAGCATGGACAATCGGTCTAGTCCACCTTCAGCGATCAGTACATCTTTCATCGGTATCCACCCACCCATGCGATCGAATGCCGCAAAACTGATGATAAATGCGCCGGCTAATAATACAATGGTCTGAATAGATTCCGTCACAACCACCGCACGCAATCCACCAAGGATAGTATACATTCCGGTAATAACACATATCACTGTAATACTCAAATACATATTGATCCCAAAAAGGGTCTTTAGCACGATACCTCCTGCCAACATCGAAAAAGCGATATGGATCACTATGGCCGATATAATGGAAATAAACGTCAGCCAGTCTCTACTGGAACGGTCATACCTTCTTTCCAGGAAATCCGGGAGCGTTGCCACACCAGACTTGAGATAGAACGGCACAAAAAACAAAGCCAATAAGACCAAAGTAAATGCAGCCATCCATTCAAAGTTTCCATTAAGCAAACCCGTATCAAATCCACTTTGCGCAAGACTTACCAAGTGTACAGTCGATATATTTGTCGCAAAAAGCGCCAATCCGATCGCTGGCCACCGCAGACTTTTGCCGGCGAGAAAATAACCTTCGGCCGTCCCTGTATTTTTCTTACCACCGATACCTGCACGAATACCGACAATCAGAATCAATGCAATATAAGCTACTGCGATACCCAAATCTATATTTCCTAACATAAGCTAATTTTTAGATTAAGTCACAACTACTTCCAGCTTCCATCGGCGTCCGATAAACTCCATTTTCGATTACTACGGGATGTACGAAGTGGGACTTGAGATGTGGAATATGTTCAAGAAACAGTGCTTCATGCCCAAGACTAATGTGATTAAACAACACGAGGTGCTGGTGCAGTTGTCCCATATCTCCTACATGCGGTACAACAGGGATACCATATTTGCGACAGAGTAAACTGACTGTAATAAATTCACTCACCCCGCCGACACGGACCGCATCTACCTGTACAAAACCTGCTGCCCCCAACTGTAGGTAGTTTTTGAATAAAATCCGGTTAGGTACATGTTCCCCCATGGCGACTTTTATCGGCGCAATGGCATCAGTCAATATCTTATGCGCAACAATATCATCTGGATGTGTAGGCTCTTCCACCCAAAACGGATTCATTGCCTTGAGCTCCTGACATATTGCCAGCGCCTGAGGTAATGTCCATTGTTGGTTAGCATCCAGCATGACTGTAGCCTGATCACCGGCAACCTCCCGAACAATATGAGCCCGTCTGATATCACGGAGCGGATCCGCACTACCCACTTTCAGTTTCATCGCCGTAAAGCCATTTGCAATAGCCCGTTTACAATTCTCTCTGACTTGGTCGTCTGAATAGTTAAACCAGCCAACAGAGGTATCATAACCCGTATATCCCTTTTCGATGATGTTCATTCGCTCCTGACGGCTCTGTCTATTTGCAGCAATCAGCGCAATGGCCTCTTCCTTTGTCAGCTCATCTTCTAGATAGGATAGATCCAGGGTATTAACAATTTCCTCTGGGGATAGATCGACCAATAATTTCCAGAGCGGAACAGCCCGGGTTTTCGCCCATAGGTCAAAACATGCATTTGTCACCGAAGCCAGCGCTAGATGTACAATACCTTTGTGTGGTCCTAACCAGCGAAACTGCTGCTCATTGCTCAATGTATTGAAGATTGCACCAAAGTTTGCCATCAGCTCTTCGATGGGTATTCCCTTGAGCCGCTCCGCATAAAATGCTGCCGCCTGACAGACGAGTTCATTTCCCGCACCTATGGTGAATGCCAAGCCAGTGCCTACACGTCCTTTATCATCTAACAAATGGGTAACGGCATAAGAATATACAGGATCTTTATGTATAGCATCGCTACCTGCTCCAGTATTTAAGGAAAATCGACGATCCTGGATATCGAACGTTGTAATCATACTAATACTAATTTTTATAATCTATGGATAAGTGTATTTCTGGGCTATAATTTTAATTTATCTTTCAATTGGAGAAGCAACGTTACATCTGTCTCTTTGATACGTCCTTCCCTGTTGGGGCCAACATTCAGGATCAGGATATTATCCTGTGCGGTTGCTGTCCGATAGATATCTTCTAGTTCTGCCAGCGTCTTGTACTTTTTGTCTGTTGTATTATAGAACCAACGTTCGCCAAGTACAACTGTTGTCTCGAAAGGCATGTAGTAGATATTGCCCTGTGCGGTAAAGAGTTTGGGATCAGGCGTACCCGGCAAATATGGATCACCTAAACGGAAGTCACTTGGGAAATAACGTATCGGAAATAAATTCTGTTGATCCTTGGGCTGTACAACATGCTTATCTGCATTTTCAGGACTACCAATGGTCCAATTGATACCTACCTGACACTGAGGCGCCTTACTTTTGACCAGCGTATAGATTTCCTGTGCGGGCCATCGGTAATTTTCTTTTTCCCAGCCGCCATCCAACCAAAGTTCGACGATGTCTGTATACTTCTTGGTCATATCAAGCAATTCAGTCAATTGATTGAGCATATAGGTATTATAGGCTCTATCCGCTTTTCTGTCATTTACATTTCCATTTTGTTTCCGGTCCCACAAGGAATAATAAAGTCCCAAACGGATGCCCTGCTTACGGCATTCCTTTGCCAGCGCCTCCACAACATTCGTCTTGTTAGCTGAATTTGCCACATCGTAATCGGTATATTTACTATCCCATAAGCAAAAACCATCGTGATGCTTGCTTACCAATATGATATATTTCATTCCCGCAGCTTTCGCCGTAGATACCCATTGTTTTGCATCAATGGTTGTTGGCGCATAAGAACTAGTAGGTTTCGACCCGTCAGTCCACTCTTGATCGTGAAAGGTATTTATACCAAAATGTATAAACATCCCATACTTGCGATCAATCTGCTCTTGTTGGTATCGATTGGGTTTATCGGATGCTGTGGGTATAACAACTTTCGTCTGAGCGAATACCTTAGCTGCCAATAAACATAGGGTTAAACTAAAAAACACCTGCTTTTTCATATTTTTTTGTTTTAGGTTATTGTTCGGTTTTTTATTTCAATTAGTTTGTATGAAATATCTCTTCCATATCCGACCAGACCGCTCCTTTTGCACGGGCATCCGGGAGTGGCATCTGGCAAGGATCCGTTTCCTTCCACCAACGCTGTGTTTCGGGATCAGCAGCCATCCGATGCATATCGGCGTTAAAATCTGTTCCGGTATACTCAAAATAGCTGAATAGATAATGCCGCCCATCTACCTCTTTCAGAAAAATAGAATAGTTCTGGATATGGCATTCCTTGATTTTCCGAAGCACCGTAGGCCATGCATCAGCATGAAGTTTTTTGTAATATTCCAATTTTTCAGCTTTTACACCTGTAATGGAAGCATAGCGTCTAACAGAGTCAGGTTCTTGATCCTGTCCACAGCAAACCATTAAAATAGAGATTGCACAAACGAGCGTAAAAAGCACAAAGGGAACTAATTTTTTTAATATCATATTTAGGTATTCTTGTTATCAATACTTCTTTTACATACTGCTAAACTACCATTCTTAGGACAATAAAACTGTACCTAGATTGCTCAATATTGACACTATATTAACGATATTTTTCCCCTAATTTCATTTTTATGACAAAATAAGCTATATTTAACATCCATTAAACAACATGATAACCAGTAAATGAAACCCATCTTCACAAAAATATTGGAGGGATCCGAGATAGCGACATTTGCAACAAAAGAAGTTTGCCAACCTTTTTTTTCCACAGAATTCCATTTTCACAGTGCCTGTCAGATGACCTATATTGTTCAAAGTGAGGGTAAACGTATTATAGGTGACAGTATAGACAGTTTTTCGACCGATGAGTTGACTTTTGTGGGCCCTGACCTACCCCATGTTTGGCACAATGACAGCTCCAATCAGGATTCGACAAATCTATCGCACTCAATGGCCCTTTATGTCGAACCTAAATTACTCTTAGAGGTATTGGGACAGCTTTTTAAAACACATAAAATAGAGGCTTTTCTGACTGCCTCCAAGCGGGGACTTCTATTTCGGGGAGAAACAAAGCAGCGGCTAAAACACAAACTTGATCAAATAGTTCATCTTGACTACGGTTTTAAAAAAACAATATTGCTGCTTGAAATCATTGAATTGTTGATTACAACCGATGAATATGAATATCTTTCCAGTCCTGGTTACACGCACAATTACAGTTCGATGGACAATGAGAAAATCGATCGTATCTTTAAGTTTGTGTTCAACAACTTTACGAAAGAGATTCCGCTGGATCAGGTTGCGACCCTAGCAAATATGTCCAAACATTCGTTCTGTCGTTACTTTAAGTCCCGCACACAAAAGACCTTTGTACAGTTTGTCAATGAAGTACGCATCAGTGAATCATGCCGGTTGATTACTGAAAATAAATTACAGATCACCAACATTGCCTTTGCCTGTGGTTTCAATAGCCTTTCGAATTTTAATAAAATTTTTAAATCCATTAAAGGTATTACCCCAAGTAGGTACAGATTACATATACAGCGTTAAAACAAATCTTTCTGAGATCAAGAAAAAATCATCATGAACTGACCCAATCTACTCAAAAGTAAGGTTGATCTTCGAAAAGCCCAGTCCTTGCAACAATGGTTTGAACACAGTCGTTGCATTTGCTTTGGTTTGTTGTAGGATATCGGATTTCTTCACATCATCCGCTACAGCTTTTTCAGCAGTTTTGTATGCTTCATCAACCAATTCCGCCTCTCGCAGGAAAGCCATTTTGGTATCATAAACCTTTGATGCTTCGTGGTCAATCTTAATATAACAGATCTCCGGAGCCGGCAATTTAATGGAAACAGAGTCCCCAACCACCTTAATATCCTCCGGCGTCAGTTTTGTTAAATTCACACAGCCAACAGCATCAGCTTTGACAATTAGCAATACACTTGCCGTAGGCAAGAACGTATTGATATTTTTATGTTCAACAACATCGCTGTAGCGATATTTCACCAATTCCAATTTACCCATAGCTTCAATGCGATCAACCAGAAGCTGATGCTTGCTTTCCACCCGCGGTCCACTATTATATTTTTGATAGACAAACCAAGCTCCCACTGCCAAAATGGCTACGACAATTAAAAATTTCAAAAATTTTCCCATAAATAGTATAATACAAATAATAGACCAAGGTCCAATTATGGCCATTTGAACCGAAAATGTTACGCGAATATTACCTTTTGTCGCCTTTCAATATGCTCCGATAAAAATATACCATTTGATAGACAATTGTTTAATCAAAAAGTTTAAAAAACATTTGGAAGATATGGGCTATAATACTACTTTTGTGACATCAAAATCACGGTAGGTATAGCTCAGTTGGTTAGAGCACTAGATTGTGGTTCTAGGGGTCGTCGGTTCGAGCCCGATTACTTACCCAAAAGGCAGATCATTATAATGATCTGCCTTTTTTAATTTTCAATATGTCCGGTCGTCAAAACCTATCGAGACAATTTGAATGGCGTCAGGGGACAGTGATATCAAATCATTTAATCTCTTAACAACGTAATATCCTGAGCCGGTGCAGTTAAACTAAGGTTAGCAATTTCCGTATAAACAGATTCATCAACTTTAAAGCCCCATTTTCTAAAGAAATCTGAGAGGTCCTTTTGTGCAATCTGACAGGCTGAAAGCATAAAATAGCGCATCTTTTCAGCATCGGTAGAAACGGTTGGTCGGGTTTCACGTGTAGATCTACTCAAATTAATATACAGGTTATCGCCAAATGCCAACCATAACTGATGGAACATAATCATTTTTAGATCATTATCACCTGCATTAAAATTACGGTCGGCTATATTCTTTTGAAAGTACGTATCCAATTTTGGCCAGGAGTTGTTAGCGGTAATTCGGCTCACAGGAATACCAAATCCCCTTTCACTCGCCAACGAATAGACATTGACTGTTGTTTCGGTGAGGTTGCCCCAAGTCCAAGCCTTTTGCTGATAGGTGTGACCTACTTCATGCCAGATTCCCCAGCCGTTCGTATTGGAGAGGTATTTAGGTTGTAGCATTCTATAGGATAGAGATTCTGTAAAATAAATAGAAATACCAGCGGCCATGTATCCGCCAGCAGAGGAATCTCTAACTGTAATTAGATGTTTGTTATAGGGGATTGCATGTACGCCGCTGGCTCCACTCAAACCACTAATATAATTTGAAAAGCCGATGATAGAATCCAGTCGGTCAACAATGAGCTGCTGATCTTCGTTCTGATATAAAAGAGCCTCATCCATATTAGCGACCATAATCGTACGATCAGAAGAGAACATGACATCAGGTGCCATATTTTTTAGCGAGTCTAAAGTCAGCAACCATTGTTCATGCGTTGTTTTCCCTTTCTGGAAATACGGAACAGGAATGAAGCCATCTCCAAAGGTCAATTCAATTTCTCCGGGAGTAGTGTAATTGTTGGCGGTATAGATCACGTACACCAAACCTCCATACTGATCGGCCGTGAAGGTCTGTGTTCCCGCCTGAAGATTAAAATACTGTCTAACAGGGCGAATATTATCTCGAAAAGGCGTACCAATTGCCAGACGGGCAACCGTAGTACCCGTATTGACTTTTACGTTCAGGGTAATTGTGCTATTGGGAGCGACATAAAACCCCGTAGCCTGCATATCGTTGTGATTTGCTCTGAATTGTAGCCGGTCCACCTCTGTAGATGCCGATGGTGTAATTTTAAAGGTCTGCACACTATCTGCAACGGCCAGTTCCAGGGCTTGCGGATCAGCAGAAACAGGAATCATCCAACCACCATCCTTTTTGCAGGAGGAAAATACAGTAATACAACAGAGTGCAATAACATAAAAGATGTTCTTTCTCATTGGTTTTTAAATTAAGTTTATGAATTGTGTTAATTATTTTATTCGCAAGAATACCATACCGAATTTTTATGTACGTTACGTATTTTCATCATATCTTGAAATTTCTATAACAAGAAATTTCTCGGTTTAAAATCAGTAGCAATATAGGCGGAAAAGTTTTAGAAAATTTCATCAAACGATTGCGTAATTACCGAAAACGTTATAGTGTATAACAAACACTGTAACACCAAAACATGAAGTCCATAATAATTAAATATAAATTATTTTAATTTCCTAAAAATAATTGTGAAAAAAAAATAGAGAAACTACCCTATAGGTATTGATGCTGAGCGGGATTAAATGATTTCCAGAAAAGCAATTCCAGCTGATCCATAAGGAAGGAAACTGTCCCCTATAGTAAAAGGGAGACGTGGCTCCCTTTTTAACAATTAAACCAATGATCTATAGCTCAATAAAGAGCTCTTCGTGCGGTCTGCATACCCGATCTAATTTTGACCACCAATCATTTTCATCGTCACGATGCCCCAAAGCCATCAACACTGTACTTCTTAAACCCTGCGACTTTAGGTCAAGCAGTTCATCCATAACATAATAGTAGTTGTTACTCCTTATACTTCAACGCCCTGTACTTGCTTGGGGTCATACCGGTCGTCGACTTAACAAACCGTGTCAGTGTCGAGGCAGAAGTAAAGCCGTATTGGGCACACAGAGCTTTCATTGGCATTTCCGTTGTTGTCAAATCTTTCGTAATGTGCTCCACAATAAAATTTCGCAAAAACTTTGTAGGAGATAAGCCCAATACATCTGCGAACATTCTCTCTAATTCCCATTTTGAAATATTGAGCTCGGACAGATAAAAATCCAATCGCTTTTGTTTTTTAAGATGTTGCTCAATGAGTGTTTTAAATGCAAGGATCGTCTCCTCCTCTTTTTTACTGCCTAAATATCTCCCTTCGATCATCATAGCTATAAATTTGATTGTAATCCCGTCTATAAGTTACTGTTCGCAGGAACTCAATAGATTTTTCGTTGGCAATAAAGTTAGTATTCACTTTGCGGTTATATATAGGACGAAAAATGTAATTAAGAGAACAAAAACAGGAACTTATAGCACAATTGGTGACTACTTACTACCCTACCCAAATACGGTGAATGCTCCTCGGAATTATTCACCCCATAATGAAGGCAATTTCTTCCATTGCTTTCTCTACAACAATGGGTGAAATCAGGAGGAATATTTGCAATTGACTTGGGTGATAAGAAAGATAAATCGACGGTAAAATCCCACTATTATAGAAACAAAAACGGCAAATCAATACAATGATCTGCCGTTTTGAGGAGCCTTGGAAAGTTTTCAATTGGATCTATTCCAATTTGGTAAGAATCTTCAATTACAATTTGTAGGAAACCGTAGCCACAAAATTTCTTTTTTGCTGTGGATTAACGGACCAGTAACCAATATAGTATTGTTTATTGTTGATATTGTTCATATTAAAGTTTACGCGGAATTTATGAAAAGAATAAAAAATACTTCCGTTTAAAAGCGCATAACTTGGAAGTTCAAATACACCCGTCACACTATTGTCTATTACCTTATATTTTCCGCCATAGTTACCTCCGATTCCAAAGCCGAGATTCCGCAGCTTACCTTGCTGAATCTGATAACTTCCCCAAAGGTTTGCCAAAGTACCCGGCCCTTGTCCTCCGGGAGCTCGTCCTTTTTCATTATAGAAATCATTTCCGTTTCCGGCAATGATCTGGATATCATTATAGCTAAATCCAGCTTTTACCGAAACTCCTTGGTAAGGCAGTGCTTCAATATCGAAATCAAAGCCCTTACTTTCGACCTTCCCCCCTTGTACAGATCCGGTTGGTGTACTGTACACCCTATTTGCAACAGTAATGTCGTACAATGCTAATGTGATCCATAACCTATCTTTGATCAGGTTTGCTTTGGTACCAAATTCCCATTGGTTAGCCCGTTCAGGCTTAAATGACCGTACTCCTATCTTTACATTATTGTCGTCATAGCTTATGTTCGGAGCAACATTATAGAAAGCATTCATATAATTAGCAAATACAGAGACTCTATCTTTTACGATCTGGTAGACGATGCCGAATTTTGGTGACAGTGCCCATTGGCTATAATTATCATCTTTATTAGAAACATCGCCTTTTGAGTCAAAATAATCTGTTCGCAAGCTCAACATAACGGAGAGTTTATCCGTAAGATCCACTAGATCGGAACCATACACACTAAATGAACTATTTTTAATATGGGAGGGATCTCCGGCTTTTGTCCCCGCCAGCAACTTGTCTATGGCATCCTTGGTCAGTGGAACAGGATCTAATACTGTTGAGTTTTTGCCCAATGGTCCTTTTATTTCCCCCTGCGGGCTTACCCTACGTCCTAGTCCCCAGCCAGACCCATTTTCCTTGACATCCCTTGAAAAATAGTCAACACCAACCAAAAGCCTGTTTCTTAAGCCTGCCAATTTAAAATCACCGTTGAAGTTTTGCTGCAGATCATAAGTCCTTGTCTTTTGATTTTCATTGTGAAAATATTGGTCAAAAAAATTGCCCTGATTACCCCATATATAGCTGTATATTCCATTCGACTTCACCTTTCCGTATGAAACAACGGTCTGCGAATTCCACTTTTCATTGATTTTATAAAGCACTTCGCCCTGTATATTCGTCCGTGGGTTTTTGATGGTCAATTCATTGCTTGTAAAGGAAAGCTTAGGATCAAGGTTTAGTTCTCCTATATTTTTAAATGTAAGCGGTGCTACCCTATCCGAGTGGAAAAAAACGGGAGCAACAGCCCTTTTCATATCAAGCAATTCGGTCATCAGATTAACGGTCAACCTGTCATTTACCTTATAGGTCAACGATGGTGCAAAATAAAAGGATTTTTTAAATCCGGCATCCTGAAAACTGTGTTCATGATGATAGGCTGAATTGATCCTGAGTGCCAGGGTTTTACTTTTATTCAGAACGCCATTGAGATCAACTGTCGCCCGATGCAGCTTATTGCTACCGTAGTTGTAGGAAACTTCACCACCATTTTCAAAATATGGTCTTTTCATAATCGTATTGATTACACCACCATACCCATAAAAGCTGGCACCGAATAAAGTCCCAGAGGGGCCTTTCAGGACTTGAATCTCCTCTATTCCGGCCGGATCTAGGATACCGCTTGATAAGCCGGGAAGCCCGTTAACAAGATTACTTTGTGCTTCGAACCCCCGTAAGGAAAAATATGCACCTCCATCTCCTGCTCTACCTGTAGATTCCCATGTCCGGCTGAGCCCCGAGACATTGCGGATCAGGGCGTCATCAAAACTTGTGATTGCCTGTTGTTTTAATAGCTCATGTGAAACGGTGCTATAGACCTGCGGATTCTCTATATTGTTCAGTGGCATCTTGGCTACTGCGCTGGTCGTTCGGTTGACTTTGAAAGCAGATACCAGCACCTCTTGCAGTTGAGCGTAGTTCTCATTTAAAGCGAAATCCAGGATAACAGGTTTATTATTTTCAACGGTTACTTCCTTTTCAATCGGATTTAGTCCAGTGAAACTGGCCACAATCTGGTAACTCCCAGGTTTCAATCGATCAAATTTGTAGTTCCCGCTTTTATCCGTCCGGGTCTGTCGATTAATTCCTTTGATGGTCAAATTGACCGACTCCGCCGGATTACCATCAATTGTCGTTATTTTACCAAAGATACTCGCTGTCTGCGCATTGGCGACTCCTGTAAGCGAAAGCATCGCTACTGCAATAGGTATAGATCTGATTCCCATAAAAAAAATTATGGAGCCGAATATAGTACATCCAATTGTATAAATAAAATTAATTAGACTAATTATAAATAATAAAACACATTACTATTGACTGACAGGTTAAATAATAGGAATAAAATGAATGCTGAGAAATCAAAAAATTGATAAATCGACTCTCATGTCTTTGAATAGAACCAGTACATTGATAAAATAATTATCCCAAAAAGTATAAATTGCCGATTGGTCTTTTGTAACGGTTTTCCTCCCTTTGACAGATCTCCTTGTTGATCATCATGAAATCGCATACCAATCGTTTTATTATAAATACGATTTACAGATGGAGCATAATCGCCCATGATTAGCTGCACCCATTTGAAACTACTTTGACAGCTCCGCTCCATCCATTTGGAGACATTTGAGGTTATTTCACGACATTAAAAACTCTTAAATAATAAATAATTTCAATTAACACAAACACCCTCAACACCAGAATATTATTTCTCGACACAAAAATGCAGTTCCCCAGTATAGATATAGCACTTACCAAGCACAGATAAAGCACTCATCTATTACAAAGCGATATATGCCTTTAAAGTCTTATAAAGATACATGAAGACTGAGTACAACTGGTTAATGGCGGACTTATACTTTTGTTCGCTTTTTAACCTATAGATAAACAAAAAATCCTATCAATGAGCTTATAAATGTGTGCAGCTTTTACTTAGCACGTTTTCTCTCATGATTCATCTGGTATAGAATAATCAACATGAGTTTGTTGCGGAAATGGGAAAAATTGCATAAAAATAGGGGTGCCCGATTTTTTGGACACCCCCCAGTAAAATATGTGACAAATAATTTTTACTGTATAACGGCACGCATTAGAACTTATAGGCTAGGTTCAACCTAAAGCCCTGCGGATTGACTGCCCGCCATCCATAGTGCGTATATCTCCAGGCTCCGGGATAGAAACCGACGTAATTATAGCGGTTGGTTACATTGTTGACCAATAGTGCAATGTGATAGTTATTTTTTTGATAGGATGCCCCCAAGTCTATGGAAAACAAGTCATCAGGAAGGTACTTATGATCTTGGACAACTGGCCAGGTAGCACGCTTCGCCTGATATTCATAACCTGCAGAAAATCCGAGTCCTTCTAAATTCCCTTCCGCAATGGTGTACTTTATCCACGCATTGCTAATATGACGGGCAGTACCATACAACATTCCTCCAATCTTCTTGGGATCCTTATCTTTTGTAACTTTGGCATCGGTATACGCGTAATTGAATACTACATTCCAGTTTTTGTTGATAACACCATTGACATCCAGCTCAATACCTTTGGATGTTGCTTCACCCGATTGTTCAAATCTTCCGGGATTGTCAACCCCCGCCGCGGTGAGCATATTGGTCTTTGTTAAATGGTAAGCTGTCAAATTGGTCATCAATTTATTCTGAAACCAGGTTTTCTTCAGCCCAATCTCTTTGTTTCGCCCATAGGAAGGATCTGCAGTCCCTCCATCCAGCAACAATCCCACTTGCTCCTGAAATGTTTCATCATACAACGCATAGAGAGTAAAAGTGGGTGTCAACAACCCCGTCACGCTAAACCGCGGTGTAAATGCTTCATTTTTAACTTCATTACCATTATTGGCAATAGATACCTTCTTTGTTGCAGTATACCGTAGACCAGCAGCGACCCTTAGTTTATCTTGTAAAAAACGAACTTCATCCTGAATATGGACAGAACTGTATGAATAATCCGATAGATAATTGGCACCACGTTCCCGTAATGATTTGGAACGATCATATACCGGTAACATATCCTTAGTCAAATTACCATAAACGGGATTATAGATATTAAAGATCACCTCTCCATTAGCATTGACTTGTAGCTTTTTGCTTGCATCGACAATGCTACCTGCTTCAGACCAATCCGCTACGTAGAACTTCTTACCCATGTCTAAACCAGCCAGAATATTATGATTGATCTCTCCTGTTTTGAATTTTCCTCGTGTAAATACCTGTCCTACGGTTGAAGTATTCAAAGCATCATTGATACTGACATTGCGTGTTACATCACCCTTTTTGACACCGTCAGCACCATCTTTTAAAGCAATCGTATTGTAATTTGCATACAGGGAGGATCCTTCCATTTCAGAGCGGACATAACCGAACTGTGCTGTCAACAGCCAATCCTCATTAAAGTTATGGTTGATTGTCCCGTAGATATTGTGTTCCCAGGACTTGGTCGGATCCATAATCGGATCGCTAAATGAAAAGTTCTTTTTCACCTCCTTAAAGCCGTCGATGCCATAGGCATATTTTGAAAATCCACCTTCAAAATTATTTTGAGAGAGAATATATTCGAATATTACGTTCGTATTTTCGCTGGCATTATATTTAAAGGATGGGTTCAAAACAAACTGTTCGTGACCGACATTTTGCTGAAAATTCCCCTTCTTGGTTCCCATGACGTTAAACCGTCCTAAAAACTTACCGTCACTGCTCAACCGCTGGTCAATATCAACCGCAGCGCGCAATAGATTGTAACTCCCCAGGGTCATTTGCGCTGTTCTTTGATTATTTCCCGATGGTTTTTTGGTCACGATATTATAAAAACCACCAGGCTGCGTATTCCCCATCATAAAGCCTGCTGGACCTTTCACAAATTCTACACGCTCCACGAAAGCCATATCTTCACGCAATGGTCCAAAACTACCACTTACATCCATCCCATTACGGAGATTAGAAGCTTGAAATCCACGTACGGCAATCCCTACACTCCCCTCTTCCTGATGCGTGATCGTTCGTACACCACTTACATTCCGCGACAGACCTTCAGCAGTCGTTAATATCATTTGATCATTGAGTAGACGCTGGTCGATAACCTGAATATTTTGCGGTGTGACCAAAAGATTTTCGCCCAGACGTAAAGTCGAAGATGGTATTGTCGTTCTGTTGGCAACAACGTTGGCTGTCGATAGCACATAGGATTTTGTATTATCCACCTTTGTGGAGTCGACAGCCGGATTTATTTTATTCTTCTCTTTTTCCGTCTTACCGCTCTGAGCCAGTACCACAGTGGGCAAAACCAAGATGCTCCAGAGAATACTTTTCTTTAACATACTCTATTTAGAATTAATATAATTAAATTTACACCGCAAAAGTAGAGCACATTTGGGCAATCAAATTTCGAATTCGGGAGAAAAACATTAGAATATGGGAGAAATTAAAACAAATCGGGAACTGATGAACGAAGTATTATGCTTCTATGATCAGGACGAAGATGACCAGACGGTAAAACATCTGGAAACTCCTTTGGGAAATTTTACCACAACCTATATCTATGACAGTCCGGAATTTATCATTAGGGATTACGCTTATACTTACGCTCGAGACATCACATTAACGTATAGAACTTCTACAAAAAACTATATTCAAATTGCCTTTTTCCTGAATCAGCACGTGCTAAAGGATAGCATTAACAACAGGCAAAATAGCTATCTACCGCAGCACAATTATATCTATTTCACACCATCTGAATCAGATGTAGAGATATTTTTCAGGAAAGACATTGCCTATCGTAATTTCGATATTTATGTGGAGTCAGACTATTTCCATCAGTTTGTTGCCGAAATGCAGCTGGTAGACTCCTTTATCGCCCAGGTTGACAAGAATAATTTTGTTCGTTTGGTTGAAGCGGGCATTCCCCTCAGTCCACAGATGCTTCATATCCTCCAGGAGATGAAATCCTGTCGCAAAACAGGTATTCAACGACAGTACTTTATGAAAGGCAGAACAATGATCCTCCTGCAATTGCTATTTGAATGGATTGATCAGGAAAAAAAACAAAGCGATATGAATGGCAGTTATGGGGAGACAGATGCCAATATATTCTATACGGTCCAGGAATTTATTACAAAAAATACCGGAGAATTTTATACCATCGAGCAACTGGCTATCAAATTTGGCATCAATGAATACAAATTGAAAAAGGGGTTTAAGGAAATATCCGGTATGGGCCTCTTTCAGTTTGCAACAAAAGTACATATTCAGGAAGCAATCTCCCTCTTAAAAACAACTGATCTGTCCATTAAAGAGATTGCCTTCAGAACAGGATATTCGTCGCCCTCCTCCTTTTCCGTCGCATTCAAAAAGCAATATGGCATAGCACCCAATCAGATTCGAAAGAAATCGGATACTGTGCATGAAGATAAAGCTTCTTTTAAAAGGTCTGATAATTGATTCAGACGACTTTTGTGCTATTACTTCAATTTAATAACAACAATAATTGTTTATGAAAATTGCCAGAATCCGGGTATTATCCGACCTGTGGAACGGTGCTTATAAAGGTAGAGAGATCCATATGCAAAAACATATTCCGAAAGCTCTGAATATCCCTCTTCTTCAATTTGCAGAAAAAAAGTATATCCATCCTTCTCAAGTTGCTCATAGTAAAATTTACTATACTGAATCAACCGAGGTAATCCACCTGCTTTTACAAACAGAAAATCACCAATCTGCTTATCAACGTATTCACTAATCGAGTGTTTGCCGAGTTGGAACAAACAAGAATCACCATTGGTACCCTCTTCCGAATAGGCATGTTCGATTACCTGAATAGCAACTGAAGGGTAAATGTTATTATCAATTAACGTATCAAAATCTCCATGTATTAAAATAGAGATCATGGTATCATTTTTTTCAGGATGGATTAAAGTGGCATAGAATTTATATTCCTTGGGTACCGATTGTTCTATCGCTAATGGTGGGTTCCCTCCAATTCGTCCTCGGAACAAGGCATTATACGGAACACATTGCGCAAATATTTCATTCATCATGCAGGAATTTCCCTTGAATATACGCTATATTCATCATACAATTATTTGTATTATCTATAGAGTGGGCTATTTCCGCTTTTGTCAGCTTAACAATTATTCTTAGAAAGCACGATTTTCCCAGTTTTTTTATGGTAAATCTGCTATAGCCTTTCGTATTCCTGATCGTTAATTTTTCCAAAAGTGTATTTACAGTTTAAATATAAAATATTTAATTTACAGTTTTTGAGTGCTAAAGCCATAATCTGGTCAGGCTGGATTTACATTTTGAAAATCCAGTAGGTCACAGATCATACGATAAATATTCAATCCATAGCTTTAAATTTTGCCATCTTCTATCCTATTTAGTAACTTCAATAACAAGCAAGCCCTCGTATGACATTGATTTCGAAAACAATTCAAATAAATTTCGCAGGTTTTGTAAGACATCAGTTAATAATGATCGTTCTATCTTCATTGTTAATAACAATATCCTGCAGTCCGATAAAATATTATGAATATTATTACAATGACAATCTCAGGGAAATTAATGCTAACTATGCCTATTGCACTTTGGAAGTACGTAAGAACAAGACCGTTTATCGGGCTTTCTATAATGATTATGTATATCAAGGAAAAGACCCCATCTCTTTTCTTTATATTGAACAGAGAAAATGGCTGATGTAGATTACATTCCGCTATGGAAAGCCTCAAAATTTTATTATTACATCAATGGAAGTCAGAAAAAAGTCATTGATTATTCCAATTTATCAGATGCCGATATTAAATTAATAGGAGGATATTTCAGAGAAAATAATACATATAGAAGGGAAAATAGACGGCCTGAAGATTATCATTTTAATGATTACAATCTAAATCAAATGGCCATCTGGTTTCCATCGGAACTAAAAAGAGTCAAGAAAATAGATTATAGTAAATTTCCAAAAGCTATACAGAAACTCAATCTTGTCAATCCGGATGCTGAGAAAGATTCGATAAAATAAAAATTACGGCAATCTGCTATTCTTCTATCACCGGTTTATTGTTTTCACAACGTACGTTTTTGTGAGAAGCAAGTAAGTTTTCACATTTTACATAGTTGGGATCTAATTTAGCCAGTCTACGAGATAAGGCTTTATGTTGACGATAAATAGCATTAAAATCCTTTCTGCTTTCGCTATTTGAATCATTTTGAAATAGCACATATTTCAATTTGCAGTCTTTAGTAATTGGTAGCGCATACCAATTACTAGGTTTATCACAGATTGGATTAGCATAGAAAGTTTCTAATACCCTTATACTCGTATTCAATTTTTCTCTCGTTTGCTCAAAGTTGAAATCCGATGCCAACAGTACTTTCGGAGAACCATCAATACAACCGATGCCAAAATGAGGTTCGGATTCGACTAACATATCAAATATTGGCCGTTCATCTATTTTTCTAGCAGCCTCCAGCAACGATATATATTCTGATTTTAGTTTATTGTAGGCATTTTTTATCTCATTACTTACAGGGAAGTATTTGTAAACGCTATTGTAACCGCCATTATACCCTCCAATAACACTATCAATTTGCAAACTGCTAAGATCGTTACAAGATGATGTCTTGACCAACTTTTCTATTTCAACAAGTTTCGCATCGGCTTTTTTATAGAGCTCTTCGTAGGACTGATTATCTTTTTTACAAGCTACGCAAAGAACTATCAGGGAAAATAGTCGGATTAATTTCATAATTATCAGGTTTACTATATAATGTGTTATTTACATAATACGTAAAACATACCCTCCTTGCTACAAAAAATAAAAAAATTGACATAACGGTATTATAGAACCACCCAATCCACTTAATCTTCTTCCAAATAAATATTGTGGACGACAAACTTAACATTTTTACTGAATAATAGCATATCATCGACATCCTCCGAATCTATCGCATAAAGTGTATCGACTTCTCCCCCATCCAAAAGCTCCGAATCAGGTATTAGCTCAAAAAAGGTGATCCCCTCGATGGTAGACAACTCTTCTACCTTAATATAGGACACATCTTGGTTCTTCCAGATCGATAGAATCTCTTTGGAAAATAATTGATAGGTATTTGCTTGCGTTGACATGTGTGCAAATTAGCAAAAAATTGGTTCATTACACTTTTATTATAAGGTTTCTAAAATCTTACTTACTTTTTCGTTTTTAGGATTTATTTCAAGCAACTTTATGTAGTTCTGCTTTGCTTTGTCTCTTTTGCCCGCTTTCAGATAAGCTTCTGCCAGGCTATCATATGCATTTTCGCTCTTCGGGTATAAAATCGTATTGACCCTAAAAATATCGATAGCCTGGGTCAATTTCTTTTGAGAAAGGAGCTCATAACCTGTGCCATTCAAAAAACCTTCTGAAAGCAACCGATGTTCACTATCCTCTTGTTTTGCACGTTGATAAGCTTTTACGCCCTGTTCAAAATGACCGCCCAAAATCAGCTCCAGCGGAATAATATCGCCTGCATTAAGTTTTGGATTTCTGGCATGAATCGTTTTATCACGCAAAACCTGAACAAGCTCCCGTTTACCTGTGGTTTTATCTTTTACAAAGGCCATTTTAAAATCCCAGTCATGCATCGCAAATGTGTCTACCCCCACTTTAATCAATTCGACGGGTATGTCCAGATTCTGTATGGCCATCAGTTGACCGTTTTCCTTATAGACTTTGATTAATCCATATTTATCGGCACGATAACGTCCGATATAGGAATTTAGCTCTTGTGCGGTTGAAGGTAAGATTTTATTAGCTGGAGCAATGTAATTGGGCCATTGATAGGTTAAAGCGACAGCACGAACGAGTTCGTTGATAAATAACGGTTTGTTAGTATTTGTCAATACGACAACCCCATCGCCACTTGTCTTGCTTCCAATAAAATAAGAACTAAAACCTTCATTCCAGCCACCATGACAAAAATAAGCCGCTCCGGCATAGTTTTCAATGAACAGCCCTAGACCAATAAAGGATTCAATGAAAGGGCTGGTAAACTCTTCTGCTGTCTTTTTGGAAATAACAGTGCCGCTTTTGCCAGCCAATGTATGTTGAATATCGATCACAAACTTGGCATAATCTTCAGCTGTAGACCACAATCCTGCTGCAGCCTGCTCTGGATAAACATGATATCGTCCTTCAACAGGCTTTCCATCTGCGGAATAGGCTGTGGCGGCAAACTCTGCTTGTGCAGCTGGAAGTGGTTGCGCAAAAGTGCTATTCTTCATTCCCAATGGCAGCAGCACTCTCTCATTCATAATGCTTGTGTAATCTTTCCCTTCGATATCCATAAGCATCTGTTGCATGACGGTATATCCACCTCCTGAATAGCGAAAATTTGCTCCCGGAAGCTTATCGATAAATACCGCAGGGGTATTGGCGGGTTTTCCCCCATTCAATACCTCTACTGGCGTGGGCATCGGGTCCGTTACCTTATAGCCAGGAAATCCACTTACTGTAAAACCAGCAGTATGGCTGACGATATTCTTGAGGGTGACTTTTTTCTTTTTGGTCCATTCGTTATCCGGAACTTTCCACGAGGTTAGAAATGAATTCACATCCGTATCTGTCGCTAATTTGCCAAGTTCTACCTCCTTTAACGCAGCGTAAGCGCTGACAGGCTTGCTCATCGAAGCAACCTGAAACAATGTCTTAGCGGTGACTGGAACCTTGGATTCAAGATCTACAACTCCATAGGTCTTACTCCAGATGACCTTAGAACCTTTGATAACTGCTATACTCACACCGGGAATATTATAAAACTTCATGCGTGAGGCAATATCCCAAGATCGCTCCCCCACAAAGCGGACAGGTGGTATCAGCCCTGATTCGACACTGGAAATTTCTTTTTGGAGCTGATTTTCAGTTTGCGCACAAGCTGTTGAGACCATTAGTCCGAAAATAAGGGCAATAGGCAAAGATTTTATGATCTTCATAATTATGTTAAGTTTTAGATTCCGAATAATATAGAATAATATAATTCATGTCGCTTTTTTCGGTTTTTGTTGCAAAAAAGCGGATGATTTCCAGTTCATCTTTTACACAATTTTCTCGATTAACTTCCTTATCAACTCGCTTGCCAAAACAATATACCACTGTTAAACAACACACTAAAACATATTGATAATCATAAATTGATCATAATCGGACACCAAATGTTCAGAATCGAACGATACGACAATGCCCCCTAGCTATGTTCCCTTTCTATAATATACGTTTTGAATATCGTATGAGATCACTTTTAAAGTAAATTTATTTATGTATCGGTCTTTATATTTTAAGCCCAAACTTAACTATCATAATGTTTTGTTTTATTTAACCCAATCATTTGTTCGACCAATAACTTCAGTACTGGTCTCTCGGCGATCAGGTTGAAACTCCAGATATCATCTGTAATAAACACATAATGACCGGAAAAACTAAAGATGTAATCCCCTCCTTCTATTCCTATTGACCAGTTTTCCTTTTTTAGATCAGGAAAAGTCCTTAATACCTGCCAGCAATATTCCTTTATTTCGCTTTCACTCCAAGTAGCGTCTAAGCTATCGATCAAGCTCTCAGCTGTACTAAGCCCGTACATTTCTAACATTTCCGCAACGGTATTTCCCATGGTTGACCGATTATTCTAACTGTCTCTAGATATATTGGAACGTCCGATGCTCTTCTTTCTTTCACTAAAATAATGAAAATAATACTTTTACAGTAACATCTTACGTTTTTCAATTTCTGCGAATTTTAAAATGCAAACTCCTTAAAATATCCACTAAAAAGCAATAGTATCAACGACACCAAAACAATGAGGAATATCCCTTGTCTATAACTTGTTGTTTTTCCCCGTTGTTTGAATTGATAAGTTTCATAGGCAAACAGAACCCCACTTGTTCCCAGTAAGATGAACAAAAGACGAAAAAACAGGATTACACCATCCATATAGGCAAATTCTTCCTGTTCACTTACATAATCACTTATCAAATTGATCAGCATTACCAACAGAGTAAGTATAACAATTCTTGTAAGTGTGTATCTCATAACACTATAAAGATAAATGTCCTCACTGTTCCTGACAATGGTATTTTGATATCCGTTTATGACCATTTGTAATCCGCATTCATTTGTCTAATCTTCGTATCAGGGGCGGCTGTGCTCCTCAACCAAGTATACTCGGGCCTGTAGTTAATACGCCTGTTTAATAAGGTATTTATCCTTTTGTCGTTTTCCCCCCTTGAATTTGTCGGATATCCAACCTAAACCCAATATCGAAAATTGAATAGATTTGTTTATAATATTTTAACAATCAAATAAATATGAAAACAAGAAAGGCATTCGGGCTAATAATAACGCTAGTTTTTGCGTTATTGATATCCTGTCAACAACAGACAAACAATCGAACAGGTTCGCCAGAAAATTCATCAGTTGCTAAAACAGCTATACCATCAGAAGCCGGTTATGTTGATGTAAATGGGTTAAAAATGTATTATGAAGTTTATGGTGAAGGTAAACCTCTTGTATTACTTCACGGATCTTATATGACGATCCCATTGAACTGGTCTCATACTATCCCCAAGTTTAAAGGTCGGAAAGTAATAGTCGCGGAGATGCAGGGACATGGGCGTACCAGAGACATTGCACGAAAAATCAGTTATGAGGGGATGGCCGATGATGTATCTGGTCTATTAAAACATCTTCAAATAGATAGTGCCGATATATTGGGCTACAGCATGGGTGGCGGCGTAGCTTTTCAACTGGCTATACGTCATCCCGAGCAGGTACGAAGGCTTATTGTATTGTCAGGTAGTTATGCACATGACGGATGGTGGCCTGATGTAGAAGCATCTTATTCGTCGATAACTGCGGATATTTTTAAAGGTTCACCCATTGAGAAGCAATACGACAGTCTTGGCAATGATCCAAAACATTTCCCCGAATTTGTAAAGAAGGTAATTAGCATTGACCTGGAACCATACGACTGGTCCAAAGAGGCAAACAAAATAAAAGCGCCACTATTTATGGCCATTGGTGATGCCGATGGCATAAAGTACGAACATGCATTAGCATTATTTCGTGCCTTGGGTGGTGGAAAAATGGGTGATATACATGGATTACCTAAATCTCGTCTGGCCATCCTACCCGGGACAACACATATTGGTATGATGTACCGCATGGATTGGTTAGTTCCGATGATCGATGACTTCCTGAATTCTGACTTAAAAACTGCGGCACCAACTTTTTAGTATTTTCTGACTGATCAACGTCATTTTTATGCCATCGTAGTCAAGAGTCTACAAACGAATATTATCTAACTATAACGCGGAAAGTTCCAGAGCTTTTATTTCGGTTTAAATTTTAAATGGGCTTTAAATGTTTTTAAAAATTTAATATATATTTATGTATCTAAAACGAATACATGTTAGAAAATTTTGCATTCTATCTCTTTTTGGTTCTGTTGATTACCATGCTCATTATGCTGGCAAAAAAAATTCGGGTTGCATACCCTGTTTTGCTTGTGTTGGCGGGACTTTTAATAAGCTTTATTCCAGGAGTACCGCCTATAAAAGTCGAACCTGAATTAATATTTATTATTTTTTTACCACCATTATTGTATGAAGCCGCTTGGTCAACCTCCTGGAAGGAACTCTGGCGATGGCGCAGGATTATCTTCAGTTTTGCTTTCGTCGTTGTATTTTTCACCGCATTATCGGTTGCAGTTTTCGCAAACTATTTTATCCCCGGATTCTCTTTAGCCTTGGGATTTTTATTGGGCGGAATAGTTTCTCCCCCCGATGCAGTAAGCGCAGGTGCAATTCTAAAATTTGTAAAAGTACCGAAAAGACTGGCTTCAATTCTCGAAGGCGAAAGTTTGCTGAATGACGCTTCTTCGCTGATTATTTTTCGATTTGCAATGATTGCCGCTGCAACGGGACAATTTGTATGGTATGAGGCAGCAGGCAGCTTTATCTGGATGTGCATCGGTGGCGTAGGTATCGGACTTACACTTGCGTATATTTTCTTGAAAATGCACAAAATCCTACCAACCGATCCAAACACAGATATATTGCTGACTTTCATTGCGCCATTCTCAATGTATCTGGCGGCGGAGGAGCTTCATGCTTCCGGAGTTTTGGCAGTGGTAAGTGGTGGGTTGTTTCTCTCCTACCGCAGTCACGATTTTTTGAGTAGCGCATCCAGAATACGCACGGTAACAGTCTGGGAAAGTTTTTGCTTTTTGCTAAACGGGATTGTTTTTATGCTCATTGGTTTGGATTTACCCGAAATAGTGAACGGTTTAGGGGATACTGATATTTACACCGCAATTGGTTATGGAGTTGCAGTTACTGCAGTGCTCGTTATTGTGCGAATTTTAGCAGGTTATGCGGCAGTCATTACCACTTTAGTGATGCGGAACTTTATCACTGTTGCAGATGCGCAGTCTCCAGGCTGGAAAACGCCCATGATCATTGGTTGGACTGGAATGCGGGGCGTAGTCTCCTTGGCTGCTGCACTTTCAATTCCCCTAACTTTAGAGAATGGAGCTCCTTTCCCACAAAGAAATCTGATCCTTTTTATCACATTTGTCGCTATTCTGTTAACGTTGCTTGTACAGGGACTTACGCTCCCTTTTCTATTAAAGAAATTTCCGCCAATAGATCGAGATTTTGTCCGGACAGAAAAGGAAATTGATTACGAAATCCAAAACAAACTTGCTCAGGTGGCTGTAGAGAAAATTCGTAAAGATTACGCTGACAAAGTAGACAGCTTTCCAACATTGAAGGATCAGTTGCAGAAATATGAAAACCAATTGACTAGTTCGGAAATTATCATTAACTATGCTGAATACCGAAAAATCTATATCGACATCATAGAAACTCAAAGAATGTGGTTGATTAATAAGAATCGTGAAGAGCTTTTGTTGGACGAAGAAATCATTAGAAAACATCTTCGCATACTCGATCTTCAGGAAGAAAGAATGAATATGAAAAGCTAAACTTGCTTTTGAACATCAATCCTACGAATTGATGTTCAAAAGAGGATTAAATCGATACTAGCAGGAATTAATGTTGCCGCTTTTCTAGCTCCAGCAACCATTTTTTTCGCCAAATACCACCGCCGTAGCGTACCTGGATCAATATTTATCGTACAATTTGCAATGCCGTTTCTCCTTTGGGAATGTATAACAGCATATCTACAAATGTTTTTCTGTTCATACCATTTTTATCTGTATCCGTATAGCCCAATAAAGATTCTCCCCTATTGACACCTTTTCGTGGTTCAAGTCGAACTATTCTACCCTCAGCATAAAATTTTATAATGTAATCCTCCAGTGCATAAAATGTCCGGGAATTTGGCTTCGAGTTCGAAAACGTTGTTGCGACAGATTTACCTTTTCGACCTTTCACTGTTTGAAACTTAGTAATTATATCTTGGGAAAAATACTCCGATTGGTACCATTCTGCATCTGCCTTCAAAAATCGTGTATTTAAATCATCGTAGTCACCTGTTTCAAAAACAGCTATCATCTCCTTATAAAAACCAAGCACCTGCTCTTCGAGCTGTTGAGTATCCAACTGAGTCAAATCTTGTCCATTCTTCCATCCTGCAAGTTGATAGGGAACAGTAACAGTAAAGCTAATATCGGTTTTATATGATTTTCGTTTGGTCAAATCCAATTTTTCGTCAACAGCCTTATAAGACACAATTTCTTCGGGCTCCTTTAAAAGACCATCTTTCCCCCAACCAGTTTTCTCTATTTTGAGTGTAAATTTATCACCTGCTTCAAGGTAGGGCTTACTAATTCCTTGATCATCATAACCTGGATAGAGTTCAATGGTAACTTGTTGTTGCCCGCTTTGAAGAATATAGGGATTGATATTTATCCTCCCCATTCCCGGAATTTTATCGAAATTGGAGTAAACCGGACAACCATTTACCAATACGCTGAAACTAAACAGGCTTTCAACTTCCAGTTGATAATGAGGTTCATCTTTGAATCTGCGAACTTTTTCTGAAAGATAGCTTATACGATTAGTTGTTGACATCACCCTCTCTTTTTTTTCCTGTGCACATCCCCCACCGCATATTACCATTAATAGTAAAACCATTATCAATTTCACCATATCTATTGAACTTTGAGCATATTTATTCTGTCGCATCATACAAAGTAAATAGATATTTTAACCTGTTAAGTATTCTTTTAAAATTCGTTGTAGTTCATTTAATATCCGTAACACCAGTCATGGTATTCCTACTCATGAGATTTAGGGCCTATTCTTCAAAAACATCTGATGTAAATCTTATTATCCAATTTATAAGCTATCTATCAAATGCCATCCGAGGAGAAGACCGATAATAAGAAAACATGCAGACATCAAAGCAATACCATAAGAACCATAAGTAAAGCTTTCCGTCTCAATTTGTTTAGCCACTTTTCTATATTTGATATAAGCTAATACGACAGTAATTGAGCCTATAATAACAATTGAAACGCCAACGATACCGGAATATTCATGTTCAATATCGATCTTTTTTTTTGAGCTGAGCATTAGTGTTACCTGTTGTATAAATAAGGAAAATTTGACAACAACGAAACCAAAGCCCATTATCCCCAAACTCGTTGTTATCCAAGCTAAAAATGTACGTTCATTAGCTAAATGGTCGTTGATCTTTTTTGAATTGTTCTTTTCTATCATATGTTTTATAACAAATCTATTTGAAGCTTCGTATGATGCTTATGAGTAAATCCCGTAAGTAAACCATCACCCGACCGATATTGTTTAGACTGGACCTCGAAATAAATAGTCCGTGCAGACATTTTCTTAAAATTAGGTATAGAAAAGGACTATTATCTATTAATAATAGTTATTTAGGATATCCGGTTATTCCGGAGGATAAGGAAGTTGGAAAAGGCTTAGGTCTACATTTTGATAAGCTGTAGACCTAATTTTAGCGAACGATAAAAAAGCATCGCATTAGAACTTATAGCTCAAACCCGCTTTGATCATAAAGGGTGTTCCGGGTGTAAAATGCAGTTCCGAAACAGGTTCTTGCTCATTCCGTAAACGGGTTTCGGTTTCAAATTGTGCCTCATTCCATTTTGTATTGAATAGATTCTGCGCCTGGATCAGGAAATTCCATTTTCCTGAAGCATAATTTAATAGAAGATCATTGACAAAATAGCCTTTTGCCTGTACAGTGTTATCTTCAGTCGCAGGTTTTGTGTTCATATAACGATACCTCAGGTTTGCCGAGATTCCCCAAGGCAACTGCACCGCAACCCCACCTGTACTGGTCAACGAAGGCACCAATGGGATATAGTCCTCTCCTTTCGGTTCACCAATTGCTCTCGCATAGGCGTAATTGATATCACCATCCACATATATCCAGGGGGTTGCCTGATAACGAAGACTCAAGTCGGCTCCCAAACGTCTGGTCTTGCCCGATGGCTCCACCACCGCCTCATCGCCAACATATACAAATTCCTGTTGTAGGTAGAGTCCCCAAAGTGCAGGCTGAATAAATAGGTTATCCGTAGGTTTCCAAATTATACCCAAATCGCCACCATAGGAAAATGGCATAATTTCATTTCCTTTTTGTGCCATAACGACTCTAATATCGTTGGAATGGAAGCCCATACCTGTCTTCAGATAGACTTGTGCTTTACTATTTATTGTGTAACCAAAATTCAGCTTAGGGCTGATACGCGTTGCCGAGGCATCTTGTCCAGTGGGATCACTCTGAAGCTTATCGTGCATATTGAAAATGAGATGGTCAACTCGTACCGCTGGGTTGATCAACCATTTGCCAATACGCCAGTCAAGGTTCGTATAAGCATGTAAATTCATCTCCACTCCGGTAATATGCGACAACCTATTCAATAAGGAATCTCGTTGATATACATGATTTAACTGTAGGTCTTTTATGTCGTCTACACGAAGTCCAAAGCCTGAAGTCCAGGCAAGCTGACTATTTTCAAAATGGTATTGACGATTGTATTTGTTTTCCATTCCATACAAGTATCTATTGTCGACTTGCTCGATCTCATCCCCATACATGGGATCTTTCAAGAAGAAGGTGAAGTCCGAAAATAATTGAAATCTATACCTGGAAAAGTAGATATTACTCTCCCAGCTTTCGTCATCGTTGATCAGGGCCCGATACTGTAAAGCAAGGTTCATCCGTGAAGTATTACCTCCCTCTGTAGAGTCAATTGAGCCCCAACGGCTTATTAAGCCCCGACTGACGGCTCTTTCCGGGATTTGCCCTGATGCATTCCAACCCGAACTAAATATGGCTCCCTGCAGATTGATATAATGCTTTTGATCTATCCATTGGTTATATTTTGCGAATAAATTAACACGGCTAAAGTTTTGCTTTACATCAAAAGGTCCATTTGAATAATTAAACTCACCGGCAGCATACGCATATTTATTTTGCTGGTGATTATTCAACAGGTTTATCATCGCGACTGTACGCCAAGAATCAAAAGAACCGCCCTCGACCTTGAAAAGATTATTGTCCAAATGATCCAAGGTGTTAAAATTGACATAACCAGATGTATTTAAATCACCTTTGTCCGCATAATAGGCACCTTTACCAAAATCAATATCTTTCACTGTTTCCGGAATAATAAAATGCAGATCTGCATATCCCTGTCCATGAGCATGTGAAACCATATTCACAGAAATGCCATCCGCACTGACAGCGATATCTGTACCATGATCGTTGTCAAAACCGCGCAGGAAAATCTGTTCAGCTTTTCCACCGCCCGCATGCTGTGCAATAAATAAACCCGGCACCTTACGTAATAAATCCTGCGCAGAATTTACAGGTATGCGGTTTAGATCAACTTTGCTCAAGGTCTTGTTGACGTTGAATGCATCCACCTGAATCTGGTTTAATTGCACTTCATTTTTTTGCATAACAACCGCAATGGAAGATTGTTGCCTGTTCAGAATATAATGCTGTTCGAGGTAGCCCACTCTACTGAATATCAGGGTATCCGGAAATGTTGAAGGCTGCACCGAAAAAGTTCCGTTTGATGCCGTATGACTATGTTTCAACCCACGTTGATAGCGAATATTCACTTCCTCCAGCTGCTGTCCGCTATCTTTATCCCTTACCAGGCCCTGAACGATGGGCTGTTGTGCATATACATAGGAGAAGCAAAGCAGTGCTGCCGTAAGGATTATTTTATGTTTGTTCATTTATATGTAATCGTAAATTAAGTTTTTGGTAGTCTTTCGGATTACCAACCAAGAAATAGCATACCAGCTCCGCAAATGGATAATACAGTACCGCTGATGGCATGCACATAGCGGTCTATCTTTTCCGTATTGAGCAAATTGTAACCATAGATTCCCAACAGCACCATACCGACCATCGTGATCACTGTTGTAACAGTAAATACACTGATCAGTGTAATCACTTCGGGTATAGACCGATGTGCTCCCGAGAAAAATAAAAGTGGTATCAAAGGCTCTGAAGGCCCCATAACGAAGATTGCAAATAATACAAAAGGTGTAACCTTTGTCGGGTGATGATGATGGGGAGTAGAACTTTTACCATGACTATGTTCATGCACATAAACTTCATTGCCGACCACATCAAAATGCTTGTGGGATTTTTTGCGATAAATCTTCCAGATACCATAAGATAGATAACCGAGGCCAAAGAGAAACAGCGCCCAACTGGAAAGATTTCCACGTACATCTTGCAACCAGCTAATTTTGTTAAGCTGCCAGCCCAGATATACACCGATAATTCCTAAGATAACCGAACTAAAAACATGTCCCAAACCGCAGACCACAGTCCAAAGGATTGTTTTACCGAGCGACCATTTTTTGGATTTGGACAATACTATAAAAGGCAGATAATGGTCAGGACCAGATGCCGTATGAAAAAAACTGATTGTAATGGCTGTGATGGCCAATGCATAAAGTGTCGTACTCATGTGTACAGATGATGTTGATGTTAAAGAAGCCGTTACTTCCAAAACAAGAGTGAAACATCACATAGCAATGTGAATGCGCTATGTGTAATTAACCAAGAAATAGCAGGAAGTTTAGCAGTAAAGTCTAAAGGAATGGTAAAGGATATACCGATCAGGAATTCTATTGGACAGGTATTTATTCTGAAAATCATAAAAGCTGTCCCAGGCTTTCTTCGCCATAAAGAAAAAAGCGATTGATAGAAGTAAGCCCAAACCACATAACCACAAAGCATAGGCTAAATGCTGTTCATAACTCAATTCAAATGCACATTCTTCTGTTGAGTCTAAATAAAAATCATAATGTTTCTGTCCTGATGCAACAGTAGTAACGGAATGATGATGACTAGCTTTCGCAGAGGTTTCTCTATTCATTTTTCCTGCAGGTGAGCTACAACAAAAAATGAGCATAATGACTATAAAAAGATGTCTGATATACCTGTGCATAATACCGTCAATCCATGCTGGATTTGTTTTCAAATTTATTGCATGAACCAAAGCTTCGAGTAGCACAAATCTTGAATTTTATAGTCTTTTTATAATCAAGATATATTTCATTACTATAGTGCTATTTCTTTCAAAAATTCATTATAAACTATTTTAAATAGCAATAGAAACAAATAAAACACTCAGATAGTATTAATCAAAACAATTAAAAAGTAGCACAAATCATGAATATATTTCAATTGATTTTGATTTGTGCTACACAAAAAAGCTAGACGGTGATTTTAAAATGTTTGTCCGTTGCCAATAAGACAATACTCAGCACACACATGATAAGCGAATTATAGAAATGATGGTATTCCTGATGAGCCATATGTGCTGTCAACGCCCCCACGGCAAACGGAAACAGAAGCAAGATACCGATATTCTTAAACTCTGGTTTGTATAAACCGATCAGAAGAAGTATAACACCGAACAACTCTCCTATTCCAATGCCCAAAGTCCATGTTTTATTAAAACCTAATGAATCCATGCTCTGCATCATGGACTGTTTCTGAAAGACTTTAAACAATGAAGCGTATCCAAATACGTATAGGTAATAGGCATAACTCAACCAATGAACAATAGATTTTATAATTTCCATTTTTATATTTTATTAGATGAACTACAAATTTCTTTATTAATTTGCATGATTAACAGTACGTACCAAATTGTATGATACCAACAAAAAAGTAAGTATGAACAACAGAAAAGAGAATTCCACCAATGCGATCAATGAAACTTATTGGAAAGATCATTGTGGTATTGCATTTACCTTATCTACTATTGGTGGAAGATGGAAAATAAATATGCTGTCTTATCTCCTCCATGAGGAAAGACTACGTTACGGTGAATTGCGAAAAAGATTGGTTGGCATTTCGGAGCGCATGCTCATCGCTAAATTGAAAGAACTGGAGCAGGATGGGCTGATTAATCGAATTGTCTATCAACAGGTACCGCCCAAAGTAGAATATGAACTGACCGAGCTTGGTCGCTCACTGGAAAAAATTTTGGTCCTCATGGATGAATGGGGTGAGAAAAACATGTAAAATACAGTCCTTATATCAATAGAAATATAAGGACTGTATTTTAATTTTTAGAAAGGGCATATAGGGCAAAAGTACCCAGCCAATGCGATCCCATATAATCATCTTTGGAAGTGATATTGGGTAATGAATATTTTAAATGTTTATTGGCCAAACCGTGCAAATGCTTCAATTCAGGGAGTGCCTTAGCGATGCCATTCAGACAGGTAGCCCGGCTAAAATTCAAGCCATCCAAATGAACCAGATGTCCATCCGTACGATCTTTTACGATACCAGGTTCCAAGTTAAAATCCGGATTAAAAATTTCGGGAAGAAAATCTTTCAACCATTTTCGATATTGGTCCTCTCCTAAAACTACACTCATGCAGAGCGCCTCCTCAAGACAGGGTGAAAGGAAATCGCTTCCACTGGGTTCAAAAGAGATATTACAGTTTTTATCATGATCATATAGTCTCACAGCGTTTGTCGTCAACGATTTTTCGAAGACGGCATTGTTTGTCCCCCTTGCATAGTCTAATGCCAATGAAAGACCAAAAGCTGAATTGTCGTGATAGCCTGTCCGGATTGGATAGACCAATTTCGGTAAATATTCCTGATAAGCTTTCATAATATGCTTTGCCATTGGATCCAGAATTTTTGCCCAACGTTCTGCATCTGGATCTTTCCAGGTCAATAATTCTTTTTGCAACTGTAAGAGCCAAGCCCAACCGTAGGTCCGCTCAAAGTTCTTATTATTTTTATCCTGGAAGAAAGCTAGTTCTATTGCTGCATTTTCGGCTGTAATATTGTGATTAAGCTGCTTCCGTATAGCTCCAGATTTATCCAAATCCGGAAATTGCTTTAAAATCCGCACAATTGACCAATAGCCGTGGACAGATGAATGCCAGTCAAAACAGCCGTAAAAAATGGGGTGCAGCGTCCGTGGTCCCTTCAAATCCTGATCACTTCCAAGCACCTGTCCCAATTTGTTGGGATATTCAACGTCAATACAGTGCAAGGGCAATGTAAGGAGATGTTTTGCTTGTGCGCTATCGAGTTGTATCGGCGCATTGTTTGTACTTGTGTTTACTTTTACCTCCGAGTTGTTGTGGCAGGAAATCGCCAAAACAGAACCACAGAACAATCCTATTATTCTTTTCATTTTTTAAAATTTTATTCCATTTAACTCACACCCAAGACAGGTTCATAATTCATTATTATATTAGCTTTTATCCGAGGCTTCCTGAAGTAGCTGTGTTACCAAATTTGGTACTGCCACCGTCGCTGCCTGTTCAAAACATTGTAAACGGCCCAACGCTGTACTATTCGGGATCTGTTTGTCTATTAAAAATGATCGGCAATGGCTCGGTGCAAATTCCCGAAGTCCTGCGGCAGGATAAACCTGTAACGAAGTTCCGATAATAATCAGGATGTCTGCCTCAGCAACGTGCAACATCGCCCGTTCAATCTCTGGGACAGCCTCACCAAACCAGACAATATTTGGTCGCAGTTGACTACCTTTTTCGCAGAGTTCGCCCATTTTTATCTCGTCCCCCTCAATTGGATAAACCAACCGATCATCGAGGGATGACTTGGATTGATCCAAACGGCCATGTAAATGGATAATCTTTGTGGAACCAGCCCGTTCATGCAATAAATCTACATTTTGTGTAATGATCGTAACCTGGTAAGCTGACTCTAATTGACGTAAGGCGAGATGTGCTGCATTTGGCTGTGCGGCCAATGCTGCTTTCCGTCTAAGGTTGTAGAATTCCTGCACCAGTACTGGATTTTTGTTCCAACCTTCGATGGAGGCTACAGCCATCACGTCATGCCCTTCCCATAGTCCATTCGCATCCCTAAAAGTTGGTATACCACTTTCGGCAGAAATACCTGCTCCCGTTAATACAACGATATTTTTCTTTTCCATTTGGCTTTTTAGTCCTTTAAAAATAAGAAAATCTCCCGATTCTGGTAGATTCAGACATACTTTCTTTTGAAAATGAACAACCTGTCTTATTCCCTTATCAACCTAGTGGCATAATCATCTGGGAGCTCCAGACGAATCGAATCTTTACTAGCTGCCGCCTTTCGGTTCATCTCATCAAAAGACCGTTGGTAATAGACAAATGCTTTGTTGGGTATATGTAGATCCTTGGCTTGTTTTACAGCAAATTGATATCTGTTATCCACAAGTTTGACATGTTTGTAAATCCGATAAGTCACAAGCTGAATCTGTACCTTATCAAAAGCAGGAGTTGTCTTCAAATCGGCAGGCTCATGAAAATATTTTTCATCGAAATACATAAATTCATCGGATTCCGCCAATTGCTCCAGGTTTAATTTTCCATTGATTACTTCAGTGCACAGCGAATCCGCTCGTTGTCGTTCCATTTTATTTCCATCTCCGGCACTACAGGAAACTAAGAGCATAACCGTTGACAAAGACAGCAGAAAAATATGCGATAAACTCATCTGCCTAAGTTAATATAAAAAATGCTTCTCTCCATAAGATAAACATCAAATATTACCATTCATCTAGAACTAAAAAGCCCAAGATAGGATTATCTTGGGCTCGAAATAATTTAATAAAAGTGAGTTACAGATTATTTTCAATTGCGCCCACCTTTTCACGGTGCAATGCTAAAGGCGAATCCAACAATACCGCAATAACAGTCATATTTTTATCCAAACGCTCTTTTGGTGCCTGGATATAAACTATCCCTGGAATACTGCTCCAATAGAGTTTATTGAAAATCTCATGGTTGATCATAGAACCTTCACCTACGACTCGAATACGTGCGATACCATTCTTTATTCCTTTAAGTGCAATAGGTCCTGTCGGAGTTCCTTCCACAAAAAGATAAAGGGTCTGACGGTCCTTGGCAAGTGCACTTAAGCCTTCATAATGACCCTCTGGCAAGCCTTTTCCGGTTTCATAAAGTGCTTCAGCATGCTTTTTAACCCAATCCAACACGGCTGGATTTGTCAAGTTCCCTGTAGGCAACTTAGTCTCCATACCGTCTAATGTCAAACCGGAATGATCAAAGATATTCTTTCCAACATGCAGCGTTGACGCAATTTGATTTAACGCAGTACCAGTATGCTTGTTATTTAAAACATTTTCCAGGCTTACCTCTTTTTCCTGAGGAGCTTGCCATTGAACCTTATCCTTGAATTTCAATGCTAAAACAGTAACATCTTGGTCAAAGTTAACTTTCGTTAGGTCCAATTGGATCGCGGCATCGGCAGTCGTTGCTGTCACCTTTGAGGCGGCATTCCCCACAACAGAAAGCTCTGGAAGAGCTGTATTCAGCAAACCCTTTAGTTGTAATTGTGGTTTTTGCTCATATACATAGAGATAAAGGGTTTTCCCATCTTTTGACAAAGCGGACTTTCCTTGATAATTCTCGAATGGAATACCTGCTCTTGTACCATAGATAGCCGTTGCGTGTTTATTTGTCCATCTTCCCAGCTGCTTCAAAATATTCATTTGCTCTTCAGGAATGCTTCCATCTGCTTTTGGACCGATATCTAACAACAGATTTCCGCCCATCGAAATACAATCAACCAAGGTGCGGATAATCATGTTGGGTGATTTGTATTTCTTGTCAAATGGTTGATAGCCCCAGGAGTCGTTCATGGTGTAGCATAGTTCCCAAAACTTAGTTTCTGGACGAGTTACAGGAATACCCTGTTCTGGTGTTTCGTAATCACCGTGATGGTTCAATCGCGAATTAATAATGATATTCGGATTATGTTTACGCAACAGCGCCAGAGTTTCCTTTGCTTTCCACTCCTCGGCACTATGCTCCCAGTCCCCATCAAACCAGATCAGTTCGGGTTTATATTGCTGTGATAACTCACTGAGTTGTTTCTGATAATAGTCTACATAATGGTTCCAACGGTTGGGTTCTTTTGCCAGTTCATAACGCTTTCTTGCGCGAGTAAACACATCATAATAGGGATGGCTCCAATCTGGCAATGAATAATATAACCCTGTATGCAGGCCCTCTTGCTGTATAGCTTGCACAAATGGTGTAATAACATCCTGTTTTGCAGCGGCATCTTTCACTGTTGTAATAGCCTTATCCGCTTTGGTATTCCACAAAGAAATCCCATCGTGATGTTTGGTTGTGATAACCGTATACTTTGCCCCAGCCTGTTTGATCAATTTAGCCCATTCCTTTGGCCTATAATTTTTAGCTGTAAATCCATCAAGCTGCTTGATATAATTATCGTGGTTAATATAATTATTGAAGAATGACCACGATTCTGAGATTCCATCAACGGAGTAAATACCCCAATGAATAAAAATCCCGAGTTTGGCATCCTCAAACCATTCCATTTTTTGTGCTGGTACATTGTTCTGGGCGGTGACGTTTAGACAGGTCGACGCCAAAAGAACAAAAAGAGAAACCTTTTGAAACTTCATAAAGCTAAATTATCAATTACATAACGAGTTTAAGCCGGCAAAATACATATAAATCGTCAGAATCCTATTGTGTAAGCGATAAATTACAGCGAGGAAGCCTTTGCTAAACCGTATAACTCCTCAATATTACTGACAGAGTACCAAGCTTTAGAGGCTATGGGCACAATTATAATTGTATTTCAACGCAAATTTATCTAAGTTTGAAGGGTATGATCGAATTATATACAGACGGGGCATCAAGCGGAAATCCGGGACCGGGTGGTTATGGAACCATTTTGAGGACCATTTATACAGGCGACAACGAAGCATTTAAAGGGAAACTCATCGAAAAGGAATTTTCAGGAGGGTATCGAAAAACGACAAACAACCGCATGGAGCTAATGGCTGTTATTGTGGGGCTGGAAGCATTAAAAAATTTAAACCAAGCGGTTACTGTATATTCCGATTCCAAATATGTCATTGATGCGATTGATAAAAAATGGGTCTATGGCTGGATCCAAAAAGGATTTGCCGGAAAAAAGAATAAGGACTTATGGATACGTTTAATGAACGTCTATAAATTACACAAGGTCAAGCTGGTATGGGTCAAAGGGCATGCTGGTCATCCTTTGAACGAACGCTGCGACCGCCTGGCTGTTGCAGCTTCCAAAGATAAGAGTACCTGGAAGATTGACACAGTATTTGAAGTCGAAGAAAACAAATAGTGAATGTAACTATTCCAAAAGTCAGCTTTCTAAAACTGAACCCAATTGGAATTGAATATCGAATGTTCAATTGTTATAGCAGAGCAGCAAATCCTTTGGATTTGCTGCTCTTTTGTTTGGTCTACACTTCTTCGGATCAATTTGCATGTTCTCCCGTATACCTGAAGCTCAGTTTTATAAATGTTTCCCCCTCCTAAAAGCGAAACGCTGGTGCAGCGATTTCTTGGGTTTTACTCGCTCTAAATTCCTTCATACTGACAGGTTCCTTACGCTCCAATTCAGCGAAATCCACCACCCCATTATCCCTTGCCCAACGAAAATAAGCTGTTGATAAACGTGATACAACTCCGTGATGTTGGCTCGCTATATCTTTTCGTTCTGTGGGGTCTTGGTCCAAATCGTATAATTCCCATTTATAGGAAGGCCAGGTTGATACCAATTTCCACTTTCCGATCCGCGCGGCACGATTACCTGCCCGTTCCCAAAACAGACCTTCTTCCCGTTTGACCGTATCCTGTTGCTGTAACAATACGGGAACCAGGCTTTTCCCGGGAAGCTTATTCGCCTGATGTCCTTGATATTCTTTTGGATACACAGCTCCAGCCAATTCATAGAAGGTCGGCGCCAAATCTATGATATGCCCAGTACCCTTTTTAATACCCTGTGCGATCTTGCCTGGAAACCAAGCTATAAACGGCGCGTTGATACCACCTTCATAGGTATAATCTTTAAAGGCCTTGAATGGTGTGTTTGATGCATAGGACCAGTTTTTACTTTGTGATTCGAATGAGCCCACCGTGCCAACCGGACCATTATTTAATCGAGCACCATGAAACCAACGAACAAGATCCTCTGCTGGTGCTCCATTATCAGACAGAAACACGATTAAGGTATTGTCCAATTGTCCGTTGTCTTTCAGTTTTTGCAATAGTTTGCCTACAGTCTGATCCAGACGGTCGACCATCGCGGCGAACACCTCCATTTTCTGGGCCCATAGCTGTCTTTGATCAAAAGATAAACGCTCCCAATCGTAAATATCTTCATCAGCAACAGAGAGTGCAGTTCCATTTTCAACAATACCCAATTGCTTCTGACGCTCAAAACGCTCACGACGGATACTTTCCCACCCTTTATCATAGCGTCCCTTGTACTTGGCAATATCCTGTGGCAGGGCAACTAAAGGCCAGTGTGGCGCAGTATGTGCCAAATACAGAAAGAAGGGTTTATCTTGACCTTTGATCTGATCCAAAAAGCCTTCGGCTGCCCGATTGATCAGCTCTGTGGAAAAGGAACTTTCCAAGGGATAACCCGCGGAATCTGTTGTTTTATTGAAAGTTGGAGCACCCGAATCAGCATTCTTTTCCTCTCTTGGGAAAACTAAGTCAAAACCCCGATCCCAAGGTAGACTCTTGCCTTTACCAGATACATGCCATTTGCCTGATGTCGCTGTGATGTAACCATTGGAGCGAAGGACTTCAGCGATGGTCAGCGACTCCGCATTGATATAACCCTGATAAGCCGGTAGACCTAGATCATTTGAGAAATACCCCACCCCTGCTTTGTGCTGATACTGCCCCGTAATCAGCGATGCACGTGTAGGTGCGCAGATGGAGTTATTGTAAAACTGTTTCAGCCGTATCCCTTCATTGGCCAAACGGTCGAGATTGGGGGTTTCAATCTCTGAGCCGTAGGCACCCAAATCTGAATACCCAAGGTCATCCGCGAGAATCAAGATAATATTTGGTTTTTTACTTTGTGCCAGAACAGTACCTGCCCATCCAAAAATAAGGGCTATATATAATGTTATCTTTTTCATCTGTATAAATTATTTGTTCATCAATTATTTTTAGATTAAGACATTCACGCTGCCTTTGGCGGTATAAGTGTTGGTCTCATCGGTATAAATGAGCTCGTTTACTCATTAAATTAGTACTTTAAGGTATTCGCGAGCTCAATCGTTCGGTTCACTCGGTTTGTTTATTCAATAATCAATTTTCCCTTTAAGGTATTATTTATAAGTATTTATTTTCAATGGTATTCATGAGCTCGGTTCATGCAGCCTTCGGCGGTTTCAATTGTGATGAAGCTATTTAAATTATCTAGCCATTAGCCAGTTACTTCCTGTGCTTAGCGGAATTGACCGGTTGGCTTTAGCCGTCTATAATCTACCACGCCATTTTCCTTTGCCCAGACTGTATAACGAGCTTCGAGATCTTTGACGATCTCAGGGTATTGATCGGCGAGATCTCTATTTTCTCCGCGGTCTTCGTCGATATTATACAGCTGCGGCTTATTTCCCTCCTTAAATAAAGAGACAAGTTTCCATTTACCATATCGAACAGCTTTGTTTCCGGCCCGTTCCCAAAACAAGGGCGCTTGGCGGTCAACCTGGTTTTTGTCTGTATGCAATAGCTGCCGTAGACTTATACCTGGTAGTGGGTTGGTGGTCAAGTCCCCTTCTTTCGATGGATATTTCGCTTGTGCAAAATCATACAATGTAGGCGCAATATCAATCAGGTGTCCTGTTCCCCGCTTCACAACATTGGCTTTAACTTCTTTGGGATACCAGACAATAAAGGGTGAACCGATGCCCCCTTCGTAAGGATTGTCCTTATAGCTCCGCAAGGGTGAATTTCCTGTTTGGGACCAGCTGCTATTTTGCATATCATAGGAGCCTGGCAAACCAACGGTTTCGGTATTTCGGGATGTATAAATGCGATTACGCTCACCACCTTGGGCGCCGTTATCGGATAAAAAGATGATAATGGTGTTCTTATCTTTTTTTAGTTCTTTTAATGTCTGCCGAACCTTTCCGATGCTCTGATCCACACGATCGATCATTGCGGCAAACACTTGTTGCCGACGTTGCCAATATTGTTGTTCATCATAGGTAAGCTTGTTCCATTCCTGCACACTTGAATCCTTTGCAGCGATAGTCTGACCTTTGGGAAAAACACCTTTTTGAAGTGCATTTTCGTAGCGTTTCACACGCAGGCTATCCCAACCTTGTTGGTATACGCCATTATATTTTTGGGTTTCCTCTTCCGGAGCCTGCAAAGGCCAATGTGGCGCATTAAAGGCGAGATATAGAAAAAATGGTTTTTTATCCTGCGCCTGCTCGCGTAGAAAACCGATTGCCTGATCAGTGATTTCATCTGTTAGATACCGATTTTTAGGTAAATAGAAGGCTTTATTGTTTCTATACAATGGTACGGTAGGGTTTTCGGGATCATTGATTTCATAAAAATTGGAGGCCCCGCCTACAAAATTAAAGGAGCGTTCAAACCCACGTTGTGCAGGCCATTGATCATTATCGTCGCCGACATGCCATTTCCCGGAAATAATAGTCGAATAACCTGCTCCTCGAAGTATTTCGGCCAATGTCCGCGATTCTTGATTTAGAAATCCCTGATAGGCCGGCAAGCCGAGATTAACGTTAAAATAGCCCATACCGGCGCGATGGGCATATTGCCCAGTCAACAATGTTGCGCGTGTTGGGGCACAGATCGAATTGTTATAAAACTCCTGAAAACGCGTGCCTTGTTGCGCCAATTCCGTCAAATTCGGTGTATGGAAATCTGTCCCACCATAAGGCTCTATATCTGAAAAACCCAAATCGTCGACCAGAATCAAGACAATATTTGGCCGCTTATCCTGCGCTGTACTTCTATTCAGCAAGCTACTTAAACCGGTCAATAAAAGAATAAATACTGTTTTCATAATTTATCTCGTTTTGTTGAACTTATATCTTTATTATTTCGCCAACCAATCTGGATGTTGGACCAGTTTTGGGTTTAAATTCAGCTCTCGCTGCGGAGTTGGAAAGTGAAGGTGTCTTGCTGCTGCGTTTGTTTTCCCCGCTGCTTTGAGTTTTGTGACGTAATAGTTTGCTCCCCGACGTACGAGGTCAAACCAGCGCTGGTACTCATACACCAATTCCTTGCGGCGTTCTTCAAATACAAGCTCCCGAAAACTATCTTTATTCTCCTTATCCAGCACGTTCTCCACCCCTGCCCGTGTGCGTACCGCGTTGATTGCATCTCTTGCTTCCTTCGTAGGACCATTTAACTCATTTTCCGCTTCAGCAAAAATGAGTAAGACCTCAGCATAACGGATGATGGGTGTATTCTTCGCAGACTGTGACTGGTTACCGACCACGGTCTCATCGTAATACTTATTGAATTGTGGCTTAGCCAATGCATAGTATTTCCCGTCGGCAGGTGATGTCATGCCAGTTGTAAATGTGATGGGGAGACGTTTATCGGTTGCTACGAAGCTTTTGTAAAGCCCGCCTTCGGCGTGTAGGGCGTCGGCATAATCCCCATTGATACCTGGTATATCGGCTGGTGCCGAACGACTGGCCAATGAATTGCCCTGATAGCCGCTGTTCCCTTTAAACTGCGCTGAGAAAATATGTTCAACACCATTTTTTTTCTCTATATCGAAGACATCAGCGAAGTTCGGAAAAAGCGCATAACTCTCTTTATCAATCACCTCCTTAGCAAGCAGTTTGGCATTTGTCCAATCCGCTCGGGTTAGATATACCTTAGCCAAAAGACTTCTAGCCGCTCCGGATGTAGCACGCCCCTTATCTGCATCGCTATAATTCTTATAATTTGGCAGACTGGAGGCCGCTTTCAGATCATTGATGATCTGTGCATACACATCATCTTCAGAGGCCTTTGTCACATACAACTCTTGCGTGGATAAGGTTTCTATAGGGCGTACCACAAGCGGAACTGGACCAAACCAGCGTACCAGGTTGAAGTAGTGCAATGCACGGAGAAATTTTGCTTCATTGATCAGACGCTGCTGTACTGTTGCTTCAATCTGATTTTGTGTCATCCCTTCGATATTGACAATGTTTAGGTTTGATGCATTAATTGCATCGTAGCTCTGTTTCCAGAGTTGCTCCATTCGATCATTTGAGGCGTCATGGGTCAGATTGCTTAGGGCACGTACATGGGCATTCCGTGCTCTGGGTCCAGCTTCATAGTCATCTGTTGCCATCTCCACACCAATCTGGAAAAGGCTATTGTAAAGAGACTGCCCTGTCTCATACAATTTTCGATAAGTACCTGTTACAGCGGCAACTGCTTGCCCCTGATTGAGGTAAAACTGTTCTGAAACCAATGCGCTTTCGGGGTTTTCAGTCAATTTTGAGCAGGATATCCCTGTCAGCAAAATCAATACTACAGTAAGATGGAAATGTATTTTTTTCATTGGTATCTGTAAAAATTAAAAGGTTAAGGAAACACCTAAGGAAACAGATTTGGCAGCTGGGTAAATACCGGCATCCGTCCCAATCTGAACATTGCTACCCGAAGTTACCTCTGGATCAAAACCCCTATAGCTCGTCCAGGTCAATAGATTTTGCGCTGTCAGGTACAGATTCAGATTTGTAATGTGCGCATTTTTTAACCATTCTTTTGGAAAGCTATAGCCAAGTTGTAGGGACTTCAATCGTGCGAAAGAACCACTTTCAACAAATTGATCCGAAAATATGGGGGCCGGATCTAGTTTCGCTCTAGGGTACAGTTGACTTGGATTACCCGCAGTCCAGCGGTCAAGCGCATCGATGGATGCATTCTGTTGCCCTGTAAACATCTCAAGATTTTGACGGTTGATATTCAGTAGATCGTTACCAACTGTTCCCTGAATCAAGAAAGAGAGATCAAACCCTTTGTAGGAAAAAGTATTGCTGATACCGAATATAAAATCAGGCTGGGCATTACCGATTAGCGTGCGATCATTGGCTGTTGTAAATTGACCGTCCCCATTAATATCCTTAAATAAGCGATCCCCGGCCTTGGGATTTGCATTTCCCGTCAATGCACCTTTACTACTTTCCTCACCCAACTGTAGAATACCGTCGGTAACGGTACCATAAAAAGTACCCAAGGGTTCGCCGACTTTAATAATATAGTTTCCTGAGATATAGGATGTCGCACCTTCACCGATAGTTAGTACTTTATTGCGGTTAAACGAAACATTCAGGTCGGTGTTCCAGCTCAGATTGCCTTGTAAATTTTTTGATTTCAAACCAAACTCCACGCCTTTATTGGAAACTGAACCAAAGTTTTGCAATGAAGTGGCATAACCCGAAGTCCAGGGGATCTCCACATTCAGTAATAGATCCTTTGTCTTTTTGTAATAATAATCAATCGTAAACTGTAGTCTATTGTTCAGGACAGTAAGGTCGAAACCAGCGTCATATTGAAAGGTTGTCTCCCAGCCCAGGTTTTTATTGGGTATACGTTGCGAGGCAAAGCCTGTTGCCAGGTTATTTCCAAAGAGGTAATTTAAACTATACAGGGTTGAAAGTGACTGGTATTGACCGATCTCCTGATTGCCGGTGGTACCGAAACTGGTGCGTATCTTAAAATCACTGACACCGGGAAAAGCTTGCTTAAAAAAAGACTCATTCGCTACACGCCAGGAGAATGCCAAGGAGGGAAAATTACCCCATTTATTGTCGGCACCAAATCTGGAACTTCCGTCGCGACGTATGCTCGCTGATGCATAGTATTTATTGGCATAATTATAATTAACCCGCGCCAGGTACGAATGTAGCACCCAATTGTAGGTATCCGAAGAAGGGCGTGTAATGGTGGAACCGCTCTGTAGGCTATTGAAAAGCAAATCGTCTGTAACAAAATTCTGTGCTCCAGCCCTAAATACTTCATTTTTATTTTCCTGCTGTGTAAAACCAAGCAAAGCATTAAAATTATGCTGTCCGATAGCGCCTGTATAGGTTAAGGTGTTTTCATTCAACCAGGATGTTCCATCTAAATTTCCTAGACTTGCCTCTCCTTTGGATCCGCTCCCTTCATAGATGTAGGATGGTAGATAGAATTTATCATCGCGGTTGTTGAGATCAACCCCAAAGAGCACTTTAGCTTGTAGCCCCTCTAATATACGATACTGCGCAAAGGAAGTACCCAGAATACGTAAACCATTTGATGTATTTGTGGTTTCTTTCAATGTCGCAATGGGGTTTGCAAAAATATTTTCAAATGGATTGCGTAGCGTATACGCACCATTTGGCTCGTAGATTGTTGCTGTGGGCGGCATAATGAGCAAGGCATTGACAATACCCGTTGGTGCAATCTGTGCATTGGTTTTATTGATAGATACATTGGCACCTACCTGCAAACGATCGAAAGGATTTGCATTGATATTGGAACGGAACCCCAAACGTTTGAAGTCTGTATTTGCAATAACACCTTGTTGATCAAAATAATTGGCACCGAGAAAATACTGTACTTTTTCAGCACCACCGGACAGTGCAAGTTGATGATTTTGTATGTTACCTGTCCGAAAAGCTTCTTTTTGCCAATTTGTTCCTTCGCCCAATTGGTCTATCTCTGCCTGTTTACGATATTGATATGGACCTAAGCTGGGATTAGCATCATATAAGGCTTCGTTACGAAGGATAGCAAAATCATGGGCATTCAAGACATCAATGTTTTTGAGAACCCGCTGTACGCCTATACTACCGTCATAGTTCAATTGTACATGGCCAGCCTTACCTTTTTTAGTTGTGACCAAGATAACGCCATTTGCCCCACGAGATCCATATATTGCTGTTGCAGCAGCATCCTTTAGTACCTCAATGCTTTCTATATCTGCTGGATTTATGCTGGCCAGCGGATTGACAGGGGTGCCGCTTCCCACACCAGTGCTTTCTGTCTGGTTGTAGACTGGAAATCCATCGATGACATACAGAGGTTCATTTCCGCCTTGTATGGAAGCCCCTCCCCGAATACGGATGCTCACCCCTCCGCCGGGTTGTCCCGAAGTTTGTGTAACCTGGACACCGGAAATACCTCCTTTCAAGGTCTGATCTAGTGAAGAAACAGGCTGTCTGAGCAGATTTTCTGGCAAAGATGCCACAGCTCCCGTCAGATCACGGCGCTTTTGAGTACCGTATCCCACGACGACGACTTCCTCCAGATCTTCGGATGAAGGAACCAACTCGATAATTGCCGGTGATGTGTTGACGATTATTCTTTTCTTCTGGTAGCCAACAAAAGTTAAGATTAATGTAAAAGGCAGTTTTTGCCCGGTTACGAATTGGAATTTCCCTTTCTGATCTGTTTTTACGCTATGTGTAACAGCCTCCAACTGTATGGTCACCCCCTCGATGGGTTCTTTGGTCGTTGCGTCAATAACTGTACCTATTAGGGACGCGTTGATAATCGGTTGAGGTTGCTGTGCCTCCGCAAATACGAATGTATAGAGAAAAAGCACGACTAAAATAGCATACGGAAGTACGCTGAAATTTTTCATTGTCAGTTCTATTTAATATGAATATGCAAACAAGTGCCAACGCCATTTGGTACTCTTGTTTTTTAAAACTCGAATTGCTTGTTTAATGATTTATAAACAAGAAAGATGGTTGTGCTTAACTACACATTCGCATTCGACAAATGAAGAAGAAAAGATTAAAAGTTGGGATAGGTTTTAGGTTGCTTTTTAGCGGTTTTAGATAGTCGTTTTTCATACTTGTTCAAAATTTGTAGTCTAGATTTTATATTCGTTGCCAACGCCAATTGTTAACGACAATACAAATATATAAATAGTTTTCAAAAAGACGACTTATTTAGTAGTCTTTTTGAAAACTATTTATGATCTTCTTATAAAGGGCTCTTTATTGTGTGAGAAGAATCAATTAGCAGGTTATTAGTGGCAGTTCTTTCCTAAAAAAGTTATTTATTGTCGTAAGATAAATCTATCAGCAGGATTATTGTAGAAGATGGTGGCCTAAAACAACATAAGCCCGATATCGAATCGGGCTTATGTTTACATTTTTTTTGAGATTTCATCCTCGCTAGAGCTGATACCCCAAAGGTATCCACTATTTGGAGGATCTTATTCTCCGCTTTCTTTCGCAGCAAGATATCTTTCTGCTTCAAGCGCAGCCATACAACCTGTACCAGCTGCAGTGATCGCCTGGCGGAATATATTATCCTGTACATCTCCACAGGCAAAGACTCCTGGGATATTGGTTGCAGTACTATCTGGCTTGGTAATCAGATAGCCTGTTTCATCCATTTCCAATACGCCAGTAAACAACTCCGTATTGGGTTTATGACCGATTGCCACGAAGAAACCTGTTACTTCCAGATCTTTCTCAGATTGATCTTTATTATTGATTACACGGATTCCTGTCACCACTTGACCATCGCCTAAAACCTCTTTAGCTTCGGAGTTGTAATGTACTTCGATATTCGGTGTGTTCATTACGCGGTGTACCATTGCCTTAGATGCGCGGAACTCATCACGACGCACCAACATGTGTACTTTCGAACACAATTTTGCGAGATAAGTCGCCTCTTCTGCAGCGGTATCACCAGCACCTACGATAGCAACTTCTTGATTTTTAAAGAAGAAACCGTCACAGACAGCACAAGCTGACACACCAAAACCATTATATTTTTGTTCAGATTCTAAGCCCAACCACTTCGCTGTTGCTCCTGTAGCAATAATCACGGTGTCTGCAGTAACCTGAACTGTTCCATCAATTTCTACGCGGTGTACATCACCTGTGAAGTCTACTTTTGTCACATAACCAAAGCGTACGGATGTTCCAAAGCGTTCAGCTTGTTCCCGTAAGTCTTCCATCATAACTGGACCGGTAATCCCTTTTGGATATCCCGGAAAATTGTCCACTTCTGTTGTTTGTGTCAACTGCCCCCCCGGTACAATACCTGTATATACCACTGGTTTCATATCCGCACGGGCAGCATAAATTGCTGCTGTATATCCCGCCGGTCCTGAACCAATAATCAGACATTGTACATGCTCCACTTCTTGTTTGAATTCCATAATCCTTTTTCTAAGCTATTAATAAAGTTATTTTTTAAATTTATCTTGCAATCCTTTCAACATATCCAAAGAGATATTTTGAGCTTTCTCCTCTTTTTGCTGATTGAATTCCTTTTTAGCAGTTTTTTTATCTTCTACTGAATGCGTCGGAGCCGCTTTCGCTTTTTGCTCGCTTTTTTCTTTCTTATATCTGATCCAGATATTTTCCAGTACTTTTTTGGTATATAAAGGAAAATCACCGTTCTGCATCCAAGCATAGTAGCTAGGCTCCTGTTCAAAGACTTCTACAATCGGTTTTCCTTTGTGCTTACCAAAATTAATGGTCTCTAATCCATCTTCGTTATATACAATGCGACCGGCGAAATCCACGGGTTTACTTAAATTTGTAAATTCGTGCAACGCAGCAACATCATTGACAACAGGATAAGATACAACGCCATGACGATCTTCAAATGCTGATCCTTCGTATTTCGTCAACTGTGCTTTTAAGACTTCATATGTAGCACGAACATCTGCTTCGGCAGTATGTGCATTTTCAAGATTTTCATCACAATAAAACTTATACGCTGCCTTTAAAGTACGCTGTTCCATTTGATGGAAGATGTTTTGCACATCAACAAAAGCACGCCCTTCCAACGAAAAATCTATGCCTGCACGTAAAAATTCTTCCATAAGCATAGGCACATCAAACTTATTTGAATTGTATCCTGCCAAATCCGCATCGCCAATAAATGCCGCCAATTCGACCGCAATAGCTTTAAATGTTGGTGCATCTTTGATATCTTCATCCCGAATACCATGAAAGAAGGTTGATTCCGCAGGAATCGGTCTTTCTGGATTAATTTTCTTCGTATATACAGTTTCTTCACCACTGGGCACCACTTTCAAAAATGATACTTCTACAATACGATCTGTCGCGACATTAACTCCCGTCGTCTCTAAATCGAAAAATACCAATGGTCTCTTTAATTTTAATTCCATGCTGGATAGTATGCTTTTTTTACAAAAACCAAAAATACAAAGTTGAATTTGATTTTTGTAGTCTGTGAAATTTAATTTACAACCGCTTGATGAATCGGTTCCAACTGATTGAATTTACCTACGACAACCTTAATCATTTGGTTAAAATCGAGATATTTATTTGCGATATCACGAACTTTCTCGGGTGTCATGTTTTTGACCTGCTCCATGTAATAAGAATAATACGTTAAGCTCATATCGTTCAACAAGACATTTTTGAATTTATCCGCGTGAGAAAAGATACTCTCCAACGAACCCAACATCGATCCCTCCATATAGGTTTTCACCAACTCGACTTCTTCGTCTAGGGCTAATGTGGTCTTCAACAGGTTGATTTCTTTCTCGATCTCTGTTAACGTTGCATTTGTTACATCTACACCAACTTCCGTAGCAATTGTTAGGAAGCCGGTATGTTTTAAGGTCGCAACCGCCGAACCAATACTGTAGGTATATCCTTTTTCTTCACGGATATTTCGCATCAATCGCGAACCGAAAAATCCACCGAATAATGTATTTACAAATTGTAGCGCAGGGTAATCGGGATGGGTTCTCGAAATGGTTTGATTGCCCAGACGAATAGCTGATTGTAGTGCATTTTCTTTTTCTTCGTAAGCTATACCACCGGCATCTTGAATAAATACAGGATTATTTGCGGTAGTGACTGCTGCATCTTCTCGCCATTCGAATCCAAAAATCTGCTCCAACTCTTTCATCAAATTATCAGAAACATTTCCAGACACAATCAATGTGCAATTACTCGGCACAATTTCTTTCTGATATAATGCAATCAATTGATCACGGCTAATCAAATCATAATCAACTAGTTTTGGTGTACGACCATAACGGTTGCTTTCACCAAAAACCAAATTGTAAAACTTGCGTCGTGCCAGATAATCATTTTTTTGAATGGATACCTGAAATTTTTGTTTGTTGTTACGGAGATAGGTATCAAGTTCCTCCTGTGGAATAGATGCTTCTGTCAGTATATCTTTGACAAGCGGTAGCAGAACCTGGCTATGTCTGTTCAACGTATACAAGCACAAGGAGGTTACATCAAAAGAGTATTCAGGAACAAGAAATGCGCCATAAAAATCTACTTTGTCTGCAATCTCGGCACTAGACATGCTCATTGTACCTTCTTTTAGCAATGCACTTAATGCACTATTCAGGAGCGGATTTTCATTTTGTCCATCGAGGTATTTATTTTCAAAAATCCATTCAATACGGACAAGTTCCTGTTCTGGAGAATGAAATACATACACTGGCAATCCGTTTGCGAACTGTTTTTTGACAGGTTCCTTCAAACTTATATGACCGATTTCACGGAATTCAGGTGCTTTTGTTCTATCCAACATGTCGTATCTCCTCCTCTTGTGCTTTATACATTAATACTGATGCGTTTTCGGGATTAAAAATAGCTTGTGCTTGAGCTTGTACTTCTTGGGCGGTTACAGCCAAATATTTCGAAACTTCGGTATTGATACCATCGGCATCACCAAGCAACTCATGAAAGGCCAAATTCATTGCTTTATCCAAGATTGATAATTCAGCAAATACATTTGTCGACTCGATTTTATTTTTAACTTTTTCCAGTTCGGTATTAGATACCAATTCTTTTTTCAACAGATCGAGTTCTCCCCATACTGCACGTTCGGCTTCTTCCAACGATATTCCTTCGGATGGCTTACCTTCGATAACAAACAGGTTATTATCGATACTGCCCATCACATAGGCATTTAACTCACTAAAGAGCTGCTCTTCTTTTACTAGTCTACGGTATAGTCTTGATGAAGATCCTCTGGAAAGGATATCCGAGAGTAGGTCCATGGCAAAGTAACCATCTTCCAGTCGTGCTGGTCCGTGAAAAGCCATATAAAGTGCATCTAATGGTACTGGAGCAAAGGTCGTTTCCCTTCTTAGTTCCTTTTGTATCGGTTCTTGCGGTAGCTGACGGTTATATTTTTGACCAGGATCAATATCACCGAACCATTTCTGAACCAAGGATTTAACCTCTTCATAATGCACATCACCAGAGACAACCATAATTGCACTCTGTGGATTGTAATGTAATTTGAAAAAAGCCTTAACATCCTCCATCGTCGCATCTTCGATATGTTTTAGTTCTTTGCCAATGGTGGCCCAACGATATGGATGCACCTTATACGCTAAAGGACGCAATTTAAGCCAAGCATCCCCATAAGGTTGATTGAGATAACGCTGTTTAAATTCTTCACTCACAACATTCCGCTGTACTTCAAGACTCTGTGGAGAGAACGCTAAGCTTAACATACGATCCGATTCTAACCAAAGTGCTGTTTCCAGATTCGAAGAGGGTAAAGTAATATAGTAATTGGTGATATCATTGCTCGTAAAAGCATTATTCTCACCACCTACTTTTTGTAATTCTGTATCAAAACTAGGGATATTAACGCTACCACCAAACATCAAATGCTCAAATAAATGGGCAAAACCAGTCTGCTCCGGCGATTCGTCCCTTGCGCCTACATCGTACAATATATTTACACAGGCCATTGCCGTGTTATGATCCTCGTGTACCAACACACGTAGGCCGTTTTCTAAGGTAAATTTTTGGTATGAAACCATCTAGTTCTTTATCGATTTTATGAAATCCAGTTAATACCTTTTCGCAACAAGGATAAGGTCTTGGCTTCTTCGGAGCCTTCTTCAGGGTGATGATCGTATACCCAATTGGCTTGAGATGGTAGACTCATCAGTATGGACTCTATGCGGCCATTTGTTTCCAGTCCAAATTTAGTACCAGAATCCCAGACCAAATTAAACTCAACGTAGCGTCCCCGACGAATCAATTGCCAATTTTTCTGCGTTTCGTTATATACTTTATTTCTATTTTTTTCAACCAGCGCAGTATAGGTCGGTGCAAAGCTACGACCTAGGTCACAGGAAAATGCCAAGATATCTTCCATAGCCATACCTGTTTTCGCTGTGTTTAATTTATCGTAGAAAACCCCTCCTATTCCACGCGTTTCTTGTCTATGACGAATAAAGAAATAGTCATCGGCCCATTTTTTAAATTCATCATAAAAAGTCGGATTATGTTTATCACAGACCGTTTTCAATTGTTTATGGAAAAACTGAGCATCATCTTCATTCACATAATGTGGTGTCAGATCAATCCCCCCTCCAAACCAACGCATCTGTTCATTCAATTCGAAATATCGGATGTTCATATGAATGATCGGTACCCATGGATTATTGGGATGAATGACAATAGAAACTCCTGTGGCGAAAAAATCGTCTTCATCGACACCAAACGCTTTTTTTATTGTCTCAGGCAGTTTGCCATGCACAGCAGAAAAGTTGACTCCACCTTTTTCCAATATATTTCCGTTCTGAATAATCCGTGTTCGGCCACCACCACCACCTTCTCTTTCCCATAGTTCCTCCTCAAAGCGGGCCGAACCGTCCAAGCGTTCCAAGGCCTGGCATATTTCATCTTGAATTTCTTTATAAGCTAAAGCTATCGCTTCTTTTGTAATCATCTACTCTATCGCTAGTTTATGTTAATTTTTCGCTCAGGGCTTGAATAATTTTAGATGCAGGCTGATGTTGATATAAAATTTGGTATACGGCATCACAAATAGGTAGTTCGACAGCATATTTTTCGGCATATTCCTGAATACAAGCAGAAGCATAATAACCTTCGGCCACCATATTCATTTCAAGCTGAGCCGATTGCACACTATACCCCTTACCGATCATATTACCAAATGTTCTGTTGCGGCTAAACTGCGAATATGCCGTGACCAACAGGTCTCCCAGATAAGCCGAGGTATTGACATCCCGGGATGTATCGCCATCTACTTTAGCAACAAACCGACGCATCTCGCGGATGGCATTGGAAACCAAAACTGCCTGAAAGTTATCGCCATAGCCCAACCCATGGCATATACCCCCGGCAAGGGCATAAATATTCTTTAATACAGCTCCAAATTCAATTCCTAAAATATCTTCCGATAAGATCGTTTTAATGACTCTGGAAGATAAAAACGAAGCAACCAGGGCTGCACTATCCAAATTTTTGCATCCAAATGTCAGGTAAGACAGCTTACCTAAGGCGACTTCTTCCGCATGGCAAGGTCCTCCGACCACACAGATCCGTTCGATATCGACTGCGTAATGCTGTTCCAAAAACTCGCCGATAATCAGGTTATCCTTAGGAATTATCCCTTTGATGGCTGACACGACTATTTTGTCTTTAAAATCTTCCTTTGTGACTCCTCTCAATGCATCTTTTAAATAGGCTGCTGGCGTATTTAAAATAACAATATCCGAATTAACAACAACATTTTTGGCATTGGTATCGATGGTTGTAATACTCAAATCAACAGAAACGCCACTCAAATAGGTTGGATTGTGTTTAAATTGTTGAATATACTCTGCATCCTCCTCTTTTCTAATCCACCAAAAAATATGTTTGTCTTGGTCATTTTCGCATAGCATCTTGATCATGGCCGTCGCCCAGCTTCCGCTACCAATTATACCAATCTTTTTCCCCTGCATGTTTTTAATTTGTTTTCGAAAGCAAATATACTTATTTACTGCTTAGATATGCGATTGCATCAAGAGATATGATACTTTAGTTACTTTTAGAACCGAGAAAACTTTGCCAAAACCCTTTCTCAATACCCACATAATAGGCATTTTCTTCCTCTTTAACAGGGTAAATATGGATAAAGTCATGTTGGGCAGGATTACCCTTGCCTGTTACAAGATCAAATTCATGGCGATGGAAGGGACAGATCACTTTACCCCGTTCACACCAACCATTTTTGAGCGGAGCGCCCGCATGGGGACATTTCCTAGAGAAGGCATGCAATTGATCCTCAAACCAAGTAAGACAAATGGTCTTTCCGCCAAAATTATGCTCTGTTATCCCCTTATCCTTTAGAAATTGGGCATTATCAATTTTGTACCATCGAAGCATTCTACAAGATAGTTAAAAATTACAGTGAATTTTCTATCTTTGTGGAATTTCAAAAATTTGCACTATATATGGCTTTACAATGCGGTATCGTAGGTTTACCAAACGTTGGTAAATCAACATTATTTAACTGTCTGTCGAATGCGAAAGCACAGGCAGCAAACTTTCCATTTTGTACTATTGAACCAAATGTTGGGGTAATTACCGTACCGGATGCCCGTCTAAATAAATTAGCTGAGTTAGTCAATCCACAACGTATTGTTCCAAATACCATTGAAATCGTCGATATCGCCGGACTGGTAAAAGGAGCATCAAAAGGTGAAGGATTAGGTAACCAATTTTTAGGAAATATCCGCACAACAAATGCGATCATCCACGTTTTGAGATGTTTCGATGATGGTAATGTTATCCACGTTGATGGATCAGTAGATCCGATCCGAGATAAAGAAATCATCGACACAGAATTGCAACTTAAGGATTTGGATACTGTGGTAAAACGTATCCAAAAAGTTGAGAAAATGGCAAAAACGGGTGGTGATAAAGATGCTAAAAAGACCTTCGATATCCTATCTGTCGTTAAAGAACATTTGGAGGCAGGCAAATCAGCACGTACAGCAGCTATTGAAGCAGAGGATTTTGAATTTATCCAAGACTTAGCTTTACTAACAGCAAAACCTGTACTTTACGTATGTAATGTGGACGAAGGCTCTGTTAATACAGGTAACGCTTATGTGGATCGTGTAAAAGAAGCAGTGAAAGATGAAAAAGCTGAAGTATTGGTTATATCTGCACAAATTGAGTCTGAAATCGCTCAATTGGAGAGTTATGAAGAGCGTAAGATGTTTTTAGATGATCTTGGATTAGAGGAATCCGGAGTCCATAAATTGATCAGAGCAGCATATTCCTTATTAAATTTAGCGACCTACTTTACAGCAGGCGTTCAAGAAGTACGTGCCTGGACAATTGAGAATGGTTTTACAGCCCCTCAGGCAGCTGGTGTCATTCATACAGATTTTGAGAAAGGGTTCATCCGTGCTGAAGTAATCAAATATGATGACTTTGTTAGTCTAGGTTCAGAAAGTGCTGTAAAGGAAGCCGGAAAATTGTCTGTAGAAGGAAAAACTTACATTGTACAAGATGGTGATATTATGCACTTCCGTTTTAATGTATAAATAGCTGATTAAACAGCAGGATTTAAAACATAAGCGGCCGAAAAGATGATTTTCGGCCGCTTATGTTTGCACTCTGTTTTAGCCCCCACCAATTTCCGGTATATTCGCTCTATATTCGTACTGCGATCACTACGAGTCTGCTGTAAGGCCACGCAGAGTCCACCTTTTATATTGGAGCCATTGCGCTAATATGATGGTGACAGCTTGCTAACAAGTAAAATTTTGACCCTTATAAGGTATGAGTTAAACTTCAGTAAGCACCTCCAAAACTGACTATCAGTTTATTTGTTAGTAGACTAACAGTTAAGCCCATCGTTATTTAACAAAATAACGATGTTCTATTACCTCAACTTTTTTAACATCTTTATCTTCCAGCAATTTTTTGACATCACAATGTCCTGTCACGCCACGATAAATTAACGTCCCACCAAGGGTCAATCCTGAAAGCCCAGCAAGTGGAGATTTAAATATCTTTTTTACGCCTAAACCTAAAATAAAGCCACCGGCAATCACAGACAGCACGCGCTCGGAAGCACCAATATTCTCCTCAATGCAATCATCTTTTATCTTAGCTTTAATCTTGTCAAATGCAAATAGCAATAGGTTACTCATAATTATCTATATTTAAGTATTGTTTCTTTATGTAAACAAATTGTGATCCAAAAAAGTTTAGAAATAGAATAATAGTTTTATATGATTTCTCGGATCACATCCCTTATATTCGTATTTATCAAATTAAATATCCATGCAAGTCAAAAAATATTCCGGTGAATTAGTACCCTTTAATGGAGAAGCCTTACGGCATTCACTTTCCCGTTCGGGAGCAAATAGCGATCAAGTAAACGAAGTATACAGTAGTGTTGTCGGTGAGATATACGATGGTATTTCAACCAGGGAGTTGTATCAGTTGGCTTTCGATACACTGAAGACTGTGCGAAACTCTTTTGCCGCGCGATACAGCCTAAAAAAAGCCTTACGTGATCTTGGACCTGAGGGTTTTTATTTTGAAAAATACATCTCCCATTTGCTTCGTTCAATTGGATATGAAAGTACCACTGGACAGACGGTACAAGGCCATGCTGTTTCGCATGAATTGGATGTGGTTGCCTATAAAGATGGTAAGTTGATGACAGCGGAGTGTAAGTTTAGAAATGACATTGACGCCAAGATCTCCGTTACCACACCAATGTACTACCTATCGAGGTTCAAAGATATCAGCGGAATTGACTATGATTTTTTTGGCAAAAAATTACAGTTTCAGGAAGGCTGGCTAATCACTAATGCCTACTTCACATCAGATTCGATCGATTTTGCAACTTATTACGGCATCAACTTGCTCTCTTGGGATTATCCGAAAGAGAATAGTATAAAAAGAAGAGTCGATAAAGCCGTCTTTTATCCGGTCACCTGTTTAACCACCCTTTCGGACCTGGAAGAACAGCAGCTGTTAAAAAATCAGTTGATCTTGGTAAAAGATCTTGTAAACAATCCGGATAAACTGGATATTCTTGGACTTAACAAGGAAAGAAAAGAGAAGGTCCTCAAAGAAGCCAGTGAGCTATTAGATTACAAAGTAGAAGAAGAATATTAATATTATCAGTCTAAAAAGCAATAGGCATACATTTAGACTTAAGTATGGCCTATTGCTTTTTACAAACTGTAATTATCTGTCTAATGCAACGGGATAGTAAACCTTACCATATCTGGAAAACTCACTTAAATCCATCTTTTCCCAAAAAATGGCATAGATTGCAGCGCCGGAACCTGACATCGAGGAGTATATTGCCCCTTTATGATACAAAGCATCTTTAATTTCTTTGAGCAAGGGATAACGCTCGAAAATAGATTCTTCAAAATCATTTCGAATATGGAATTTCCATTCCTGAATAGGCAATCGGATCGCCTCCTCCAGATCAACATCTGAAGGTACCGGTTTCACGCCACTGTAAGCTTCGGCTGTAGAGACATGGATATCAGGCATAATAACCGCGATATGGTATTCATTCAGATCAAGCGGTATCTCCTTAAAATCCGTTCCAATCCCAGTTGCAAACACGGATGTATTTGCAATAAAGAATGGGCAGTCTGCCCCTAATTGTGTAGCATATTTCGTTAACTGTGCAGCTGTCAAATTTAGTTGAAACAGCTCATTAAGTCCTTTCAATACAAAAGATGCATCCGCTGACCCACCTCCCAATCCAGCTCCAATTGGAATTTGTTTGATCAGATCAATCCTAACCCGAGGAATATCAAATTCTTTTTTTAACAATGCATGCGCCTTTAGACAGAGATTATCCGCGGAATCCCCGGGTATATGGTTACCCTGTACTGTCAACGTAGAATCTGGCGTATCTGTCTCCAGTATCTCTATAATATCATAGATTGGTAAAGGATAGAAAATGCTCTTCAATTCATGATAGCCATCCGTTCGCCTGGCAACCACCTGCAGTCCAATATTTATTTTAGCATTTGCAAAGAGTATCATACGATATCGTCTAAATCAACACTTAAATTCTATATTAATTTAATAGCTCACCAATGAGGAGATTGTGTCACTAAATCGAGACAATCTGCCTTTTGCTTTGAGAAAATCCAATGAAATGATAAAACTATAGGCCGCAATCACCCCGCCCAATTTTTCAATAAGCTTGCTTGCTGCGACGACGGTTCCGCCCGTTGCCAACAGATCATCATGGATCAAAATACGACTACCTTTTTCGAAGGCGTCTTCATGGATTTCTATCGTAGCCTGTCCATATTCTAGTGCATAAGATTCAGAAATTGTTTTAAATGGTAATTTTCCTTGCTTACGAATTGGAATGAAGGGCAACCCTAATCTGTTGGCAAGTAAAAACCCGAAAAGAAATCCACGGCTTTCAATACCTGCAATAGCATCAATTTCTATTCCTTGAAGTTGGTCAATAATCGCGTCGATCATTTCATTGCAAAGTTCAGCATCTTTCAACAAGGGGGTAATATCTTTGAATACAATACCCGGCTTTGGAAAATCCACAATATCCCGGATTTCCGCTTTCAATTTATCTTGAATCATTCTCAAATATTAAATACGGAGCGATCTTAGCAATAGCAAGATCTGAAAGTGTACCTATCTTGGTAAAATCTTCTATATTAGCGTAATTGCCATGTTGATCTCGATAATTAACTATTAATTTCGCATCCTTTGGGCTAAGATACGGATGTTTGCCCAATGAATTGGCATCAATCTGGTTAATATTGATTTTTTTGATTCCTTCTAAATTAGACACCGTAATATAATCCTTAATGAGGTCATATGTTTCCGAAGTGACACCATATACTTCCTTTAACTGCTCTATCCTGTAGAACCCGCCGAGCACCTCTTTATATTTCAAAATGCGTTTAGAGAGAATTGTACCGATCCCTTTGAGGCTCATCAAGGCTATTGTGTCACAGGTATTAAGATCTATAAGTTTGGCATGATTAGTTTCAAATTTATCGTAAAGTAAGGGGGGTTTAGCTACTGTATTTGGACCTGTTGTTTCCACTTTAATGCGGATAAAGGGTTCTAGTTTTTTGTATAATTTTGCATTGATGGAATACATTTTCCTAACATCATTTTTATCTTTAAACTGGCCGCCTTTTTTTTCGTAATTCTTGATCACGGCAATTTGCTTATCCGAGAGGCCAAGCTCGCGCCATGCTTCTACAGATAAATTATTGGGATCAAAATAAAATAGCTTAGTATCTACAACTTTATTTTCTATACCGGGATCCGGACCTGAACGAGCTACCCTCTTTTCCAAATGAACATCGGCTACCTTAAATTTCTTATTTGGATAATCTTCGGCATCAGTTGAATCATGAAATGATTGTTCAAAAACCCTTGCTTGATGAGCAATCGGATCATTTTTACCCTCTCTACTAACAAGGGAATATATAATACTAAAGACGATGATTATCACCAATATAACAAAGAACCCATTTTGCTCTGTTTTGTTAAATTTAAAATAAGTCAATAGCCTTTTCATAAGCTGTTAGGGATTGGGTTGTATAAATTTAATAAATTAGAAGGAAAATAAAAAGAGAGGTATTAAAAAAACACCTCTCTTTTGTTATAAATATTGTACCGATATAATTTTATAACACCGATTTATCTACTTTTTCCACTTTACTACCATCCTTTAGCGTTTTAGAGATCGCATCAAATGGTCGAGAAACGACTTGATCTCCTTTTTTCAACCCGGATAGAATAATAATGTTTTTATCATCTTGAATTCCAGTTTTGATCGGAACTTGTTTTACTGTCTGCTCTTTTAAAACAAATACATATTCTTGTATTTTCTTATTTGTATTCGTAGAATCTTTATCATCCGATCTTACAGTAACCGATTGGATAGGTACAACCAAGCCTTTATCATGTTTTGTAAAAATCTGTACAGTAGCGGATAATCCAGGTTTGAACGGCGAAGCGACATTTTCTTTGATCAGATCCTGATAAGATTCCGCGCTGATACGCACCTTTACATTAAAATTTGTGACTTGGTCTGTCGATGAGGTTGCCGCTGTTGTCGTTGCTATATTTTTGGATGAGCTTGCAATTTCGGTAACAATACCTTTAAATTTTCTATCTTGAAAAGCATCAACTTCAATTTCAGCTTGATTTCCTACTCTTACGTTGTTGATATCATTTTCATTGACATCAACATTTACTTCCATCGAAGACATATTGGCGATGCGCATAATTTCAGTACCTGCCATTTGCGCTGTTCCCACCACACGTTCTCCCTGTTCGATAGACAATAAAGAAATAATACCATCCGTTGGTGCATAAATGGTTGTTCTGTTCAGATTATCCTGAGCTTCTTTTACAGAAGCTTGAGATTGATCGATACCATATCTACTTGATTTTACGGTCTCCCTTTGTGCCTGAATGGCAGCAAGAGTCGAAAAATATTCAGAAGAACTCTTATCCATTTCAGCTGCGGAAATAACCCGTTTTTCAAAAAGCTCTTGGTTTCTCTTGTAAGTTGCAGCTACATTTTTGAAATTCTCTTCCTGTTGTTTTAGTTGTTGTTGTGCAGCAGCGAGATTGGCACGCTGCGAATTCATTGCTGCTACAGAGCGATCATAGCCGGACTGTAAGATATCGGGTTTGATCCGACAGAGTACTTGTCCTTTTTTTACAAAATCACCTTCTTTGATATTTAGTTCAACAACCTCACCCGAAACCTCTGAGCTCAGCTTAACTTCTATTTCCGGTTGTATTTTTCCACTGGCAGACACCAATTCATCTACATCCGTTTCCTTCACAACGTCTACAGCGACTTTAGTAATCTCTCCCTTTCCAAACCAACCGGCCTGAAAGCCGATAAAAACAAAAATTGCCAGGAGCGCTACGACTATTAATAGAATCTTTACTACACTACGTTTTTTCTTTGCCATTGTTTTTGTTAATCAAATAGGTTAATTGTTGTCGAATTGAATTGGATTTCCTAAGTAATAATCGATAATCTTAGATTTGAAAATTACATTATATTTTGCTTGAATCAGATCAAATTCTGCTTTGTTCCGTTCGGTCTGTGCGGTAAATAGTTCCAAAGAATTTGCCATACCAATATCGTATCGTTCTTTGGTTGCTTTGTAAGCCGTTTCAGCACTTTCAAAGGCCGTCGTTGCTGAGGTAAATCTTTGCTTGGCAGCACTAACATCTAAAACTGCTTGATTTACTGCTTTATTTAAGTTGTTCTTTGCCAATTGCTCCGCAGCCTCGGCCTGTTTTAATCCAATCTTCGCTTTTGCGACGTTTACTTTGTTTTGATTATTGCTAAAAATTGGAACACTTAATGTCATCCCAGTTCCAAAACTCTTATACAATTTAAACTGCTCAAATACACCAATTTTTTGTAAGGTAACTGGATCACGACCGCCCCAGGAATAATTGGAGCCATAATTTACATCTAAATTTAATGACGGCAAGTAACCCCCTTTAGCAATTTCTATTTGCTTTGCAGCAACATCTTTATCGATTAGTGCTTTTTTAATATCGGGTTGATTATTCAAAGCACGCTGAAATACATCTACTGGATTTTTCGGATCGGCATCCAACAATAAATGGTCAACACTAGGTCTGACCAATGAAATTTCTGTCTGTGGCGCCATTTCCATTAGTTGTTTTAATGTCAACATCGAAAGCTCATATGAATTTTTCAAGTTAATTCGGTTTAACTCATCGGAAGCGACCTGATTTTTAGACTTTGCAATATCCGCAATGGTTTTATTTCCAACAGCAAATTGAATGGAATCTAATTGGAATTGTTGTTGTGATAATTTAAGTTGGTCCCCGCTGGCCGTATACATTTCATAATTTGTTATTGCTTCCAGATAAGTGACTAACACATTTAACACCAAATCATTCTTTATCTTATCAACCTGAGTCGCAGAAGCTTCCAATTGCATTTTATTAGCTTTGATTTGGTTCACTTGTTGGAATCCTTTAAATATGTTGACTGAAGAACCGATACCGGGGGACATATTATACGACCATTGGTTACCCTTAACCAATTGGTTCGTTGTTCTGTCCACGAAGAGACCATTGTTGAGTTGCTGACTAACACTTGCACTTAGGCTAGGATACAAATTGGACTTCGCTTGAAATAAATCCTGAGCAGCGAGATCTTTACTCAGTTCGGCTTGCTTAATTTGCACATTACGTTCCAAAGTCATACGTATAGCTTCGGCTACCCCAACTACCTGTTGAGCTTGGATTAGGTTGTTCGTTCCAAGAAAAAAACCAGTAAATATTACTGCAGAATAATAAAATCTTTTCATGTTCATATGTAGAACCATACAATTTTTATAGATTTGAACTTCATTTATCGGTTATGTATTTTGTCAAATCCCCTTTCTTCCTTCGTTGGTTTTACACCAGATCGATCTGGCATATGCCGAGGATGGAAAAAAAAGTCTATCTCACTTTTGATGATGGTCCAATTCCTGAAATTACACCTTTTATACTCGATATCCTAAAAAAATATCAGGTCAAGGCAACATTTTTTTGTGTTGGTGAAAATATTAAAAAAAATCCACATTTGTTTCAAAGAATTTTACAAGAAGGACATCAAGTGGGTAATCACACCTACAATCACCTTAAAGGCTGGGATACAAATGACGAGGTCTATATCGATAATGTAACTCAATGTCAGGAGCTAACACAAACCGACCTCTTTCGTCCACCTTATGCAAAAGCAACAAAATCACAGCTTAAAAAGTTATACAAAAATTATCGTGTGGTCATGTGGGATATCATGTCCGGTGACTTTGATCAGAACCTAAGTCCTGAAAAATGCCTTCAAAACGTACTTCCGAACATACAGAATGGCTCGATCATCATCTTCCATGACAATATCAAAGCCATTCCCCGAGTTGAATACGCTTTACCTAAAACGATTGAATTTCTCCTAGCAAATCAATATCAAATAGCAAGACTAGAATAAGTCTTAGGGCCTAGTTCGCGATAAAACCACTTCAGATTCGTAATATTTACCCACACTCACACTAAAATACCCCAAAACATCATTGGACAGATTTGAAATCGGATTGGAAGGCGACGCTGCTCCAGGATTAATCATCTGGAAGCTATTCCAATAGTTATATGCGCCCAGATCAATGCATTGACGCAAAACCCGTACCCTATCTCCTATCTTGAGATCTCTATCGCGGTCGACAATATCGTGTTGTACTTGCAGCCCATTATTATATTTATCACTGAACACATCGATAAAGCGCAGCTCTCCTCCATTCACAGACATCTTATACTTATAATAATTTCCTTTTTCCGGAGGATCGTTAAAGACCAGTGTGGGATAATATATGGTGTCTGTAAATATGATCCGTTCGGAAAGCCCTATCGAATCCACATCTACATAGGATGGCACTGTCGAAGTTCCTTCAATCTCTTTTCCATCAGCGGTTTTGACGTACAGTCGATAACTGGACTTTTCCTGTAGCCGCAATGTCTTGTTGGTATACACACCATCGGCTCCGGGCAAAAAGGTATACATGCGATTATTTTGCAGATTTCTTACGTAAACTTCTGCATCTGTTATCGGAGCTAACATTGATTCTTTTAAACTGATAACTTTTTGAATACTGATCTCATGTTGTTGATCCGACACCATTAGATCAGCCGTGATCACCAGCTGTCCCGTGTTTTCAGGTAATTTCAAATCAATTTTATCTTCACAACCAATCAAAGTTATCCAGGCTATGGCGATCAATCCTACTATCTTTCTCATGTTGTGTTAAAATTTAAAGTTCCAAGTAATGGAGGGTATGGTTCCAAACAATGCTATCCTATAGATCTCTGTCACATTGGATTGCCCTTCTTTCTCCCTAAAATCGATCAAATAAGCATTTTTGCGATTATATGCGTTATAAATTCCGAAAGATAAACTGGAATAAGTATTTTTTGTACGCTTGATATCATAGGTCGCGGCGAGATCCAAACGGTGATAGGCAGGCATGCGTTGGCCATTCCGCTTATCATAATAGAAGATCGTCCTATCATCAACAAAATATTTTCCAGCAGGCATTGTTACAGCATCACCCGTATAATATACAAAGTTTGCACTTAGATTCCATCTCGGATTCAATTGATATTGTGCGACTACAGCAATATTATGAATCTTATCCTGACGCGCGTTAAACCACTGTCCATCATTGATCTGATCAAATTGTCTTTCACTTTTGGATAATGTATAACTTATCCATCCACTAAGCCTTCCCAATCGTTTCTTTATGAACCACTCAACGCCGTATGCTCTTCCTTTTCCAAATAGCAGTTCACCATCCAGAAGCTCATTGGCCTGTAGATCCGCTCCATTCCTATAGTCGATCTGATTTTTAAGGTCTCTATAGTAGCCTTCTACAGAAAATTCATACCTGTTGGATGCAAAGTTGCGGAAATAACCCAGGGAATACTGTGTTGACAATTGCGGTTTTATCGTATTATTGCTTAATACATACTGATCTGTGGGTAAGCTGCTAGTTGTATTACTCAACTGATGTAGATACTGTACATTTTTATTATAAGAAGCCTTTAATGTTGTCAACTCATTCAAGGCGTAGTTCAGAGAGAGACGTGGCTCCAGGTAAACATATTTTTTGCCCATTTCTCCACTTCCCACATAAGTTGAATCAACAGCTTCTCCAGCATTATCATAGGTATAGAACATTCCCGGTCCTAAAGCGGCATAAGCTGTCGCCCTAACACCATAGTTCAATTTGAATTTATCATTTATCGACCAATCATCCGAAATGTAAGCGGCAATATCCAACCCCTTCCGTTGTTGAATACGCAATGAATTTACTTTGGAATCTTCACCGGCTTCGATACTTGCTGGACGAATCTCCTGTAAAGCCGCCTGTAGACCAAATTTTAGATTATGACGATCCGAAAGGCTATATTGAAAGTCCTGTTTAAAGTTATAATTGAAGATATCCGAGCGAATCTTGAAATTATTGTCGTCTTCAATCTTCACCTGATAATTAAATTTACTGAATATCAAGGTAGTATTACTAAATAAGCGATTGTTCCAAACATGATTCCAGCGCATCGTTCCGGTTGCGTTTCCCCAATTGAAGTCAAATAAATCATGGTAAGCCATGGCATCTTTACCGAAATATCCCGATAAATAAAGGGTATTCTTATCGTTAATCCTATAATTCAGCTTGGCATTAAGGTCATAGAAGAATAATGCGCTTTTCTTAATATTCTCATCACTTGAAAGCTTCAGGAATAAGTCGGCGTAGGTACGTCTACCGGATATCATAAATGAACTCTTTCCCTTTTGTATAGGCCCCTCGACTTTCAATCGTGATGCTATTAACCCCAATCCCCCTTCAACATTAAAATGTTGGTTATTTCCATCCAAGGTAGTTATTTCCATGACCGACGAGATCTTCCCTCCATACTGCGCGGGTACACCACCTTTATAAAAGTTGACATCTTTGATGGCATCGGAGTTAAAGGTTGAAAAGAAACCAAAAAGGTGAGAGCTATTGTAAACTGGGGCTTCATCCAACAAAATCAGATTTTGGTCTCCACCACCTCCCCGAACATAAAAATTGCTACTTCCTTCGCCTCCACTTGTCACGCCTGGAAACAATTGAATTGTCTTTAAAATATCTTTCTCTCCAAATAATACAGGAACTTTCTCAATCTCCTTCGGGCTAAATTGTGTCAAGCCGGGAGTCAAATCTTTGATCGATTTTCTTCTATTCCCAGTGACAACCACCTCAGCCAATTGATTTTCCTCGGGCAACAATTGCACAATGTAAGTAGAGTCTTTTCCTATTTGGACAGGTAAAACCTTTGTTCTATATCCCATTGAGGAAACTTCCAAGAAGGCCTCCTCTCCACGAAGGGATAAACTAAAAAATCCATATTTATTAGAAGCCGTCGATTTTTTTTCCGTGTCATTACGAACCAAGGCGCCAATAATATTTTCACCACTGATACTATCTCTGATAAATCCCGATATAGATTTAGATTGTTGGCCATAGGATTGCTGTGCGCAAAACAAAATAGAAGAAAAATAAAAAACAACCTTTATAGGTTTAAGCATAACAGATTGAAATCAAAAATTTATTGAAAATAATAAAAAAGCCTTACAATTTGCAAGGCTTAATAATAAGTTTATAATTTGTTAGTCAAGATCTTCTGGAAACAAAAATAACATTTTATTCATTTAAGCCAAATATTTATCAATTTTTCTTGCTATTTTTTTTCTGACTGATTGAAAAATTCGTTAAAAAAGGCCATTTGATAGATAATAGAGCGTGACCAATAGGTCCAATTATGTCCACCCTCACTTGTAACAAACGTATGGTTGATATTGTGATACATGAGTTTGTCATGCAGTGCAACATTGACAGGATAGAAAAAATCCTCTTTACCACAATCAATCATCAGACGAAGTTTATTATTCAGCAATTTCGGAATCATATTGATCACCACTCGATCGTCCCAAGCCTGTGGCACATCTGCATAATTGCCGATACGATCCTTAATTTCCCAATTTAAAGGAAAGGGTCTAAAATCAACACCTCCCGCCGTACTACCCGCTGCTCCATAGAGATCCTGATGCTTTATCGCAAGCGATAGAGCCCCATGCCCTCCCATACTCAGTCCGGTAATTGCTCTACCTTTTCGGTCTTTGACTGTCGGGTAATGCTGATCTATATAGTCAACGAGTTCTTTGGAAACAAATGTTTCATATTGATAATTCCGATCGTTGGCACTATCCCAATACCAACTTCCAAATCCCCCATCCGGACAAACCACCATATATCCATATTGATCTGCCAAAGAAGCTACAGTTGTATTTTTAACCCAATTACTATAATTACCTGAATATCCGTGAAGTAAGTAGAGCACAGGATATTTCGTATTCGCCGAATAACCTTTGGGGAGAATAACGACTGTTTTAATCTCTTTTGCCATGCTCCGACTCGGAATATTCAAGGTATCTACCTTGGCAGCCTTGCTAGCCGCTACAAAGCAAAATAGAGCAAGTGATAAAAGTAAAAATTGTTTTAAATTCATGATGTTAGCAATTGGTATATATGTTCATTCCATCTATTCAGACCTCTATCAATGATCTGTTTTACTGAATTGAGCTTGTTACTTATCCGCTGATTTAGAAATTTTTTCAAAATAATAAAGATAGGATTTTAATCCAAATGGACGTTCACTAATTGTATAAAAGCCAGTTCCATTATTATCAAAAGTGATCGCTTCCCCCTGTGGCTCTACTGTATAAGGCACCTCGGTTGGTTTCCGTTGTAGCGCCCCTGCCCAAGATTCGCCCGAATTTCTCTTCCAATAAAAGATATGTGTAATATTCTTGATAAGCATCTCTCTTCCTGTTGGATCGATAGCAGAAGCTGTAGCAAAAGTAAAAGGAAGTTCGGCGACTTTGGTTAATGTAAAGTACTGTTGTTGGACACCCTTAAAAACAGCAGCAGCATATACTGTAGAATGGAATTCACGCTTAGAAACGATATACAACATATTATCACGGGGATCAACCATAATGGATTCCGCATCTAAACGTTTTTGCCCCGGAAATTTGACAAATATGGTTTTAATATCTTTTTTGGATATGACAAGCGAATCATTTGCTGCAGGCTCAGGAAATACATACAGGCTTGCCCAGGTCCGCTTCCCAAGGTTATTGCCGATATCAGCCAAAATCAGGTAATTTTTACCGTTGATTTTTACGCGATCCATATCCTCACAATCGACCACATCCACACCTTCGAGCTTAAACGTTTTGAATAAATTCGCCTGACGATCGATCAGATAGATGTTTGCACCATCTCCGCTATCATTATGAACCCAAAAATACCCCTCCTCTTGTGCCTCCACAATTCCAGACACTTCTTTTAGCTGTGCATCTGTCAATTCACCTAAGGGGATTTGTGTTTTAAAATAATCCTTGTTATTTTGGGCATATATCCGTAAGCCGGACAAAAAAAGTACAATCATCACGAGTACTTTTGTTCGTGCAATATTCATGTTTAAAGATACGTTTTTATTGATATTTAAAGCCCATTATGAAGAAATCCCTTAAATCCAGCTTATTTTTTATTCCATTATTTCTGTTCCAATATACTTTACAGGCACAGAGCAGTTCCTTTCGGATAAAAGTAAAATCTGGACTTGACAATACCCCCCCCTATCTTGTAAAGTATTACAATAGTAGGGATTGGGAGAATTTTTATGCAGAAATCCAACAGTTCAATTACAATGCCGGATTTGAATACAATATTCGCGTAAAAAAGACAAAAACAGCACAAGCATCAATCTATAAACTAGAGGAAATTATTAGCAAATTGCAGGTTGAAAATTCTGAAATCGCCATTTGGGATATTGGTGAGAATTATGTCAATGATCCGGTGTCTGGAAAATTGACCTGCCTACAAATAAAATCCAACAAAAAAAACAAATGGGAATATATTTCAGCACCCATTCTCGGTTTTGATTACCGGGAACACTATCGTTATCGCATCAAAGTAAAGCAAACGAAAGCAAAAGATACCGACAGCATACACTATGAATTACTTAATATTATTTCCAAAGATAAAGTCACCGAGCTCCCCAGCGTTGCCTCATTCCTCGCCAGATTTAAATGGAATTTGCTTCAGTTAAATGGTAAAGATGTAACAAGCAATAGAGCCAACATTGGTTTCGATGCAAAAAATGGAACGATCGCCGGATCGACAGGATGTAATAATTTTTGGGGAAATTTTAGCATTAAAGGCAATTTGATAAGCTTTCCCCACTTGGCGAGCACGATGAAGTCCTGCAATGGCGCTAATATTGAAAATGATTTCTTCGCTGTTGTTGAGCAAAAACAGATTCAATTCGATATCGCCGAACAGACGCTGAATTTATATATCGACGGAAGGTTGGTCATGATCTTCGGCTTAGAACGTGAATAAAAAAAACACCCGAAGTCTGGGGGACTCCGGGTATCTTAGCCATATTATTAACCTATTTTATGAAAAGTATTTATGCCATTTGGAAATGACATAAACAAATATGTGAAATAAAGCGGAAAGAATCGAAAGCACAGCTTCATTTTAACATAATTTTAACACTTTGAAAATATTGAGAAAAATCCGCATAAGATTGATTCTTTTTTGAATATCCCAACCGACAAGATATCCTATCTTAACCATTTAAAGCATAACGATGATCAGAACATTTTTTACGACAACATCTCTATTATTGGCAACGACACTCTTTGCACAACAGAATCCCGTCATTCGTGGAAACTATGCAGATCCGGAGGGTATCATCTATGGAAACAAATATTGGATTTTTCCCACCTATTCGGCACCTTATGAAGAACAGATATTTTTTGATGCTTTTTCTTCATCAGATCTAACTAGCTGGACAAAACATTCCCGTGTACTTCAAAACAATCAGGTAACATGGGCAAAAAAAGCGATGTGGGCTCCTGCTGTTCTCGAAAACAAGGGCAAATATTATTTATTCTTTAGTGCAAACGATGTCCATCAGGGCGAAATCGGCGGAATTGGTGTCGCTGTAGCAGACAAACCTGAGGGGCCTTATACAGATTTGCTGGGCAAACCGTTGATCAATGATATTATCAATGGCGCGCAGCCTATAGATCAATTTGTATTCAAAGATAAGGATGGAACGTTCTACATGTATTATGGCGGCTGGAAGCATTGTAATATGGTCAAACTAAAACCTGATTTTACGGGCTTGCTTCCATTCGAAGACGGCACCTATTACAAGGAAATTACACCAAAGGATTATGTAGAAGGGCCATTTATGTTTATTAAAAATGGTAAATACTATTTTATGTGGTCCGAAGGTGGTTGGACCGGTCCGGATTATAAAGTGGCTTATGCAATTGCCAATTCCCCGTTTGGACCATTTGAACGTATCGGAACAATTCTCGAACGTGACCCAAAAGTTGCTGTTGGTGCTGGGCATCATTCCGTTATCAAAGTACCCAATAAAGACAAGTATTTCATCGTCTATCACCGTAGGCCATTAGGGAAGGAAGGAGCCAATGAGCGTGTCACCTGTATCGAAGAGATGAAATTTGACAAAAATGGTCACATTCTACCCGTCGAAATGACCTTTAAAGGTGTCAAATATCCATTAAAATAGATCATTCCTCTCAATATAGTAAGAGTATACATACAACCGAACCTAAACAGAAGAGCCCCGATCGTTGATCGGGGCTCTCATTATTTAATTAAGACAATAAGCAGATTAGATACCTGCTATTGCATTATTTAATGTCTCTGAAGGACGCATAGCTTTTGTTGCTAATTCGTCATTAGGGAAGTAATAACCACCGATATTTTGTGCCTGACCTTGTGCTCCGATCAATTCTTCATTGATTTTAGCTTCGTTATCTGTCAATACTTTTGCAACACCTGCAAATCGATTTGCTAAATCTGCATCTTTCGTTTGAGCAGCTAAAGCCTGAGCCCAATATAATGTTAAATAAAAATGAGATCCACGGTTATCAATCTGACCCACTTTACGTGCCGGAGATTTATCATTTGCCAAGAATTTCTCTGTTGCTTCGTCTAACGTCTCTGCTAAAACCAATGCTTTAGCATTATTTTGCGTTTGTGACAAATGCTCCAAAGAAGCACCCAGTGCCAAAAATTCGCCTAGTGAATCCCAACGTAGGTAACCTTCCTGAAGAAATTGCTCTACGTGTTTTGGAGCCGAACCACCGGCACCAGTTTCAAACAAACCACCACCATTCATTAATGGTACAATAGACAACATTTTCGCTGAAGTACCGACTTCCAAAATAGGGAATAAATCTGTCAGATAATCACGTAATACGTTACCTGTTACAGAGATTGTATCTTCGCCTTTACGGATACGCTCCAAAGAGAATTTGGTAGCTTCTATTGGTGAAAGGATTCTAATATCCAAACCTGTTGTATCAAAATCAGGCAGGTATCTCTCTACTTTCTTGATGATCTCTCTATCGTGAGCACGATCTTTATCTAACCAGAATACTGCTGGAGTACCAGACAAACGCGCGCGGTTTACCGCTAATTTTACCCAATCTTGAATAGGTGCATCTTTTGTTTGACACATACGGAAGATATCACCTTCATCGACCTTTTGCTCCATGTATACATTACCTTCGGCATCTACAACACGGATCGCACCATGACCAGTAGCCTGGAAAGTTTTGTCGTGTGAACCATATTCTTCCGCTTTCTGAGCCATCAAACCAACATTTGGTACAGAACCCATTGTTTTAGGATCCAAAGCGCCATTTGCTTTACAGTCTTCTATTGTAGCTTCATAAACACCTGCGTAAGAACGGTCAGGAACCATGGCAATTGTATCTTCTTCTTGACCTTCTTTATTCCACATTTTACCACCGATACGGATCATTGCTGGCATAGAAGCATCAATAATCACATCAGAAGGAACATGGAAATTTGTAATACCTTTATCTGAGTTAACCATTGCCAAAGCAGGACCTTGCGCGATCGCAGCATCGATAGCAGCTTTCACTTCCGCTTCTTTTGCATGACCTGCAATTTTAGCATATACTTCACCTAAACCGTTGTTTTTGTTGATTCCCAATTCTTTGAACAAGTCGCCATACGCTGCAAACACATCTGCAAAATACGTTTCAACCACTGCTCCAAAAATAATTGGATCAGAAACTTTCATCATCGTTGCTTTCAAATGCGCAGATAACAATACACCAGCAGCTTTCGCCTCAGCGATTGCATCAACAACAAAACCATTCAATGCATTTAAGCTTAAGGTCGAAGTATCAATTACTTCACCGGCTTTTAACGGAGAAAGACCTTTTAATTCAGTAACAGCGCCTTGTGCATCCACAAATTCAATTTTGAATTGACCTGCGTTTTCTACTGTTACAGATTGTTCTGAACCATAGAAATCACCAGATGTCATTGATGCTACCTTCGTTTTTGAATCTTTTGCCCAAGCGCCCATCTTATGTGGATTTGCTTTAGCATAATTCTTCACCGCCTTAGGTGCGCGACGGTCAGAGTTACCTTCACGTAATACCGGATTTACAGCTGAACCCAATACTTTCGCATATTTAGCTTTGATGGATTTTTCTTCCTCGGTCGCTGCTTCATCTGGGTAGTTAGGAATGGCATAACCCGCTTTTTGTAATTCGGCAATAGCACCCTTCAACTGTGGAATAGACGCTGAAATATTTGGCAACTTGATAATGTTTGCCTCTGGAGTTGTTGCCATCTGACCCAACTCTGCCAATGCATCGGCAATTTTCTGATCTTCTTTTAAAAATTCTGGAAAGCTCGCAAGAACACGACCTGCTAAAGAGATATCTCTCAATTCAACATCGATATCAGCTGTAGCTGTAATCGCTTGTACAATAGGCAAAAACGAGTAAGTCGCCAACAAAGGTGCTTCGTCTGTTTTTGTCCAAACAATTTTTGATTTGTTTGACATAGTAATCTATTAGAAATATGTTTAATTTTTAATGCTATGTGAAATCAGTGAAAAATCTAAATTTCTCAAAATTTCGCCTAAAGATAAGAATTAATGCTATAAACCATGCGTTAATCCGACCTTTTTGACAATAAAATTGTGAAAATAAATATATTTTGGCAATACAGAATAAGTTTGCCATCATCGTTTTAAAAGACAGCCGTCTTGACATTTCAGTGACGAGATAATACGATTGAAACCCTAATTTAGTCAAATAAAAAAATACTATTAAGCATGAAATCATTCAAATTGAACAATGGAATTGATATTCCAGCAATTGGATTTGGAACTTGGCAAATTCCGGAAGGAGAAGACGCATACCAAGCTGTTAAGGAAGCTTTGGTTGCAGGATATACACATATTGACACTGCGGCAATTTATGGTAATGAGAAAAGTGTCGGCAGAGCTATCAAGGACAGTGGAATAGCTCGTAATACTTTATTTATAACAACCAAACTTTGGAATACTGAACGTGGTTATGATAAGACAATCGCTGCATTCGAAAAATCCTTAGCGGACTTGGAATTGGAGTATTTAGACCTCTATTTGATACACTGGCCTGCCAACGAAACTCAATTTGAGGATTGGGCAGCAATTAATGCCAATACCTGGAAAGCCCTGGAGCATTTATACCAACAAGGAAAGGTGAAAGCTATCGGGGTTAGCAATTTCCCGAAAGAATATCTCGCCAAATTATTGGAAACAGCAACGATCATCCCGGCTGTCAATCAAATTGAATTCCACCCCGGTTATCTGCAAGAGGAAACGGTCGAGCTTTGCAAATCAAATGATATTTTAGTGCAGGCATGGTCCCCACTTGGCTCAGGAAGAATATTGCAGGATGAGACACTGATCGCTTTAGCAGAGCAGAAGTCTACTAGCGTCGGACAGATCTGTATTAAATTTGCACTCTCGCAGGGTATTTTACCACTACCAAAATCCACCAATCCGGCAAATATTAAACGAAACTTGGATATTGATAGCTTCGATCTTACGGAGGAGGATATCAGGATAATTCGGGCATTACCAGCAATGGGTTTCTCCGGATCAGATCCTAAAAAAGTAGCATTCTAAATCATAGAGAACGAGTCCTCCAAGCGAATAAGCATTGGAGGATTCTTTTTTTTCGACCTTGAATCCCGACAGCAAGTTTCCCAACGACATGCTGCCCGTCAATAAATTGACAGCTTCCCGTTATTGATGCAGCAAGTTCCATGCTTTTTAGCCCTACCCCACGCTTTTAAAACGATTTGCAAATTCCAAAAAACAAGAAATGTAGGCTTGCCTGAAACAAAAGTTTAGCGCAACTGTTAATACTGCATACATTAAATACAATAAGACCTACCCACGACGTAATGTGCCGATATACAACAAAGCGTTTACTGATAGGAAGTAGTATATTATTGAAAAAAAGTATTTGAACCAATTGGTACCAATAGTTGATAACATAGCTGCTTCTATTTCTACACTAGAAGCAGAATTGAAGTATACAAATGCTGAAATCAATATTATGTATGTACCTTACACTATTTTGAAAGAGACCGGAAAGATTTAAATTTAAAAACACTATTATGGCAAATTCATTTTTAAAAACAATCAGATCCTCCATCAAGCATTGGTATATTCCACTTATCATTGGAATTCTTTTGATTTTATTGGGTTTCTATACGATATCCACTCCCGTCACGTCCTTTCTCGCATTGAGTATGTTGTTTTCTTGGTCATTCATTGTTTCTGGGGTACTGGAAATTATTTTTGCCTTACAAAACAAAAATGAGGTTGACGGTTGGGGTTGGTACCTTACCGGTGGCATTCTTTACACCTTATTTGGCATTTTACTCATGACCAATCCCCTATTATCTGCGGGTACTTTGGCTTTTATTATCGGATTTTATGCGCTGTTCAGATCTTTTCAATTGTTGTCTTTCTCCTTTGATCTCAAAAACTATGGCAGTAAATCTTGGGGCTGGATTACATTATTTGCGGTACTAGGTATTGTCTTTAGCTTTATTTTACTTTGGAACCCGCTTTTTGCAGGGTTATCTCTTGTGATATGGACCGGAATGGCAATTAGCACTGTCGGTTTTGCTGCCTGTGTATTTGCTTTTCAGCTGAAAAGCCTGAAAAATATCCCCGACAAACTTCCTCATGAATGGAAAGAACGTTACGAAAAATTAAAGGAAGAGTTTGAACAACACAACAAATAAAGTAAGGCATATAAAAAGACAAATGCCTTACTTAAAGAATAAAACCATCTTGAAGGATGGTTTTATTCTTTTATCTCCACAATATTGAAAGGTACTTTTTCTAATGGAAAATCTTGTTGATCTGTTTTCACCTGACTGATCTTCAAGATCACATCAAGCCCCTGATATATTTCGCCAAAGACTGTAAAATCATGATCAAGTCTAGGTTGCCCGCCATGCGCTAAATATTCCTTGCGCTGTTTTTTACTGTATTTTATACCCTTTTTTGTTTCCAAGCTATCGAGATCAGCAGAACTGATCTTCTTTCCAACGACAAAATAGATTTGATTCAAGAAAGATGCTTTTTCAGAATTACCATCACGTCCCGCCCCCAATGCGCCCATTTTGTGAAAAGCACGTTGGTCGAATTCAGCAGCCAAACGGGGTTTGCGGTGCTGGGGGTCTAACGCCTCCCTCCTTTCAATATCTATATCGTGCTCACCACCTTGTACCACAAAATTTTCAATAATGCGATTAAACAATGCGCCTTTGTAGACAGTATCCTTTATGGACTTTAAGATCAGATCCCGATGATTTGGCGTAAAATCATAAAGTACCACCTTAAATTCTCCAAATGCGGTTTTAAATAACAGCCGTTTTGACTGTGCATTACTACTGCCCATCCAGATGAACAACAGGCCTATAATCAGTGTGATTTTCTTCATATTTTTCTATAGAATCAACTTATTCAAAATTTCGTATAAAAATACACTAAATTTCAATTCGAGGAAATCCGTTTATTATTATATTTGGATTATAACAATTCAAATTTATGCAGTATATCCCACACCCCGATCGCTACCAACAGATGATATACAATCGTTGTGGTAAATCCGGTCTTCAGTTACCAGCCATTTCTTTAGGTTTATGGCACAACTTTGGAAACGACACAGCCCATCAAACCAAAGTTGATATCTGTACGACAGCTTTTGATCTTGGAATCACGCATTTTGATCTCGCCAATAATTATGGTCCGCCTCCAGGAAGTGCAGAACTTGCATTCGGACAGATTCTTAAACAAGAGTTCGCTGGCCACCGGGATGAATTGATTATTTCGTCGAAAGCAGGCTACCATATGTGGGATGGCCCCTATGGCGAATGGGGCAGCAGAAAGTATATTATTTCCAGTTGTGATCAATCGTTAAAACGTCTAGGTACAGATTATGTTGACATTTTCTATTCACATCGCTTTGACCCAAACACACCAATCGAAGAAACCATGATGGCGTTGGATCAACTTGTACGAAGTGGAAAAGCCCTTTATATTGGCATTTCGTCTTATAATTCGCAACGTACTAAAGAGGCTTACGCAATATTGAAATCCTTAGGGACACCGTTTATTATCCATCAGCCCAGCTATTCTATGTTAAACCGATGGGTTGAGACAGATGGGCTATTGGACACACTGGATGAAATCGGTATTGGCTCTATTGTTTTTTCGCCACTTGCCCAGGGCATGCTAACGGACAAATATTTACATCATATTCCAGAGGATAGCAGGGCATCACAGTCAAAATCGTTGCAGACCAAGTTCTTAAGTGAGGAAAACAGACAGAATATACAGGCACTTCATGCTATTGCACAACGTAGGGGGCAGTCTTTGGCCCAAATGGCCATCGCATGGGTCTTTCGCAAACAGCAAGTGACTTCGGCACTGATCGGCGCATCCAAACCACAACAGGTCATAGATTGCGTAGGATCGCTCAAAAACCTATCATTTACTCCTGAAGAAATTCACGAGATTGATCTATATGCAAAAGATGGACATATCAATATATGGGCTCAATCCGCAGAGATTAATAAAGGCTAAATCAAGGTATAAATTACTTCTTTAACCTAAAAAGCGTATTGATTGTCTTCCGACAATCAATACGCTTTTTACATATAATTTCATTAAATCAACGCACATAGATTTATTGCATGATTTTCAAAATTTTCTCCAATGTATTCACATTCCTACTGGTGAACTTATCTTTCAGACTTTTCTTACCCAATACTTTTCCGAATGTTGAATCCAATGTATTTCCTTTGGGGACCTGCCAGTAAAATAGTCCATTGATCACTTCCGCTTTTTCATTATCGGCTTTGGCACTTTTATCAAATTCATCCATGAGAACTTCTTCTATCCCATGTAAACCTACAAAACCATAAATATGAAAATCAGGATGTTTTTCAAAGGGAATGCTACTCCAAAATAAACTCGTTTCTTCCTGCGACTTAATGAAAAGGAAGGCTTCATAGGAAAAATAACTGGACATCGCTACTTCCAGAACTATTTTAAGTTCTTCCGCGGATCTATCCGAAGAAAAAACAATATTTCCGGAAGCCAACACCGAGCTCACGTGATCCATCCCAGCTTCTTTAAATACCTGGCATACGTCAACCATTTTCATGTTGGTTCCCTTTACATTTACCCCTCGTAGAAAAGCGCAGTATTTCATCTTTTATCCATTTATTAAACTTCATCCATCGGATTCCAAAATATCTTTTTAAAATCCTTGATCCTGAGATTATTTATTCCAACGCCTTCGTTCTCCAATTTAGACTGAAATTCTGGAACCGACAGTACTCCGCCACTTGAAATCACCCGATGTGCAGGCACATCTTTGGGACATCCCCCCATTGCTTTTCCAACATGGCGGGAATGATTTGGATACCCTAGCGCTTTAGCAATTGCGCCATATGTTGAAACTCGCCCTTTTGGAATTAGTCTCGCCAATTCATACACTTGCTGTTTGAATGTTTCGTCCATATTGTCTCTATTAGATCCTTAACTCAACTTACCATTACGCCTTATAGATCGTTCAGATCAGTAATGATAAGCCAAAATCAATATAATTCAGTGTCGCCTAAAGATACAAAAAAACAGATGCTTAACGATAGCATGAATAAACTTAAATTGTGGGTAAATTTACCCTAAGGCTACATGGATCCGTTAAAAACAGTGCGTGTATTCATTAAAGGAAACAACTTCAAAAGGAAAACAATACTGTTCAGATCCTAGGCTGGGAAAGATTCATCTAACATGGCTACAAATTGCTAATAAGTAAAAAAGGTTCTTAATAATTATATTAAGAACCTTTTTTTTAAATTTTGTACGCCAATCAGGATTCGAACCTGAGACCGTCGGTTTAGAAAACCGATGCTCTATCCAGCTGAGCTATTGGCGCGTCGTTTTCGGTAATGCAAAAGTAGACATTTGTTCAATAATTCCAAAATATCATATGCTTTTTTTTTGCGGTTTTTCAATAACTGATTGCTTTTCAATAAGATTATTTTATTGATCTAGGTCAAACAAAAATTTAAAGGCTGCTGTTACCTTTGTATTATTAAACAAATAAGAAAACACAAAAATTATGGCACAAGGAAAATGGGAATTAGACGCTGCACATAGCGAGATAGAATTCAAAGTAAAACACATGATGATCACAAATGTTAAAGGAAACTTTGACAGTTTTAAAATAGATCTTGATACAGACAATGATAATTTTGATAACGCTCTTGCAAAAGTAACTATCGATACAGCGTCAATCAATACACGAAATGAACAACGAGATGGACACTTAAAAAGTGCTGATTTTTTTGACGTAGAAAAATATCCAGTGATAACATTTGAAGCAACAAGCTTAGCGAATGAAGAAATCAAAGGAAATCTGACTATCCGGGACGTGACTCGACCTGTCGTATTTGAATTGGAATTTGCCGGTATTCAGAAAGACCCTTGGGGAAATACTAAAGCTGGATTTATCGTAGAAGGAAAGATCAAACGCTCAGAATTTGGACTTAATTGGAATGCAGCTTTGGAAACAGGCGGTGTGATGGTGAGTGATGACGTAAAATTTAGTACTGATATTCAGTTTATAAAAGCAAAATAAGAACTATTTCTAAAATAAAATTTGGCAGGAGAACAAAAATTCGTACTTTTGTCGCGGAGAGTTGGCAGAGTGGTCGAATGCGGCGGTCTTGAAAACCGTTAACTGTCACAGGTTCGGGGGTTCGAATCCCTCACTCTCCGCCACCAAAAATAAAGCCCGACGATAGTCGGGTTTTGTCGTTTATAGACTTTTGCAAACAATGTTTGATCAAAAGTATTAAACGACGAAAAAAATGAACGGAGTGAATGGCTTTATTTTATGGTGAAGCCCCCCTTTGGGATCATCTTATTATCCCTCACTCTCCGCAGAACAAGCCTTTCAGAAATGAAAAGCTTTTTTGTTGTATTCGGATTCGAACCGGAAGGGCTCGCCTGGATCCAAACTTTATCATCGCGGGCATTGGCATGGGGATGCGGGATGGTACAGTAGAATAAGCCTACAAAGGTCTGTAGGCTATAAATCGTTCGTGAGGAGGATATATCAATAGTACGATCTTTGTTAGATATGTTTATTAACAATATCTTCCAGATCATCCAGATCAAAGGGCTTGGACAGGAAATCATCTGCCCCAGCACGAGCAGCTAATGATTCAATATCATTATTGGCAGACACATAAATAACCGGAATATGTTTAAACCGGTCATCAGCCTTCAACAGGCGGGTTGCCTCTACTCCCCCAATATTCGGGATCCAATTGTCCATCAAAATAAGATTAGGTTCTGTAGTTTCTACCTTTTGAATAATATCGTGTGAAGTCTCGGAGACTTCTACATGAAACCCCAAATCTGTCAGCACGACTGTTATGACCTCCAAAATAATCGTATCATCTTCAAATATCAGTACAGTTTTTCTTTTGCTCATATAGCTTAATTTATGTCTTTTATAGGGGTCTACTATGGTCTGAATGTCATACCATTTCTAAATAGAACCATATTATAACGAATAAAGTTTTTTCCAAATTTTTTGATCACCCACTGCGGTGAAATTCTGTTGTATACTGGAGAACCTTATGGTTTCCTTACTGCCCAATGCAAGATATCCCAAATTTTCCAGACTTGCATCAAATAGCTTAAAAACGCGATCCTGCAAATCCTTGTTGAAATAAATCAACACGTTCCGGCACAGTATCAATTGAAAGCTGTTAAACGATGTATCTGACACCAAGTTATGAGTCGATAGGATCATTTTTTGTTTCAGCTCTGGGTTAAATTTTGCCCACTCATAATTTGCCGTATAATAATTAGAAAAGTCCTGCTTTCCGCCGGATTCAATATAGTTTTCTGAAAACGACTTAATCTGGCTTAATGGATAGATTCCATTACGCGCTATTTCTAATACCCGCGGATTAATATCGGTAGCATAGATTAACGATTTATGATGCAGATTGGCCTCCTTCAATAAAATTGCGAGCGAGTAAGCTTCCTCTCCACTTGAACATCCAGCGATCCAAATCCGGATTAGCGGATAGGTCCCCAGTTGCGGCAAAATCTCCTCACGCAATTGCTTGAAAAACAGCGGATCCCTAAACATCTCAGTCAAATTAACCGTAATCTCCTCAACAAAATGCTGAAGAAACTGCGGATCGTCTTTTAGCGCAAACCGGAGTTCCGCAAAACTCGCAAATCGGTCATTCGTCATGATTCTATTAATCCTTCTTTTGATCGAAGCCCGACTATATTGTATAAAATCGTAGCCATAGCGTTGGTAGATATCTTCCAGTAAAATATCTATCTCCTCATCTTTAATTATATTATGGCCCAACATCGCTAAATTAACTGTTCTATTTCAACCATTAGTATATCCACATCAATTGGCTTTGACACGTACGCCTGTGCCCCCGCTGCGAGGCATTTTTCCCGGTCCCCACTCATTGCCTGTGCTGTCACCGCTATAATCGGAAGATCTTTAATAGCAGTAGAACTGCGAATCAAACGAATAGCCTCATACCCATCTATTTCAGGCATCATCATGTCCATCAAAACCAATGAAACATTATTTTCAGCCTCCAATAGTTCTATTGCTTCCTTTGCCATGGCACAACTAATGACCTGATATCCCCTAGCTCTTAAGGTTAGCCCCAGCGCGAAAATATTTCGGTTGTCATCGTCCACAATTAATATTACCTTATTTCGATTCATTAAACCGTCTCCATTAATTCTCGTACAACCATACCCGCAACAATGAGAGAAGCTGATCTATATCAACAGGTTTTGAAATATAGTCTGAAGCTCCCGCTTGTATACATTTTTCCCGATCGCCAATCATAGATTTGGCCGTAACCGCAATGATAGGCAATGTTGCAAATGGAGGTGTCTGTCTAATATTCTTGATCGTTTCATATCCATCCATTTCAGGCATCATCATATCCATCAGCACAATATCAATAGTCTCACCTGAGTTCAGCACTTCTAGGGCTTCCTTACCATCCATTGCCGGAATGACTTGCACCTGAAATTTTTCCAATGCCTTTGTCATCGAAAATATATTGCGAACATCATCATCGGCCACTAATACTTTTTTCCCTTTCAGCACATCGGTCAAAGCCCCCAAGCCATTGTTTTTCCGTCTCACATCATCTGAATTGTTAATTTCAATCAAATGCAGAAATAAGCCAACCTCATCAAGGATACGCTGATAGGAATGCGCAGTTTTGACAACGACAGAGTCTGCATATTTTTTAATTTTCAGCTCCTCAGATTTCGATAGATTTTTGCCCGTAAATATGATTATAGGTAGATTTTCAAGTCCTTCATGCTGTTTGATGGCTTCCAGCGTATTGTAGCCCATTTCATCAGGCACCCCCATATCCAAGATTACGCAGTCTACCTCAGCAGTTCCCAGCGCATTGATGCTATCTATAACATTATCCTTTACTTCAAGTGAAATATTAAAACTACTTAAAAAATAAGCCAATGCACTAGCATGTTTAGGATTTTCTTCGACAATAAGAACCTTTTTCGGGGACCTACTCAATGCGGATTCAATTTTCTGGAACACAGATGTCATCTGCTCTAGCGCTACGGGTTTATTGATAAAATCAATCGCACCTTTGAGCAGACTTTCCTTCTTCACTTCAAGCGAAGACATGATATGTACAGGAATATGCCGTGTCTCCTTAGCCCCTTTTAATTCATCCATCACAGCCCAGCCATCCATGATGGGTAACTGAATATCCAATAACACAGCCTGCGGATGGTACTTCTTGGCCGCTGGTAGCGCATGATCTCCCCGTACCACGACAACACCTTTGTAGTGCTGGCTATGTGCATATTTCAACAGCGCTTTCGCAAAATTGACATCATCTTCGACAATCAGAATAACCTTATCTCCTTCGGTAATATGATTCCGATCATCAGGTAGCTCTTCAGGTATACGTATTGTCGCAGGATTGTAGGCATCGTCCATGACAAGCTCACGTACCTCCTCAATTTCAGAATGGATCTCTTCTACGAGCTGTTGCTCCTTTGAGCGAACTTCATCAAGTTCCACTTGATGATTTGGAATGATAAATAAAAACGTACTACCTTTCCCTTCCTCACTCACTAACCTGATTTCCCCTCCAAGCAAGCGGGCAATCTCCCTGCTGATCGATAAGCCTAATCCTGTACCACCAAATTTCCTCCGCGTTGAGCCATCTGCTTGCTGAAAAGCTTCAAAAATTATCTTTTGTTTCTCTAATGGTATCCCAATACCGGAGTCTACAACCGCAAAAACAAGTGTATCTTTAGCTGCACTGTCCTCATAAATATCCAATCTTACTTCGCCAGCCGCTGTAAACTTAATCGCATTAGAGATCAGATTACGCAATACTTGATCTATTCTAAGCCGATCTCCCTGAAAACGTTGGTTGACCTTGGGATCAATATTGATCGTGAAGACCAAGCCTTTCTCATTGACCATTGGCAAGAATAAATTATTCAGATCTGCGGAAATATCATTTAAATTTAGGCTCGCATATTCCAAAGTCATTTTACCAGATTCAATCTTTGAAAGATCCAATATCTCGTCTATTAATGTTAATAGACTTGTTCCGGAACTCTGGATCACTTTAGCCGATTCGATCTGGTCCGAACTCAGATTCTGTTCATTATTTTCGGATAACAGGCGAGAAAGTAGCAGAATAGAGTTTAGCGGTGTACGCAGTTCATGAGACATATTTGCCAAAAATTCCGACTTATATTTTGTACTCAACGCAAGTTCTTCCGCCTTCTGTTGAATTTCCTGATTCCGTTCGGCAATCAATAGATTTTTATCCTCCAACAATCTTGAACGTTCCTCTAACTCCTGGTTTGATTGCATCAATTCTTCATGTTGTACCTTCAGTTCCTCTTCCGATGACTGTAAGCGCAAGGTCTGGGCCTCCAATTCCGTATTTAGGTTCTCAAGTTCAGCATGCTGTGACAATAATTCCTCCGATTGGACCTGTGTTTCCTCCAAAAGTGTCTGGATTTTGGCACGACCTTTTGCAGATGCTATAGCGATACCAAGTTGTCTGGCACATTCGGTTAGGAAGGTTACTTCCATTTCTGTAAACAGCTGACCATGTCCAATCTCCAAAACACCCAATACTTGATCCGCCGATATGATAGGTACAAAAATAAGATGTGGTACATTGATTTTGCCACTGGCAAAACTGACCAGATAATCCGCTGTACGGATATTATTGACTACTTTTAATTCCTTATCGACGAATACTTGTCCCACATAGCCTTCACCCGGAAGGAAATAGAGCTGTGTTTTCGGATCCAATCCGTAGCATCCCGATCGTTCAAGCTTTTCGTCATTGAATATATATATCGCTCCTGTGATAGCGCCAATATAATTTACTAGTCCTTTTATTGCATCTGTTGTGAGTAATCTTTCGGTTTTGTTGCCGACCAATCCCGTATAGAGATCAGCATATCCCATATGTAACCAGTCATTATCTTTAAGCTGATCAAACGATTTTTTCAAGGATTTTGACATCCGATTCACAGATTTTGCGATCGCACCGAGATCATCATCCTCGATATCTTCTGCTTTTACATTGTAATCTCCAGTAGCAATACGATTGGTGATTTGTTGAACCAGATTTAGTCTGCGTGCAATTCCTTCATCCTTTTCCACCAGCGATTTTTCCAGTGTTAAACGTTTAAGAAAGTCAGCCCTCAGCCGAAAATAAAAGTATGCTGTAATAATCAAAGATAGTAAAGCACTGATAACGATAAATAAGGTCGTTATAAAAGAAGAGTTGTCTAAATTGGTAGATTTCTGATCGATATCGGCATCTTCATAATGAATAATATCCTTAATAATATTACGGCACTTATCCATGGCCGATTTACTCTCATCCAGATGCTCCAGACTGACAGTCCCACCTTTCCTTTTAATATCCACCGACTCCTTTAGTACTGTTAACCTTTGCTGAGCCGCTGTAAATAAACTATCTACGCGAATCTTTTGCGCTGAATCTACTTCGGTGAGTTCTTTTATTTCTTTCAATTCAACTGGCAAACTCGCCAAAGCTATATTAAAAGGTTCCAGGTAATTCTCCTTCCCGGTGAGCAAATAGCCCCTGTTTCCCGTTTCAGCTCCTTGTAAAGAGTTCAGTATAATATTTGATAAACTGATTATTTTCCGGGTAGCGGTCAACTCCTGGCGGTGTTTATTCTGCTCTTTAATCCCTAGATAGGAGGCTGTGGAACTCACCAACAGTACAAATAAGGACAAGCCAATTCCTATAGATAAGTTATTCAGTGTTTTATTTGGCATCTGTAGGCAGATTTAATGGTATTGTAAAATAAAAAGTGGCTCCATTACCGGCTGAACTTTCGACGGCAATTGTACCTTGGTGGCTACGTATAATTTCCGAACAAATATAAAGGCCTATTCCCAGGCCCTGAAAATCAAACGAAGTTTCTTCTACGCGGTAAAACTTATCGAAAACTTCAGGCTGTTTGCTTTCGGGTATTCCGATTCCGAAATCTATCACACTCACTTTGACAAAGTCCACCATAACTTCACAATCAACGATTACCTTCTCTGTTCCAGCCGCGTATTTATAAGCATTGGTTAAAAAATTAACCAGAACCTGCTCAAGTCGTATCTCATCACCATATATCATTAAGTCTGAAATATCTCCTTGCCGATATAATTCCATATTGCTCTGATCATGGGTCTGCACGATGGAATCAATGGCGTTCTGAACCATACGTTCGAGCGAAAAGACTTTTTTATTGATACCTAATTTGCCATTGTCAATTTTTGATAAATCGAGCAAATCGGTAATCAGACTATTGAGTTTTTCTACCTGATCCTGAACTCTGTTGACATATTTTGCCTCAGCACAACCTTTGTCAAGTTTTAGCTTTCGGTCAAGCAACTGCATGTAAGCTTTAATACTCGTCAGCGGAGTCTTGAGTTCGTGACTGGCAATACTTAAAAATTCATCCTTTTCTTTCTCGGCTTTTTTCTGGGCATCTATATCAGTAAAGGTTCCTACCCAATTATTTTCACCGTTCTCCAAAATCGGCCAAACCCTTAATAATTGGTAAGAATACCCCGATTCATCCCGCTTTTTGACCCGTACCTCCATTTCCAGAGGTTTACCGGATTCAAGACTTTCTTGCAACTCGGTAGCAATCGGTCTGTCATCAGGATGTGTCTGCGGGAATGTATGTTCATTGTCTGAAAATTGAAACCAACGACCATTTACAAAGCCGATATTCCCACGATGGTCACAGGTAAACGCAATTTGGGGCAATGATTCCAGCAAAGTATGCAAATAATCCACTTTCGAACGAAGCTCTTTTTGTGCCTGCTTTCGCCCCTCTACCTCCCTCTCTAAGGTCTGCTGGATATCTTTTAACGCTTGTGTCTGCTCATATAGCCGGTAGAATGTCTTGACTTTTAGCATCAGGATATCCGGATCAACAGGTTTGGTTACATAGTCCAAACCTCCAGAATCATACCCCTTTGTAATAAAGCGTTTATCTGTATTGACGGCAGACAAGAATATAATAGGCGTCTCCTTGGTCTTACTGAATCCAGCAATGTTCTCGGCAACTTCAAAACCATCCATATCGGGCATCTGCACATCCAATATGATTAAAGCATAATTATATTTTAAAATCTTCTTTAAAGCTTCTTCGCCAGACTGGGCGGTATCGACTTTAAAATTTTTGGATTCTAATAACTTTTGTAACGAATAAATATTATCGGGGTTGTCATCGACTATTAATATCATAGAGAGCTAAAACTAAGAATCAAAGTAAACAAATGTAAAAAAATTAACCGAATCCACCCGAGAATCATTTCAGGCAAAAAATTTCATTACATCCGCAATTTAAATACTAGGATTGACTTTCACTAAAAAATAAACAAAACTTTAACTTATTGCTCCCTGTTTGAATACATAACATGCTATAGACAGAAGTTATGTTGTCAAAAACAAGGATTCAATATGATTCAATTCACATCAAAAGGCATTTATTGTATCCCAGGCAAATTTTACCTGGATCCATGGCAAGCAGTTGATCTTGCCATCATTACACATGGACATGCAGATCATGCGCGTCCAGGTATGAAAAAATATCTCTGTCACCATTTTACAGTTGGTATATTGAAAAGTCGTATTGGCCCCGATATCCAGGTGGAAGGCTTAGCTTACAACCAATCTATCTACATCAACGGTGTAAAAATTTCTTTACATCCTGCTGGGCATATCATTGGATCAGCGCAAATACGAATGGAATATAAAGGAAAAGTGACGGTCTTTACTGGAGATTACAAGCTCCAGGATGATGGCCTCTCCACCCCATTTGAACCCGTAAAATGTCATGAGCTAATTACTGAAAGTACCTTTGGTCTGCCTATTTATCGCTGGGAAAGTGTTGAAATGCAAAATCAACGCTTGAATGCATGGATCATGCACAACCAGGGATACAAAAAGACATCCGTATTTATCGGTTATTCATTAGGCAAGTCCCAAAGGATACTAAACGCAGTAAAGGATATGGGCGAAATATATGTACATTACAGTATCGCCAAATTAAATATAGCCTATAGTGATGCTGGTATAAATTTACCGTCTTATCAAATTATCGACCCTACCACAGATATGAAACACTTAGATGGCAAGATTGTATTACTGCCTCCAGCATTGCTCGACACGAAGTTGCTTCAAAAGATACCACATGTTGCCTATGCGATCTGTTCCGGCTGGATGCAAATTCGCGGCGCCCGGAGGTGGCGCAGCGCAGATGCCGGTTTCGCCATCAGTGATCATGCAGACTGGAACGGATTGTTGCAAGCGGTGAAGGAAAGTGGAGCCGAAAAAGTGTATGTAACCCATGGACAGACGGCCTCATTCAGCAAATACCTAAATGAAATAGGCGTTGAGGCGGAAGAGGTTAACACAAATTACGGGGAAGAGTTAAGCGTATGATAGAATTTGCAACATTGGTCAATGCGCTGGATAGCACCAATAAAGCCAGCTTAAAAAAAGAAGCTATTATACGCTTTCTAACCTTTGCACCGGAGAAAGACAAACTTTGGTTTCTAGCCTTAATGACTGGCAAAAGGCCAAGGCGTCCAATTTCCACCAAAGAACTTAAAACTTGGGTACTGGAAATTACCAATATCCCAGAATGGTTGTTTGTAGAATGTTATGCCGCTGTCGGTGATCTCTCTGAAACCTTAGCGCTATTACTGCCCCCCGCATCTGAAAAAATAAACAAAAGTCTCAGTGAATGGATGGAAGACATCCTGCAGTTGGCAAATCTTTCAATGGCAGAAAAAAAAGCATTTGTGCTCGCTTCCTGGAATAGGTTGAACACCATTGAGCGTTTTATTTTCAATAAATTGCTAGGCGGCAGCTTTCGCTTAGGGGTTTCTTCCAAAGGGCTAATAAATACGATTGCGACACATTTCCAGATCGAACCAAGCATTGTCACCCATAGTATTATGGGTGAATGGAATCCTCATGACTACGCATTTGACAAACTCGTCCGAGGTGAATATAGCAATACAAACCTTTCAAAACCTTATCCCTTCTGTCTGGCTTACCCCATTGAAAAAGAAGTGGAAGAACTCGGTGCAATTACAGAATGGCAATGCGAATACAAATGGGACGGTATACGGGGACAGCTGATCAAACGAGGCGACGAAATCTTTATTTGGTCAAGAGGCGAGGAACTTGTCACCATACAGTTCCCCGAGATTACGGATGCGCTCAAAAAATGGAAAGGAAGTTTTGTTCTAGATGGCGAAATCTTGGCTGCAAAAGACGGTCAAATATTGAATTTTAATGAACTACAAAAAAGGATCAATCGTAAGCTAATTTCCAAGACTTTACGTGAAGAAGTCCCCATTGTTGTATACCTTTATGACCTATTGGAATTGGATGGTAGAGACCTCAGATCTGAGCCACTGCAAGAAAGGCGCAAATTATTGGAACAGTTGTACCAATGCAATGTTGGTCCTACGATACTATTGTCTCCACTTATTCCTTGCGAAAATTGGGCCGATCTACGGATCTTACAACTTGCATCGCGTGAGCTAAACAGTGAAGGTATTATGCTTAAAAAGAAAGACTCCGTATATTATGTTGGCCGAAAAAAAGGTGGTTGGTGGAAATGGAAAGTCAACCCCATGACCATAGATGCGGTGTTGATATATGCGCAGAAAGGCAGTGGACGAAGAAGTGCGCATTATACCGACTATACCTTCGCAGTTAAAGATGGTGATCATTTAGTAAGTATCGCAAAAGCATATTCAGGCCTTACAGATAAAGAAATACTTGAGGTTAGCCGCTATATTCGGCAAAACGCGCTGGAGAAATTCGGGCCAGTAAGAACTGTCAAACCCGAGCTGGTATTTGAAATTGCCTTTGAAGGAATAGGTTACAGTAAACGTCACAAATCTGGTGTAGCTTTGCGTTTTCCACGAATTTTGCGTTGGCGTAGGGACAAAAAGGCAGCAGATATAGATACATTGGAAAACATTAAAAAATTAATAACATAAATTGAGTCAGAAGATAATACATAGTGAAGGATTCAAGATCGTCAATCGCTATTTTGAATCCTTGGGTAATACCCCTTTTGGCTTCCAGGTTAGGACCTGGGATCGGTACATGCTGGGATACAGCGGAATGGTGATTGCTCCTACAGGATTTGGTAAGACATTTTCGGTATTTATGGCTGTCTTGATCGACTACATGAATCATCCTGAACGCTACCAAAAAGGATTAAAGTTACTTTGGGTCACGCCTTTGCGCTCTCTGGCAAAGGATTTGGCCAAAGCAATGCAGACCGCTATAGATGATATCGGATTAGATTGGGTTGTACAGGTGCGTAATGGGGACACTGATCCAAAGATCAGAGTGCAACAGACCAAAGCAATGCCTGATATTCTTTTGGTAACTCCTGAAAGCCTTCATCTATTGCTCGCCCAAAAACAACGTGACAAATATTTCAAGAATATCCGCTGCATTACTGTAGATGAATGGCACGAACTTATTGGAAATAAACGTGGTGTCATGGTAGAACTGGCATTATCATACTTAAAACACCAACATAAAAATCTCCAGATCTGGGGCATCACCGCTACCATAGGCAATCTGGACCAAGCAATGGATGTACTGTTGCCAGGAGAAAAAAAGAGCGTACAGATTGTCGCAAAGGAGAAAAAGAAAATTGCTATCAAATCGATCTATCCAGATAAAGTAGAACTCCTTCCCTGGGCAGGCCATCTTGGTGGCAATCTCGTGAATCAGGTCGTCCCTATTATACTGCAAAGCAAAAGCACCATCCTTTTCACCAATACCCGTAGTCAAGGTGAACTGTGGTATCAGCTATTGCTGCAAGCACATCCAGATTTTGCCGGACAGATTGCATTGCATCACAGCTCGGTAGATGCTCACATCCGCGAATGGATCGAAGACAATTTGAGCAGTGGAAAGCTAAAAGCAGTGGTATCCACTTCATCACTTGATCTGGGCGTAGATTTTAAGCCTGTCGATACCGTAATTCAAATCGGATCAAGCAAAGGTGTCGCCAGATTTATGCAACGTGCCGGAAGAAGTGGACACAGCCCTTTTGAAACATCGATCATCTACTTTGTCCCGACACATTCATTGGAGCTCATTGAAGTGGCCGCATTAAAGGAAGCTGTCAAAACCCAAACGATAGAAAACCGCGACCCCATGGTCCAAAGTTTTGATGTGTTGGTGCAATTTATGGTTACTATTGCTCTCGGGGGCGGCTTCCAATCAACAGAACTCCATCAGATCGTTGCCCGGACCCATGCCTTCAACTACATGGAAGATGAGGAATGGCAGTGGTGTATGTACTTTATCACCGCAGGTGGCAAAATCGGCAAGCGCTATGAGGAATTTCACAAAGTTGTACAAGACAGCGATGGTAACTGGATAATAAAAAATAGACGCATCGCCCTTCTTCATCGGCTGAATATCGGCGCCATTGTTGGCGATGCCATGATGCGCGTAAAATTCCTATCCGGTGGATATATCGGTATGATTGAAGAATATTTTATCAGCAAATTGAAGAAAGGTGAACGATTTAACCTCGCTGGCCGCATTCTTGAACTTGTTATGGTCAAGGATATGACCGTATTTGTCAAGAATTCATCCGGTAAGGCCATCACACCAAGCTGGTTGGGAGGCAGACTGCCCCTATCTTCCAATCTGAGCCATTTTCTCCGTAAAAAACTTGCGGAAGCAATAAACCCCGACAACGCCGAAAAAGAACTACGCTTCCTAGCACCGTTGATCCAGAAGCAGCAAAGCCTTTCGGCTGTGCCTAATGAATCAGAATTTCTTGTCGAACACATCAAGACCAACGAGGGGAATCATCTGTTTTTCTATCCACTGGAGGGTCGATTGATCCATGAAGTCATGGCCGCCTTGATCGCTTACCGCATCAGCAAACGTTATCCCATTAGCTTCTCCATGGCCATGAACGACTATGGTTTTGAACTCTATTCCGACCAAGAAATCAACTTGGACCAAACGCAATTAACAGAGATCTTGAGTCGGGAAAATCTTATGCAGGATGTGATCAGTAGCATCAACTCCGCGGAAATGGCGAGCCGTAAATTTCGCGATATTGCTGTAATTTCCGGATTGGTGATACAAAACTATCCCGGAACACAACAAAACAACAAATCCTTACAAGCCTCCTCCGGAATTATATTTCGTGTTTTGATGGATCATGATCCTGACAATCTATTATTAAAACAGGCTTTCACCGAAGTGTTCAATCAACAACTCGAAGAATACCGTCTGATAAAAGCATTTGAAAGAATAAACAATAGCCAAATCATCTATACCTTTGTAGAGGAATATACACCACTAAGTTTTCCGATCAAAGTGGACAGTTTACGTCAGTCCCTTTCTAGTGAAGCGTTGATCGAGCGAATTCAACGCATGGAGCATGCAAATAAATCAAAACGTGGACGAAGAAAATGAATATACAGGAACAGCACATTACATTCAATAAACAAAAACTTATCCTTAATAATCAACGTACTATCTTTTGTCCGAAGCAGAACACCCTCATTCTATCTGATCTTCATCTTGGTAAAGCTGCGCATTTCCGTAAAAATGGAATTCCGATTCCCTCAGATATATCTAGCCTCGACCTGCAAAGACTAGCTTCTTTAATTGATTACTACCGAGCAGAAAACATTTTGGTTGTCGGTGATCTTATTCATGCGGGCATCAATCAGGAAGTCCTTCTACTGGAAGAATTTAAACAGAAACATGGCAATCTAAATTTTCATTTGGTGATAGGCAACCATGATAGACAGGTGGAAAAATTAGCTAAGCAGATTAATATAATCTATCATCACGACAAATTCGAAATGGAGCAAATCCACTTTGTACACGAACCGGCAATAGATCGTTCGGTTTTCACCATCAGTGGACATATTCATCCGGGTGTCAGTATCAAGCTTCCACCGAACAAGCATCTCCGTCTGCCCTGTTTTTGGGTTTCAGCGCAACAGATTATTCTACCTGCATTTAGCAAGTTTACGGGACTGGATAGCCGAAAAATGTCAGAAGAATACGATTGCTATGCTTTGCACGAAGAAATAATCCTCCCACTAAAGAATAGCTAGTTACATTTTAAGTTCACCTGGGGAAATTCCATAGTATTTTTTAAAGGCGCTACTAAAGTTATTCTGATGGCCATATCCGGTCAACAAAGCAACCTCATAAACTGTCATCTTATCATCCAATAGGTAACTTTTAGCCTTTTCCATGCGGATTCTCGTTAAATAATCATGGATGGTCACCGAAAAATATTCCTTAAAATCCTTTCGCAACTTACTTTCACTTGTCAATACCTCTGCCGCCAGTTCTTTTTGTGTCGGCGGATTGGCAATACGCTGTTCGAGAATCTGCCGCGCCATTTCTAGACGTTGTACATCTTCTTCGTGGAATAAAGAAACAACCTGTTCACTTTTCTCGTTGTACTGCTCAAATTGATACATCAGCAACTCAACAATACGAGATTCGGTATGAAGCCTTCGTATCTCACCTTTTTTCTTGGATTCAATAAGTTCTGCGATAGTATGCTGCATCTCATAGGTTGCCATCAGATCTTCTTCTGAAAACGAAGTATATTCTCCTTTTTCGATTTCATGCACAAACTGCTGGTGCAATAACGAATCCCGCTTAATAAGATTCAGGTAATATTCCTTGGATATAACAGCAATAAAATACGTATACTCAATACCGGGTTCTACTTGATGAACCGATTTAACAGAAGGAATATATCGGATATTATGCCTACTCATCCCATAGGGCAATTTACTGGCCGCCGGTTTAAAAAATATAAATTGACTGGTAATGGTCTCCCCTTCGATCTCGGTCAATATTTGAACAGGCCGATCAAATTGCATTTTCGAATGCAATATAAATAAGCCCGATGTAGAGAGCTGAAAATTCTCCATGTGAACGGGCTCCGTATGGATTGTGATTTTATTTTCAACCAAAGGCTTGTCTGGCACATAGCCATCTGGTATTTCTTCTTCAAAAAGCCAATCAGCCAACTCAACTATTTTACTTTTCACCAACATGATTTCAATCCAAATAAGCCCGAAGCAATTAAAATTAACAAATTAGAGCGGTAATTAAAAATTATTTATAATCTATCTAAATAATTTTTTTGTAAGACATAAAAAAATAGAAGCCATTAGATCTACTCTAGATCAATCTCCATCTCCTCCAATTGTACATAAGGTTTTAATGTACGTGGATTCATGATCACATTGGATTCAACCGAAAAAATGGTGTAGATTTCCTTCTGTGCTAAAACCTCCACTGGCGTTCCATGAAAGAGTTTACGTCCATGTTTAAGCATCAGGATCCGGTCGGCATACATCGCTGCAAAATTAACATCATGGACAACCAAAATAACCATAAATCCTTTACGGGCCAGTGCTCTGGCTATAGCAAGCACTTTTTGCTGATAATGTAAGTCTAAGGCAGAGATAGGTTCATCCAATAATAAAAGGGCATCCGGATTATCCCATATCTGTGCTAAGACACGGGCAAGATGAACCCGTTGTTGTTCCCCTCCTGAGAGGCTCAGAAAATCCCGATCGGCAAAAGCGGTTACACCACAGAGTTCCATCGTCTCGGCCACCACCTTATAGTCGTGCGCTGTGGGCGTATTTCTATAATGGGGGTATCTGCCCATTAAAACAATCTCTTCCACCTTAAAACTCAATGTCATCTGTTGCTGCTGACTTAACAGCGCCCTGCATTTGGATAATGCTGCTGCATCATACGCAGATAGTAGCTTTCCATTGAAATGGATCTGCCCAGAATCAGGTTTTTTCTCCCCACATAATACCCCCATCAAGGTGGACTTTCCGGCCCCATTGGCACCAAGTACAGCCAAAATCTCACCTTTACGCACCTGAAAGGTGATATCTTTCAGTAGTTTTCGGCCTTTCAGCTCATAGTTGATTTTCTCTACACGCAACATAAGACAATATTATTTAGACATCCGAACGAAGACTATTTATCCTTGATTAAAATATACAAAAATATAGGTGTCCCTAATAGGGCAGTAATCACACCAATAGGCAATTCTATCGGTGCTACCGATACGCGGGCGATAACATCTGCCAGTGTCAGCACCAGAGCCCCTAAGAGCAGTGAGCCTGGAAGCACAAAGCGGTGATCCGGTCCACCCATCAGGCGTACGGTATGCGGAACAATAAGTCCTACAAAACCTATAATTCCCGATACAGCCACTGAGGCCCCAACGGCCAAAGTCGATAAGATGACCACCCATCTTTTTACGCGATCACTACGCATCCCCAATAAATCCGCTTGAAGTTCGCCCAGCGCAAATGCATTCAAAGATTTTCCAAAAAATGGAAGAATAAACAAGGAAATACATATAAATGGGCCTACAGCTAATAAATTATCCCAGGTTGCACCGCCCAAGCTGCCCAGCATCCAAAACGTAATGGTGCGGAGCTGCTGTTCTGTAGACATGTAAGTCATCAAACCTGTAAGTGCACCCGCAAATGCATTAATGGCTATTCCCGCCAACAGCATCGTAGTCACATTGGGGCGACCATTTTTACTGGCAATACGATATACCAAAAAGGCGGTTAATCCGGCTCCTACAAAAGCACCAAAAGCCAAAATATAATAACCTATCCATGCTGAAAGTGAAGTCAGCAAGAGCGTTTCAAATGCAATAATCAATACCGCAAACAAGGAGGCACCAGAAGAAATACCGATTAGTCCGGGTTCTGCAAGCGGGTTTCGAAAAATCCCTTGAATGGCAGCACCTGAAATACCTAAGGCGGCACCGACCAACAACCCCAATAACAAGCGTGGCATGCGGATCTCAAATAAAACATTGGTCTGCATGCTATCCTGATCTGATGCTGTAGACAGATGCAGCTTCTGCATGAGCATGGATAAAATATCTCCTGCCGGTATATGATAAGCACCTAAACCTAATGCGACAATACAAGTAATAAATAATATCAGGCTCAAAGCCAGCAATATTAACGTTTGTTTCTTCTGCACCTGATCTATTTTGAATCCATTACTTTTCCAAATCCACGGTGCAGTTCCAAGATCGCATCAGGCAGCCGATTACTGAAGTTAACGAGCAAGGAGGCATTCATTACCAATATACGGTCGTTTTTACCCGCATTGGTAATTCGCATCCCTGGCAATTTAAGAATAGCTTCCTCCCCTCCCAGGCTACTCGCACCAAAATCAAACAATAATATTATATCTGGATTGGCCTGAACTAATGCCTCTGTCGTATAGGGCTTAAAGTCCGAAAACTCCTGTATAGCGTTCTTTCCACCAGCTAAATTGATCATCGCATCCAAGCTACTACCCTTTCCTGCAACACTCATTGTTCCTGTTCCGCGTGCATACAAAAACAGCACTTTCGGCACCGCCTTACCTTTATTTTCTTTTTTTACCAGCTCCAAGGTATGATCCAGGCTTATTTTTGTACGCGATACCAGGGCTTTTCCCGAAGCAGGTTCACCGACACCATTAGCGACTTCCTGAATATAGCGCAAAGCTCCAGCGGCAGAATAATCTGGTTTGACTGCAATAAACTTTACGCCAGCTGCTCGGATCTGCTGAATTACGGCATTGGCCACATCGCCCTCATTTGCCAGAACAAGTGTAGGCTTAAACGACAATAAACCTTCAGCCGAAACAGAACGGTTTTTGCTTACCCTTGGCAATGCCGCCGCAGCCTTTGGTGATATACTGGTCACATCTGTCGCAATCACACGATCCCCTATCCCGAGCCCGTAAATTGTTTCTGTCAGTGAACTGTTCAATGTAATAATCCGTTGCTGTACACTTGCCCATCCTCCAAGATGTAGCAAACAACAGAGCATAATTAAGTAAATTCTACGCATCTCTTTCTGTTAACTCCATTAGAACCACACAAGATTTTGTTTCTTGTTTTCTTGTATGCCAATTGTATTTGATTACAAAACAAATCAATAATCAGTCTAAATACAAATTATTTTCAATTCACCTAAATAAAGGCATACAGCAGAATAAACAAGCTATCACACTATCTTACAACAAAGTAGCACACAAAACTAAGCTCATTATGAATAACAAAAATCGGATTAAATAGAATTTATGACAATTTGCATATAGAAAAATCCAATAGTATTACCTTTTTTTGTAACATTATTTAGAATGATTAAAAATAAAAATAGTGTCTAAAAGCCTCTCTTCTATTCGAATAGGTACAGTAATCGCCCTGTGTTCCTGCCAGATCTTAGCTGTGCAAGCGCAGGAAAAATGGAAGCTATCCGGAACCTTAAAAAATGAGTCCAACAAAGCGGTAGCCAATGCAACTGTCTACCTATATCCGGATAAATATGCTTTCAAAACAGATACCGCTGGAAAATTTCAATTCAATAAACTTTATGCTGGCCGTTATGAACTTGTCGCACAAGCGTTAGGCTATAAGGAGCTGCGTCAATTTGTAAACTTGACGGATAAAAACCAGGAACTGACCCTTACGGTACAGGCAGATAGTCGTCAAATCGGCGAGGTTGAAGTAAACCGTAAATTGGAGGCCGTTGATAATCTTATCAAAGCCGAAAACGCTGCTATGCCGGTCAAGGTCATCACAAAAAGAGAGATTGAGCTTATGGGAAGCCGTAGGTTAGACGAAGTCCTGAAAGAGCAGACTGGTATTGCTATCGTCAATGATATTGCCGGTGGTTCTAGAGCTGTTGGCGTTCAAATTCAAGGCTTTAGCAGCAACTATGTCATGGTATTGGTAGATGGACAACCCATGCTTGGCCGTAATAGTGGCAATTTTGATCTTTCCCGTATTTCGGTGACCAACATTGAGCGTATCGAGATTATCAAGGGTGCATCCTCCTGTCTCTACGGCAGTGATGCACTTGGTGGCGCTATCAATATTATTACCCGTCATGGCGCCATAACCCCACAAGTACATGCTTCCCTCCTCTATGGCAGCTTAAACACAGTTGACGCAACATTGGAAGGCGAAACACCATTTTCCAATCAACGGGGTAGCGCCGTTGTTTCCGGAAATTACTACCGTACAGATGGATTCAATACGGACAAACAATACCTCAACTCAAAAAGTACAACATTCCCGCCTTATACCAACTACAGTTTTCAGGGGCGGGTACGCTACCGCACGAGCAAAAATGGTACAGTGGGAATGACGGGCCGGTTTGCTGCCCGCGAATCTGAAATGATCAATGCCTGGTCTGAAGACCGCGCCCTGCAGGACAAGCAAAAAGATCAAGATATCAATCTGTCAGCCAGCTATGACCATAATTTCGAATCAGGACTACGCAGCATGACACGTTATTATTTTTCCAGGTTCCATTCCCAGATCGCGGCACAATGGTTGCAACAAGGGGTTTTGGCCAGCGCTGAAGAGTTTGGTCAAAATGTACACCGCATTGAGCAGCAGTTCGCCTACAGTCCAATCCAACAGGTCAAGTTTACGAGTGGAATTGGCGGCAGTTTAGAGCAAATGGATAATCAGGACCTGGATGCCAAACGCTCGTTGAACAGTGCGTTTGTCTATCTCCAAACGGAGTGGAAACCGGTAGACCGCATCCTGACGACACTAGGCCTACGTTATGACCAGACCAATGTTTATAACGGGCATCTGAGTCCAAGTTTAGGTTTACAGTATCATATCAGTCCAACATTATTGGTCAAAGGAGGTGTTGGCGCTGGGTTCAAAGCGCCAGACTATAAGATGCGTTATCAGGTATTTTTCAATCCTGCCGCCAATTATTTAGTTGTAGGCACCGAACGGGTAGCCGATGTGGTTGCTGCCATGGACCAAGCGGGTGAATTGAGTTACAAGAACAGCTATATGCTGAATTTAGTCGCAGGTAACTTAAAGGCCGAAACTAGCCTCTCCAACAATATTGGGCTTACCTGGAATCCTTCAACCAAATTTCAGGCAGATTTTTCTCTTTTCTATCACCGTATCAACAATCAGATCAATACGGTCAGTGTAGGTAATGGTACAAGTATCGCGCAGATCTATAGTTACCGTAATTTACCGAAAGTGATGAATAAGGGTTTTGAAGTTTCAATGAGTTATCAAGCTACCAGGGATCTGCAATTATCCATGGGCTATCAATACCTCATCGCAAAAGATCTTAGTGTATTGGATAGTATCGCAGCGGGCAACTACCCTTATAATCAGATCAATGATGCTGCAAGCGACCTCTATCGACAGAGCAAAAAATCGGACTATTGGGGCATTGAGGATCGCTCGCGCCATATGGTCAATTTCAAAGCACAATATGAATACAAACCCTGGGGCGTCAATGTCAATGCCCGTGTCAATTTCCGAGGCAACACCCCTTTTCAGGAGAATAATGGAAATCAATTTATTGACAAGTATGACATCTTTATCCCCTATCATACACTCCTGAACATGACGATCGAAAAAAGCCTGATGAACCGGAGGTTAACCTTTCGTCTGATCGGCGACAACCTGTTCAATTTTACCAGCCGCTACCTATTGGGTCAGCCCGGTAGAGTGATTATGGGTGGAGTCAGTTATCGATGGATGAAGGATTAGAGATTGGAGATTGGAGATTGGAGATTGGAGATTGGAGATTGGAGATTGGAGATTGGAGATTGGAGATTGGAGATTGGAGATTAAAGCTAAAGAGAAGTACACAAAATAGTAGATAAAACAATGAGAACAATTAACATCATTATAGCGGAATGCAGCATCTGGCTTTCATTTCATAAGATTGGACGTTGTATTTTTTCAGGTTTTCTGGCACTTATGCTCCTTTCCTGCGGGAAGGACAAAGACTATACGATTGGACTAGAAGATGGCAAGAGTGTGGTCATCAAAGATCTGGCCGGTGACACCGATGCCGCCATGGGTGACGGTGCCGAGGGTAAAGAAAAACGACCCTTCAACATGTTTCTTTTCCGATTTAAGGACAAAAAGCAAATCTGGATCAAGACAAAGGCCGACTCCGCACAATGGCTGAAAACAAAAGACTGGGATATTGCCTTTACGGGCCCCTACAATTCTGAAGTCTTTGTTAACAATGCTGTTGATGAGTTCAATCCAGGTTATCAGGGAGAAGCCAACAATACGGCTGTCATGCTATTAAAGCAATCATACCAAAGCCTGACTGTTGCACCTTCGGACGAAGAATTTAATAAGAACGGAACGGGCAAAATTGGTTGGGCATCCAACTCGGAGTCCCTAGGCTGGTTTCAGTATAGTCTAAGTACCCATATTATGCAAGCGCTGCCCAATCGCACCTATGTTATCCGACTTCCCGATGGTAAATATGCCAAGTTACAATTGATCAATGCCTATAAAGGAAATCCATCGGCAGTGACCAATATGAACTGGCCAGCTCCCTATTACACCTTTAAATATTATGTACAGGAAGATGGCAGTAAAGATTTAAATACAAACACATTATAAATAAGGAAAAATTACACAATTAAATTAAAGATGAACAAATTATTTACAACAGCGGCACTTTTATGTGCATTGAGTCTAGGTTTTACTTCCTGTAGCAAGGATGATGATAAAGTTGAACAGGTAGAACAGGAATACCAAGCTAAGGTAATGGTGAAAGATGGTGAGACTGTTGATTTGAAAAAAGTTTCCAAGACCATCAATACGCAAGGAACTATCAAACGTACCGGAAAGATTTATTCATTGCGCAATTTTAGACAATTTACTATTGGTGAGGATGGTAAAGCTACTACTACTGCAGCTGAAACATTTTATTTTGATTTTAAAGAGAATGACGGTATTTCTAAAGCCGACTTTGTAGTTTCTATTAATGCAAAAGGTTCAAATGTTGATTTTGTCACAAATAATAGCAAAGGATATACTTTATCTTACATTGATAAAGCATTTGATGAAGTTAAAGCCACCGATGAGTTCACTGCCGCTAAAAATAATTTATTAGGACTTCAATCAACCTACGCACCAAACGTAATTGGTTGGGCTAATTATACTGGAGCACCAAATCATCAAGTATTGGCAGTCGCTAACCGAACAATTATTGTATTAAAAGATAACAAACCATTTTTCAAAATACGAATGAATAGTGTCTATGAAAATGAAACGATGAATCGCGAGGTGGCGCCAAACAATTATTTCTTCTATTCTATTGACTACCAAGAGTTCAAATAAAATGATAGGCAATAGATTATTGCCTATCATTTTATCGCGAATCGATCAAAACCAAAATTAATATATAAAATATCATTTTTCATACACAAGTAATAAGCTAAACTCTTTACCTTTACCATTATTTAGAATGATTTTAAATAAACATAGAATACAACACATGAACATATCAAGACAGCTTACCAGAACAAAATATATTGCATTACTCTGCATTGGTCTGGCAATCAATACTGCTTGCAGCAAATCGGATCCAGTAACCGAACCTGTTGTCGAGCCGCCGAAAGAAGAAGAGAGCAATACCGGGCTTTACAATAAATTGATTACCGTACGCGATTTCGCTGCTACAGATAAAAACGATGGCCAAAATGCTGCCCCTACAGTTTATTATAGCTTGGAAACCAATAAAGGTATCGCGGAAACAAATCGTCAAACGCGGAACTGGGACATTGCATTCAGCAATATCTTCAACAGCCACGTGTCTGGAAATAACGGGACGAACAACACGAATTTTGGTTACGGCAATAACGCAACTGGTGGTATCCTAATCGTTGAAAAAGCATTTGATGAAGTAACAGAAGTACCGGCTGACACTGAATTCAAGGTAATCGGCGATGCGATCGGAATGGATCAGAATGGTGATGAAGGAAATGGAGTTGGCTGGTTATTGTATGACTTTTATGGTCGTCTGGTTCGGGAGCACGCTGTTCAGAACGAACATGTTGCTTATGCGCTTGGAAATGGACTAACATTACTGAATGGAAAAGTAATTAAACCACGAACGTTAATTGTTCGTACGGCAAAAGGCAATTATGCGAAAATTAGACCGATTTCAATGTATAAAGGTCTCTATAAACCCGAGCAATGGCTTAAAGACTCCCCCCATGTATTTATCTCTTTTGATTACGTTATCGTACCAAAAGGCAGCAAAACATTTGAGATAAAACCCTAAATAGTACAATTCTTATTCAAAAAAAACCGGATATACGGTCGAGGTACATCCGGTATCAAATTGACTAATTAACATATATTTATTAACTAGCCCACTGTAGAAGTGGCAAAATTACGAAAAAGAAATGAAAATCAAATTCAGAACTTTATCAATTGCCTTAGGTATTGCCGCGATTGGCATGACCGCATCATGTAGTAAAGACAATTCACTTGCTCCTAGTATTGAAGAGCAATCACTCAGCAAACGTGCTGTTACTCCTTCGACGACAATTGGCGGTACGGTAAACTTTACCGCAACCGGTACAAAAGGATATTTAAAAACGATCGCTACAGGCACCTATGGTGCACGCAATTTCCACCAAGGTACAGTGCCAGATTTGGTGGACACAACGCAATGGAAAAACCCAGCCAGCACCTATTACTACAACTTGATTACCAATGATGGTGGTACATCCACTAGCTATGATTTTCAATTTAGTGGTACAGCAAATGCGAGTTTGACCGTAAATACGACGAAGTATAACTTGTATTATGTAAATACAGCTTTTGAATCTGTTTCTTCAAGTACTACAGGAACATTAATTGCAAACGGTACAGCAGCTTCCAATAGTACAAATGGAACAGGCAACCCGAGCAGTACTGGCTGGTACATCTATAACATTAGCAATCATATTATGAGCAGCTATGGGCCGAGAACGTATATTTTAGAAAACAAGACAACCGGCGATCAATGGAAATTGCGTTTAAATAGTGTTTACAAGGACGAAACTCCAAATGCGAGCTACGCCGCAACAAACTTTCCGTTTATGAGTTTCGATTATAAGAAACTATAATAAGCCTTAATACCCTTATTTTTTAATAAGAATTGTAAATTTTAAATCCGGTGCCAGCCTTGCTGGTACCGGTTACTTTCCAGACTAAAATGAAAAATCAGTTATTAACCACCCAAAAATTTAAGATCGCTACAGGCCTTTTATTGAGCAGCTTGTATTTAAGTTCTTGTACCAAAACAGAAATTCAACCCTATGAACCGGAGAGCATGGCCCGGATCAGTAGTTTCAAGATTGTCAATACCAGCAAAGAAGTCATTGGCGCTATTGACAATGACGCCAAGACCATTACGGTTACGCTGCCCGAAGGACTCTATATGTCCAGCCTGGAGCCTGAAATAAAAGTTGCCACAGGCGCAACCCTAAAACAAGGTTCGGATACACTGATCACCAATATGGTCGATTATTTTTCCAAAGGCCGTACCATTCAATACCCTGTTACCGCTACAGATGGCAGTACAGCCACCTATACGCTGATCGTCAAAAGTGATCAACCATCGCTCAATTTGCAGGAGGTTAGTTCGAACTCAAATGAACCAGTTGTATATGACCAATCGTACTGGTATACCTCAAATGATATTTACATTTACAATAACTTCGCTAGTTACCCCTATATCGCGACTTATGAGAGTGATCTGGAACTAGTTCGTGCTAGCTTAGTGGATAAAGACGGGAAAGAGTATCCATTTAATATAGCTGTGACAGGCACTCCCCCCTCGATCGAAAAATCCTATATGCATCTTGTTCTAAATGATATTAAAGGGCGCGTCACAGGCAGCGGCAGTTCATTAAAATACAACAAAGTGCCGGCAGCAGGCGATTATTATGTCAAACTGCGTTACTACAGCCGCGAGGAAACCTTAAAAAATCCTATCCGAATTATTTACAACAACTAATCATTGTTTTCAAAAGCGAGATCATGACCGCATTCGCTTTCAGGTATTGACGGAAACACTCCCCGGCGATAGAAATTTACCCCAAATATGAAAAAAACAACCACATTATATCGCATTCCTACCCTATTGTTAGCAGTAGGAATCACACTATTCTCCGCTTGTAAAAAAGAGTACGAAACTGCGCTAACGCCTTACACAGAAATCACTTCTTTTAAAATCCCTTACAACGCAGGCAAAGATACCATTGTAGCAGCTGTGGATGGTGAAAACATTTATGTCTCTTGGCCCGGATCAACCGAATGGCCTATTCCGGAGACTGTTGCTCCGATTATTAATATTTCAAAAAATGCAAGCATAAGCCCTGCCTCAGGAACGGCAATCGCACTCAAAGATGGACTGCAATATCAGGTAAAAGCCCAGGATGGCACCATAAAGACCTATACGATAAAATTGTCAAATGGGTCACTATTACCTTCCTTTCGAGACGAAGAAACGCAGATTACTGCTATCGTGGGTCAAAGCAATTTCAGTATCCCAATGAATAATCTTGCGCTGGATGGAAGTGATAGTCTGTACCTCGTCAACGATCAAAATAAAGCCTATAAACTTATGCTGAATAAAGTTGAAAACGGACTTATTATTTTCTATGTGGATCAGCAAGATGGCTCGGGGATTCCTTCAGGTGATTATTACGCACAGGTGATGAACAAATTTGGTATTCCTGTTAAAAGCAGTAAAAAGTTCGTAAGCGTTGCAGCCGATCAGTCACTTCCTTATGTCTATTTTAACCATGCAAAAGAATGGCAGGTCAAAAGAGGTGAAATTATAAATCTTCCTGCAAGACATTTGAACAAAACGTCAGATATTAGAGTTGTAAATTTAAATTACACCGAAGGTGCTTTCCCCAACAGTTTATCTTTGAACTTTGTCGGTATTTCAGATGATTTAAAATCCATTAAAGTGCAGATACCCGAAGATGCTCCAATAGGCATTTCTTCAGATTTAAACAATGGTATTAGCATACGGGTCCGTCTTGATCGTTTTATTACACAAGCCACTCCCTATTATAATTATCCGATCAAAATCGTAGAATAAAATCCTGTCGTTTTTCATAGATGATAAATCAGAAAACAGCATAAATATTTGGAAATAAATACGAATCTTTGTATAGAATCGTTATAAATAAAAATAAGAACATGTTAAGTCAACATATCAAAGAGCATACGCACGCTGCTCACCAAAACGTAGAAGGAACGATCGTGCGTCAATTGAAAAATATTCGTTCTGAAGCAGATTATGCTGAGGTATTAAAAGGGTTCTATGCTTATTTCCGTGCTGTAGAAGATAACATCGCTCCTTTCGTTACGGCTGAAGTATTACCAGATCTTGCCGAACGCCGCAACTCGTCTTATATCAAAAATGATATTGAGACGCTAGGTGGCAACGTCGATAGCTTGCCTGAAGCAACAGCACCTGCTATTAACAATGTGTTGGAAGCGTTAGCATCTTTATATGTGCTGGAAGGTTCTATCATGGGTGGCCCGTATATTGTACAGATGCTGAACAAATATGGTGTCAACAAGGGAACCTCTTTCTTCGAAGGTTATGGTGAAAATAGCCGCGAAATGTGGGCTGGCTTTACGGCTGTATTAAATAAATATGCTGAAGATCCTGCAACTTATGATCGTGCAGTGGAAATTGCGAACCAAACTTTTTATAACTTTGGGGACGTATTCACTCCGATCACAAGTGCAAACTAAAAAGGCGTGATATTGTTTAATCCTTCAGATGGAGCAAAAAGACAATAAATCAAAATGGTTGAAGCGTGCCGGCATGGGGGCATTCCTCTTCTTCCTGGCAAAGGGACTTGTATGGCTTGCGGTATTTTTCTTCGCAGCAAAGTCCTGCAGCGTATCTATTTAGTTTTAAATAAGTAGCAGTCTCCGAAATTGTTCTTTAGTACAATTGGGAGACTGCTTCTATTGTGTTACCTCATTTTGCCGTTATTTCTTTAGATACACCATAAGTTCAGCGGCATCCGGCATAATGAACTTATTGTTCAAAATAACACAATCCTCTTATATTTGGGGTGTGATAGAAATCATAAATATCTTTTTTAGGTCTATCCAAATTGCAGTTTTCTCGTTGTAGGCATAACACTGAATATCCAGATAATTTATGGGATCCACAGTAATCTCCTTATTTTAAGAACTCCTATCTTTTTTATCATTTCGAATCGGTAATAAATTTCATAATTTTCGGTTCATCTTCTTTGGAAAAAATTACTTTAAAATAATGATCATCAGTATCTGTCCAGTCTTTAGCTGCAGAAAATATTATTTCAAAATAAGTCATTAACTCTTCCTCCGAAAGTATAGGAATTTCTGATTGTACTAATACAACTCCTCGCTTACTAATCCAGCTAAAATCTCTTAAACAGTCAAATAAAGCGTTCCAGTTATCCCCAAAATAATCTGGAAATGCAAGAATATCGCTCAACTGTCTAAACAGATCATTTTTATCTTTTACTTTTTGGAGATATGCAACGTATTCAATGTCATTGAAATAACCCATCGGATTTTCTAAAAATTCAATTTTCTTCATCTTTCTAAATCTAAACAAATCAACTTCTATCTAAGATAAAATAACCTTCCTCTCCACAGCCCCAACAAACAAAATTGCTTTTGATGGTAATGTCGCAGTGAGTTGTATTAAAGACAAAGATCCATCGTCCTTCCTCCTTATACAGCTCCATATCATAAAATTCGATTATGATATACTCTTAATGGGAATACAAAAAAATTAAATTAAGGTTTTATAACTGTCGCAATTTCATTATTGCAATTCCACAACCTATCTTTCTAAATACAATTAATCAGTCTTTTCATAAAAAAAATCACAAGTATCATCTAAAACAATCATTATATTATTTCCTGTTTTTTTTATTTCTAGTTCAGACGAAGCAGTACCTCCTGAATAACTCAAAACTAATAGTGTTCTAAAAACACCATATTCAATACGATACTCTCCATTCCCCCAAAAAGAACTTCTATATTTATTATCATCAAGCAAAGTGAGTATATCATCCCTATCAGGAATTTCTCCGATAGCACCACATTCATGATATTTAAAATAATATTTTCCTAATACCATTGAGGGAGTAACTAACCTTGAATAGATGATTGCAATAGGTAATAAAACCAAGATAAGTAAGAGTGGCCAATTATTAGTTTTCTTCATTATTTTTAATAAAATGATAGGATTATTCTAAACTCAGCTAGGAGGCCTCTGCTAGGACCTTTTCAAGGAGAGTCAACGAACGAGAGATGATTTATTTACTCAGAAATGTAACTATTTAGATCAATCCAGTTATTTGAACTTATAATAATTCCGTGTCCGTAATTTTTCAGGTATAAGTGTAACTTAACTTTTCGATCTGAGGTCGAAACCCTTAATTTATTTTGATCTTTTCCAGCAGCAAATTCATAAACAACTACTTTATCTTTTTTTAACATTAATTCAAACTCTTCCAGAAAAGCACAGTTAGGGAGGACAGAGGCAATGCTTTCCCCTTCTGGTATAAACTGAGATGATAGTAATCTAAATTGATCATCTGTATTTTCAACAATAATTTGGCTATGTTTTAACGCATCTGGATTCTTCGTTTTATAAAATACAGTCGGATCTTCCCAATAATCGGGGCAACCTATAGCAAACATTCTTTCATCTAATTTTAATACAGTGTCTATTTTAGATTTGAATTCCAATCTAACAAGGTAATTATTTGATGTTTTTTTTATTATGGTTTTTAAACATATCGGATCTTCACACTTTTTTGGAGATTGACATGAGGCTAGGATAACTAAAATGCCGCCTTTAATAAGTAAATTTATTTTCATAACCCTCTATTCCTTGTTTAAATCTTTCAGTCGTATTTTTTCAGATTTTTGTCGATCGTTGATAACCTTGACAATATAATTAACAAACACTAGAATCACCCAATTTTGATTACTTCTCAATCAAATGTTCTATCTTGATCCAGATTTCCCATATCCTTAGTGTAGCTGAAAAGCGGCTAGAATCGAAGCTGGATTAAAATCTATTTCGTTGAGCACATTCGACCGGCGGCTACTTTTTTCCAGATACAGTATGGTAAATCCAACAAATATGGAGCTACCTACAAAATCGCTACATTTGATAGTCAAGGTCTTTGCTGGTATCCCATCCTGTTTAACATCGTATTCCCACTCAATATCTTTTATCTCTGTAGGCTCAAACTCGTCGAAGTCAAATGAGACTGCAAAAAATTTAAATACTACCGCATTGCATTTTTCAGGAAGGACCAGCGCTCTTTTTATATCAAACTCCGGAAATGATATTTTAAGCTCATTCTTCTTGTTCAGGGAGATTACCGGATCGATAAAAAGATAATCCTGCATATAACAGTTTTCATTGAACTGAAAATTTACCAACCGATCCAATACGCAGTTACTCAGCGTCCGGCTGCCCTTTTCGCAATCAAGATTTGTCTTTATCGCGCGATAGACCTGCCTATTTAACCGATTGCCCATCTGTCCATCATGGAGATCCTGGTGGACTTCCCCAAAACACATCCGGATCATTGCACCTGCGCGACTTACTTTCCCAAAATCTTTACCTGCCCATTTGGTATCATCCGTCTGTTTGACGCGATATGGCCTGCTTTGCAGGTAGTTTTTATTGCCAACTTTTCTATTCACCAGCGGGCCAACCAGACCCCTGATAAATCCATTATCATTTATTCCCATACCTAAATATACGACGGTAAACAACTGATGTAAAGCATCTTATTTATTTTTAGCAAATTTCAAATTCGAGTAAAATGACAATTATAAATATTGCAATTTTCAAGGGACTTCGTTGTAAATAACTTATGGACAAGTTCGCCACAAGCTCGCCCCCCTCCCGACTTGTAAAAAACATGCAGGTACAGTAAAAGCACCTTAAAAGGTGGACTCAAGGTGGACTCACTGTGCATTCAATATGCTTACAGGTCGAACTTGGTAATAACTTGGCCTTAACTTGGTCACCACCAGTCCCCTCTCCCAACCAAACGTCACCATCAAACATTCCCAAGAAACCTGTTTCCCCTTTTCTTACCTGAATCGCCTAATGCTGTCATTTGACAACTTCATTGCCACTATATCCCGTTTATCCTCAGGGCAAAAAAGCTTCTAGAGTATACTTCAAATTGTGAGGCCCTTTTATTTCTCTTATTTTGCAATTTTTAATAAAAATAGACTTCGAATAAATAACGTCCAATTTTTTAAGCGAATACAATTGAACAACCTAAAAACGTCAACCTATCTCAAGCCAATTTAGCAATAGCGGCATTTCAAAGTAAAGAATAAGATTGCCAGCGCATCAATTTTTCATTTTTTTCTGCAATTCCCTCAACTGCTCGTAATTATCTTTTTCTATAGTATGAGGTGCAATAGCCTTAATCAGTGTCAACGTCCGGTCACCGGAGTGGTAACCATAGATATGATTTTTATCGCGAAAAAAATAGTTGTATTCAATCACCACGGGTATCTGTCCTCTACCCCCATCGCAACCTTCAATAACATCCACAGTAGAACCAAGCAATTCCATGCTTTCCCGATCTGCGCTGTTGGGGATCTCTTTATTTTCTATCAGCAATTTATCGTCATAAGCGTAAGCTAGTTTCAGATCTTTTAAAGTGGACTGATGTGTTATTGTTCTTTTCTTGGTCAAGGTATTATCGTCAAATACCAATTGCCTACCATCATCAAAGAAATTGGGAATTCCTTTTTGATAAGAATAGACTCCATTGACAAACTTGCTATCTTTACTGAGCCATGTCACAGGCTCTAATGTTCCCGCTCCATCTTGGTCCTTATAAAAAGCTGTGCCATCAAAATATAATCCAGATGCAGTGATCTCCAATGACCTTGGCTGTGCAACAGCTTTCAGGTTCATTGGTGGCTGATCATTGATCAGATCCCAGCCATTATAATATATCTTGCCTTCCTTGTTGATAAGCTCATGTTGTTTATTCAACCATTGTGCTTTTACTGGATACAAGTAGGCAGTTGTACCATCCTGTAGATCCAGTCCCGCCGAAATATAGCACCAGATATTTCCGTCATTAAAATCAACAAACGAATTCAGCCAGTTTCGGGCCACCTCTTTAATTGTAAATGGCCGTTTCAGATCAAGACTCAGAAGTGATTCGGTAATATCCATTTGATCAAAAATACTGACATCATAAATGTAGGCCGTATTCCCATCCGTAAGCAAATATTTATCCTCATTATTTTCTAGTTTGAGGCATTGTATGGTCGCAGGGTTCAGTCCCTCAATTATTTCAGCCGTTAATTGTCTACCTTCATAGCAATAGACATGCTTGTCGTCCTTGAGCAGATATCTACGATTTTGGAATTGAGCGAGTACAATAGGTTTGTCGGGAAACAACCTGGTTGCTGTCTTGGTTATTTTTTTTGCGTATGGATCAAAGGAGAAAGAAAACCATTTTCCATGTATATAAAGTAGATCTGCGTCAAATGTAGCCTGCACATCTTTTCTAGCTGCAATTTTTACTGGCGTTACTTGATTAACATCAGAGAATTCGGCCGCAAGTAAATAGTAGGCACTATCATCCATCAGGAGCATATTATCTCCATTTCGATTGATCATTTTCACATCCTTGCCTACCTGTAACATGGATATATACCGTTGATGCGCCATACTCATACCATTAGGATCCATAACAGTAATCTCTAAAAAAGGGCTACCTTTTACCAGAACAATTTTATAGGTTGTCTTTGTATGATAATGATAACATTCACTTGCCCGCAGCACAACCTGGGTGAGCAGCAAGAATAAGGTGATTACAATTACTTTTTTCATTTCCTAAAGCGATTATTTTATCAAATTACTGTCCAGCATTGACTAATCACGCTATCCATTATTGGCGATACCGTTGGTGGTAATCTGTAATCAGATTTTTAAGTTCATTGAAATCAACAGACAATTGATCGGCCGTCACGGCTATTCCATTACTGACAACAAATTGTTGCAACTGCGATGAAAGGTTTTGAATATGATCTTCTGGATTCCGCAATTTCAAAGAGACAAATGGAACACGATGGGCAACTCCCTCCGATACAGACTGCACTGCAGTCCATTTTATTAAACCAATCGCTTTCCCGAGGGGTGTTCCCTTAAAATGGATACCATCTGCATTCAAAATAAGACCTGTTCGGTCTTTATCAAACATACTCCTTGTACCGGAAACTAAACCATAACAACCAAGGCAGCCCATCATAAACATCAATGTACCAAAGGTTATATCTATTCTTTGAGCTACAAAGAAAATGTAATAAGCAAAGGTCAACGTCGCGACAGTAAACACAATACCGAACACGATTAATTTCAGGCGCTTTTTGCTGTCAAATTCTATAATAGTCTCATTCATATATCTGTTTTTTAAACTTACAGGTCACTATCTCCTTATTGGGCTTTTAACTAATTCATTGGCTGTATCCTTCAACTTTGATCTATTTGAAGGAAAACGATTCAACGCGGTATTATGACCAATTTATTGACCAATTAATGAAGCATCCGAACCAGCAAACCAAATAAACAGAATAATCAACCACTGCATAGCGATACAGATCCAAAAAGGTCTATTGTTAGCCTCAGTCAGCATTTCCAATACATCGATGAATTTGGACTTTACAATATCGTAGAAGTTGTTATTATTGTCGAGATCTAAGCTGTCAAAGCTTATTTTGTTCAGCCCAAATACGACAATACGTTTGATCCATGGATTTTCAATCTTTGTGTTTTTCACTTCGTTGATCAACTTAAGTTTCGCAAAAGTATAATCCCCCGCATTCTGAATAAGATCAGGCTGGTTGGACTGAAAAACAAGTAACACCTTGTCCAAAGCAGGAATAATTAAATCATCCTGCCGCTCTTCAACAACTTTACTGGCGACAGTCGAAAAAACATATTTATTGCTAAATAGGAAAAGTAAGATCGGCAACAAGATCAACCCAATCAACCACAGAAACTTTCCAACGGTCTGCATAGATCCGGTCATTGAAAAGAAGGCGCCATCTGCATTGCTCCTGAGCAGTAGGTATCCGACGATGAGGTACAATACTGTTGACAGAATAGCCAACAAGTAGCACTTAAATAAGGTTTTTGTCCCTAGAATAGTTAATTTTTTAATATAGGCCAAATGTGTATTCATAAAGTTGTCATATAATTTATAATACTATTATAATACTAAATTAAAACTATTCCCTTCAAATTTATAAGCCAACTCCAATTCGCCTAGAACCATTTTAAATTCGCTACAATTTCGCGTCTATTCGCATTTCCGCGATCTGCATTTGGGTAAAATAGAATAAGGTCCAAATTCATTAAGAACTTGGACCTTATTCGTTCATTAAACTGAGATTCCAAAATTTTATCTGGTCATATATACCAATATTTGTTTTTTGGATAGTCGCTCCGTTAGTGCTTTGAGACTATTAACTCTTTTTTTTCTCAAGATCTGTAATCGCGGTCCATAAAACACCGGCTTCTCCCCTGAAACTGGCTGACCCCTGTGGTTTGTTGTCTGGTGTATACCACTCATAAAAACCTTTATTTTTAAGTACACGATCCAACATTGGTTCAAGTGCCTCACAGGCTTCATCAATAAGACCATAACGGATCAATTGTGAGATCATACGTCCACCAAACCAGGTCCAGTCACCGCCATTCTGGTAGGAATATGGTCCCATACCGCCGTTTTTAAAGAAACCCTGTGGATATACCGGATAAATTGTCAATCCTATGGTTGCCGCATTTGCTTTCTTGACGTTCTCCTGCATCTTTCTATACGCCACTTTTACCTCAGCCTTACTGAGTAATCCCGCTTCTATTGCCACAGCTGTTCCGCCGTGATAGTAAATTTCGGACTCATTGAATGAATCTGGAAAAGGCGAACCGTTCAGATAAATATGTGGTATAAATTTCTCATTCTTTTTATCCCAAAGGTGCTTACGGACATTCTTCGCAATCTTGTCTTTAATATCCTTCCAATGTTTCTGTTCAGCCTTGCTCAGGTCTGCAATCTCCAGAAAATCATTAATGGCAATGATAAACATCGCATTATCATAGATGTCAAGTGTCAGATGGGAATTTTCATCCAAAACAACCCCCCAGTCGTGTTCCGGTTGGACATCACCCCAATCGACAGTTGTCGCTCCCCATAATAATCCATATTTTTCATTATATCTTTTGGTCAATAGAAAATCCATTGCCCGCTCAAGCCCCTTCTGTACAGAAACTCCACCAATCTTATTATTCAAAATACTTTTGTCTCCGGTACTTCTGACGTATTTTGCCACTGCCTGGATCAATGAAGTTTCCTGATCAGTCTCCACCGTATTCTTATGTCCTGCATATTCTGGCGCTAACGCGGAATGATAATAATTGTAAGGAACGGCGCCTTTCTTGACGGGTACATAGCCATCCAGAATACCACCATCAGGCTGTTGAAATTGAAAAAAAGTAAGCAAATGCTTTTTTATTAACTCTTTATCATTAACTGTACTGGCAACGGTGACAAAAGTATTCAGGTCTCTTATCCAGACTTCACCATAGCCATCACCTGCGGTAAAGCCTTTTTTAACCAATTGCTCCGCCATTGTTTTTACAACATCCGCTTTGGGTTTAATTTCAACTCTTCCTGAGTTCTTCACGGCTTTCACTTCCTGTCCATAGCTGCTCTTACTCCCGGTAAAAGCACATAGACCTACTAGCACTAACATTTTTACATTCATTTGCATCTGATAATTATAATTGATTAAACTTTTTATTTATTCCTGTCTTTGGTATATACATTCAGTTCCCCTATTGTGGCAAAGTTAGCCTTGCCCCATGTTTCCAGCACCTTGATGCGGATGTACCTCACCTTGGGTAAACCTTCTGTCAAAACAAAATCCTCGCCTGCCTTCGCAAAGGCAATATCAGCCTCGTTTTTTTCTATTCCGGGCAATTTCGATGGCTTGATCGATTCGCAATCTGCCAGCTTTGTCCAATTATCCCAGCTACCATCTGCCGCAGGTTTGTCGCTGCCCCAGATTTCAAATTTCCGCATATTTTCCTGCGCATAAATCCGATCTGCGGCCTGCCAGATCTTGAATTTACTCGGTGAAGCCGAAACTCCAGTATCAAATGTAAACCATTGTGGCATCCGGTTAATTGTTGCGAAACCATTATCATACTTCCCATCCCACATATTAGGCATCACCCATCCATGATTGGTCGTAGCATCCGTAGGAAGCACATATTCCTTAAACTTGGACTTATCAAGCTCGCGTTCAAATCCGGGAACCACAAGTTCGACATAAGCTACTGAAAAAGTATCCACCGCATTTGAATCCGGTTTAAATAGCGTCCTATATCTAAAATTTGTATTTGCGTCAAAATCTGTCAAAGTTGTATCAACTTTATTTGACAGAAACATCTTCGTTCGCATAGCACCATCTTTGTGTTTGTACAGCAGCTCAACACCGATATCATCAAGATTAGGACTTGCCCAGGAGAAATTAAGGATATTTTCGTCGGCACCATATTTAAGTGCTTTTAACCTTCTATTTCCCAAAGAACTGCTATAGCTCTCACCGTAGACTGTCCCAGACAAATTCAATGCGACGGAAGAGCGATTTTTATCATCATACGTATGAATGACAAAATTATAGACACCCTCATCCAGATTATTGATCATTAAATTTAAGGTATCTTTCTTAGGTCCCCGTATTATTGTTTGTACGAGAGAATCCCTACCCTCATTCCACGAAACCTTAATTTTGGATACTAATGGATCATCCGAAAGTATAGTAGAGAGCAATACCCTTCTATTTCCGGGATGAACAATGACCTTATCCACCCTACTGGCATAGATCAGTTCCCCATCTCCAAAAAATTTCTTGTACTCATCTCCTTTTCTGCAGGATGAAAAAGCAGCTATACCTAGGAGAAAAGCCAAGCATTCAACAATATATTTAAATTTCATTTTGTTCTGCTTAATATTATAAACTCTGTTAATTATCTTGGATCACCCCAAGCTTCCAGTTCATTGAAATTGACATAAGTGCCATTACTCCAATTTTTTAATGTTTTGAACCTGATATAACGCACTTTAGGCGCCTCTTTGGGAATGGGAACTGATTCTCCAGCCTCCGCAGCAGCTTTGTCCGCCTGCGAAAGTTGTCCTTCTGGCAATCCCGAGGGTTTCACTGCAGTGTATTTTGTCAGCAATACCCAATTCGTAAAACTTCCATCCGCTGAAGGATCATTGGAACCCCATATCTCTATCTCGCGTGGATTATGCAGACCATAGTAGAATGCCTGCCTCATAAAGTAAACCAGACGACTCAACTTTGCGGTTACCCCCAGATCGACCGTAAACCACTGTGGCATCTTTGCATTATTATCCGAATGATAGAACGTACCATCCCCTACATTTCCATCAAAAAGTCCCGCCATTGTCCCGCCATAGTCTAATCCTGCGTCTGTTGGCAGCCTAAGGCCTTTCATTTTCGTCCGATCCAACTTAGTTTCAAAATATGGGGTTAAGTTGAGGTACAATGTATCCGAACGATTGCCCCATCTATCACGGACGAAAACACCGAATCTAGCCTCCTCAGCCTTCAGGTTTCTTGTCGGAAAGACGCTCTTTTTTAAGTTCGTATAATGGGTATTGACAGGTACAAACTGCCCCAATGAATCATTGGTCAGTACAACAATGGCCATATTGGCAGCAGTCACATTTTCGTAGCTGATGTTGACACCACCAAAATCTGGCGTTACCTTGATTGTCTCTTTGACCAACTTCATTGGTGGTTCCTTTGGATTTATTGTAACGTTAACTATTGTCGAGGCATTTTCCCCTTTATCTACAGCAGTTAAGCTTACAACATAAGCATTCGTATCGCCAAATCCTTCTACCAGTACGGTGTTTTTGTGTTTACTGATCTTTGTCTCCCGAACCTCACCATTTGGAGCAGTATAAGCTGCCTTGACATAAAGTAGATCTGGATCTTTGGGAATTTCGTAAGTAATTTCTGCTGCACCATTTAAATTTCTCACGTTTACATTGCTGACCGGACCTGGGGCTATTCCATCATTCTGAATGGGACCTATTTCATCTTGTTTGCAGGCATACATAGACAGCAATAACACCCCGAACAAGAACTTATATATCATCTGTTTCATTATCCTTATTATTTGAATTGAATATCAATTTTCTATTTTTTACCAACCTGTATTTTGGACCAGATTGGGATTGATCTGAAGTGCATAATCATTGATAGGCCACAAATAATCACGTGGAGCAATAAATCCCTGATTGAACAAAAACACTCTTGTGTTATACTCCTCTATTGTTTCTTGTGTAATATTCCAGCCATAAACGGGTTCATTGAGCAGTTTTGAAGCTGTTTTCCATCGTCTAAGGTCCCAAAAACGACTCGCTTCAAACGCCATCTCAATACCACGTTCACGATGAATAATCTCCCGCAGTCCCGTTACGGCTGTGTATTTATCTGGTCGCTTGGAATGTGCCGTCCACGATTCTTCTATGGACTTAAGTCCTGCTCTCTCGCGGATCTGGTTGAGATAGGGCAATGCTGCTTTCGAATTTCCACTTTCGTTTAATGCCTCAGCATAGAGCAGATAGAGATCTGCCAGACGCATAATAGGCCAAGGGTACGATTCCACGGTAGTTGAAGTTTCTGTTGCCACCAGATTCCAGTTGACAAGCTTTTTAGTATAATAACCTGTGATGGAATACATACGGGGCTGTTTCTTACCACTATGTTCACCCGATTTGCTCTTGATCTCATATTCTTTATTTGACATCAGCCATTTAGAACCGTCGAATGCAATATCAGCGTAAAATCGTGGTTCGCGGCCAAAATGTAAAGCAACAGTCTGATAGCCCTCTTGCATACCCTTGTCCTGGGCTGTTACAGTTTTTAGTTCATATCGGTTTGCATAATCCCAATTCTTGTCTTCCTCTATAGGAACACCATTTTTGGTGTAGAACAATTCCGCCATTTTCAGTGTAGGCGCAGATTTACCTTTGAGCTCCCGACTAATATTATTGGGATCTAACTGGGGGCAAGCAAAAAGTTGTATCCAATAGGTGGGTGATCCATCGGAGGTTGCCCCCCAGATCAGCTCCTTGTTCCATTTTTCGCAAACTGCATTGCGGATGTTCATTTCAATCTGCGTGTCTTCGTTCACCGTTCCTGCCTTCGGAACAAAACGATATAAAGCAACATCCGATTCCAATGCCATATCGATGGCTTTTTTACAAGCCTCAGCTGCTCTTACCCATTTCTTTTCATCATAGACTGGGTTAAATAATGCTTTTCCATCCTTGTTTTTTAGATTAATATAATCGGTATTTCCATTAAATAGTGGACTTGCTGCAGTAACCAGCAGCCTTGCTTTGATAGACAATGCCGCGACCTTGGTCACACGACCAAGCTCAGTAAAGCGATTATTTATTTTAGCAGGCAGACCAACATTGACATTTCCGAAAGATGCCTCATCAATTAAATTTGAAATATAATTGACAACTGAATCGACTGGCTGGCGATGTGTTTTTACTTCTTCAGGTGTCGCTGTCGTGGAGAAATTCTTATCAAGAATCGGAATAGGACCATACATCCTAAACAGATACCAATGAAAATAGGCTTTCAAGAATTTCACTTCAGCTACCCAACGATCCTTTACATAGGGCTCCAGATCAACCACTTTATCCACATTCTCCAGAAAAATATTGCAATTGCGTATTCCTGTCCATAGCGAGCGGCTATCATACCCATCCCAATAGTTCATCTTTGGGTTAACTTTAGTCTGTAACCCCCTGGCAATTTCATAGGAATCCAATGAAAAGAAATCAAGCGTCATCGGCCAATAGGTCCAGGTTTCATCGCCGCCATTAAAACCAGGATTCATGTCTGGGTTTCCTTCCCGCGGTAGATAAGAATAACAGGTAAATAAATATTTCTCGGCTTCAATACGATTTGCAAAGACATGATCTATGGTCGCGACATTATCAGGCACAACATCCAGGAAGCTTTTTTTACAACCTGAGATCATTAAGACAATGACAAATAGGCAACATTTCCCAATATTTCTGCGTACAAAATTAGACTGTTTCATAATTAGTTTAATTGAACGTTTACTCCTATATTAAATACTTTTTGAAGCGGATACCCCAAACCATTTCCTCCTTGCTCCGGATCCCACATTTTGAAGGCACTAACCAAAAAGAGATTGCTTCCGTTGGCGTAGATCCGCATACCTCCTAAGCCAAATTTTTTCGCAATTTTCTCATGTAGGTTGTACCCAATTTCCACCGTTTTCAAGCGAAGGAAAGATCCATTGCGCATCCACCAATTAGAAGATTTATTGTTGTTTTCATTCCCCGTCGCACTGAGGCGTGGCCAAAACGCATATAAGTTATTGTTGTCCTCCGACCAATGATCTTTGGCGATCACGTCCAAAAGTCCACTTTGCATTCCGCCACTAAGTATAAACGGTGAAATTGCTTCCGGATTTATAAATAAGGAAGATCTTCCCGACCCTTGAAAAAAAGCACTGATATCGAAATTTTTGTAGCCTAAAGAAAAACCAAAACCATAAGTAATCTCTGGTGTAATCGGATGCCCCAAGCCATTAACCATATCTAGATTCGTTATTTCACCATCACCGTTCAAGTCGCGGTATTTGATATCTCCACCTCTCACCTCGCCAAAGTTTTGCCTCGGCGAACTTTTTACATCCTCATCATCAACAAATAATCGTTCGGCAATAAAACCATAATTCTGCGCCAATGAATGCCCGACGCGTGATAGGTAGTACATATTTTCCTGATAATCGGGTTCCTCATTGACGAGTAATTTACTGGTCGCATAGGTAAACGTACCCCGTGCCTGTAGCCAGGCACTTCCAAAAGTTTTGTGATAATCCATCGATACGTCCACCCCCTTACCCTCTGCCTTTCCCACGTTTGCACTAATTTTAGGTTCTAAACCAACTGTCGTCGGGATATAAACTCTTTCCATCAGGATATTGCTCCGACGTTGCTTATACACCTCTACCACAACATTTAATGAATTTAATATACTTAAATCCAGTCCAAGGTTGGTTGTATTTCCCTTTTCCCAAGTAATGTCGTCATTAGCATACCTTGAGACAGATACTCCAGGTCTTGAATAGCCATAATCTTCACCAAAAAAAGCGCCTCTCGCAGCATTATTTAGATTGACATCCGAAAGGTAGAAAAATCGGTCCTCGGGTCTTCCTATCTGATCATTTCCCGCAAACCCATAGGTTGCCCGCAGTTTCATTCTTGTAATTATAGGGGCAATTGGCCTAAAGAAAGCTTCATTACTCAGGTTCCACCCCACGCCAATGGAGGGAAAGAAACCAAACCGTTGCTTTTTAGCAAAACGCTCCGAACCGTTATAACCAAAATTGGCTTCGAGCAGATAACGGTTATCGTAATCATAGGTAAATCTTCCGGACAGCCCCTGATTTCTAAATGGCAACGAAGCCTGAAGGTTTCCTGCATTGCCGTTCAGGTAATTTCTCATAATCGTAATCAACAGACCACTGATATTATGCTTTTCATTAAACGTGCGATTATAATTAACTGCTGCCTCAGCATAGGTATTTGTATTTACTATTTTAACACCCTCACTGTAATTTAAGTATTCAGTAGCTGTTTTCTCATTCAGTAATGACAAATTATACCCCTTTTCATTGGCATTTGTTGGATTGGCCTGATAAAAAAATGGGTTGTACTGACGGGTCAAATTAAAATGAGAATAACGTTGCGTGTAAGCCATCAATCGACCAGTCAGGCCTTTTGTCAGGAAGTTGAAGTCCTGTTTGATCTCCAGCTGTACATTTAAGGTAGAAGTATTATACTCCTGGAAACCAGACACCATGGAAGCATATGGGTTATTATAAAACTTTCCGTCGGCCAGAGCAGCATTGCCAAATAAAGGATGATTTACCCGAGGCATATCCGAAGCGGGAAAGATTGCTGGAAACAATACTGGATTGGAAGTTAAGGTACTCCTAAAAATTGAACCACCCCCACCTATCGGTCCAGTATAATCATCAAAGCTTCCGGATGTCTTAACCGCTCCTTCGGTTGTAGGTGTTAATTTCACGTTTACATTGGAACGGATTTCATAACTCTTAAGGTTAATATTATTATTGAAGTTATTTTGTTTATTTGTTTTTAATATGCCGTTATCTTGGTTCACCGTTCCTGAAATATAGTATTGAGCAGCCTTCCCCCCACCATTCATATTAAAATTGAACCGTTGATTCATGGTATAGTCTTTAATCATTAGGCCTATCCAATCGTTATTGGGATATAACAGGGGGTTATCACCCGCAATAGTATGATCAATCTTATTTTGCGAATAGGGTAGCTCACCGATCGGATTTCTGGTAAGCACAGCTTCATTTGCTAACTTCATGTAAGTTATATTATCCGCTAGCTTAAAATTCTGTGTATTGGTCGAGATTGAATTTTCCAGTCTAAAGTTAAATTTGGTCTTTCCATCGGAGCCAGTCTTTGTCGTAACCAGTACGACACCATTTGCACCCCTTGCGCCATATAATGAAGACGCTGCTGCGTCCTTTAGCACAGAAAACCCAGCGACATCATCCGGTTGAAGCCTAGCCAAGGCAGTTGGCGTAGATTCCATACCATCAATCAAAATAAGTGGATCTACCTTTCCACTGCCAAAAGATGTGATACCACGGATAAAAAACTGTGCATTATCCGCGCCGGGCTCACCACTACGTTGGTACGCAATCACACCGGATAACCTTCCTGCTAACATGGTGGTCAGATTGCTCGTTGGTCCTTTGAGTTCTTTTGGATTGATTGTCGTAATCGAACTGACCATACTTTCCTTTTTCTGATGCCCATAAGCCACAACAACAACCTCCCCCAATTCACTTTGATTGTCTTTTAGGATAACATCAATCTGATTGCGTCCCTTGATTTCCTCTTCGGTTCCCATAAACCCTACAAAGGAAAAAATAAGAGTGCCTTTAGTCTCCGGCACTTTAATCGTGTAACTCCCGATGGAGTCAGTTGTCGCTCCAGTCTTGCTATTTTTCAATAATACGCTTACACCAGACAAGCCTTTACCGGCTTGATCTTTCACGGTCCCTTTAATTGTAAAACTGCCTGACTGAGCATTGCATAATTGCGCATAAATCCCCATCAAAAATAGACAGAGAAGAGCACGCACCCTAAAGTAAGAAATGATACTTTGGCTCATAATTTTGGTTAGTTTAACTTGGTTTGTATGAAAATAATTTCAATTTGTACATACATAGTTACATATTAAAATTTTAATTTCAAATCTTTTCTTATTTTTTTAAGAAAAAAAATTAAAGCAAGCGGTTGCATCGTATTTACCATTCTTTTAGACTGATAACCAAATTTTTATCCCCCATCGTTTCTCACAGAACAAATAATCCTATCCGATAATGTTTGTTAACAGCATTTTCACGCACACAATAAAAATTCATATTGTACATACATATAATCAAATGTCCATACGTAATAAAAAAATCCTCCTTTATGCCTCCTAAGCTGATATAATCTATACCTATTTAGCCACCCGCTTTCGCTAAGTTTAAACCGAGATTCAAAAAATATAAAAAAACACTTGCGTAGTTAAACGGCAACATATAAATTTGTAGTCAAATAACTTCATAATGAATTTAAGACGAGATGTTTTTCAAGCTATTGCGGATCCAACTAGAAGAGCAATACTTCTTCTCCTGGCTTCACAAGCGATGACTGCAGGAGCTATTGCCGCAAACTTTAATACCGCAAGGCCAACGGTTTCTAAGCACCTGCAGATTCTAAGCGAATGTGAGCTGCTAAAATCTGAGCAAAATGGCCGTGAAATTTACTATCAGCTCAATCCATCAAAATTGAAAGCAATAGCTGATTTTATTGAACCGTTCCGCGACATGTGGGATGTGCGATTTAACAAATTGGAAGAAATTATGAAAAACTATAAAGACAAATAAGATGGAAAAGAAAACAAAAATCCATGCCGAAGAGGGCAAACAGGAGATTTTGATCACCAGAGAATTTGACTTACCGTTAACACTCTTATTCAAAGCATATGAACAACCTGAAATCTTTGAACAATGGATGGGAACCAAGGTTTTAAAATGGGAAAATAGAAAGCATGGCTCTTATGCCTTCGAAACCTACCAAGACAATCGTGTTGTATTTAAAGCGAACGGAACGATACACGAATTTATTCCCAATGAGAAAATTACGCGAACATTCGAAATGGAAGACAGCCCCTTCCCTGTGCAATTGGAATATCTAAGCTTCGAAAAAATAACCGGCAATAGCAGCAAACTTCTCATGCATATTGTATTTCAATCTGTGGGATCCCGCGATCAGCTTCTTCAGATGCCCTTTGCTCAAGGCATCAATATCGCACATAACAGGCTTCAGGAAATCGCGACCAAACTTATCTAACCCTCAATTATCTAAACCAAAATAGAATATTATCTAAACCAAAATAGAATGATAAACCTAAAAGCAGAACAGTTCTTCGAGAATACCAAAAGATGGAACGAAGAATTCAATTTACTACGGGAAATTGTCGTAGAAAACCAATCGCTCGTAGAGGATTACAAATGGATGCACCCATGTTATACCTTTGAAGGAAAAAATATTGTCTTGATCCACGGATTTAAAGATTACTGTGCCTTATTATTTCACAAAGGCGTCTTATTGAAGGATACGGCACAATTATTAATTCAGCAGACTGAAAACGTCCAGGCAGGCAGACAGCTCAGATTTACACATATCGAACAAATTGCAAACCTAAGGGAGACAATCGTAAATTATATCCAGGAGGCTGTAGCGATTGAAAAGTCCGGTGCAAAAGTCAACATGCGAAAAACGGAAGACTACCCCGTTCCCGAAGAATTCACGAAAGCCTTAAATGAGGATAAGGAATTGCAACATGCATTTTTATCGCTAACTCCCGGTCGTCAAAAAGGATATCTATTTTATTTTAACCAGGCAAAACAGGCAAAAACACGTGAAGCAAGGATTGAAAAATATTATCAACATATTTTGGATGGGAAAGGCATAGATGACTAAGAGAATGAAAAAAACTGGAGTCAATACAGACGCAACCTGGACTTTTGGCAGCCACAGCACGAATATGACTGGAATTTGGTAGCTTTGTTATACAACATTAAACAGAGCCTAAACCAGTATCTGTTCTGTTGATGCACTACGCGGAATTACATAGCACACACAAGGAGAATATACATGAATAAAAAACTATTTTTGTTTATCTGTGGCTTACTACCATTTATAACACAAGCCCAGCAGAAAATCGACAACAAAACTCGCCCAAACATTATCTTTATCTTAACTGACGACTTCACTGCGCAAGCTTGGGGTGTTTATGGCGGAATTTTAAAAGATATTGTAAAGAATCCAAACATTGATAGCCTTACCAAACAAGGTGCGATACTCAATAACGCATTCTGTACAAATTCCATCTGCACACCCAGCCGGGCAGCCATTCTTACAGGGCAATATAGTAACAAAAACCAAGTTTACACGCTCGATGATGCACTGGATCCAAACAGAGCGAATATCGCCAAAGACCTACAGCATGCGGGCTATCAAACGGCTGTTTTTGGGAAATGGCATCTTAAAAAGAAACCTTCAGGATTTGATGATTTTAAAGTATTGCCGGGACATGGTGTTTACCACAATCCAACATATCTTTCCAAAGACAACTGGAATGACAATGAAGAGGCTGGCACGCCATACAAAGGTTATGTAGATGATATTACAACACAGCTGAGCCTAGACTGGTTGTCCCAGCGCAACCCTGACAAGCCATTCTTTTTGATGTGCCATTACAAAGCAACCCATGAGCCTTTTGACTTCGCAGATAGATTCAAGGACTTGTATCAGGGTATTGAATTCCCCTATCCTGCAACTTTTCTGGATTCTGGCGCAACGACAACCGGACGGTCCTTTGAAGGCCAGCCACTCGAAGAGCTCGGTAACCGTTACGAACAAGCGTCCACAGGTCCCTTCTGGACCTCCTACCCTGATCTCCCCTTCTCCACCAAAGGCATGAGTACCCTCGACGCCCGCAAAAAAATCTATCAAAAACTTATGAAGGATTATTTACGTTGTGTCGCAGGTGTCGATGATAATCTCGGAAAAATTATGCGCTATCTGAAAAAAGCCAAAATTGACGAAAACACGGTGATCATCCTTACGTCCGACCAAGGTTATTTTCTGGGGGAACATAATTTTATGGACAAACGCCTGATGTATGAAGAATCACTACGCATGCCATTTGTGATTCGTTACCCAAAAGAAATTAAAGCAGACAGTAAACTTGATGACATGATCCTTAATATTGACTTTGCAGCGCTTTTTGCAGACTATGCCGGCATAAAAAAACCTGCGTATATACAGGGAGAGAGTTTTCGTAAAAACCTAGCGGGTGACACGCCAAACAATTGGCGTAAATCTATGTACTACCGATATTGGCAACATGCTCCTATACGCCCGGCTCATCTTGGTGTACGTGACGAACGCTACAAGCTCATCTATTTTTATGGCCAACCACTGGAAATGACTGGCAGTGATAAAAAAACTACAGCGCCAGCTTGGGAATTTTATGACTTACAAAATGATCCTATGGAAACACATAACGCGATCAATGACAAGCAATACACAAAAGAAATTAGTCGATTAAAAAAGAAACTCATTAAACTTAAAGCCGAAGCTGGAGACAGTGATATAAGCCGTCCTTCTTTCCAGCAACAGTTGATCAATGAAAGTTTAGTAAAAAAATAACAAGGTCATGAACCAACACCGTTCGTTATTTTTTTATTGATTACCTGAAGAATCGACTATTGGAATAGCCGATAAAAAAATGCGGTGCCATAAAGATAGATGGCGCCGCATTTTTTAATATTAATAGATACAATAAAGAAGTATCCTCATCGTTAGTCTAACTAGTTTTGCTCCTGAAGCTGTGGGTATTTTTGATACAACCTATTCAGAAAAAAACGTCCCATCAGCTGAAGCTTCGACTGTGTTTCAAACATACCAGAACCGGGAGATATGATACCATCAGGCATTCGTTGTACAGCACCATAATAGATGATATCAAGGCCATTTCCATTGATATCAAGATGCATTTTTTTAGGTTTTAATCCCATAATGGATCCCATACGGGTGACCTTTTCCGAATTACTGATTTGAGCGGGGCGCGCATTCAATAGAGATTCATGGTCAAAAACCAAATGATCTTTGGCTTCACCATCGTCAAAAAAGACATAATGCAGTTCGTTGTTGCTGAGCACAAGATAAGAGGCGTTGTCACGTTCGCTATATCTCGCTTTTACCCCTACTGCCGCCCAAGCTACAGTTTTAGCTGCCGTCGCTGCCGCCGAAGCCACCTTATCACCGACTGTGGCAATGTAGGCACATTGTGTGAATGCCTCGATTGGAGCTCCATTCATTTGTTTGGTTAATTCTTGAAACTCTTGAAGCAACAGTTCATCTTTGATACCCGGAGCCAAAGCAATCCCAGCATCACCTTCATACTTCCGAGCTGTCTCTTTTTGCTTTTTCATCATCATAAGAGAGATAAAAACACAGACAACTACGATCACAGCAAAAATACCGATGTATAAAATCATATTAATTATAATTTAGAAAATGGTTAATAATTCAACAATAAATTTAGCGTCAAAAAAGAGGATATTGAAAATCATTATCCTCTTGTCGTGTTTGTTAATAACAAAAATTTTGCCAAACTAGAGTATCCGATCCGGATAGTGGATATTATTCAAAGCAGTCTGATGCATATCTACCCAAATATCATTGTAAGGCTGCCGTAACAACCAATTTGGGGAACTACGCATATCCGCATCTTGATCATTGTTGTAAATAGAAGGAAACTCTGATTCCTTTGCACGGAGCAGCACCACTATTGTTCCTTTCATATGTAGTGGCAGATCTCCCAAAATGAGATTATAAAACCCTTCTTCGACCAGCCCCGAGCTAAATCGTTCAAGGCTATCGTAACTCCTTTCCAGTTTACCAATGAGCTTTTCCAGTTCCTGCGGATAATGTCGTTCGACGTAAAACTCAAAAAGCCCTGTACCTTTATTATAAAACCCCGCTTTCATTAAGTTGAGCGCCTCATTGCGGTATACCTGCAACAGACGATCCGCATTTAGATCGGTATAGCCTCCATCCAAAGGTTTACCATCGCGACGCAAAGCCCATATCCTAAGTTCTTTGAGTCTTTCTGATTCAGTAAAACTATTTCCTTCCATACCTTAATTATATTAAAAGCTACTATTTTAGGATAGCTTCAGTGCTAATGTTCTCTTTCTTTTAGTTCAAGCTGTAGTAGAATATCCCGCTTCTTTCCTTCAATCAGCGATAAATTCCCGGCTACAAAAACACCTTTTTCTCCTGAATTTCGGCTTATTCCATATACAGTAGACTCATCATCTGGATCTGACGCTCCCTCATAACGAAACAGGTAATCTATCTTAAACTGGTCTGCATGGGCCAATAAATCATCAAATTCGATGTTGTAATCTATTTTATATCCCAAGCCGCTTAACTTTTCCAATGCCACACTAGCTGACGAGTAACCGTGCATTCTTTCCATAACTAATTCTTCTTAAGTTGATCTAAATAATCCCTTTTTATTATAAAACGACCATTTGCTCCCTTTTGTTTTCCTTAATTTCAAATAGTTTATTCAAAATCATATTTCTATTTTTGTAAGACGAAAACTCAATATCATATGGCAAATCTAGCAGCTCCGGCTTATCAGCATACCCCCCAACTAGCATTCCAACGTCTACTCGATGTCTTGTACACCTTAAGGCTTGAATGCCCCTGGGACAAGAAACAAACCATGGAATCTTTGCGTCACCTGACGATGGAAGAGTTATACGAGCTGACAGACGCTATCCTGGAACAGGATTATCCCGAAATAAAAAAGGAACTTGGTGACGTTCTGATGCACCTCTTATTCTATGCCCGTATTGCGGAAGAAGAAGGGCATTTTAATATCGTTGATGTCCTGAATGCAATCTGTGACAAGCTAATTACTCGCCATCCCCATATCTATGCTGATGCGAGCGCAAGCACCGAAGATCAAGTGAAATCCAACTGGGAAGCCATCAAGCTTCAGGAGGGCAATAAATCTGTCCTTGCAGGTGTTCCAAAAGGGCTACCGGCTCTTGTCAAGGCCTACCGTATCCAAGATAAAGTAAGAGGTGTTGGTTTTGACTGGGAAGACAAAAGACAAGTGTGGGAAAAAGTTGAAGAAGAACTTGCCGAATTTAAAACAGAATTCAATATCGAAACCACCGAAGCCATCGACCGTGAAAAAGCAGAGGCTGAATTTGGCGACCTATTATTCTCGCTCATAAATTACGCTAGACATATCGGTATCAATCCGGAAAATGCCCTGGAACGCACCAACAAGAAATTCATCACCAGGTTCACCTATTTGGAGCAAAAGGCTGCGGAAAACAAGCAAAAATTGCAGGATATGAGCCTCGAAGAAATGGATGTTTATTGGAATGAAGCAAAAAAACTAAAAAAATAACGACAATCCATTAAAAGGCACAGGACTCACGGAATTTAATTCTACTTTGTCAAATTTATCCGTAAATTCGCAGGAATATGGAAACAGTTGTTAGTGGTATCAGAAGTACCGGAAAATTACATTTAGGAAATTACTATGGCGCATTGAGCAATTTTGTGAAAATGCAAAATGAATATAATTGCTTTTTTTTTATTGCGGATCTGCATTCTTTGACGACACACCCTACACCACATGGTCTTCAGGGCACTGTACGTCAAGTTATCGTTGAATATTTGGCTGCGGGTATAGACCCCGAAAAATCAACTATTTACGTGCAGTCTGACGTCCCCGAAGTTGCAGAGCTTTACTTGTATATGAACATGAACGCTTACTTAGGTGAACTTGAGCGAGCTACAGCATTTAAAGATAAAGTGCGCAGCAACCCCGACAATGTCAACGCTGGCTTGCTCACCTACCCTGTGTTAATGGCTTGCGACATTCTGATCCACCACGGAACTAAAGTTCCTGTTGGAAAAGACCAGGAACAACATCTGGAAATGACACGGACATTTGGCAATCGCTTTAATCGTCTATATAATGTAGATTATTTTAAAGAAGCTTTTGCTTTCTCCTACTCGGACAAATTGGTTAAAATACCAGGATTGGCAGGTCAAGGTAAAATGGGCAAATCCAATGGTGAGGCTGATTGCATCTATCTTTCGGATTCTGCTGACGCCATTCGTAAAAAAGTAATGCGTGCCGTTTCTGATTCAGGTCCAACTGAAATGAACCAACCCAAACCCGAAGCGATCCAGAATCTATTCGATCTAATGAAAGTGGTTTCAACAGCCGATACATTACAGCATTTTGACGAGCTTTACAATAAATGTGAGATCCGTTATGGAGATTTCAAAAAGCAGTTGGCAGAAGATATGGTATTGGCTACAAATGATGTACGTCTTCGTATTGAAGATATATCGAACGATGATGATTATATTGCGAAAGTTGCAAAATTGGGAGCCGAGAAAGCCAGTGAGTCTGCACGCAAGACACTGAAAGAAGTTCGTGAGATTATTGGTATCAAGAGATTTTATTAAACAAGGAAAGAGAATATGCATATTGCTATCGTAGGAAATATAGGTGCTGGAAAAACGACGCTAACGGAATTATTGGCGAGTCATTTCAAATTTGAACCTCAATTTGAGGCCGTGGACAATAATCCCTATCTAGAAGATTTTTATTCAGACATGAAACGTTGGGCCTTCAACCTTCAGATCTTCTTCTTAAATAGCCGTTTTAGGCATATTGTAAAGCTTCAGGAGACTGACATTAATATGATTCAGGATCGTACAATCTATGAAGATGCCTATATCTTTGCCGAAAACTTATATGATATGGGCTTAATGAGCGCCCGTGACTTTGAAAACTATAGCAACATATTCCAAAGTATTATTCACTACATTAAACCTCCCGATCTATTGATCTACTTAAAAGCTTCTGTTCCCACTTTGGTTAATAATATCCAAAAAAGAGGCCGTGATTATGAATCGGCAATCCGATTAGATTATTTATCTAAATTGAATGATAAATATGACAAATGGATCAACAATTACAAGGAGGGTAAAGTAATGATCTTAGATAAAGATAATCTTGATTTTACAACCAATCCGGAGGATCTTGGTGGAATCATACAAAAGATAGAAGCCGAATTATTCGGATTATTTGAATAACAATAGACAACAGATAGATAAAAGCCTGTAAATTGATAATTTTACAGGCTTTTTATTAAATAGAAATTCACAAAGTAGCATGAAATTTTTAGGCATTATTCCTGCTCGATATGCTTCAAGCAGATTTCCAGGCAAACCTTTGGTTGATATTGAAGGCCAGACCATGATCCGACGGGTATACGAGCAGGTAAAGAAATCAAAAAAATTGACCGAAGTAATTGTCGCGACCGATGACCAACGTATAGCAACGGAAGTGCTCTCCTTTGGCGGCAATGTAGCCATGACATCCGATACACATCAGTCCGGTACAGACCGTTGTGCCGAAGTCATTGCCAATGATCGGGCATATGATGTCGTGATCAATATCCAGGGCGATGAACCTTTTATCAATCCTGAGCAAATAGATCTTTTGGCAACTTGTTTTGAAAATCCGCAAACAAAAATTGCAACCTTAGTAAAAGAAATCGGGACTCCAGAGGAATTATTCAATCAGAATATTCCAAAAGTTGTCCGAAACACATTTGGGGAAGCAATTTATTTCAGCAGGCAAACGATTCCTTTTTTAAGAGGAGTTGATCAGGAACAATGGCTTAAGAAACAAACATTCTACAAACATATTGGTATTTATGCCTATCAAGTGGATACTTTAAGAGCTTTGACGCAATTGCCCGTATCTATACTTGAGGAAGCTGAAGCGCTCGAACAGTTGCGTTGGATAGAAAATGGCTACGCAATCCAAACGGCAGTTACCACGCATGAAACTGTAGCAGTCGATACGAAAGAAGATCTCAATAAAATTTTAAAACTATTTTTTAATAAATAGATACTTACCGGTGTTCGGTGTAATATAAAGACCGGACACCGTCCAGTAATTTCTTCTTGTCTAATTTATCCAATTGCTTAATCCGTTGTGTTGTCGATAGCAATTCATCCAACTGCAATTTAGTACTCACGCCTACCACAGCTGTTGCTACTGCGGGATTGGAAAGCACATAGGATAGCGCTTCAGTCGCCCTATCTTCTCCTGATTTTTTTGCCCTATTATCCAGATTGCGAAGTATATGCGCGACCTCTCCAGAACTATATTGAAGATAAGGTTCCACAGGCTTATTCACCAAGAGTCCTTTTGCTAAAGCTCCCCGCGCCAGCATATTGGCACCATTGCTAGCCAATAATGCATCGATCTCCTCTTCTGGTCTCCTATCCAAAACACTATATTGCATCATCACTGACGCAATAGAAGATTTTGATAGAAATGCCTTAATGACATTTGGACGAATAGACGACAGCCCGTAAGCACGGATCTTTCCTTGTTTCTTCAGCAATTCAAAAGCTTCAATGATTTCGTCAATCGGATCATCAATTGTACCACCATGCAATTGATAAAGATCAATATAATCTGTTTTCAATCGTGATAACGATCCTTCAATAGTTCTGATGATATAATCTTTCGATGCTTTCCAGTCCCAGCCCGAACCGTCGGCCCGCCAGAGATTACCGACCTTACTGGCCAAAACAATTTGCTTGCGAAAAGGCTGTACACTTTCACCAACAACGGTCTCATTTTGACCTTTGTCATAGAGATCAGCGGTATCAAAGAATGTGATTCCCTTATCGAAAGCCTTTTGGATAATATCTTTGGATTGTTTGGGTTGATTGCTTTTCAATGACATACAACCCAAACCAATTTCCGAAACCATTAGACCACTTTCGCCTAATCTACGTTGTTCCATCCGTATTAAAATCGAGCAATTCTACTTCAAACACCAGCGTGCTATTTGCAGGAATATCATTGCCTTTTGCCTGCCCGCCATAGGCCAGTCTGCTTGGTATAAAAAACTTATATTTAGCTCCCTTAGACATTAATGGAATACCGATCTGCCATCCTTTGATCACTTGTCCCAACGATAGTTTTAATGGTTCATTGCGATCATAGGAACTATCAAATTGTTTACCGTTTAATAAGGTTCCTTTATAATGCACAGTAACTTCATCATTCACAGTAGGCTTCGCTCCTTCTGTCTGGGTCAAAACAAGGTATTGAATACCCTCAGCCGTCGTTTTCATTCCTGCTATTTTCGCATTTTCAGCGAAAAATTTATCTTCTTGGGCACGACTTACGGCTTCTTTTTCAGCGCGTATATCCATAATGGCTTTTTGGATGACTTCTCTTGTTTGTCCATCTTCCAATAAGGTTTTCTGATTTTTCAGGATGGCAGCAATCGCTTTTGCGATAACATCAGCTTTTAAATATTCTACTTCAGTAGATTTTAATGACTTTCCGATATCCATACCGAATGCATAGGATACAGAATCCGCTTTGTTTACCAACAGATTTGCTGAGTTTGTTTTTGTTGTCACTGTTTTTTTCTTGACCGAACTGGTCTTTTTTTTCTGCTGAGCAAATCCAGTTACGGTCGTCAGAGACAATAGGGCTAATGCGATGTACTTCATGTTTTATTTAACGGTGCTTTTGCACAATTTCTTCAATAATTTCCTGTGTTATATTAGGGTAATCAACTTCAACCCTCGATTTACTGTTGAGCCAAGCCTCAATAGCCAGCATATTTTTCTGTTTTAAACTCGAAATAACTGGTACCCCCATTTCTTCCAATGACGCAGCATTTAAATGCTGTTCATACTGATTTTTCATAGGGACAACCAATAGTTTCTTTTTCAAATATAACGCTTCTGCGGGGGTTTCAAAACCTGCGCCGCATAAAACTCCAGAGGAAGAAGCCATACTTTCAATAAAAGCTTGATTATTGATCGGCTTTATGGTCACATTCTTCATCTCAAAGGGTCGGGAATTGTGCTTACTGAATACATCCCATTTCACGTCCGAAAACTTCATTAAGTGTTTCAACAGATGCGCATCATCATAAGCGGGCAAATAAACGGTGTAATGCCCTTGGTCAGTAACAATCAGATCACGGACAGCATTACGGATAACTGGAGGAAAAATATTCTTGGCGTATCTTTTAAAATGGAAGCCATATGAATGTGTTGCAGGTGCATAATTTTTCATAATAAACTTACCCAACATATCACTTTCTTCCGGTTTAGGGCTCGCAGGATCCAAAGCCCCGATCTGATGACTTAGTCCAATGCATTCCAGATCCTTGGAGTGACAGGCCCATGCTGAAATAGGTTCAAAATCATTGATAACCAAATCGTATCCTTCGATTGGCAGACTTTTGATCTCGTTGGTAAATTTACGAATGGTTGAACTCATAAAAGTTTTCCATAAGTCTACGCCTCCCGATTTTCCGAAAATAAAGCTTAAACCATGAAAACGATACTTTACTTCAAAAGGTAAGGAGAGATCTGCCTGGATTCCACTGACCAAAACATCCACTTCTCCCAAAGCTTTCAAACAGGGAACAATGTCCATGGCACGACTCAGATGTCCATTGCCAGTCCCTTGTACGGCGTACAATATCTTCATAACGACTGTATTTGTGTTGGCAAATTAATGAATTTTAACGACTATCAATATTATTTTATTGTTTAGTTATATTAAGAAAAGATAAATTAATACAATGAATCTATAGAGTTAACACGGTTTTTCTTCTATTTTACGTATATTTAGTATTAACAATTATTTAATAACCAATTTACTATGACAAAGTCTCCTATCCTTTGGATACTTTCCATTGTTGCACTGTTTACATTTAACTCATGGGGATTTTTTGCGCATAAAAAAATCAACCATTACGCGGTCTTTGCACTCCCCGCAAAGTTGGCCAAATTTTACAAGACCAATATTGACCTTATTACAGAGAAAGCTATAGATCCGGATAAGCGTTGTTTTATTGACAGTACTGAGGGGCCACGGCACTTTATTGATATTGAAGATTACCGTGAAGATAGGCAGATCGACTCAATACCTATACATTGGTCTCAAGCAAAGGATAAATTCCAGGAACGACAACTACTTAAAAACGGAATTATCCCCTGGCAAATTAACTTTACCTATCTAAAGCTTGTTAAAGCCTTTCAATCCAAGGATTATGATAAAATCGTCAAACATTCAGCAGATTTAGGTCATTATATCGCAGATGCCCATGTCCCCTTGCATACGACCAAAAATTATAATGGCCAATTAACTGGTCAGATCGGCATTCATGCTTTTTGGGAAAGCCGTCTACCCGAAATGTTCGCCGGCAAGTATAACCTACTTGTTGGAAAAGCCAATTATATTGTGGATCCCTTAAATGAAGCCTGGAATATTGTTCGTGAAAGCAATCAACTCGTCGATTCTGTACTCCGTATTGAATCGCTTCTCAATAAACAGTTTAAAGCCTCTCAAAAAAACTCATTTATCGAACGGAACAATCAATTGTTATGGACCTATTCTGACAATTATGCTAAAGCCTATCATCATGCATTGAACGGGATGGTAGAACGGAGAATGCGTAAAACAGTTCTTCGGGTAGCCTCCTACTGGTACTCGGCCTGGCTTGAGTCTGGTCAACCCGATCTTTCTAGCACCACCAAAATAAAAATTGACAATAAACAGGATAGCATCACTACAAACGGTAAAAAGCCTATCGGCCGTGAGGAATGGATGTAAGCAGACCGCAGATAACCGACCGGACTACACACAATATTAGTACCGGACTATTTACTTTCTTAATCAACTGAACTAGTTTTGCGGCATAAAACCTATGAACTGCCCTATCGTGATTTTGCAAAAACGTAAAATACTATAACGGCGCAAATCAACAACAGGTAACAAGGATATATCGAATCTCTTTGCTGACTACCAGTTTATGATTAAATAGGATAATTAAAAGAAATAATGTTGAATAAAAAAATAGCGTTAACAAAGCTCGCCATTGTCTTGACTGTAGGTGCCTCCTATGCACAAATAAGAGATACGACAGCATTGAATGAAGTCATTATTAATCAGAACAGACTCCAGATCCCCTTCTCAAAGCAAAGCAAAAATATACAGATACTGACACAGGAAGACATCCAACGACTCCCCAATCGTTCGATAAATGAACTGCTAACTAATATCCCCGGTGTTGATGTACGTCAAAGAGGGCCATTTGGTTCACAGGCTGATGTAAGTATAGATGGTGGCTCATTTGAACAAACTGCTATCCTATTAAATGGTGTTAAAATTACAGATCCACAGACTGCGCACCACAATATGAACCTACCCGTACCTGTGGAATCTATTGAGCGTATCGAAATTATCAGAGGACCAGCCTCCCGTATCTTCGGCATCAATGCGCTAACAGGTGCCATCAATATCGTTACAAAAAAAATCGAATCCAATCAGATCAGTGCACAAGTATATGGTGGATCGTCATTTAAAGACAATGAACAGGCGAGCTCTGGTAAATATTACGGCAAGGGAGCCCAATTAGGTGCGCAGTTCAAAAGCGGACGCACGAGTCACGGCTTATATTTTGGACATGAAGATTCCAACGGTCAGCGTTATAATACAGCCTCCAATAACAACAAATTGTATTACGACGGAACTTATCAACCCAATGAGTCCCATCAAATAAAAGCAAACTTTGGCTATATAGACAATCAGTTTGGGGCCAATGGATATTATGCTGCCCCAACGGACAAAGAGGCCTATGAACAAGTTAAAACAGCATTCGCATCCCTACAGTCGAAACATCAATTGAGCAAGGACTTTTCTATCAGCCCCCGACTCAGCAACCGATATAATGAAGATGAATATTGGTATCTGGGAAGGCAAACCAGCAAAGGCAGGTCAAAACATTATAGCAATGTTTTTGGGGCCGAAGTAAATGCCGCATTAGAACAGCATTACGGAACTTTTGGTTTGGGACTAGAGAGCCGATTCGAGCGAATCAATAGTACTGCTATCGGCTCGCATAACCGCGAAAACTACGGCGGTTACTTGGAATTCAAAACTGAAGCGATTGCCAAACTAATGGTCAATGCGGGAGCCTACGTAAATTATAACTCAAATTTTGGCTGGCAGGTATTCCCGGGCCTCGACTTAGGCTATAATATAACCGAACGCTGGAAATTTGTCCTGAGTGCAGGATCTGCCCAACGTATTCCGTCATTTACAGACCTCTATACCAATCAAACTGCCAATATTGGAAATCCAGAGCTAACATCAGAGAATGCGTATCAGATTGAGGGTGGTATCAAATACCTGTCCAACCGTATGGTTGCTCAGGCGAGCTATTTTCACCGAAATATAAATGATTTCATAGACTGGCAAAAAAACGAGGGCGCTGTTGCTGAGGGAACTGTCATTCCATGGAAACCCTCCAATATTGGAAAAAATACTGTTGATGGAGTCAATGGATCTTTTCGTTATCAGCTCAATGATCCAATGGCCACCACACGATATTACACGACAATAAGTTACAACTATCTAAATCCAACGATCAAAGTTGAAGATGGCGTCCGCTCCAAGTATGCCATTGAAAATTTAAGACATCAGGTTATTCTCAATTTTACGGTGAATCATAAAAACTGGATGCTGACAACAGCTAATCGTTTCAACGAACGTATCAGTTACAAAAATTATTTTATTGCAGATGTAAGAGCCTCATATCAGCTTATCGACCTCAATATTTTTGCCGATATTCAGAACATTTTTGACAAGAGCTATATTGAAGCGGCGGCTGTACCGATGCCAGGAAGGTGGTTTAGCCTAGGTGCAAAATATAAATTCAGTTACTAAAAACTTAAAATCATTGCAAAGAGATACTTATGCCTAAAAATACATACTGTCTCTTATAGCTAAAATACCCCATAAATGATTATCACTTATGGGGTATTAGACGTTTATTGAATCTTTAGCATTAAAGCACGCAGACTTTTGGATGATTATTCTAACTTCGGGCTAATGACATTATTTTTTCGGAAGTACCGATAAAATCCCGCCGATCAAGTGTTTTTGGAATGCAGGTTCATCATAAGATTCTTCTGTATGCCCCAGTCCTGTATAAAAAACCTTTCCTCCATCATAATTTTGGCTCCAGGAAATCGGATGATGATCGCCCATTTTCCCGCCATTATAACTCTTCTCATCCAAATTCATCAATACATGTAGACCTTCTTTAACGTCTTTAAAATTGTACCATTCATCCTTATGCCACCATACGGGATCAAGATGTTTGGTGGCGATATGTTTTCTATTAACAACATGTATTTTAGCATTCTGTACAGCAGGATGTGACGTAAAATAGGCCCCAACCAAACCGTTGTACCAGGGCCAGTCAAATTCGGTATCCGTTGCGGCATGGATCCCCGCAAAACCTTTGCCCGATTGAATATAACGGACAAACGCCTCTTGCTGTGTCCCGTCCAAAATGTTACCTGTTGTACTTAAAAAAATGACCGCGTCGTATTTTTTTAATCCCTGATCTGTAAAAAGAGCCGCATCTTCGGAATGATCAGAGGCAATCTTTTCCTTGTCCAACAATTGTTTCAGCACTTGAGCACCTTTTTCGATACTACTGTGTCTAAACCCTTGCGTTTTACTAAAAATCAGCACTCTTTTTTGTGCAATGGCGGTCATGGTCACCGCAAAAAAGAAAAACAGAAAAATGAAGAATTTATTCATGGTATAGTTGGTTATTATTAGACTTTTGTTTAGGTTTTTTATAAATCAAGATCGCAGCTTCCTGCAGTACGTTTAAAAATGAGATCATAATAGAAAAAGCCATGTACTCTCCCCGTACACAGCTTTTTCCAAAATTCTAACCCGCGGTTAGCTCACGGTAGAAATCAAGACTTTCAATAATATCGTCCTCAGAAACGAAAATATCATACTGACAGCTACCAATTTTATCAAGAAGCGCAAAGCCGATCTGATTAGATAGATTTTTCTTATCATTCCGCATTAAATCCAACAAAGTTGTATCTATAGCCGAACTGAACGTATAGTCGTCAAAGTATCGTCTGAAAGTAGCGATTAGATCGTTTAATTCATCCAACGAAAGTCCATTCAATTTATGAGAAAGATACCCTTCACAAATCATTCCAACAGCAATAGCTTCCCCATGTAATAAAGAGTTGCGGTCATTCAGCAACGAATATCCTTCAATGGCATGACCAATTGTATGTCCGAAATTCAGGATCTTACGAAGGCCTTTTTCTTTAGGGTCTTCTAGCACGACTTGATTCTTTATGGAAACAGAATGTTTAACCAACGCATTATCTACCTGCGTTATATCCAGTATTTTAATACGTTCATAATACGCATGGTCAAAGATCAGCCCATGTTTAATGACTTCAGCAAATCCGGATATCAATTGCCTTCTATCCAATGTTTTTAAGAATTGACTCGAAATAAACACGGCTTGTGGTTGCGCAAACGTTCCGATTATATTTTTCACACTTCCCATATCTATTCCGGTCTTTCCGCCTACAGAAGCATCTACTTGCGAAAGTAAGGTTGTCGGAATCTGAATGAAGTCCATCCCCCTCTTAAACGTGGACGCCGCAAAACCACCCATATCAGTGACGACACCACCACCGAGATTGATCAGCAACGAATGCCGGTCAGCTCCAAAATCAAGCATATTCTGCCACACTCCGATGCAGAAATCTATATTTTTATTCTCTTCCCCCGGATCCACCTCTATGACGTCATAGTTGGATAAATTAGGTAAAGCTTGTTGAAACAATGGTAAACAATTGTCTAAGGTATTGGTGTCTACCAAAACTATAATTTTTGAATAATTTCGTTCCGTTAAAAACGTCTCCAAAGAGGCCAACGTATCATCAAAATATACTTGATAGCCCAAACTTTCTATGACTTCCATTCTACGATTCTTTAAGGTTTAAGTTTTCTATTTACCAATATTGTTTAATATTACACCAATTTTACTTCCATTCCATCAAATTCAACAACATCCCCAGGCTTTAATTTCAGTCTTTTCCGATAATCAACCTGACCATTATACTTTACATGCCCTTCAGAGACAACTCCCTGAGCCATAGCACCATGCTCTACCCAATTTAAAGCTTTAAGTAACTGAATAAGCTGTATATATTCCCCTTCGATTTTAAATTCTTGCATTTCACAAAAATAGTGGTTTAACCGAGGAATACAAGAATAATCATCGTTTTAATGCTTACTAAATTACTACATTTGCCTTATTGCAAATAAAGATTATGATTGAGAATTCTGAGCCCAGAACATTGTCCTTTGATAATACAGAGATCGCTTTTAAAAGTAAAAGCGATAAGGATTTAGAAAGAGCGTATTGGTTATTCAAAATAATAGCGAATAACTTTTTAACGAAAGTAGGTCCATCAATGACCAACTTTGCGCTGAACATTGGATTGCCGATCCAGGGAATAATCCGTAGTACAATCTTCAAACATTTTTGTGGAGGAGAAACCATTGCGGGCTGCGAAGCCGCCATCAATGATTTGGGTGAAAATGGTGTTGGAACCATACTAGACTATTCGGTTGAAGGCGAAGATACTGAAAGTGCTTTTGATGCCTGTTGTGAAGAAGTATTACGTACGGTATCAGCTGCCAGCAAAAACAAGTATATTCCTTTTTCAGTTTTTAAACCAACAGGATTAGGTCGTTTTGAATTGTTCGAGAAGGTTAATGCGAAAGAAACATTAACAGAATCCGAACAAGCAGAATACCAACGCATGTTGGATCGCACAGACCGGATCTGTAAAGCTTGTCATGAAGCGGGTGTAAAGGTATTGGTTGACGCTGAACATTCTTGGATCCAGGATGCTATTGATGACATTGCGCGTGAGATGATGGAAAAATACAATATGGAAAAACCTATTGTTTATAATACCTACCAACTTTACCGTAGTGACAAATTAGCTTCTTTAAAAGCTGATTTTGAATATGCCAAGGTCAGAGGCTTTCACATGGGAGCAAAAATTGTACGTGGTGCCTATATGGAGATCGAACGTGCACGTGCTACACAAATGGGCTATGCTGATCCAATTCAACCGAATAAAGCTGCTTCTGATACAGATTACAACGAAGCTATTGAGTTTATATTAGACCACTTGGACAATTTCGGACTGATGGCTGGTACACACAATGAAGACAGCAGTATGTTATTGGCCGAGGAAATAGACAAACGTGGTATCGACAGATCGACAGATCGGATCTATTTTGCTCAACTATTGGGAATGTCAGACAATTTGAGTTTTAATTTGGCTGCCCACGGTTATAACGTTGCTAAATATATGCCTTATGGACCAGTTAAGGCTGTGATGCCTTACCTATTCAGAAGAGCACAAGAAAACACCTCCGTTGCCGGAGCTACTGGTCGGGAACTCGGGTTGTTGATCAAGGAAAAACAAAGAAGAAAAGCTAGTCGTCGATAACGACCAGCTTTTCTTCTTCAGCTTGCATCCCCCTGTTAGATTTCTACATACCCCGCCTTCTCTCAAAATATAAGCAGCGATTACATCGTAACTGCCCTCTCCCGCTCTACTTTCCTCATCTATTATAAATAGAGATAATGTTTCATAAAAACATCACCTTCTCGACATTGGAATAAGCTAATTACAAATTGATTCCAAATTATTGAAACAATTATTTATGTTTGCAAACTTTTCCCTTAAAATAAAGTTCATAGGGAAATGATGTTCCCGCGGAACAAAAAGTATATATATTTGAAATGGAAGAAAAACTTAGATTATTTGATCTTGCCCGTCACCAAATCAGCAAATATCCCGATCTTAACATGTTTGCTCACAAACTGGATGGCAAGTGGAACTATATCAAAACGGCTGATTTTCTTGAAAAAGTGGACAATCTGTCCAAAGGACTGATTGAACTCGGTGTCAAGCCCAACGAAAAGGTTGGTCTTATCGCAGGCAGTAGTATGGAATGGCACATGATAGATTTTGCGATTCAGCAAATTGGCGCAGTGGTGGTAGCCATCTATCCCAATATTACCGACGCCGATTACCAATATATTTTTAATGACGCTGAAATCAGAGTCTGCATCGTTAGTAATAAGAGTCTATATGACCGCCTGATGAACCTAACGGAGTCCATTTATACATTAAAATATATCTTCTGCATTTCGGATCAGGAATCTACAAGAAGCTGGAATGAACTCAATGATTTAGGAGTGAACTGTCCAGAAGATAAACTGATTAAGTTACGTGATCAGATCAAACCCGAAGATCTAGCTACATTAATTTATACCTCTGGTACAACGGGTAAGCCGAAAGGTGTTATGCTTTCCCATAATAATATTTTTTCCAATGTACTTGGAGCGGCAGAAATCACACCCTGCAAGGCATATGATCGAGGACTAACTTTTCTTCCTCCCTGTCATGCCTATGAGCGAATGGTACTCTATACCTACATGTATCTGGGCTTTACCATACATATTGCAGAGTCTTTTGATAAAATTGGCGATAACCTAAAAGAGGTAAAACCACATATCATGACTGTCGTTCCCCGCATCCTCGAGAAGGTTTATGAGAAAATCATGAAAACGGGTCATGAGCTTACCGGATTCAAAAGAAAAGTATTTGATTGGGCCGTTAATATCGCTGAAGAATATGATCCCAATCCTATCAAGAGAAGTTTCGCCTATAATATGAAGCTTAAACTTGCCAAACAGCTTGTACTCAATAAATGGTACGAAGCCTTGGGTGGTGAGCTGTTAACTGTTGCTTCTGGTTCGGCCTCACTGCATAACAGACTGACTCGAGCTTTTTTGGCTGCTGGAATTCCGTTATATGAAGGATATGGTATGACTGAGGCATCACCTTTGATCTCGGTTAACCATTACATTAAAGGAATACGTATCGGTACTGTTGGGCTCCCCGTTCGGTTTGTAGAGATCAAACTAGCTGAGGATGGTGAGATCTTGGTCAAAGGGCCTAATGTGATGATGGGCTATTACAAAAATAAAGCCGAGACTGACAAAACGATTATTGATGGCTGGTTGCATACCGGAGACATCGGCAAATGGGAAGATGAGAAATTCCTAAAAATTATAGATCGCAAGAAAGAAATGTTCAAAATTTCAGGCGGCAAGTACGTTATCCCGCAACCTATAGAGACCAAACTTGTGGAATCAAAATTTATAGAACAAGCCATGGTGATTGGTGACGGGATGAAATTTGCTTCCGCATTTATTGTACCCAATTATTCCCACCTATTGGATTGGGCTAAAAATGATGCTCCAGAACTCGCAGATATGACTAAAGAAGACTTCCTAACTAATCCTGCAATTATCAAAAAGGTAAATCAGGAAGTACGTCACGCCAATCAGCACTTTGGCAACTGGGAGCAAATCAAAAAGCCTATTATTTTAAGGGATGAATTCACTATTGAAAATGGGGAACTGACACCGACCTTGAAAATGAAGCGTAAAGTTATTCTCGAACATCATCAGGAAGAATTTAATAATCTATATCAAATGGAGATCGATTAATCAAAATCACTCCTATTTTAATGTATCTTTGCACTTATTTATAAAAAGTATCACATGAAATTATTAAAGGATAGAATCCTTAATGACGGCAAAAGCCTCGCTGGAGGCATACTCAAAGTAGATAACTTTATCAATCATCAGATGGATCCCGTATTGATGAAATCTATTGCAGTAGAATTTGTACGTCGTTTTGCAGATCTACCCATCAACAAGATCATAACAATTGAAGCGAGTGGCATTGCACCAGCGATCATGTTGGGCTACCTATTAGAACTGCCTGTTGTTTTTGTCAAAAAGGCAAAACCTAAGACTATGGGCGACATGTATATTAGTGAAGTACATTCTTTTACCAAAAATCGAACCTATGATATCTGTGTGAGCAAGGAGTTTCTCTCCACGGATGACAAAGTGCTCTTTATCGATGACTTTCTTGCCAATGGAAATGCAGCGTTTGGTATGCTGGATCTCATCCAACAGTCTGGCGCCGCATTATTGGGTATGGGTTTTATTATCGAAAAATCCTTCCAGGAAGGTGGTAAAAGATTACGGGAATTATCCGATATCCGAATAGAATCTTTAGCACGTATAAAATCTTTGGAAGTAGATAAAGTCAGCTTCGAACAAGATTAACAACACAAACAAAAAGCCTCATTTCAATAAAAAATGAGGCTTTTTAAGTTTAAACAACAAGATAAATTATATTTTTAATCCCAACGATAGTCGTTGTAAAAATCTTCTGGATGTCTGCTGATCGGCACATCCTTCACCACACGTATGTTGGCTGCCCCTAAGTTAACGTTTAACATGAAAGAAGGCACATTAGCCGAAAAACTCCAACGTCCGTTTCTCATATAAACATATCCATTGCGATAAGGATCATAAAATGTTTTATAGTCCCTAAAATAAACGTGATGTCTATTATCATATCGATGTGCTCTCGCCCATGCTGGTGGGCCATGCCTATATTCCTTACGATAGTACTTGGCTACCTTTTTATGATATTTCCGATCTTCCTTATCTCTTTTTTCCCAATATTTCCGTTCTTCACGATCTCTTTTTTCCTCGTATTTCCGATGCTCTTTCTCATGCTTCCATTCGCGGTCATTTCCACGATGCTGAGCTGACGATTCTTTTGGAGTTATTAATGCAAGTCCTCCTATTGCTAGTGCGAAGTATATTATCTTTTTCATAACCAGACAATTTAAATTTATAAATCAAGTACGATACCGCTTACTTTTTTCACCATATTATAAGCGTTTCTATGGGTATGACATTCGTCTCCAAACAAAGGTTTAATTCCTCATCGAAAATTTAATTTGTTGGGATATTTAGGTACTTTCATTCCAGCCAATTTAACGTATCTTTGCAGCATGTCCAATACAGGTTATATTACTGAAGATACAATTGTCGCATTGGCGACATCGGCTGGTGCCAATGGTGCGATTGCTGTGATTCGCGTTTCAGGTCAACAGGCCATTAAAATCACCAACGACATTTTCAAGGGTAAAGATCTGCTCCAACAAGCCTCCCATACCATTCATTTTGGAACCATTCGCGATGGTGAAGAGATTATAGATGAAGTGCTCGTATCCCTTTTTGTAGCTCCAAACTCTTACACAAAAGAAAATTCTGTAGAAATCTCTACACACAATTCCAAATATATTATTGAGCGTATTATTAATTTGCTCATCAAAAAAGGAGCTCGGGCTGCCCGTGCTGGCGAATTTACGCTTCGCGCGTTCCTCAATGGTGGAATGGATCTTTCACAAGCCGAAGCTGTAGCCGATTTAATTGCCTCCAATTCGGCTGCATCCCATCAAATTGCCATGCAGCAGATGCGGGGCGGATTTTCCAATCAACTGAAATCCCTCCGTGAGGACTTGATCCACTTTGCCTCTCTTATTGAACTAGAATTGGATTTTTCAGAGGAAGACGTAGAATTTGCGAATAGAGATCAGCTCAAAAATCTAATCAATAAAATAAAAGTAATTGTACAAAAACTGGTTCAGTCTTTTGAACAAGGAAATGTGTTAAAAAATGGTGTGCCTGTAGTCATTGCTGGAAAACCAAATGTAGGTAAATCAACCTTATTGAACGCGTTCTTAAACGAAGAACGTGCCATTGTCTCGGACATCGCCGGAACTACGCGTGATACCATTGAAGATGAAATTAATATCCATGGTGTAACCTTCAGGTTTATAGATACCGCGGGTATTCGTGAAACTGCGGATATCATCGAAGCGAAGGGAGTTGAGCGTACACGCGAAAAAATGAAACAGGCTAGATTGATTATCTATCTTTTTGATCCAATGCAAGATAAAATAGATGAAGTTCAATCGCAGTTGCTAGAAATTGAAAATCTTCAAATTCCATTTTTGACCATCATCAATAAATCTGATTTGTTATCTGACAAACAAAAAGCTGAATATGAACCCCTTAATCCGCTTTATATTTCAGCAAAAGAGCAGATAGGCGTAGAAGAATTGAAGGATGAACTGATCAACAGAGTACAGCTAGGAAACCTAAATACAGACGATGTCATGGTAACTAACATCCGACATGTAGAAGCTTTGCAAAAGACATCAGATTCTCTGGAGCGCGTATTATTTGGTATTGATAATCCGGTTACTTCGGATTTCTTAGCAATGGATATCCGTCAGGCCTTGTATCATCTTGGAGAAATCACAGGTAGTGTATCTACAGATGATTTACTGGATAATATCTTTTCCAAATTCTGTATCGGCAAATAAATACAAGAACAAGATAAAACAAACCAAACATTTGATTTCTTAAAATATTACAACATCTCGTATTTTTAAGAGTTCTTCAGCGTTTGGTATTTTCCAACCATCCATGATTTTTGCAAGCTTGACAAAAATGGCAATCAGATAGATCACTATTCTTTTCGGCAGGATAGCGATGATGATAAAGAAGTTTTATTTGAGGGTTATCTGATCAATATTTCTAAAAACTATTTTCGGGACTGGCCGCTACGCGGTGATACTATAAGAAAGACGATCGAGATATTCAATGAAGACTTAAAATGGTCAAGAGATCAGCAGCGTCAGAAATTAACTGAAATAGAAAAGGAAGCGACCTATGTTATGTCAACCCCCGTTTATCATTCTGATCGTAATAACGAATACGCTGGCTCTTATTATAAGATAACCTATTTATTAAACGATAAATGGTATACATTTTATGAGAACTTTTCAGATGAGGAATATTTCCCCTACAAGATAAAGCCAAAAGGTAATGTCGTTAATGATCTTTTTGGTCAATGGGGAGAAGATCAACTTGAACCGTCCGATAATGCTCCCCCTCCAAATATCAGATCTGTATATTATCAAAAAGTACAACGTATGCGCGATCGACATGATGCTAAAACTGGAGAATATGACCGTGGGGATGTCTGGCAGGGATATTTATTTTCACAGCTGATTGTAGACAATGATACACTAAAATTTAAAGATAAGTTATATTTGGATGAAGAATGGCATTGGTCAAAAATTGAAATAAACAATAAGAATATTGGAGCGCTTTCTTTTGAAAATACCGAACAATTTAAGGTATACAGTTTCTACTCAAATCCAGCTTTAGGCTTTCAACTCTTCACCAATCAACGCAACAGGTTATACCTGATAAAGAAGATCAAATAGTGATATGAGCTCACTGTATTATTTATCCAATTCGCTAATCGCCTGTTTTACATATTCATCATTGAGATCCTCCCCTGTAATCCGATCTCCCCAGGACAAATAGCCATCTTTATCTTTGGCAAAACAACCGGACACCGTGCTTTTTACTTTAAAGGTCTTATAGTCTACATGATCCAAAATACCTTGGCGATTCTCATAGATATGCCTTTTATCTTTTGCATAACAATCACCAAGTGCTACAAAAGTTGCATGATCAGCTTCTTCAAAAGTAGAAAAGCTTCCGCCATAAGCCATTGCATAATAGCGATAAATATGTTTTTTATCTTTATAAAATGCACTGTTTAGCTTTTGAAAAGTACTAGTATCAATAATCGCATGCAATGGTTCCTCTGTATTAAAGCCCATTCTTGTAAGATAACTATCAACAAAAGTAATACCCTCATTTCCAACAGGGATCATTTCCTTCAATCCGATATCTCCTTTTTTATTAATCCATAGATCCTCTTTCAGAAGTCTCCATTCTAAGCTCCTATTTGTGCTATCAAGAGCTTGTGCAAGCATTTTGTCCCGCTGTCTATCCTTCTCATTAGGGCACCCAATATCCTGTATTCCAGCAAAGGACAATAGCCCACCAAGTTTCTGTAGTTCCTTTTCTTTAATAATATTCGTATCTATCTGATAGATTCCCATGCGGTATCGGTATAGATTATCCTCACCGCAGCTGTTGGAATATGGTATCGGCTTCAAAAATGAAATCAGGCAAAAAATACATGCCAATAGTATCACCACTACAAATATAAATTTCGATAATTTCATATTAGGAAGTCTTTTATCAAGAATAGGGCTTCCGGCGTATCAATATCACGAAAACGATCAATATCAATTGCAATACAATGATCAAAAGAGCTAATATTTGTGTTTGAAAAGCCCGCCCCGAAATCTGCCTTTCATTAGCACGCTTCAGATCTATTTGATTTTTAATAATTTGTTTTTCGCAGGAATCGATATCGCTCCGTTGATCCACCCGCCACTTTTGCTCACTTGCAAACTGATCATTTTTATTGGACGGAATATCCAAAGAGCTCACCAGACCAAGGATGAGCCAACCACAGATTAGAATAGTCATAACGGCCAAAATAATAACAACACTTTTCTTTATCATAACACCATACCTCCCATGATTTCGATCTATACTACCATTGCTTTCATTTTCCATAATCATTAAGATAATAGAATAAATATTTTCGGTTAAACTGTCTATCCAAAAGAAAAATGCTATAGATAGCCCGCATGTTAATTTTTTTAATACGTATAGCTTTCTTCATCACTAAATATGATTGAATATACATTGCTAGCAATTTCCGCTAATTGTTATTGACTATTTTATAAGCGGTTTCCATAGCCCCATTCAACGAACCGTTTTCAAATAGATATTTTTCCTTTTTCATCTTAAATGTATTAGTTTTGACAGGCATCTCTTCCTTTGCAGTATCCGTTATTTCCTCCGTCAATTTTCCTTCTACCACATCATAATAGAGCGATTGCGAAGAACCAGCGCCAACATTATAAGTCTCTACATAAGTCAACACCAGATCATCCCCAAAATATTTATAATGTCCCCAAATATTACCCTGGACACCAGCAAGCCCATAGAAATTAAGATGAAGTTCACCATTTACAACACTAATGTCCTCTGTTCCATATATTTTTGATCCATCCTTATTAAATTCAACTGGCATGAGGAGATTTGAAATTTTGTCCAAACGATAAGATTTGTCCTTATTCTGAAGTAGTACCAAGATTGATCTGATCGCCATTTTATTTGTTTTATCTCTTCGCACCATCACGATATCAGACAGACCATCAGCATTTAAATCTCCTACTGTTTCATATTGAATCTCAAAAACAGTAGGATCGACAATAAAGTCCAAAACCTTTTCCCCTGTTGAGGGGAATGTAAATGCTGGATCTTCGTCTGATTCAACATAGTCGGGGTTAATTAACCGCAGATTCTTAGGTTTCGTAATTTCTACAAACTTTTCTTTCTCCAAGTCAATACGCCATATCCTCCTGACCTGCGTAATGATTTCGGCATCATTATTATAAAACTCAACAAAATAATCTCCTTCTATATCATTTTCTATTGCCAATTGGAAATTCCCAAAGCAGATCGCCGGATAGTTGGCCACCACATCCAGTTCATCCACAATCAAAAACACAGATTTACCCTTCGCATCATGACGTAGAAATCGTTCAATTACAAATTTGCTCTGTCCGTGTTGGCAATGATCAATGACAGCGGAATACTGCGCAAGTGCATACTTATCTTTCGATGCTTTTCTGGACAACATTACTCCAAAGCATTCATGCATCTTTGACAGGTCAATATCGTTAGTTGTTTTACCAATAAAAGAGCGAATTGGAATAGCAGCCGTTTTTATGGTATCTACCTGTATGACATCCCTCTCTATCGCAGGAGTTACCTTTTCTTTGACATGATCTTGTGCTTTATAACGACAAGATTGCAAGAAGGTACCAACTGCTAAGGTCAATATGAAGGATCTTTTCATAACACTTATTTTTTACTGAGGTTTTTAGCTCGATCCTGATTCTTAGCTATCAAATTCCGCCAAAGGAATAAGAGATATAATATAGTAGAAAGCCCGACGATAATCATGGTTGACAGATCAAACAAAACCTGACCAAAGACCTTACTATCACCAAAACATTGCACCGAATCACCCCAAATACTAGTTCCGATTGCGCCTTCGGTGTCGCAACCTACGCAAGCAAAGTATTCAGGTACAATAAGGCCAAGGTAAAACAAAATAACGAGCACATAGATCCCTCCAAGAATAACTTGGGCCACTTTGATCATGTTGATTCCTATGTTATCCTTTATTACTCCTGCTCCCATAACTTTTCAATATCTTCAGGCGTCAATCTCCGTTTAAAAATCAATGTTTTTCTTTCAAATGGAATTGCAATTACACGTTTAAAATATTGACCGCCACTATAAAAGTAGTTGGCCTTTCCCGCTAAAACCTCTACGGTAATAATCTCATCATTTAGGATAACAAGCTTCAATTTGACAGTCTTGCTTTCCGCACTGAATCCATTATTGCGATGTCTAAGTTTCAAACGATAATCTGCTTGTATTCCAAAACTGGCTGCAGGTGTTTGTGTATGCTCTCCAATCTGATAGCAGATCGTATCATTTGATACAATAAGTGTTCTTCTGATGGTTTTCTTTTCAAAGTTTAGCAAATTCTCTCTTCCCTTTCCAAGGGTATCAGGCGAAGTAATATCAGTAAATTCGTATACACCACTCTTTAAAGAAGCTTGGGCAAACGCTGCATTCGTTTCCATTATCACAAAAATCAATATGCAAAATATCCACTTCATACCAGATTAGTTTTCCAGCAATATACAGTTGATTTTTGTAGTGTATAAGGTTATTTTATAATTCGTTAGCAGATATTTATTATTCGCTATGGCCTCATCATTATCCGTATAATCTCATTCTGGCAAATTTCTTCTAAAGACCAAACTGATCAACCAACAAAAAAATGATCCCATACATAGATAAATAAGTGTTTTGATTAAAAAGAAAGGCCATGAAATAATTGCTAGCCCAAACTGATCGTCAATTGGAGCCGTATCGGAGTAACTAACCATGGTATCCCAAAAAGAAAACAAAACACCTGCTATTCCGCCAATAATAATAAAAATAAGTCTCATTCAAGGACGCTTAAAAAATCATCTTTTCTTTGAAATAGATCGAATCTGTTTAATTGAAAGATAGATGAGGATAATAGAAAAACCTATAAAAACAACAGTCTGAAAAGCAAATCGTATAGGTCTGGTAGTCCACTTGATCATTGTATACCCACCACCTGTTCTGCTAAACCTCAACTTATATTCGCCCATTCCTAGTCCGTCAATAGCCATACTGGCAGTCATGCCCGCTAGCGCCAGCAGAAATATTATCATACCTATCTGCAGTACATAATATGCTATGGTAAAAAGCTTTGCAATCAAATTTTCCCAAAAGCTCCTTTCTGGTAAAAGCGTAAGAGCAAAATACAATAACATCAAAATTATGCCAGCAACTAAGCCGACAATTCCAATGCACAGTATGACCACAAATATTTCTGTTATACCCACTATCTGTTATGCTTTAGTGATTTCTATCCTATTATCCGAAATAGCACAAATTACTGTTCCAATCCATTAACTCTCAAAGAAAGATCTTTAACAAGAAAGGCCTCAATCCCCCTGAATAATAAATGAACAACTGCCGAATCAAAGATATCAAGTTATTTTCGGTCAACACGAAACGAATCTTAAGTCAATCTCGGCGAATCGTAATTGTTTGTAATGACAACAGGAGCCATTCGTACATTCAAAAAATATTGCAAGAGAGATATTCCAAACTTACACCATATTATCCTGCAACATAATACTAGCTTATACGACATACAACTAACGGAGTAGACATACAACGTTGATAGAAATATAAAAAATGCGAATTCAACGAAACCTCCACATGATCATGCCCAACCATTCGAAAGCAAGATGTATTTTGATCACATTCATAGCCCTGCTACTGTCTGTATCGGCAACCAAGATCATGGCACAACAGGTTCAGAGAAATGACTTCATATTATCTGGAAAAATAGCGACTACGGAAATTACCTCACTGGAAATTAACCTATTCAATGCAGAGGCTAAGCTGATCAAGACTGAATTTCCCAATCAGCAAGGTGAGTTTCGATTTGATGCCCTCAGCAAAGGAGCTTATTACTTCAAAATTCGTCGTGGTCAATCAGACCTCTACAATTCGGAGGTCATTCAAGTGACGGACCATGACATAGCTCTACCTGAAATTCGGATAATCGAACAACGACTGGAGACCGTCGTCATCAACAAATCACGTCCTTTTATTGAACGACATGACGGTAAAATGATCTTAAATGTAGAAAGTAGCCTTCAAAATACGGGTGGATCTGCGTTAGAAATACTGGGAAAAGCACCTGGTGTTACAATAGATGGGAATGACAACATTATTCTGCGGGGGAAAAATAATATTTTAATACAGATTGATGGGAAAAACTCACCACTTACCGGCGATGAGCTAGCCAATTACCTCCGCGGACTCCCCGCATCTGCGATTGACAAAATTGAACTCATTACCAACCCTTCCGCAAAATATGACGCTGCTGGAACTGCCATTATTAATATAAAACTAAAAAAAGGAACAAATAAGGGAACCAACGGAAGCTTTTCTACAGCGTTAGGTGCAGGTAGATACGTTAAAAATAACAACAGTTTTAATATCAACCATCGTAATAATAAGTTCAACCTCTTTGCCAATTATAATTTTGCTTATCGCGAAGCATTTAACGAGCTCATGATCAATCGAAAGTTTTACACGGAAGGCAATTTAGAGAAAACGTACCTACAGGACAATTTCTTTAAGTTCAATACCCGTAACCATAACGGTAAAATCGGCCTCGATTACAATCTAACTGAAAAAAACCTACTGGGTGCATCTGTCAGCTTCACAAGTAATGTCTTTAAACCACGTGGGGATAGCAAAACGGCCATCCTAGGTCCCAACGATCAGCCACTCAGTCATACCGCCACCTTAAGTCAAACGGCCAATACCTTGAAAAATATCTCTGCTAATCTCAATCATAAATACAGTATGGATACACTGGGGTCCGAACTTAGCACGGATATAGATTTCATTCGCTATGTCAATACATCGAACCAAGGTTTTGATACCAAAACCAACAACAACGAAGGTGAACCTATAGGTATACCCTATATCTTGAGAGGAAAAACTGATGGCGGTTTGAACATCTATGCACTAAAAAGCGACTGGATTAAAATATTCCCTAAAAACCTCAAACTGGAAGCCGGCTTTAAAACGAGTTACGTTAAATCAGATAACGATATTGAATTTTATGATCATAGTACATCGCCGGCTGTACGGGACACCAATAAATCGAATCATTACATATACCAGGAGCACATCTATGCAGCCTACGGTAATGTATCCAAAAAATGGAATAAGCTGAAAACCGTATTAGGTCTACGTATTGAAAAAACCGATGTGACAGGAATACAGCTAACCACTGCACAAATTAATAAAAGGCAATACACTCAGTTATTTCCAAGTGCCGTTTTTTCCTATGAGTTCACAACAGATCATAATCTCGAAGTCAATCTCAGCCGTCGCATCAACCGTCCCAATTATCAACAGCTCAACCCCTTTAAATATTATATTAATGCGACAACATATCGCGTTGGCAACCCCGATCTAAATGCACAAACATCGCAAAACTATGAACTCACCTATAGTTTCAAAAGTAGATATATAGCCACCCTGAGTTATAGCAAAATAAGCAACAATATCACGACTGTCATAAAACCCGTAATCGAAAATGGAGAGAACATCACCGTTCAGACAGAAGAAAACCTGAAATCAGCATCCTATTACTCCCTCAATCTCATTCTACCGATCAAGCCAACCAATTGGTGGGATATAAACAATAGTGCAAACTTCTATTACGGTTCATATACAGGAAACGTCTCAGGGACACAGATCAATAATATTGGCAATTTTACCCTCGACATGAATAGCATCCATACGCTTAAATTGGGTAAAAATTTCGTCGCCGAATTAGCAGCCAATTATAAAGCTACCGAAGTATATGCCTTCGTCCGTATTGACCCTTATTGGTATCTCAATATCGGGTTGCAAAAGAAATTTAAGGACAAAACTACCTTGAAGCTCGCCGTAAGTGATCTATTCAACAGCAATACGATAAAGGGAGTGACTGTCTACAATGATTACAAAGAAAATTTTAAGAGCAGAAGAGAGCCCCGCGTTGTGATGCTGTCCTATAGCTATAATTTTGGATCCACCAAAACAGGACAGTCTCGAAAAACAGGTGCCGCCGACGATCTCAAACGAAGGGCCGAATAGCTTTACTCAAGAGTTTGGATTCACAAACTCTTGAGTAAAGCTATTTATCTTTCAGAAGCGGCCGTGGATCAAAGACGACCTTTATCTTCAGGATCAACTCGTTTTCTACTTGATACCAGCCTGCACTAAAGATCTCCATTCCACCCATATCAATGTTATAGAAGATAGCAACATGATTACCATTTGTCATTACTTCTTTAATATTGTATTTAAACTTCATTTTCTTCATATCCGCAATATAATGATCCGCAGTATGCCGACTCCCAAGCACCCCCTCGAACACCATATCACTATCCAATAATTCATATGCAGCAGTAAAATCTTCTTTATTCAGACTTTCGAGAAAACTGAGCACAATGTATTTCGCCGATTTCATTTCTTTCTTTTTTATGGTTATTTATACTATTCCTTATTTGGCCATTACTATTATGAATACTTAAATAGAAATTCACAACATCCTGTCCCAGGCCAGTTAAATAAAAGAACAACAAAATTGACGAAGCGTTTGATAATTTTTTATTTTTCCCTTACCCTTCTATCATTTATACCCCTTATATTTCCGGCAAAACAAAGATTCAGTATTGAAAAGCAGCCCTTATCTAGCTTTACCACTGGCATCAAAAAATAACTTGACAGGGTCAAAAATTTATTTAAATTTGTTTGTAACAAGAGAAGTAAGTAACCTTTTCTTTATAAATTCTAACACAATTGAACCATGGCAGAGAACAAAGTTTTATCTCAATTGACCAACGAGGAGTTAAACAAAAAGAAAAAACAGTCCATTGGAGTCATGATATCTTTTGGTATTGTCATGTTTATAGCTATTGTAGTTTTGGTCTATCTTTCCTTTAAAACAAAAAAGTACGCTCTCTCAGGTATTGCAGCTTCCTTGTTTTGTGTATTTATACCGATCTATGTGAATAATATACAGATCAACCAAGAACTCAAATCGCGCCAATCCAAGAAGGACTAAATTGCAATTTTGTAGCTGTATAGATCGCTGTAACGACTATAGAAACTAAGTACGTGATGTATTGGAACAATATGGCCCACTATCGATCATAGAATGAGTAGGCTTTAACAGTGAGAATCATTTTTTTCAACTAAAAGCGATTCACCCCAGTCATTTAATTTCCACAGCACCTCTACCAGACTTTTACCTAGTGGTGTCAGTGTATATTCTACCCGCGGGGGTAGCTCTTTAAAAACCTCCTTGCGAAGTATTCCGTCATGCTCCAACTCCTTTAGCTGTTGATTCAATACACGCCGATCCACCTTAACAATACCACGCAACATTTCGCTTGGACGCTTTTCACCCTGATTGATACGCCAGACAATCGGAATTTTCCATTTCCCACTGATCGCATTGACTGCAAATTCTAATGGGCATATTTTTTCTTCTATGGCTCTATCCGTTTTTTTCATAATGTTGACTTTTTTAGCCCATAGTGACAATTTTATGCGTTATTGTACTTATGGATTAACTTTCGAATCTTTGCAAAGATTAGGAATAAATATGAAAAATAGACAAGAGGATATGCCAGTATTAAATAAAAATTCAGCAAAACAGTGCCGATCACCAAAACGAATAGGCGCACGAAAAACAAGTGAGATACCAGCATCTATTCTGGAACAATTGAACAAGGGTGAGATTGAAACTGCCAATCTTGTCGAATGGCTAGCCGTAGACCAACCTGTTTTGCTAAACCATCTACTCACACAGCATGATCGAACAGCCTATCTTAAGCCTATACTAAACAGAATTAGCCTGTTAGAAAAACAGACTGTCAACAGCATCAATGAAGCCATCGGAATTGGACTTCTTGAACAGATCACACAGCAAAATGATATCGTTTTCTTCCAGACGATATCGCTTCATCCGGCTGATCTGGTTCGTTGTTGGGCCGCATATACTGTTGGGAAAAATAAGGGCCTAAGTATTGCTGAAACACTCAAGCAGATCCAACCGTTCGCAGCCGATCCGCATTTTGGCGTTCGAGAAATCAGCTGGTTGGCAATACGTGAAAAAATATGCAACAATTTAAAAGCAAGCATTTCTATTCTTACCGAATGGGCTACCAACAGCGATGAAAATATCAGGCGTTTCGCATCAGAGGCCATACGACCAAGAGGTGTATGGTCTGCGCATATCGATGCGTTAAAACAAAATCCCGCCATCGCCTTATCCATATTAGAAGCCTTGAAGTCCGATCCATCCCGATATGTGCAAAATAGCGTGGCCAATTGGCTAAATGACGCCGCCAAGACCTGTCCCTTATTTGTCAGCGAATTATGTACCAGATGGGAAAGAGAAAGTAAAAGTAAAGAAACCATGTACATCGTAAAGCGAGCGATCAGAAACCTTAATAAAGAAAACAAATAACGCTAAATATCAAATCATTTTTAATTTTTCATACAACAGGAAATACGTACATTTGGTATACATCAACTCACGGATTAGGCCATGCAGATACTCCCGCCAAAAGAATTATTGCCTTACATCAAACACTACCTCTTTTTGGAAAGCGCTGCTGATCCGCAAAAAACGCTACGCTTATTCTCGGACGGCAATACAGGAATGGTATTTCTTTTGAATCAAGGCCGATTATCCATCAACCGAAACGATCATCTCCCCCAATCATTTTTGTATGGTCAGATCAGTCATTTTAAAGATCTCTGTCTGATCGAACGCATTTCCTTTATTATTGTTGTATTTCAACCCGATGGTCTCTACAAATTACTGGGTATACCTGCACATGAGCTAAAAGATCAAATCATCGGCTTAAAGGATATCTTTGGACAGTCAGCAGACCGGCTTTACGATCAGCTTATTTACTGCAAGCATCCAACAGCTAAATTAAATGCATTAAACACCTTCTTTTATACACTCGCCATTCAACACAAATCGCTAGGTCAGACCTCCTTTTCTAACGTATTAAAATATATTACCGATCACAAAGGGTGCCTCTCTGTGGAAGAATTACTCAAACTCAGTGGTCATAATGAGCGGCAGATGGAACGGATATTTGCCGAACAGGTCGGTATGAGTCCCAAAAAATTCGGACGCATTGTCCAACTCCATTGCTTTTTGAAGTTACTTCGCAATAAACCTGATGGTACAACACTGACGACCATTTCCTACGAAAGCGGGTATTTTGATCAATCTCATCTCATCAGGACATTTAAAAAATATACTGGTTTTACACCATCCATATATTTGAACAATACAAGCAGACTGACAATCAATTTTATGGAGTTCCAAGCCTTGCCTGATCGCTTGTCGGGTTTGTACAATTTATCTTAACAACTTACAAGTAGATTTGTCTATAGATCAAAGAAAGAAATATGGACAAATTAAAAATTGCCACAGCACAATTTGAGCATAAAAGTGCGGATAAAGCCTATAATCTGACAATCATAGAGCACCTTGCGCAACAGGCCGCAGCCCAAGGTGCTGATGTGATTGCTTTTCACGAATGTTCCATTACTGGTTATACTTTCGCAAGAAATTTAGATAAACAGCAAATGCTCGATATTGCCGAACTCGTTCCCAAAGGAAACAGCACTCAGAAGTTGATCGAGATAGCAACCAAATACAATATCACCATTCTTGCCGGTTTATTTGAAAAAGATGAAAACGACAATTTATATAAGCCCTATATCTGTGTCGACAAAGATGGCTTAGTTGCCAAACATCGCAAATTACATCCCTTCATAAACCCCTATCTGACCCCAGGTCAAGCTTATACGGTATTTGAGATCAAAGGATGGAAATGTGGCATTTTGATCTGCTACGACAATAATGTCATTGAAAATGTACGCGCAACAAAATTATTAGGAGCTGACATTATCTTTATGCCACATGTGACCATGTGTACTCCTTCATCTAGACCTGGAGCGGGCTTTGTGGATCCTCAGCTCTGGCATAACCGTGAAAATGACCCAACCTCCTTGCGATTGGAGTTTGATGGAATGAAAGGACGTAGCTGGTTAATGAAATGGTTGCCAGCCAGGGCCTATGACAACGCGGTTTACACCGTGTTTTCAAACCCCATCGGAATGGATGACGATCAGTTAAAGAATGGTTGTTCAATGATCTTAGATCCTTTCGGGGATATTCTCGCAGAATGCCATACATTTGACGATAGTTTTGTCATAGCCACAGTCACACCCGAAAAACTGATACAGGCTGGCGGACATCGTTATATCAGCGCCCGACGACCAGAACTCTACCGCAACATTATTGGTCAGCAACATGAAGCAGAGCAAAAAGTAGTCTGGTTACATACAGAAAATAGCTAATCTCCATCAATCCAGCAACTGATTTAAGGTCTCTCAACCGAAGTCTTAAATCAGTTGTTTCACGATTATCCACCAGAGGTACCCCAGCCATCTGTCAATTAAAGTATTGCGAACATTTTTTTCGCTAAGCATCGCGCTACAACACCTTATTTATGTTAATTTAGCGGATTAATATTCACTAGCAGTTTAAATAAAATTATGAACTATATCCGAAGATATTGGAACATACTCACGAATATCGGAACGCATCCGGATATGTCCTATATCGACCTCAAAAGGATACAGATGGTCAACTTGATTGCCATACTTTGTTTATTGCCCACACTTTGCTTTTTTATCCTTAATATCATCGACCAACGTTACCTGCTGTCGACGATCAACCTATCCAATACCATTTGCTCTATTTCGGTACTCTTTCTACAATACGACGGTAAACATAACTTTGCGAAGGCGATGTTATTGGTCAGCAATTTCATCTTTTTTCTTTTGGGAGCGATGTTATTTAAAAATGGCGGAGAATATTTTCTATTATGCACCCTGATCGCGTCCATGTTACTCTATGACGACCGTCGTATCCATATCTTTTTCTGCCTTGCTACTGCTTTCGCCATTGCATTGCTCTATTTCTTTCCGACCATTGTTCCTGTAGCCCAACGTGTCCCCAGGCTAAGACTGATCTTCAACATTAGCAATGCACTTGCCTTTATTGTTATCGCTGTCAACTCCTTCCTACAGATTATTTACAACAATATGGAGAAGATTGAGGAACAGCGTCGAAAACTGGAATCTATGAATCGCGATAAGGAGAAAATATTTTCCATTGTCGCTCATGATATCAAAAGTCCATTTGCCAGTTTGGAGGCATTGGTATTGATGCTTCGCGACCAGATTCTCAACAATACCGTATCTAGAGAATACATACAACAGCTTTATCAACAGATTGTACATCAAAATCAAGCGCTGGACGACTTTCTGCAATGGGGAAGTAGCAGTATGCGTGGGATTACCAGCCCTGCTATTTTAGTACTGATCGAACCATTGATCCGCGAAATCATCATATTGTTTACCGATCAAATACAAGCAAAACAGCTCAAGATAGAAGTTGCTATACCCGAAGGAACACATATCTTCGCCAATAAGGATCATACCTCCATTATTCTCCGAAACCTTATTAGTAATGCAATCAAATTTAGCTATGTGGCCGGAAAGATAAGTATTTATTGCAGTAGAAATGAGATTCATACCAACATTCATATCCAAGATGAGGGGGTTGGAATTAATCCCTCCAAATCGGCCTTACTCTTTAATGTAATACAGCATAAATCATTCGGTACGGAAGATGAACCCGGATCGGGCTTAGGGCTCGTATTATGTAAAGATCTGATCGAGCGCAACAAAGGTACAGTCGATATTCAGAGTATTCCCAATAAAGGTTCAATTTTCACTGTTGGCTTACCGTCATACCCCACCAGAAACCAGACCTCCAAAAAAGAAGCACAGACCTGTTGCTAAAAACCTGTCCGTGCTTCTTATGCCGTGCAATATCCCCACGTATTCCTTTAGCACTGTATTCAATCAACAGCAGTACAATTGAATTTCCTCTCCTAAAAGGTAAAAGTCACTAATAGGGCCTTATGATCTGTAGGCCATATTCCTTTTGGAAGCAAAAATTCATCTTCGCTATCTTTACCCTGCTTTTTGGCATATTTCACTGTTTCCGTAGGTCCCACAATCCTCGCCTTCACCACTTTTAATGGTAACTTACTACGATAATAGACATAGTCTATTCTGTCCCGATCATCCGCTGTAGGTGCCCAGGCCAGCTTATCAATAGGCACATCCTTATTGAACGCCGGATAGGTAAAGCCGGGATGACTTACCGGGTTAGGATACTGCACACGAAAACTATCTTTAAATCCTGCCTTTTCCAATAGAACTGAACAGTCCCAAGGCACTACAGCACCCCGATGGTCAAACAGATCCTTTGTCGCTACAGTCCAATCCAGATGTGAAGGTTCATTAAAATCACCCGCAACAATAAAGGATTGCGATTGCTTCTCCCCCTCCACATCGTGTATAATATCACGTATCGCCTCATCCCTTTTGCTTTTACGATTGGCTTCCACAATTGCCGATACCTCAGTAATCGGATTTTCCATTTTCTTCCAGGTTACACCATCATACCCCCTAGGTAGGTAACAGGCATAATTGGTATAATCCAGGTGTAAAGAATAAAAGACAAAATCGCGTTTGCCAACTCTGATCTTGCTTTTCAACACACCTCCCATCCCACTATCTTTGCCATACAATGCGTGTTGGTCCGTCACTGGAAATTTGGAGATCAATCCAACATCCAGCTTTTCATCACTTGACTTACCAAAATAGCTCGCTCCTTTGGATTTTAATTCCGCTAATATTCGCTGGATATAATCTGTCCCTTTGTAATTACGTACCTCACTAAAGAGCACGATATCCGCATTCTTGTCGATGATTTCATCCGCAATGGCCGGAAAGCCATTGGGTACGACTGTCCCCTCCTGCCAAATATTGATCTGCAGCACTTTCAATTCGGTTTTCCCCTGAGCGACTATGAACTGCCCAATGCTGAGCAGTAGCAACAGCATTATAAATTTTCCTATTTTCATCTATATGGTATATATTAATGCATCAGTATATAAAACTTGCCCTAGCGAACTAAGGCAAGTCTAATCTTCAAATATCCAAAGACTTTGGCACAAGTCCTATTTTATTTTTGTAACAACCATATGATTTTGTCTACATTGTCTACACCACCCCATTGACGTTGTATCGCCGCATCCACATTCTCCCGATTGGTATCAAATTCTGAGCTTGGATACATCCAGCGCATCGGCATTTTTGTATTCGTGATATTCTGATTCGTATTCGGATTAATCGGAAATTTCGGATATCCTGTACGTCTATAGTCATAATACGATTCCCACTCGCGTTGCATAAAAGACAACAGGTATTTCTGATACATAATTTTCTCCAAATCTGTCTCAAAGTTTCCGGTTAAAAGGTTTGACGGATGGTTTTGTACAGCTTGTATATTGGCAGCATCAATCTTTTTATTATGGTGATAGTCCGCAACATCCGGTGTATTATCGGCCACAAATAGCATACTCGCACGGATAGCTTCATTGTAGTAGCTACTCGCCTGGCCTGGAATCCAGCCACGCAAGGCAGCTTCTGCCAAAATAAATTGCTGTTCAGCATAGCCTAACTTAACAATAGGCTCCCCGCTAGGCAATTGCGTATAACGTGCATTAATTCCTGAGAATTGACCAGAAGACCATCTTTTGCTGATCACATCAAATGAAGCTGAAGGGTCAACACTTAGATAAGCATCCGGACTATTGGCTGGCACCTGTTTATCTGTTTCGCTTTTTGCCGGTTTGGCAAAGTAATACAATCTGTTATCTGAGCTTTCCTTCAATTTATCGATGATTAGATAACTCAACATCGCATAGGGATTATGATTAAGCCGTGTAAAATATACAGGATAATATTCTTTGGCATTATTGGAATAAATGCGTTGAAAGTTGTCCGCATTAGAGGTCATCAAATCCGATTTCGCATAATTTTGAAAGCGGCTGGCCACTTTCAGATCATTATCAGTCTGTTTAATAGACAAATGCATTAATACTTTAAGCTGAAAAGCGCGCACAGTCTTTCGCCATTTGACCGGATCACTCTTAAAAATTGGATCAGCTTCCAGCTTGACTCCCTTACCAAAAGCCTCATAAGATCGATCCAGATCATTTAAAATAGCCAACAAGACTTCTTTTTGCGTATCATATTTGGGTTTCAAAATCCCGCTTTCTCCCTGAAACGCTTCAGTATAAGGAATATCCCCTAAAGTCATCGTTAGATAAAACATCTGGTAGGCTTTAGCAAAGTAATATAGTCCCTCATAAGCCGGCCTATTTGCATCAGTCGTCAACTCCAACATTTTATTACCGTTGATTACTGTACTGTAGCCACTAAGGTCCGATCGACCAAAAGAATTATATTGGTTGCCATCAGCGCTTTCTCCCCAGGCCAAGCTTTTAGATACCAGCTGGTTGGCGTAAAATGGCTTACCCATGCTACTCGAAGTCAAATCCAAAATAATATTTGTCGCTAATAGCGGCCTTGACGCTCGTGTTGATCCATTGGGATCAGTATTGATATCCTCAAAATTATTACACGATGTAAACGTTGTACCCAAGGTCAATACTAGTACAAATAATTTATTTATTTTCTGTTTCATGATGCTGCTGTTTAAGTTAAAATTGAAGTTTTACATTCATCCCGATATATCGGATTGACGCTGAGTTTAAGTTTTCTTTACCGATATCCGGGTCCGAATATTTAAAGTCCTTGGCCCACATCCACAGATTCTGCCCGATTAAACCTACCGATGTATTTTTGGCTTTGATCTTCTGTGACCAGGCAACTGGCAAACGGTATTCTAAGCTCAGATCTCTTAATTTGACAAAGGTCTGCGAAAACATAAATTGTGATCTTGGACTACCAATATAAGGTGCCATACGAATTTGATAGTTTTCATAGGACACTGGTACATCATTGGCAGTAAATACACGGTCATCTCTGGTGATATTACCATACGAATCGTAATCAACCGAACCAGAAAGCACCTTCACACCTTGACCTACATAATTATTCTTTCCATTGACCACCATATCATAGCGGTATTCGTTATCACTATCAGGGTGACTTCCCGAATTCCACATGGCCTGATCAGTCACACTTTGAGCAATACCACCAACACGACCATCAAAAGATAGGTTTAAGGTAAACTGCTTGTATGAAAAAGTATTTGACCAGCCCCAAATAAAGTCAGCTTCGTTAAATCCAGCGACAGTTTGGTAGGCACTCGCTCTAGGTAATCCGCCATAATGGATAATATTACCACTAGGGTCTCTTTCCCAATCATTAATAGCCACCCAGTTCCATCGAGCACCATCTTTTACCCAAGGTCTATCTGTGGAGTAATCCGGATCCACCCGATCATACGTATAGCGTTCTCGAGACCAGTTGATTTTGGAATTCCAATTAAAGTCCGCACTTTTTATAACGTCCGCACCTAGCATAATCTCCACACCGCGTCTGCGTAGGTCTTCTTTGATATTGATCTGTGTTCTAGAAAATCCTGAGGCAGAGCTGATAGCCGCATCACGCTGTTGGTTAAATGTTAATGCGTCATAGTAGGTAAGATCAAATTGTATTCTATTTTTCAGTAAATTGATTCCAGTACCCAATTCCCATGAATCCATTGTGACTGGTTTAATCGAAGCATTTCTTAACGTGGATGGATAAGAAGCTGTTCCTAACCCCTGCCAAACATCGCTATTAATTGTATACTGTTGGTTAATGGCGTAGATATCGGGAGCCGTTTTTGTCCTTGTCCAAGAGCCTCTTACCTTCCAGAAACTAATGGCCGAAGGCAGATTCAATAAGTCAGAGAGTACCACACTGGACAATACCGAAGGATAGAAAAATGAACGATTATTTTTGTCCAATGTAGAGCTCCAATCGTTACGTCCCGTCACTTCCAAAAAAACGGCATTTTTCCATGAAGCAGTAAATCGTCCATATATTGCATTCTCCTGGCGCCGCTCGAGTTGAGATGTTGTTGTTGCTGGATTGACCGAAGCTTTTAACGAATAGAATCCTGGAATCGTTAGCCCACCTGAGGTGCTTCCATTTTGGTTATCCTTATTGCGGTAGTTTATTCCCGTACCCACGAAGCCCTCAACATTGAATTGGCCAAACTGTTTCTTTGCTGTTGCCATCAAATCTCCATTCACACTATAGCCACCCTCACGGCTTGTTGAGAAATAGCCTAACCGGTGCCATCCCCCCACGGCACCAATTGGATTTTGGTATTGGTCGAGCTGCGAATAAACATCCGAACCCAGACGTGCCGTGATTGTCAGCCAGTCGTTTGACTTAAACTCGGTATTTAGGTAGCCATTTAGGATATTGTAATCACCGGAATGCACAATTTCATTAGCGATAAAATACGGGTTATCATACCAGGAAGCATCCATCCAGTTCTGTTTTTCATTAGGTGTCACCCAATAATTCTTATAATCCCTAATATCGTATTCGGTTCCCGACCAAACAGTTAGGTTGTAAAGAATACCGCCACCACCATACCCTGTGGCTCCCATATTTGGATAGTACCGCTTATTATAATTCAGCCCGCCCTCAAATTTAAATTTACCAGCAGTCATATCACCGGAGACGGCGTAAGTCATCTTGTTCAGCTTGTTGTTTTCATACTGGCCTTTATTATATACATGCGTAAAAGAAGCTCTGACGCCACCATTTTCACCCCGTTGAGCGATACTGATATTATTATTGGTAATAAAGCTTTGTTGTTGAAAATTTTTCAGATTATCTTTTCCTACAGATCGTAATTCGGTATCCTCTTCCTGAAAAGTATAAGGGTTATAAATCTTTGCGGTTCTTCCAATATCCAACTTATCGCCCCAGACATAACTTCCTGGTTTATATTTACCGCCCTGTCCTGTACTATAGGATGTCTGGACCTCTGGTCTCCGCAGATAACCCGCATTAAACATTGTACTACTATTAAGCTGCACATCCAATCCCTTTCCCTTACTCTTTTTTGTGGTAATCATGATGGCTCCGGCACCGCCTCTGGAACCATATAACGCCGCAGCTGTTGCTCCTTTCAATACGCTGATATCTTCTATATCATCTGCCGGAACATCCCGTAGACTAACAAATTGCGACGCTACCCCATCAATTACAATCAAGGGTGTACGCCCGCGTAGTTCAATTGTTGGCGTAGTGTTAAACTCAGTGCTATTTTTAATATTCAGACCGGCCACACGCCCTGTCAACGAAGTCGCTACATCCACACCTTTAGCTGAAGAAAGTGCTGCTCCACCTACCTTTTGGACAGCATAACCCAACGCTTTCTGTTCACGTTTTACCCCTAAGGCGGTCACCACGACTTCATCCAATGCCCTGTTTCCTGTGTTCAACTGGACACGAAGTTCATGTGAGCTTGAAGGGCTCAGCTCCACACTTTCAAAACCAAGAGCATTGACGAATAGATTTTGATCAGCTTGAACACGGATCGTAAATTTCCCCAGTTGATCCGTACTTGTTTTTCGTTCCCCTTGACTTACCGTTGCTCCGGAAAAGGGTTTTTGTGAATCATCCAATACGATACCACTGACCGTAATCAGCTGCTGTTGCCCTTCCGATTTCGTAACACTTGATTTTTTCTTTACCGAAAGGATGATATTTCCTTCCATAATACGGTAACTGATTTCAGTGCCTTTAAAAAGTCGCTCAAGCACGGCATTGATATCCTCGCCCTTGGCATTGACCGAAAAACTACGCTTAGTGTCAATCTGATTGTTGTTGTAGAAGAATCGAAAACCCGATTTCTTTTCAATTTCATCCAGGATTGTCTGCATGCTTTTGTTGCTGACAGACAAAGTCAGTGACTTCTGCTGGGCTTGGACAAATTGGAATGCAGAGATTCCAAAACCCAATAAGATCAGTTTTAATCTTAACTTGTTCATGATAATGGTTAATAAATTGTATAAGTAGAATTTTATTGTTTACATAGTAATAAGGCTTATTTATAGAGTTCCACCGTGATCGAACCATCGGTTTTGCTACCATCATTGATCATATTATATTGGATCTGCGAGGATATTTTGATATGCTCCAACACCGTAATCAATTGTTGTGAATCAAACACACCCGTAAACCGTTCGTCATTCAGTTTCGACGATTTCAAATTAAACTTGACATTGAACCGCTTGGATACAATTGTCAGTAACTCAGTTAGACTCGTGTTCTTGAGTACGATCTGATTATCTTTCCAGGAGGTCAGGGTCTTCTCATTTAATTCGTTAGGCACTATCGACTGATTTTTCCTGTTATAGACTATAGTCTGGCTCGGTTGCAGTAGCAAGGATTTAGACCCTGTATTGGATTGGTAATTAAACTGTACACTTCCCTCTTCAAGCGTTGCCCGCACAGTCGAGTCCGTATGGTAGGCATCTACATTAAAACGGGTTCCCAATACCTCAATAGCCGCCTGCGCAGGAGTCTGTACTTTAAATTTCTTTTCAGGATTTTTTGTTACATCAAAAAAGGCTTCACCGTCCAGTTTGACAAGTCGCTCTTTATTGAATTTCTGCGGATAGCTGATCACTGTATTTGCATTCAACCACACCGTTGAACTATCTGGCAATCGTATTGAAGCTACCATTCCTGGATTGGTCCGCATGGTAACCCAAGCTTCGGAACCAGAACGGTTGTCGTACCATTGATACAACTGAACCAGCAACAGTGGAATAAACATTACTGCCGCTGCACGTTGGAGTACCCGGAGATAGCTCAGCGATCGAACCGGCCTAAATTCACCGATTTTCCCGGTCATTTTCTCAAATGCCTGATCAGTATCAGTGCTCTCCAAAGTCGTGTAGGCATCGATCTGATGGTAAAATTCACAGAAGGCACGTGCTCTGTCCCGATTGCTTTCTGATTCCAGCAGCCAACCCCGCAAAAACTCCTCTTCATCTGCCGCTAAATTATTATTAACAAAATTCAAAAGCAGAGTTTCTATATATTCATCATTTTTATGCATTTTTACAATGATTTTAAAGGATGACTATTTAAGGGGAGTATATCCTAAAAATTTTTTTATTTTTTTATGAATACGAGTTTAGGCGACGAGATCCTCGTCGAAAATCTAGTTAAAGGAGATAAATACGCATTCGAGTCTATTTTCAAAAAGTACTATGCCCCGCTATTGGCTTATGGGAAGCAATATGTGGAATTAGCTGATGCACAAGAAAATGTACAGGACTTGATGTTATGGCTCTGGAACAACCGTGAGAACCTCTATTTTAGTACTTCCCTAAAAAGCTATCTATTTGCAGCTGTACGCAACCGCTGTTTGACAGCAATCAAGAAGGAAAAAACAAAAGCAAGTTCTTTTTATGAATTAAGCCAGCTGAGTGGATTCGAGCTATCGAGCCAGGATCTCTATTTTGAAAAGGAACTGAAAGAGAAGATCGATAAAGCAATCGCCAATCTGCCTAGTTCGTTTCGTGAGGCTTTTGAATTGAATAGGTTTGAGAATCTCACCTACAAAGAGATTGCGTTAAAATTAGGAGTGTCACCCAAGACCGTTGATTACCGCATCCAACAAGCGCTGAAAATCCTGAGGAAAGACCTCAGGAATTACCTGCCTTTATTGGTCTATTTTTATCCCATGCTACGCATATAACTTTCCGGTTTCTATACTCGCCCCTTACGCATCAAGTTGAAACACCATTTTGTTATTGAGCTTATTTTTTACTAGATTATCTGCTACCACTTAAAGCAAGAAAGCGTCTTAGTTGCTATTCGAACACTAGGCCTATCTATAAACAAAAAAACTGAGAGGCTTGTTGTAAAGAGTACATTATTCAAAAAAATCCCCTAAGCTTTTGTGCTAAGGGGAAATTCATGACGAAATCTATTAACCGATAATTATATTCGGCAACCGTTTTTAGCAGAAAATAGTACAGTGGTTTTCCATTAATGACTATTCAAGTGTACCGAATTTACCAGCCTGAAAGTCTTCAAAAGCCTGATAGATTTCCTCTTGTGTGTTCATTACAAAAGGGCCATAACTCACGATAGGTTCGTCAATAGGTTCTCCGCTCATAAACAGTAAGACAGCTTGCTCATTGGCCTTGATCACGACTTCTTCACCATTGTTTTCAAACAGCACAAAACTATGTTCTTTGGCCAACTGTCCATTGACCTCCGCTTCTCCATTGATCACCAGGATGGCGGAATTGTGATGTTGCGGAACACTAAATGTTGTCTGATGTCCCTTTTCCAATTTAATATCAAAGAGATTGACTGCAGTATAAGTTTCGGCAGGTCCCTTTGTATCCTGAAATACACCAGCAATGATATTGACGATCCCGCCATTTTCAGGCAACTGTACTTTGCCCATCTGATCTGCCGTAATACCCTGATAATGTGCTTCGGTAGATTTATCCTTTGCAGGAAGATTAACCCAAAGCTGTACCATTTCAAAGGGGCCACCAGCTCTGGAGAAATTCTCCTCATGATACTCTTTGTGCAATATTCCTGCTCCAGCTGTCATCCATTGAACATCCCCGGGATTGATCACCCCGCTGTTGCCTGAACTGTCGTGATGTGCTACACTGCCTTTATAGGCGATTGTAACTGTTTCAAACCCTTTATGCGGATGAACATCTACCCCACGAATATGATCTGAGGGACCAAAATCAAATTCCGCATTGAAATCCAATAAGAGGAAAGGACTCATCCGTCTTTTGGTAATGCCGTTACCGGGAATCATATTATACACACGGAATCCGTCACCTACCATACCCGGTTGTGCGGGACGAGGGAAGATTTTTTCAATTGATTTTTTCATTTTTAATACTCCTATCTTTTGAATTCATACATCACCGAATACACTCCGCTTGCTTGCTTGCTTGCTTGCTTGCTTGCTTGCTTGCTTGCTTGCTTGCTTGCTTGCTTGCTTGCTTGCTTGCTTGCTTGCTTGCTTGCTGTTCGATTTTGTATATTCAAATTTACGCAAACAAAGAGGTATAAGCCAATAACCTAGCTTAAGCTAAAAGCTTAATGTAGATTAAGAATCCATCAGCGTCTCTTGTGCTGCAGGTTTTTTGAAAAGCAGCCACAACAAGATAAAAAAAATCAGGTAGGCAATATTAAACCCCGCTGCGAGCAACCAACCCTTCAGTACAGACGAGGGTAGGAATCTCAAGGGCAACTGATATATAGTGATAAAAACAGGACTGATAAAGGCTGCCCAGCGAGGTAACTGTGTCTTCCGCATAAAAACCAGTATCGAAAACAGCAGCCAACCTACCATCAACACCACAATAGCCGTCCCCCAAGCAATATACAGTACCTTCGTAAAGCCTGAGGCCGTTTCCAACAGATATGGATGAGCGATCGGATCGCTGTGGTATATCGCTTTATATATTTCACCCGTATAATAAAAGTCCGCATGACCTAGCGGCATCAACATAACACTGACTATCAACACAAAATAAGTCCCCCAGGCATACCACCTTGATTTGTCATTAAAATACTGATAGGCCAGCCACACACCCGGTAAGAATAAAGTAGCTGTCATCGAGGCAATCAGTGCACCAAACATGAGACGTTCGCTCGACCCTTTCAGCATGAGTACCACAATACCCACATCCACCTGCTCCGCATAAGTCTTCGAAAAAAGTGGATATTCCCCAGGATCTACATCAAAACCCGCGACAAACATATCTCCGATAATCCAACATACCGCTGCCAGTATACTAGCAATAAATGACCATTTAATTTTTGTTGTGTAAAGCATATCAAGAATTATTCTAAATAATATAAATATGCTGCAAAGATATTGTTAAGGAAGGTAGACAGCATCCGTCTAAAGGAGCAATTTATCCGCAGAAAGGATTTTTGAATGGATACTGAGAATACGCAACAGTCGTCTCAGCTTAAAAAACATTAAATCACTCAAAAAACAACCATAACCATTGGTTATAAGCATGCATTTTTAGCACTACACTTTTAATTCATATAAACAATATAACCAACTAGATTACAAACAATAACTACACACAACACACAATTAAAAACCCCAAGTTCATCGCTACAAATCCGTTATGGATATCCGACTCCATAGGAATCTATATTACCGATTTTATCAAAGCAGTCGCTTCGCTCATCATCACTGCTGTGACAGCAAATTTGATCAGATATTCATCTATCAGTATCTCCACTTTGATTTCTTTATTATCCGCTACTTCAGTCCTATCTAAGAGTTTCAACTGTAAATAAGAATCCCCGAATTCTTGGTTGTAAAATGTGTTTTCATCATCCCAATTCAGCGTATAGAACAATGCAAGAGCCTCTTGATAATTCATAGGTATTCCATAATGACCTTTGGATTTACTGTGTATTATTTTCCGTAATATCATATTAAAAACGAATTATCGAATTTAAAATAAAAGCTCCAGTCAGAATTCCGCAATGGAATAGTAGATTCTGGTTATTCCTTTCCTGTTTTCTACCATTTTGTTAAAGCCTCTTTCTTTGGTAAAGATAGTATCCAGTTTATCTCTTTCCTCCAAAATAGGTTTACCAAAGATCAAATTAGCGAAACCCACATGATACTTGACCAACTTATCCTGGTAGTTGATCACGAGTTTAGCATAGTCGGAATCATTCCAAATATCAAAACTCACGATCTTGTCCAAATCAAACTGTCGTACCCCGTCCCCTTGCACCACGATGCGATCTGAATAAAATGCCATGATATATTTTTTAGCGAGGAATTTCGAAAAAATAAATGCGACACAAACAAAGGACACAATACCTAAGCCTCCCATAATACCGATTATCTGTCCCCTATTCAAATCGGTGATATTATTGTGCATTACAAAACCCATAAAGGCTGCTACCGAGATCAGAATAGCCATCAGGATCAGTCCAATGGCTATCTGATATCTTTTGCTGCTAAGTGCTCTAAATGTCAGATTTCCGATCACTGTCAACGATATGGTATTATTTTCAATATTTTTTTCCATGTCTTAATTTTCCGATTTATAGAATTTATCTTTTATTCCCCTACTAATAAGCACCGCCCCATGACCACTATTTTAAACTGGCCATTAGCATATAGCAGTTCAATACCGACTAATACCCTTTTACAAAAAAACATAATAACAATTAATAATCAACATACTATAATAGCCAAATTAAACACAAACTTCACCACTATCCATCAGATCGGTGAAATTATGTGAGGCAGAAATGGCTAAAAAAGTTATTCCATTATCCACTAACTATGGAGTTACGCTTAAATATACGGCAATCACAGACCGGCCACAGCGGCAAATTGATATCCGGCACATCTTATTTACCATTCGTTGTATGCAAACTATTATCCGTGTAAATGGATGTACGCTTTTGTAAATACCTGGAAATGCCGGTTAATACGGGTTTCTACTTTTTTATACTATTCTTGACAACAAAGCTATTTGTGTAATATAAGGTATCAGATAATATTATATTAAATTTTCGTTAAGCGGTAAAGTCATTCATAGCCCGCTTAAAAACCTGATACCACTCCTTAGCGCAGCGACCCGATAATTTATTTGGTAAATATGAGCTGTTTTATATCTTTGTATCGCTAATTAACAAAATATTTAATCCACTAATTTTTTAATATTTCTCAACCATATGATCATAATGAAATACTGGTTATGCCTTACGCTATTTGTTGCTTCAACAATCTCGTATTTGCATGCCCAAGAGAAGGTTAATGTGATCCTTCTTGGAACATATCATTTTAATAATCCGGGTAATGATGCTGCCAAGGTTGTTGAACGAAATATTTTAAGCAAAAAAAATCAATTGGAACTTGAAGAGATAACAGATGCTATTATTCGTAAACATAAACCTGATCAAATATTTGTGGAGAGTGCGTTTTCCAAAAAGAAACATTTGAATTACCTCTACCGTTTATATCAGGATAATCAGTACAGCCGTTATACAGACACCTTACAGAACAAAAGATATAAGCGCTACTACACAGAGGGTGAAACTTTCCAGCTTGCCTTTCGCCTGGCAAAAAAATCAAGGCACCAAGAAGTTTTTCCGATTGATACAATGATAGAAATGCGATTTGATCTTCTGCTAAAATTAGTTCATGCTAACGCGGAATTTAAAAAAGAATATGACACACAAATCATCGCCCTAGGTAAAAGCACGAATAAGGCTATCAAGCAGGAAAAACTAAAAGATGTATTTTTAAGTCTCAATGAGGATAAACATTTGACAGAAAATATAGGCTTCTATTTCTGGTTATCAAACAAAATAGGGATACAAGATGATTATTTTGCATCCAAACTAGTCTCGGATTGGTATAAACGTAATTTATTTATGTATGCCAATTTTCAGAGCCAGTTGAAGCGGTCCACAAAAACAGTTTTTATTTTGGTCGGCGAAGGTCATGCTGCCATATTTAAAGACTTCTTACGACATGATGATCACTTCAATCTGATCGAGTTAAACAATGCACTGTAAAACCTATTTTTATTTAGAATATGAACATAATAAAATACTTAAGCTACCTCACCTTATTCTTATCTTTAACTATAACGACGCTACATGCCCAAGAGAAGGTCAATGTGATCCTTCTTGGAACATACCATTTTAATAATCCGGGTAATGATGCGATGAAAGTCGCTGAGCGCAATATTTTAAGTGAAAAAGATCAGTTGGGGCTTGAGGAAATAACGGAAACAATCCTCCGCAAGAACAATCCCGATCAAATATTTGTGGAAAGCGCATTTTCCCAAAAAAAACATTTGAATTACCTCTACCATTTATATCTGGATAATCAGTACAGCCGATACACAGATACCTTGCAGAGCAAAAGATCTAAGCGCTATTACATCGAGGGAGAGACCTTTCAGCTTGCGTTTCGTTTGGCAAAAAAATCAAACCACCAAGAAGTTTTTCCGATTGACACAATGATAGAAATGCGATTTGACCTTTTATTTAAAGAGCTCAATGCAAATCCAGACTTAAAAAAGGAGTTCGACACAAAATTGGCCACATCAAGTAAAATTGGAAATGAAGCACTTGAAAAGGAAAAACTGAGGGATGTCTTTCTGGCACTTAATGAAGACCATGCTTTGGCTAGAAATAAGGGTATCTATCTATCCCTATTTAATAAAGTAGGCATTCAAAGCAATTACTTTGGCGCCAAACTGGTGTCAGATTGGTTTAAACGCAACCTAATCATGTATAGCAATTTCCAAAGCCAGTTAAAGAGTACCACCAAGACGGTAGTCATACTAGTCGGTACGGGTCATGCCGCAATCCTAAGGGACTTTATTAAAAATGATGACCGCTTTAATCTGATCGACTTAAAAAATGTTCTATAATCTTTGTTAACCTTTATCTGGAACCAAAACAAAGCAATCAGATTTAACCCAAAGCGAACAACAATAAGGCGCTTTGGGTTTTAGTTTTTTAAATTTTACTCTTTTTGCTATTTCACAGTTTAACTCCCGCTGTAGCGGTCCCAGCAATTGTGTCAGCAGCGGTTTCACTTATTCGCTGTCAACTGTGCGATTGCTGCTTCCAACACGGTATCCTTTCCCTTTCTAAAATCTGCTACTGTCGGTGACACGATAATATCAGGCTGTATCCCCTTACCAATAAACTCTCCGCCATCACCAAGTTTATCCCTCTTGGTGCAGATTCTTGCCGATCCACTACCAGGAAGATAAATCATCAGAGGTTGCCCCGAACTACCACCAGTAGCCTCGCCTATTATCTTGCCACGACCAAGTGATTTAAACGCGCCGGCAAAATCTTCTGCGGCGGAATAAGTTTGTCCACTGGTCAGGACAACTACCTGTTTTCCGAAATACGTATTCGGCATTGGATTCAAAAAATTTTCGCCAGTATAAAAACGCTGCTTATAATTCCATGCGCGGTAGGCCGAATTGTATAAGCGGCTTTGCATCTGATGGATCTTCGCTGGTTTGTTGATCAAATATCTGAGAATACTCCAACCAACAGCCGAACTGCCGCCTCCATTACCGCGGACATCAAAAATAATCGCATTGGAATTTGAGATTTCATCAAAATGTTCGGCAAACTGCCTCGCTACCTTTTCGTCCCCAAAGCTATTAAGCACCACATGAGCAATATTACCTTTTAGCATCTTAAATTCAAAATTCGTATTGACGATTTTTTGGCTCCTTATTTTTGGTTGTATCCTCGCAAGACTGTGCTTGGTCTTTTTACCTTTTTCGTCAACAAGAGTGAGCATTACAGGCTCCTTAAATGAGCCATTGAGCAACTCGTATTCATAGGAACGGACATCAAGATCCTGAGGAGTAGATGCACTTGCATAAGGAGTAACATACTTTCTTGCATACTCTTTCACCGGCAAGCCATTGACTTCAAACACCTCATCTCCGATGTTTATCCCTCTTTTCTTAAGCTCAGGATCATAGATGCTAACAATAAGCACTTTGTCTCCTATTAATCGGGGGCGCAACAATGGTTTTGACCAAAATTCATCTTCCAGCTCCTTTGGAGGATACACATTCGTATGCCCGTCTTTAAGCTGTGCACAAAATTCAGAAAGCATTCGATAATATGCTTTAGTAGAATTTGTTTTCCGAACTTTAGGGATATAGGCCATGTATAGAGAATCAATATCCAACGCTGGAACGAGATCAAAATTGACAAAATTATACTTTGCCTCAGACCAGAACTTCGACAGACCAGCCAGCTTTTCTTCAGCAGAGAGATTTGGTCTAAATGCTGTCACCAGATTTTTGGAATCCCAGAATGAATTTCTATTAAAGAACATAGCGTCCTCCTTTTTCCTATTTTTGGCATTTTCCGCTACTTCTTTTAAAATTTCTTTCCATTGCGGATCGCTATGAAGCGAGATAAAATCAGCATCCTGTGTTAACATGTCCACCTGATGGAGTCCGTCCTTCTGCACAGCCGCTTTAAGATATTTAAATGCCAATGCATGTTCCCCCGCCAAGGCAAAATAACAAGCCGAATTATAATTGGAAATTTCAGTATCTCCACTTAAAATAAATGCCTTCAATTTGGTTAGTTGTTCCTGTCCGGAAATTTTCGCTTGTCCATGACCAGAAGCTATAGCTAATAATGTACAGGTAAAAGTTAAAAGGATAGTCTGGTATCTCATTTAGATTTTTTTTCAGTCGTTACCCCAAAGTATATGCCAAGGCTCAATAAGTTTCCGTATATCAATTTAGGCACTAAACACGAAATTTAACTGTTCGTTTTCGGACATGCTATTGTCCAATTATGAACATCAGAAATAACTTATCATTTCACTCCTATTTTCAGTGATTTAAAGAGTCATTGCCATCAGCATCTGGAGACTACTATTTTGTCCATAAAGCGTATTTGGTTCCTACAATGAATAGTGAAAAATTTCCACATCGAGCAATAAACAATTACAATCCAGCAATTGTTCCTTTCTAAAAAAGAAGAACAAAAACTGACAGTCATGAATGATATTTTGATAAAAGATCATATTCAACAATTAAAGGATGTCGAAGCAGCTGACCTCTGGATCGACGAAAATTTTGCAAAGAAACTAGCTCAGGTGGACGGAACAACAGCTTTTGAGCGTCCCATCCCTGAAATGCACAGCATCGCAGAACTAGCATCCCATTTAATCGAGTGGCGCAGGGAAGTTTTAAGCCGCCTAAAGGGAAATCCAAGAGGACTTGAGATGAGTGATGCAGCAAACTGGCGAAATAATGATGAGTTAAGAAAACGTGGTTGGGAAAATCTAATGCAGGATCTTCACGCAACACAGCAAAATATTATTTCTTTTCTGGAAGGAAAAGATGATGCTTTCCTTCATACTGCTTACCCACATGCTGACACCTCCTTTCCACACGATTATAAGTACCTGTTAACGGGTTTAATTCACCATGACATGTACCACCTCGGGCAGATGGGTATTACGATTAAGTTCCTTAAAATTCAACATTGAGATGTTAACACATCCATTCTCAATGATTTTACAAGAACGCGATATTTAGCAAGCACAGGAGCTGATTGACATCCTTTATTTTTTCGTTACTGTATTCGGCCACTTTCACTTTCGAGCGCTGACTTTCGACTACGCTGTTCCTTTGTTGCCCCACGGCTAAATCTATAGCCAAAACTAAGACGCACCTGCCTTGACTCATAATAGCCATAGCTTGATGACTGCAAGCCGGGTAAATTCTGCGTGTATTTAATCTGGTTGCCTTTATAGACATCCGTCACGGCTAGTCTAAGCGTCGCTTTATCCTTCAATAAACTCTTTTGTAATGCAATATCCACTTGACTGATCGGTCTACTTATCGTATTTGCTCCACCAAGCCGCTTCGAGTTGTAGACCATTGAAATCTCACACCGCATCTTATTCGGCAGCTTAAAAGACTGAAGAAGGCTAACACGTCCCGCAGTCTGCTTTAAATTGAGGTTTTGGTACTGGTCAAATGAAACATCATTGTGGATATAATATAGCAACCCATTAAAGGTAATATCCCACCAAGGTTTTGGTGATAGCGTCTGAGTCAAGGATAGCGACCAATGCTTTTGTGTACCTACATTTTTGCTGATCATCATTATTTTATCAGCTTCCAATGTATCCGTTATTTTGGCATTCAATTGATCCGTATACGCATAATTTAAGCCGACAATCGTCGAGCTCTTTAGGGAATAAAGTAAGGAAAATCGTTGGGTCAGTGAGGGGATCAAAAAAGGGTTTCCTTTCCAGAAAGACAGCTCATCGAGCATATAGACAAAAGGATTCAAATCCTGATAGGCCGGTCGTTCAATACGCTTGGCGTATGACAGTGAAATCGTCTGTTTATCGGCCAGTTGCCTCGTGATAGATAAAAAAGGGAAAAGATTAGTGAAATTTCTATTGATTTGATCATCCAGATCCTTTTCTTGCTCCCGATAAAATAAAACACCCTTGGAATTCGCATTTTCTAGCCGTAGTCCAGCTTGGAGAGACCATTCTCCGATCGTTCTTTTATAGTCAAGATATGCACTAGCTATGCGTTCGTCAAAATGAAAATCATTGGACCGTCTATTATCGAGACTATCACTTGCAGGGCCGACATGATAAAACCGGGAATTGTTTTTAGAACCTACAGCCGAATATTTGGCACCTGCTTCCAATTTTCCGTCCCACAGTTTCGTAGCGTAATCCACCTTTAGCCCTTTTAGATCAATATCGATATCATTCAGCGTACGGTACAGATTCTCGTCAAAGACATTTCCCCCATTGTCCCGATAGGTATTCGATTGCAGGTTTTTATTCCATTTATCAAAAAGACCGTAATCCAAATCCACATTTAGGCTACGGCCCAACGTATCTTCATATTTGTAGTTCAGATTAAAGTTGTAGCGCTTGGTGCTCTGGCCGTAGTAATCGTTGATAGCATCAAGAGATCCTTCCAACACTGCCGAGGGAAGTGTAGCAATCGTCGTAGCTGTATTGGTCAGTCCGCCACCGAAGATAAAATTACCGTTTACCAAAAGACCTATTGTATTTTTATCATTGAGAAAGTAATCTATCCCCATCTGAGCGCCCATTTTCTGGCGCTTGTCCTCATCGACCGTGTGGCTGTCATAGGATTTGCCGTTTTGCTGACGATTAGTGCCATACAAGTAATTGTAGTGGCCAAGTGTATGGTTATAACTCCCAAATACATTGAATTTATTCACCCGGTAATTGAAGGTCATATGCTGCAATTGCTTCGGGCTGACACCATAAGCAAAGGCACTTGTTATACTTGCATTCAAGCCCTTCAACTGATTTTTCTTCGTTTTGATATTGATAATACCAGCTGCACCGCTCGCATCATATTTAGCTGAGGGACTATTGACAATTTCGATGGATCTGAGGTTATTCGATGACATCGACTTCAATAGATCGCTGAGCTCCTTGCCCGAAAGAAAAGTTTGTCTTCCGTCCAACAGGATCTGCACTCCGCTTTTACCATTGAGCGTAATATCGACTTCATTTTCGATCTGTACCCCAGGCGCTCTTTTTAATGCGTCAAAGGCCGAAATATCCTGTGCTCCGATACTATTTTCTACCTGATAGACAATCGCGCCACCATCAACCGTTAGTACCGCTCTTTTGCCTTCGACTGTCACCGCTTCCAGCTTATTTTCCTGTCGGGAGAGTTTTACTATCTCCAAATTACTATTGGCAAGGTCAAATAGCGTGCTCCTATAATCATGGTAGCCAAGGTGTTTTACCGCGACAAAATATTTACCCGGAATTTTACCCCGAAGCTGAAAAGTCCCCAGACTATCTGTGTTTGTACTGGCTACCAATATCCCACTGCTACTGTACAGACCTACTGTAGCCAAGGCAACAGGTGACATCTCCGGATCAACCACCTTGCCTTTGACCAGGTCACTATCATTCTGCCCATAGAGTATTCCACTCCATAAGAAGACAGTTGCAATTAATACGAGTTTTATAAAATCAAATAGGATCATTGGCTACCTTTAATCGTATGTAATGATACAGATAAAAAAGCAAGCTAAGCAATAAAACGCAAAAAACCTCTTCTTTATTGATGCTCAATAAAGATAAAAAAAATCATAGTAACTGAATTCTGACAGGGCAATATCATATATCACAATCATATATAAATTGTTTTTAGTAAATTGTAAATCGAATAATTCGAACCAACCTTTTATCTATGAAAAATCCCATCGGCATCAAGGATATTGCTGAAATGCTTGGCATTTCTGTTTCCACTGTTTCACGAGCGTTTCGAGACACGCATGATGTCAACCCCACAACACGTCAGAAAGTATTGTCACTGGCCAGGGAACTTAATTTTAAGCCCAACAAAAATGCAGCGGCATTAGCCTCAGGTTCAACAAAAAATATTGGCGTTGTCATTCCATTTATTACCAACTATTATTTCTCGACAGTTATTTCGGGTATTCAGGAGGAAGCCTATGAACAGGATTACAATATCATTCTTTATGTCACCAACGATAGTATGGCCCGTGAGCAGAGCCTACTGGAAAACCTATCGACCAGTAGCCTCGACGGACTTCTAGTCTCCATATCTTCGGATTCCTATATCAACGAACATTTTGAACGACTGATGGCTAAAGGGCTACCTATTGTATTTTTCGACCGGGTCCCAAATAATATCGTAGCATCAAAAGTTGTACAGGATGACTTTGCGGGCGCTTTTCAGGCAACAAGATTTCTACTCGAAAATGGCGCCAACCGTATTGCCCATATTGCTGGTCCGAAAGACCTCAAATTTACACAACAGCGACTCAACGGTTATATTGAAGCATTGAAACAGTGCAACAGACCTTTAGAAGAGAATCTGATCGTACATTCCGGTTTCTCGCAAATTCACGGCAGTGAGGATACAACCAAACTACTGGCACTACCTCAGCGTCCCGACGCCATCTTTGCCGCCAATGACCGCAAAGCTGTCGGTGCAATCTTGTGCATCAAAAAACACAACTTGCGCGTAGGGATTGATATCAGCGTTATTGGTTTTACAAATGACCCCATCTGCACCGTAGTCGAACCCAATCTGACCACCATAGAGGAACCCGCCTTTGATATCGGAAAACGTAGCTGTGCCCTGCTGATCCGTCACATAAAAAATAAAGACTTCGAAATTCAGGATATTATACTCCCTGGAAAACTGGTGGTTCGTGATTCGGTGATAAACAAAATCACCTAATTAATTTTTATAACATAATTTGCCGGATATAAAAGTATAGTGTACCCGTATATCTTGATCAAACAGAACAATATCCGCATCCTTGCCGATACCTATCGCCCCCATACGATCGTCGCAGCCAAGTAATCTTGCAGGGTTTAGCGTCATCATCTTTATGGCCGTTATAAGATCTAAACCAGCCATATTGATCATAGTCCTGATTAGCCGATCGGCGGTAGCGACACTCCCAGCAAAAGAAGAGTAATCAGGTAGTTTAGCAACGCCACCTTCAACAATAACTTCAATTCCACCTGTAAGACTTCCCAATATACTTTTTCCTTCGGGCATACCTGCGGCCCGCATGGCGTCTGTAATCAGAATGATTTTATCATCACCCTTGATTTTATGGATCAATTTTAAAAAGGGTTCTGGCAAATGAACACCATCGGCGATAATCTCGACATCAATAGCATCTAGAAGCAGACAGCTTTCTATTGCCCCAGCATAACGATAAGCATTCCGTCGTGTCATTCCAGACATTCCCGAATACAAATGAGTTGCCAACCGATAGCCGTGTTCGACTGCAGGGAGGATTTCTTCATAGATAGCATCTGTATGAGCCAGGGCCAGTAAAATTCCATAGTCATGGACTTTCTGTCCAAAATCAAGCGCCCCCGGAAGTTCAGGAGCGGCACTCCATCGTGCAATCAGGTGATGATACTGCTCGAGAATAGGCAGATACTCATTCGGGTCTGGATTTCGAATATAACGTGGATCCTGTGCCCCCCGCTGGTTCATCGCAAAATAAGGTCCCTCCAAGTGCAACCCCAAAAAGCGCGAGCCGTGCACGTTGCGGCTTAAAGCCTGCATATAGGTATCAAACAAAGCCAATAACTCACTTGGCTCACTGGTCAGTGTCGTCGGCAACATCGCTGTGGTACCATAACGGATATGTGTCTGTGCAACTTTTAGAAAAGCATCAACCGTATTATCCATAAAATCGGCACCACCACCACCATGCACATGGATATCAATAAATCCCGGGGACAAAAAAAGCCCCTTGGCATCCAGCCATTCACCTGACTGCTCGTCCGCTGAAACTCGCTGCGTAGCGATATCCACAATTTTTCCCTCAGCAATCCTTACTGTTCCATTTTCAATGATACGATTGGGTGTAATGATGTTAGTGTTTGTAATCGTTAGCATAGCTCAATTTTGTTTATTAAATATATTCCATGTGCGTAACCTATGGCCTTTGAATGCATAGAAAACTAAATATAGAAAACAAGGTATCAATATCCAATAGGCAGACCTTACATCAACAGCATCTGCCCATAATCCATACAGCAACGGTAATACGGCATTCCCACTCAGTCCCATAATCAACAATGCAGACCCCTGTTTTGCATAACTTCCCAAGCCTTCCAATGCTAGGGGCCAAATTCCAGCCCAAATCAAGGCATTAGGTAGCCCGATCAGTACGATGAACCAAACCGAAATATCCAAATCTTTATTCAAAAAATAGACAGAGCCATGCGATGTACAAACTAATAGCGCCAGCATTAACCCAAGGATCGTACAAAATTTAAGCGCGAGTTGTTGGCTGCATATCTTTGGGATTAGCACAATACCACAGAGATATCCACAGATCGTAGCAGTTAATGTATAAGATGGCAGAGCTTTGGCTTCCAACAAGGATAACCCCATCGATCCGGCATAATTAATTATGGTATCGATCGCAATGACTTGCGTTCCCACATGCAAAAAAATTGCCAGCGCCCCAAGTACGAGGTGAGGGAACTGAAAGATTCCTTTTTTGTTTATCCTTTGTCCATCCGCTATAGGGGCTTCCTGTTGATCCAATTCTGGGAGAATGGAAAACTTGACTAATACCCCAATCAGAAACAGCACCCCACTTACGACAGTGTAAGGCCAGACGACACGTAAAATCAACTCATCCAACGCGATGGCACGGGATACCTCATCCATTGCTTCCAGTTGATTAAAAAGCGTATTGTCCTGAGGCCGCAGGATAACATATGAAAAGATCAGCGGAGCCAGTATCCCGGCTCCTTTGTTACAGATCCCCATCATGCTGATTCGTTGTGCTGCCCGCTCTTTTTCACCAATCAGTGTAATATACAGGTTAGCGACAGTTTGCAGCAACGTCAATCCGGTACCCAAAGTAAAGAGACCTACTAAAAAAATAAGGTATGTGCGTCCATAAGCAGCCGGGACGAATAACAATGCTCCCATTGCCATAATCCAAAAACCGACCATAATCCCATTTTTATAACCCAGCTTCTTTAATATATAAGATGCAGGCATCGACATCAACAAATAGGAAATGTAAAACGCAAACGCTACCAAATACGACTGAAAATTACTTAATTCACATGCGATTTTAAAATAAGGAATCAGTATCGCATTTACCCAGGAGACAAATCCAAAAATAAAGAACATCAGTCCTATGATCCCTATGGATACCAATGTTGTCTTTCGATCTAAAGCAGTTGATGTCATCGCAGCGGATTATAGTAAAGAAGCTGATTCTTTGTCGAGATAGCAAGTACTATCCGTGTGTTGCTGTAATATGCTCGCAGGGTGCCAGTTCGAGATCATCCCGGAGAGGCAGTTCCGCACCGCCTCTGCTTTTCGTTTATCTGGTACTGCACATATAATTTTTCGGGATAACATAATCTGTCGAATAGTCATACTGATAGCCTGAGCAGGAACTTCGTCAATCGATGCAAACCATCCCTCCCCCAGCTGTTGCTGCCTGCACTGTGTATCAAGGTTTACTACCAGATAAGCTCCACTGGCATCAAAATCCGCAGGCGGATCGTTGAAAGCTAGGTGTCCATTTTCGCCTATCCCGACAAAGGCAACGTCAATGGGATGTGCACCGATTTTTTTGTCGAGACGTTCACATTCAGCTTGGGGATCCCCTTCTCCATTAATGAGCACGACCTCTTTTAAAGGGGCTACAAGATTAAGAAAGCGCTCGGTCAAATACTTACGGAAGCTTGCTTTATGTGTTACCGGAATACCGATGTATTCATCCAGATGAAACATCCGTACTTTGCCCCAATCAATATCCGTCGCCGCTACCAGCGTTGCCAAAGTTTCAAACTGGCTCTGTCCTGTCGCCAGAATAATATTTACCTCACCATTTTCCGCTATTGCAGTTTTAATAGCCTCGATTCCGGCCTTTCCAGCCTCCAAACCCAGTTCTTCGCGTGTTTTAAAAGTTTTTAAGTTCACTTGATTTTATTTAGTTGATTTCAATACTTGTGTTGTTCCACCTTTTGTTAAGTTGATATCATGTACCAGATTATCTTTCCAGAGGCCATTTGTAAAATCTGGTATTTCAATCGGCTGGGAGCCATTAGCCACAGACCATTCGCTCAATGGGCCGATAACACTCCAGCTTGCGGCATCGTAGACATCCATATCGACCGGAAGCCCATTTCTAAGACAGTCGATCAATCGCCAATCCATCATAAAATCCATCCCCCCATGACCACCAATTGCTTTTGCTAGCTCGCCGATCTTGGTGATAATACCAGGAGCATACTTCTTTTCCAATTCAGCCATCTCGGTTGCTCCTAAAAAATCATCATGCCCTATGGCGATCTTTCCAGGCAATGGATATTTTTGAGCAAACGCCTTTGTACCACTCACCAGATGAATACGCGAATACGGACGTGGTGAACTTACGTCATGCTGCAACATCATCGTACTACCGTCTGAGTTCATAATGTTCGACACATTAATATTTCCGCGGAAAGGTTTATCGACATAACTTTCAAACTGCTTATCTACCTGTGCCATTTCCTTTGCTTTGGAATTAAGCATAAAGTCCTTTGAAGACATTGAGTTCATATAGTCCATTTTGTTGCCACGATTGATCCGAAGTATCTGGCAAATCGGCCCCAGTCCATGGGTTGGATATAGATTTCCGTTTCGAGCAGCATTTTCTTTGAGCCGCCAAAAATCGTATCGCTTTTTCTCATCAAAAAGGCTGTCCATGATATCATGGATATAAGCCCCCTCACAGTGGATGATATCACCGAAAAACCCCTGTCTTGTCAAGTTGAGCGTCAATAGCTCAAAATAGTCGTAACAGCAATTTTCGAGCATCACACAATGTTTTTTTGTTGCTTCGGAGGTTCTCACCAATCTCCAGCAGTCCTCCACGGTAATTGCCGCAGGGATCTCGAGTGCGACATGTTTACCCTGCTCCATGGCATAGATTGCCATATCAGCATGCATGCTCCAATGTGTAGCAATATAGATCAGATCAAATTGATCCGATTCACACATCCTTTTCCAATCTTCTCCAGTTTTAGCATAAATTGTGGCAACATGCCCTGACGTCTTAATCCGCTCTTTGGCTTCATGGGCTTTCTCCGGCCTGATGTCACAGATACCATGAATGCTGACACCAGCAATCTGGCTCATTCGTTCTACCGCCGCCGAGCCCCGGTTTCCAACACCAATAAAACCCACGCGTACAGTTTCAATTTTGGGTGCGGCATAGCCCGACATGTTAAAAATGCTGTTATATTTTTTAGATGCTTCCAGCCGGATATGATCGAGTTTAGTACCCGAGGTTTCCTTTTCCTGTGCGGTGCAACCGGTTATTAGTCCAAAACCGGCTAGACCAGACAATTTTAAAAATGATCTTCTATTTGTTCCCATGGTCACTAATTGATCTGGAGAGTTCCTCCAATGTTAAACTTTCTTTTATACGCATTTACCTTATTCAATAATTGCTTTTTATCCTTTTCTGGGCAGCTTTTACCACTCCAGGGCGTCAGCTCATCCACATTAATATCTTCCCTGCTCAATGCCAACAACAAGGGTATATCGCCCCACTTTAAAATTCCAGGAATATGGACGGCCATGTTGAAATTTTCCAGACTGCCGGTCATATCTGGCAGGTAACTGGCGGGCAATCGCCGGAGCTGCAGTATCCGTTGTTGTGGCGATAAGTCGCTGCTGATCAAGGCGGCCAAAGCAGTTTCACGATCGGCATGAACAATCAGCTTATGGTTACCGTAATGCTGCTGCAGATAGTCACTTACGAGCGTAATCTCGTTGGCCCATATTCCCATCATAGTTTGCCCCATCCAAAGCATTGAACGTGAGATGGTATGAAAACGAGGTAGCGCCCCATCAATATGTTCGGCACTGGCTGAAGCTCGCTCCCCGAGGCCAAAGAGATCTACGATCGCAATGCCCTCGCCCCTCGCGACCATCTGTTCAATTTCCGTAAGATTAAGTCCCTGGTTGCCCTGATCGGGGAATAACACGTGCATTATCTTCCCTCCTCCAGCAGGCTCCTTAACGAGCAGAGGAATCAGCTGTCGCTGAGCCGTTTCGAGGATAATTCGTAGCCATCCTGCCTCAGGTAATAACGTTCTTACCGAAAGCAGTCGATCCGATTCGACCTTGGAGAGCAGCAGGCGGAGCTCCTGCAGATAGGTTTCTGTGCTCCGCCCATTAGTGACGATTAACTTATTTTCAGCTAATTTGAACTCCCTATTCACAAAGGCTGGTATCGTCATTATTTTTTCGCTTTTAATCCCATATTGCAACACCGACAAACGACTGGTATCGAGCATATGTACCGCATTTAGCTCAATTGGTAAGGACTGACGATAATTAAAGCTTTTATTAAACCAAGAGAGCATAGCTTTATTCATTTCAATTGTATAGCTGTGCGACTCATCAAATAATTCATACGCTAATCGATCAGCCGAGTCCTGTTGTTGATATGCTAACTTGCCAAGACGATACGACTTCAGCATCTGATGAACGTTAAATGCGGCGTTCCCATCTTTTAGGGCTGTAATGATCTTTACAGCCTTAGGAGCCATCGCCTGCAAGAGCTGCCCCTCTTCAAAATGCTGCAGGCCATTAGGATGTAACTCACAGACACAGTTGCTATTCATAATATAAGAGCGGAAGGTACCTACACTGACGACCGGGACAGCAGCTTTGACGCGAGCATCCATTGCTGTTAGCCACATGGTCTGATTGCCCCCACCACTGGCACCAGTAGCGCCAATTTGCTCTTTATTCACATAATCCAAGCTGCATAGCAGATCTATAGCACGTTTATTTTCCTGAAGCTGTATCCCCATTAGGGGTGTCCCCATATCCAGTAATAATGACCCCAGATTGGCCCCATGATATTCATGTTCGTGCCGACGTCCACGTTCCCCCGCCCCCATAGCATCGATACTAAGGCATACATAGCCATTGCTTGCTAGTATTTGAGATGTCCGTTGCACGATTTCACTACGACGTCCCGGTGCCCAATGACCGTGGCTGTTTAATATCGCTGGAAAAGGCCCTTGCCCTTTGGGAACATAGAGGTTGGCTGGGACGTATACGCCCGGCAGACTTTGAAAGATCAGATTATATACCGTATAGCCACCACAGTCCAGGCTAGCAACAACCCGCATATCCAGATCGCTATCGTCGCTGTTACCCAATTGAAGATTGGTATGAATCTGATTTAAGAGTTGTCCAGGGTCTACAATACGATCCATCGGCAGTTTATACAAGAGTTCATCCGCCTGACTTTCGATTAATTCCTTGAGCGGATCAATGTCCTTTGGGATGGATAGTATTTCCGGTAGGACTGTCTGTGCAGCTACCTGCTGTCCGAATGTCATCATAAGCGTGACTGTATATAGTTTAAAATTCATCCTTATTTAACCCTTAATCCACGTCCCACCAAAGTTTAGTTGCGGCGTTATCCGCTCCACCGAGCAAGGCACGACCCTTTGTCAATTCGGCAAAGTTGTCTGTCACTTCCGTCAAAGGGTAAGGCAACCTCTTGATAAATGTTCCAGCCGGCAGGTCGGGATTGTCGGACTGTAGCACCGCATACATCTTTGGGTATCCTGAACGACGATATTCAGCCCATGCTTCCATACCGTTGGGATAGATTGCAAGCCACTTCTGTACACCAATCTGTTCACGCTGTTCAGCCTCCGTACCGCTCCATTTAATTGGAGTTACGGCAACTGCTGGAGAATTATGGTAATCGCCCGGAGCGGTCGGTCTATTCGTTGAGGAAAGGTAATTGCGGATGATTGTTTCATCATTGACACCCCATTGCGCCATACTCAGACGTATTCCTTGTTCGTAGAGCACCTGTGCTGTACCATCCATATTCCAACCATTCAGAGCGCCTTCCGCACGCAGCATAAACGATTCGGCGGCGCACATAATATGAAAATTCTGTGTAAAATTACCTTCGAGCACTTCGCCATTGTACCGCACCCAGTAGGTACCCACATTGGAATTGGCTCTCGACTGATTTCTTGGCTGCCCAAGATCGGTGGCTATAGCTCCATTACGCACACTGTTAAAGACTTTTCCACTCAAGCTGGGTTGAAAATAAATACCCAATCTTGGATCTTCATAGCCTTTGAGATATGAGGCTATCGTTGAACTCATCGAAAATTCGTTCCAAACAGCCACCTGCGACAGACCATTGGTATCGTTGCCCGAGAGTGACTTGAGCATGGTGGCATTTTGACCATTATTGGTCATCACACCTGCTGCCACCGCAGCTTCAGCTTCAAACTTTGCCTTTATGGGATCTACTTTTGATATCCGAAGAGCGAGCCGTAGGCGCATGGAATTCGCAAAGCGGATCCAATTTTCCACATTTCCGTTATACATTAGATCATATCCCTGAAAGATTGTTGTACCCGAAGACAGGGCTTTCAGCTGGTCTACCGCTGTCGTAAGACGAGTAAAAAAATCCGCATAGATCTTATCCATCGGATCGTAAGGAATGACATCGCGAGCCTCTGCTGCTGCAAAATAAGGGATCGGACCAAAATGATCAGTCAAGCGGTGAAAGGCATATACCCACATAATATTCGCGAGTGCCGCTTCCCCTGTACCAGACTCGGTATTATCCATAATACTTTTAAGCTGCGGCGCGGTATCAACATACACCACAGTCCAGAATCGCCGCTGCCAGTCAGGTGTCAGCAGGTAGCGATCCGTACTGAAAGAATTAGTTGTCAATGCAAAATACTGTCCATAGAGATCGGCGCCAAGATTCTGTACGGTTTGGTAAAAAGAACGATTCATCGCAGCCGAAGACTGTGCTTTTGCAAACATAAAGGGCAGCTCACGCTGTGTGATCACCGTGATGTTGTTGGGATCGCTGTTAATCCGATCAAAATCTTTGCTGCAAGAAATAAGGCTCAATCCTAGCAAAGCACCATATAGCATGTTTCTTCTCATGTTTACAACTGTTAAAAGGTTAATTTTAAGTTTAGCCCGAATGTCCGTACCGACGGTGGTAGTCCAACTTCCACACCCTGATAATTGCCAGCTCCCAGCGCAGCCTCGGGGTCTATCGGGTTTTTTGTCTTTCCAATTCCCGGTATATCCAGTTTGGATTTTCCGCGGTAGATGAAAAAGAGGTTACGTCCTGTTAGGGATAGCCCTGCATTCTTGAATACCGAGGTATTCTTTAAGTCCAACCTATAAGTAATGGACAATTCCCGGAGCCGCACATTAGTCATGTCATAAGTAAAAAACTCACCCCAACCATCCCGGCCATTTTGCGATACACGTGTCCACAACTGCTGCGCGGTGATGGCTTGTGTATTGGCGGCACCATTGGCATCCACAGCATCCAGTACGAGACCACCTTCGCGATACATTGAGGTGTAGTCTGCTACACCAAAGGCTGCGAGGTAGGCTGAAGTTCCTGAGACTATTTCTCCTCCAATTCTTGCATCCACTAATGTATTGAGCGTAAAACCCTTGTATGAAAAGGAATTGGACCAACCCAATAAAGCCTTGGGATTAAAGTTACCTAATTTTTGATTCGCTTCTACCACCGGCAGCCCACTACCATCTACCACAAATTTTCCACTCTGTGGATCACGTTTCCAAGCATAACCGTAGAGGTCACCATACTTCTCTCCTTCGTTTACCACAACTGTGGCATACCTGTTATTGTCGGTAATATTGGCTCGTTTTGTTTTATCGTGCAATGCGATTATCTTGTTGGTGTTACTGGCAAAATTCAACGTCGTCTCCCAAGAAAAATGTTCGCTTTTTATAGGCGTTGCCATCAGCTGCAGTTCAAGTCCTCGGTTTTCAATATCCCCTGCATTGATGTATTGCCGGCTATAACCGCTAGCCATAGGCAGCCCCAGAAAGAGTAGCTGATTTACCGTATTGCTTTTGTACAAAGTCAGGTCAAAACCTAGTCTGTTTCCAAAGAATTTCATATCAAGACCTGCTTCAAATGACTTGGTCAATTCGGGTTTTAGGTCTGGAATAGCTTTAATCGGCGAGCGGGAAATAAATCCATTTCCGGCTCCCAGTCCAAATGAATAAAGCTGTCTGAGCAAATACGGATCAGCATCATTACCGACCTGAGTATAAGATGCTCTAATTTTTCCAAAATTGACCCAAGCAGGCATCTGTAACAACTCATTGAATATCGCAGACATACCAACAGAAGGATAAAAATAACTGTGCGGTGCTTTCAATGTTGAGGTCCAGTCATTACGGGCAGTCATATCCAAAAAAATAGTATTGTCAAAGGATAGCTGTGTACTGGCATAAACGGAATTGAGGCGGCGCTCGTAGCCTGCTATAGCTAAAAACTCAGGCGTCGTTGCCATTTTCAGGCTAAACTCATTTGGAATGGATAGACCATTGGCCATATTCTGAAAACTACTGTATTTCCGACGTAGTGTACTAGCCCCGAGATTGTAGGTAATGGCGATATGTTCTGTCAACGGATTTTTACCGTTGATCAGAAAGTCAAGGTTACTTTCTTGGTACCGGGCATTGGTCTCATAATATTTCCCCCCTTTGCGCACATCGCCAACAGATACTGTACTCGCAAAAAAGGAACCATCCGTATTATCAATATATTTATCAAAGCTATATCTGCCCATGATGCTGATCCAGTCCTTAAGCTGATAAGTCGCCGAACCCAGTGCTGTAATGCGATCACGTACTTCATTGACAGATGTACGGTTGATACTCCAATAAGGATTATCGTAAATGGCCGATCCCGACCAGTATTTACGTAGGGGCTGACCTGTATTGGGATCGATGGTCTCATAATCCATCAGTTCATTTTTATCCATGTCCCGTGGAATAATATAGGCTTCAACAGGAATCCCCATATCCCCCAGACGTGGCCGGTTGTCAATCTGCTGATTGACATAATTGAGTTTGACATCCGTTTTCAATTTGGGAATAAGCTCCGTATTGACGCGCAGATTAAGGCTGTTACGTTTAAGTGAGTTACCCTGGATAATCCCGCCGATTTTGTTGTTGGCATAGGAAACATACCCCTGCAGCTTCTCTGTACCACCATAGGTGCTGATACTGTTATTGAAAGTTGCCGAATTTTCATAGAAGTCCTTAACATTATTTTTATAGGTTTGTGCCTTTGGTCCCCAACTCTCCCCGATGTTTGTCCCGCTGACACCACCATTTCCTCGGCCATAGGTATTTTGAAACTCGGTAAGTAGGTTGACCTGATCAAAGAAGGCACTTCCGTTGTAATCTATCGTATATCGTCCCGACTTTCCCTGTTTGGTCGTGATCAGAATTGCCCCGTTTGCAGCTCTGCTTCCATACAACGCCGCTGCTGAGGGACCTTTGAGTACGTTGATGGATTCCACATCATCCGGATTGATATTGGCAGCACCATCACTGGTACCGTAGTTATAGGTCGTACCAGTCGCCTGCTGTGCACTTGAATTGTCATATGGTACGCCATCGACAACGATCAGGGCATTATTATTTCCTGAAATGGATTTGTTACCGCGGAGAACCACCCGCGCTGAAGCACCGGGACCGGAGGCGGCAGTGGTAATAACAGCACCGGCCACTTTACCCGTGAGACTGCTCATGATATTCCCGCTATTGTCCCTAGCGTCATTAACGGCACTGCCACTAAGCTGCTGCGTTGCATAGGTAAGTCCTCTTGTTTCCCTTTTGATACCAAGTGCTGTTACCACAACCTCATCGATGGTAAAATTCTCCTGTGCAAGGCCAACGGTCAATAAGCCTGCTGCCGTCACAGGCAACTCCGCCGATTTATACCCGATCAAAGAGAACTTGAGTCTATCCCCCACCGCAGCCCTGATACTAAAATTACCTTCTTGGTCTGTGTGCTCCGCCAGCTGCGTGCTGAGGTTTAGCACCGTCACTCCCAGTAGCGGTTTCTGATCCGTCGTGCTGATCACCTTTCCTATCCGGGTGCTTGGCTGTGCATGAGCTCCCTTAGTAAAAAGGAAGAAATAACAGCCAATTAGCCCCACAAAAAACAAATGTTTACTGTCGATACGAGCTATCATAATTTATCGATTTAAATTGTTGGATTTTAGTTTATTTCCATTGCGTTATACCCAAAGAAAGACCTTTGGAGAAAGAAATCCAACAGATTGCCCGAATAAAGTAGCGGTAGCGTTACCGAAAATCCGCCGTCTATATAAAGCGTTCAAACGACCAACAAAACTTTTCTGACAGTTTGATCAAAGCAAATCGGACCGATAACGTTATCATTGATTTTCATTGTTGTTTTTCATAATAAACAGTAGAATTGTAAATCAGATCAAAACCCAATTGCCGCGCTAAAAACGAACAATGGAAAATAATAAAGCCACATTATCTTGGAAGCAGCTGAACGCTATAGATCCCACATGGGTCGATATCCCCGAGCTGTCTCTATTGACACTACCTGAACGGGTGATCCAATTTGGCACTGGAGCCCTTTTGCGTGGCCTACCTGACGACTATATCCACCGAGCCAATCTCGCTGGCATCTTTCAAGGCCGCATTTTAGTCGTCAAGTCGACCGATCAAGGCAGTACAACAGCTTTTGAACAGCAAAATTCGCTCTATACTTTACTTGTACAGGGGTACGAAGATGGACAGCATATCGTCTCTAGACAGGTCAATGCTGCTATTTCCCGCGTATTGTCTGCACAGCAACAATGGCATGAAATCTTAAAGACCGCCAGATCTCCCGAAATGGAGATCCTGATTTCCAATACCACCGAAGCTGGTATTGTCGGCTCCGAAGGTAAAATCCATGACAGTCCTCCAATAAGCCTTGCCGCTAAAATACTTGCTTACCTATATGCTCGTTATCGGCATTTCGATGCGGATCCGACCAAAGGGTTGGTCATTATACCTACCGAACTCATTACAGACAATGCTGTTGTACTTAAAGATATTATCCTCAATTTATGTCATCAGCAACAACTTGAAGACACCTTTATCGATTGGGTTGATCAAGCAAACTACTTCTGTAATTCGCTAGTAGACCGGATTGTCCTCAATAAGGTAGCCCCAGAGACACTGCCTTACGTGGATTCACTTGCGATAATGGCAGAACCCTACCGGCTATGGGCCATCGAATCGGATAGCAGTGTTGTACACAACAAGCTGTCTTTTGCAGCCCTGGATCCATCGATCAAAATAGTTCCAAATATCGCTAAGTACAAAGAGATTAAGCTCCGCCTGTTAAATGCGACTCATACACTCTGCTGTGGTCTGGCTATACTTTCCGGTATTGCAGATGTCAAAACATTCTTTACAGATGCAGTCCTGGACTGTTATATCCGTCAGATCCTTTTCAAGGAAATTGGCCCTAGCCTCCTGCAAATAGGAATCCTAACTACAGAAGCTGACCAGTTTGCCCATACCGTCATTGACCGTTTCAAAAATCCATTTCTGTCCCATCAATGGACTTCCATTGCCATACAATTCAGCAGTAAGATCAAGACCCGTGTGCTTCCTATACTGCCTTATTGGTATGGCCAGCATCAAGCTCCCCCCACAGGGGTCGCCATCGGCTTTGCAGCCTATATTTTGCTGATGCAGCAGACCACTGAAGAAAACGACTTTCATGACGATTACCGCAGTGCAGTGCAATTACATCTGCAACAGCCTGATCCTGTTCCATCCTTACTAGCAGACCAGCAGATCTGGGGTGAGTCTCTCCTAAACTACGCTGGACTTGCCTGCATGGTCAGTGAAATTTTACAACGTATTAAACAGTTGGGACTACGCAGCACCATAGTTGATTATCTTTTCGAACAGCAAACAGTATGAATACACTTAAAATACATCCCAAAGACAATGTAATTGTCGCACTGAGGGATTTATACGCACAGACTACCGTAAGAAACGGATCCAACACGTATTACCTCCATAATGATATTCCGGCCAAACATAAATTTTTTATAGAGGACCTGAAAGCTGGGCAAGAGGTCCTGATGTATGGTGTCGTCGTTGGCCGTTTAACGCAAGATGTGACACAAGGCAGTCTGATGGACACTGCCAATACCCAACATGCTGCGGATTCCTTTCAATACCGAGGATTTTCACAACAATGGACACCACCAGATGTCAGCTCATTCAAAGATCGACATTTTATGGGTTACCGCCGTGCAGACGGTCGTGTAGGCACTGCGAACTACTGGCTATGTATTCCAACCGTTTTTTGTGAAAATAGAAATATTGATGTCCTCCGGCAGGCCATGGAGGAAGAACTGGGTTACGGCAGTTCCAATATATATAAAAATTATACCCGGGCTCTATTGCGCGCTTATGATTCTATTGAAAACCTAGAGCAAGTGGATCTATCACCCGAAAGCACGCAACATGAAGCACGTGTTTTTGCGCACGTTGACGGCATTAAATTTTTACAGCATCAAGGTGGTTGCGGGGGAACCCGGCAAGACGCAACTGTACTTGCCCATTTATTAGCCGCCTATGCAGATCATCCCAATGTTGCTGGTGTTACTGTATTGAGCTTAGGCTGCGAGAATCTACAAGTCGAAGACTTTCGCGCTGCACTATTCCATCGCAACCCCCAATTTAACAAACCGTTGCTTGTATTTTCGCAGCAGCAAATAGGAAGTGAAAGAGCGCTTATGCAGCATGCCATTAAAGAAACATTTATTGGCATGGTCGATGCCAATAAACTGCGACGAACACCACAACCAATCAGCAAACTTACCCTTGGCGTCAAATGTGGTGGTAGCGATGGCTTCAGCGGCATCTCTGCCAATCCCGCAGTAGGTTACTGCTCGGATCTTCTGGTTGCTCTGGGAGGCAAGGTTCTCCTGGCCGAATTTCCTGAACTCTGCGGGGCCGAGCAGCAGCTCATCGACCGCATGCAAGATGCACAAACCGCTCATAAATTTATAAAGCTGATGAGTGACTACAGCTTTGCAGCTGAACAGGCTGGGTCCGGCTTTCATATGAATCCTTCACCTGGGAATATTAAGGATGGCCTTATTACTGATGCCATAAAGAGCAATGGAGCTGCAAAAAAAGGAGGTACTTCACCTGTAGTAGCTGTTCTGGATTATACCGAACCGGCAAACAAAGCTGGACTCAGTCTTGTCTGCACCCCTGGCAATGATGTGGAAGCAACGACAGGAAAAGCCGCCGCTGGAGCAACCCTCATGCTATTTACTACAGGTCTAGGCACACCGACAGGCAATCCAATCTGCCCGACGATCAAAATAGCCACCAACAATCGACTAGCCACCCACATGTCTGATATCATCGATATCAATACAGGAGCCATTATCGAAGGCCAGAAGACAATTGAGCAAATGGGAATAGAAATCCTTGAATATTGTATTTTGGCAGCCAGCGGAAAAATCATTCCTAAAGCAGTACAACTTCGACAGGACGATTTTATTCCTTGGAAACGTGGCGTGAGCCTTTAAGTCTTCTTTCCATCAAACAGAACTATTTTAATATCCACTTGAGAAGACTTATGATTCGCTAACCGCAACTAAATTCTCCCATTTGCATACTAAGGTGCCCATGAAGGGTTGTTCCATCAGTTCCGAACTAGAATGTATTCCTAATGAACGGCCTCTTTCGAAACAGTTCATTTCCTAAGACTTAATGTACCTTAAGTCTTAGGCTTAATCTGCTTTATTTTCCACTACAAATACGCTGCCTACCTTTAACCAAAGATTTATTATACAAATTAAAATTTTAAAATTATGGCACTTACAACAAGAATCAATGCAGATGATGTTGCATTTTTACTAATCGACCACCAGAGTGGTCTATTCCAAACAGTCAAAGATATCGAAGTACCTACATTACGAAACAATGTCGTGGCACTAGCCCAAATTGCCGCAATAGAAAATATTCCGGTCATCACTACCGCATCAGAACCCAAAGGCCCCAATGGACCATTAATGCCCGAAATCCACGAAAATGCGCCACAGGCTGTATATGTTGGTCGTACTGGAGAGGTTAATGCCTGGGATACTCCGGCTTTTGTTCAAGCAGTGAAGAATACCGGGAAGAAAAAATTAGTGATTGCGGGAGTACTGACCAGTGTCTGTGTTGCCTTCCCTGCTATTTCAGCGATCGCCGAAGGTTATGAGGTATTTGCGGTCATTGATGCCTCTGGTGATATGAGCCCGCTATCGACTCAGGTAACTCTTGCAAGACTACAGCTGGCAGGAGTTATCCCAATCACAACTACCGCTGTTATCAGTGAAGTATTAAAAAGCTGGCAACACAAGGATGCGGCGAAATATGCCAAAGCACTTTCCATGGTCATGCCAAATTACCAGGCCTTGATTGAAAGTTACTACAAAGCGCAGGAAGTTGCACTTGAGAATAAATAATAACCACACATTAGACTGTCGTAAAAATTACGACAGTCTAAATAAAAAAAGACTAATCTCACGACTAGTCTTCCTATGAAACAACAAATTTAAGTGCTTATGTCGTCTCGAAGATAAGCCTTATTTAGAATAATTACAAATAATAATATATTTATTTATTCTATTCTTTGCGATTATCGAAATTGCTTTGGTTTCATTTGGCAGGCCGCCTGTTCTGCAATCTCCACGATCCGTTTGTTTCGGGTTTCAGGGCGCTTCGCTAACGCAATCCATTGCAGCAACATTTTTTTTGCTGATTTACTCAAACCGGCAAAGAATGCTTCAGCCTCGGGATAGCTCTTCAATGCACTGTCCAGATCTTCCGGAATAAACAGTTCCTCTACACTATCGAGAGCGGACCACGAGCCGTTTTCCTGGGCCAATCTGATTACTTCCAGTCCAGCTGGAGTCATCTGTCCATTCGCAATAAGCTTCACTATTTTTTCCTTGTTGACCCTAGACCAAGTTCCCTTGGACTTACGTCTGCTGAATAACTGCTTAAAAGAGCCTTTCTGAATTGTTTTTCTTGTACTATCAATCCAGCCGAAACACAATGCTTCATCCACCAATTCACTCCAGGCTACAGCCGGCTGACCCGAATTCTTTGTATGACAGATAATCCACACGGATTTCTCCACAAGATGGTTATCCACTAGCCACTGCCGCCATTCCGCCTGTGTATGAATACTGATGGACTGCACTTCCTTAACCTGTTGTATCTTATTCATTTGTAGTTTATTTATTATTTCCGGATCTCGGCGGGATTATCCCCACAGAAATATTTCTACAGGGTTCAGCATTTTACTGCATTATCAACCCGCCCCCCTATTACTGGTATATAAAATTAGTAAAACAAAAGACAACAGTTTGTCAGTACGGAATAATTCTACAGGATTACTTCGGAGATGAATCGCTTTAGATGGGGAGTGTAGTCAATTTAGGTACCGCAAAAAAGCAGGTAAAACCTTATTTTTTCTATCCAAATTAATATTATATTTAATAAACCGATTATTGATGGTTTTCCAGAGAAATAACAAGATACCGTCTAAAACTGAGCATTATGAAAAATATTAAAATTGAGATCAAATGGGCTATTTTTTTCACACTGATGACTTTAGTGTGGATGCTATTAGAAAAAGTGTGTGGGCTCCATGGCAAGTATATTGACTATCACCTTTATCTGACCAATCTTTTTGCTATCCCAGCAATCCTATTTATGGTTCTGGCCCTGAAAGATAAGAAGACAAATTTCTACCATGGTAATATAAGCTATATCCAAGGATTAATTTCGGGCTTAATGCTTTCTGCTATTATCGCTTTATTAAGTCCGCTGACACAATGGATTATTTCTTATATCATCACGCCCGAGTATTTCCCCAATGTCATCAAGCGATCGGTCGAAATAGGCTATTATAAAACAACAGCCGAAGCGGAAGCAAATTTCAACTATAAGAATTATGCCATTAATTCTACTATTTTTGCTTTCATTTTCGGTGCAGTCACAACGGCGATCGCGATGATTTTTATTCGTACAAAAAAGTGATCCATACGATGGGTAACAATATGCTGACGAATTATCTGTTTTAATATTTTTAGTTTCGAACGATTGGACTATGGTCAATAAAGGTTTTGGTTTAGCTTTAACTGGAATTCCGACAGAATTTGGAGATCTAGCAGCATTGGACGATTTTACATTTCCAAATGGAAGAAGCTTTCCCACATCTTATAAAGAATTTGTATTAACATACGGATATGGATTAGCGTTGGCAGAATTCCATATTTATCTACCAATGGGCGAGTATGGTGATTCTTTATTTGTGCGAACAGCTGCAATAAAAAACACTTACATTGCCGATGTTGGGCTTGGGGATATCTGGTTTGACATCGCGCCTGACGGATCTCCCGAATTATTAAAACGACTGTTCCCCTTTGCTTGCAGCGACAATGGCTATTATCTTTTTTGGGATTGTGACTCCGCATCAGCTCATGAATTCGACATCTATCTAACAGACTTTGGAGGGGTGGGATTTCGAAAAGTTGGCCGGTCATTGTATGAACTCGTCGACAACTTAACCAGTCATCACAAAGCGTTTCTACCTTTTTCCAGTGATCCCCTACCCAGGACTTTTAAATGTCTGACCAAAGTTGAATAACAAAAACCTATAGGTCAGTATCACTTTTCGATATGGACCACAAGAAGTCAATAAACATATTGAAAACAACAGATCACCAAATAAAAAAAGCAACTGATCCTGCTTAAATTAACATTCGAGCAGGATCATTCTTTCCAATTAAAATTCAATCTCTTTTATTGCAAATTGATTGTTCCCAAGATATTAATCAGATATTTAGACTGAGGATCCCGCCAATGTTGTATTCCACGATTTGCAAAACGAATGGCATATTCAGCATCATACTTTAATGCAGTCTCAGCATCGGGTAACCACACCCCTAGCTTATACTGTCCCACGGGAAGACTGATTGGCAGTACAACCTGTTTCGTAATCAAGTATGAAGCTGTATTTGTAGATACATTCCAGTTTCGTGCATCCTCTTGAAGGGAAAACGTTGTTACTTCGTTGTTACTATCGATTAAAGCTAAATACAGGTTGCGCGAATTAATCAGATTTGAAAACCCTAGATTGGTCAATAGGATCTGAATATCAAAATTACTCCCGCGCGTCACATTTCCCTGGAAGCGAGCTTCCCTTATCTGAAACCGATAACCTAAATGATCACGGATGAAATCGTAGTAAGAACGTGTTACAAGCTGTCCATTAGCATTCGTAAAATACGCCGTATCCCTTGGTATACTGGAATAACCAGAGTTAACAATATCAGCCAGCGATACTTGTTTATTTCGCCAAATCTGCAGGTTGTTTTTACTTCCGCCATTGAGCTGATCCCGCATACTAAATGAAGTATATCTATGTTCACTCAATATCCGCAATACCGTCATTGAATTCATCTCTTTATTAAAATCATAAGGACCTGAGCCATTGGAAAAATAGGGAATTTCACCATCCATCCATAACCCCTTAGCATTCTCATTCTTAATCTGAGTATAATCAGCTGAACCTATTGTAAAATCAGAGCCAGGAGCCTGTAGTCCCGTCGTAAAAAAATCATTATTAAATGCGATCCGATTATAATCAGCTGTCGTAAAAGGCAACCAGGTGACACTCCCCGAAAGCGCATTATTTTTAAGTCTAGGGTATCTCGCCATCACTTGGCGTTCATTGCTCATTGCATTCAAAATAGACTTAAATATAACAGAAGTAGCATCAGCATAATTCGTGTGGTTATAATAGGAAGCACCCCACTCTCCCCAATCACCGACAAATCCAGCCTGTATAACAGGGACCTGTCCCTTATTCACTGTAAAAGTTGGTGTTAGCTGCTGTAAATGCCGTTGTATATGCTGTACGGTGTAGGGAATCTTTGTTGTTATCAGCGGTGATCCATCATAGGAAAACCGAAGCAGTGTTTTGATATGTGCATTCTTTAATTCATCAAAATAATATTGTATGTTGGCTAACGAGATCGTACTTAAATCTGTCTGTGCCTCTTGTGTCAGGTAAATATAAAACTGTGTTAATGTTAGACTATCACTTGAAGAACCTGTAGGAGTCTGTCCCAGTGGATAGGCTGTGATTGCATTTCCCAATCCGCTGGTATAATTCTGTCCGTTGAACACCCCTTGTCGATTATTCGCATAGACAAAAAATTCACTTCGGTAGCCTCGTTCAGGATTTCGTAATGGATCACTGAACTGTTCCCCAGCGTGTAGACCTAAATAAGTATGTGCGGGACCAGCAGCTGACACCTTGAGTTTTTTTGCTTCTAGTAAAGGTTCTACTTCCTTAACAATGTTCTTGCCACAGGAGGCAAGAGATACAAGCAGCCAGGCAAAGGCAAGCCTCTGCAAGTTTCGCATTATTATTCTCATAATTTTATAGTTTGGATTGTGTTATTGGCGGATTAAAAGTCCGCAATGATATTAATTCGTCCATATGTAGGATGGTTGGTAATGATGCCCATATCATCATTGGCAAATTGGATATCGTATGCAGGTTTACCTGCCAGCTCTTCCTCTGGGTCTGGAAGCCACAACCCCACAGAGCCGGATCTTACACTAGACAAAGGCACTTCCATTTGAATATGATGGAGTAAAGCGATATCTTCCTTTCCGTTTGGATCATAAGGTTGCCAATGACGTGGATCGACAGATAATCTCTTCTTTTCCACTATTTTATTATCTTTATCTAATACGATAAGGTATACCGGCCTGGGGTTGTGAATAGTCGAAAAACCTACGTTTTTGACAACAATGTCGACAGCCAACTCCTTGTTATGACGTTGAACTATTGTATTGGCACGGTCTATATAAAGCCTATAACCTAGGTGATCCCTTATAAAATCATAGGCTGATCGAGCTACAGCATGTTTGTTTTCTGTAAAGTAACTCGGATCAAACAAGATCCCCATAGACTGGAGCATATCAGCTGTCAATGCTGTTTTTTTCCAGTTCGCGATATTCAGTTCATTGTTTTGTGTAATATCAAAGAGACTATAATGATGTTCCTTCAGGGCTTTGAGGCTATTCTGTACCGAAATTAAGCTGTGTAACCCCCACTCAGTCGCTTCGGCATAAGGAATCTCCCCCATTACCTGCACATAAGGCGATTCTCGTTGGACCTGTTCATAAGCCTGACTTCCAAATGTATAATCATTATCAGGTGCTTTGGGGTGTTCTGATGCCGTAAAATAATCGTTGTTATATCCTATTCGATTTAAATAAGCAGATTCCAGCTTAAGTTTTGTCTTTTGATTGGGGTAACGGATTGTTGTCTGTCTATCTGCAAAAATATCCAGTATGCGCCGCACCATTTTTGCTTTGTTGACATCATCGGAACTCATTCGCGAACTATGCCCCTCTCCCCAAGCGCCAATAAATCCAATCTGCCAAATATCAATTAAACCTATATTTTTTTTGATCAGCGGCTCCAACTGGTTTATATGCCGAAAGACATCATCAAAGTTCGCTTTGGTACTTCCATAATCGACATCATAAGCAAACCGCAACACCACCTTAAAACCTTTCTTTTTAACCTCGTCAAAGATAAATTGCATCTTGTCTAACCCTTCTTTCGCAATATCGCTCCCTACATAATCCGTGAGATAAAAGTATAGCTGCAACACCGAAATATTATCATCGGGACTCCCATAGCGACTAATCTGTTCGTCTATCCACCCTTTTGGATAGGCAACTTTGTGGAAAGGATTATATAAATTATGCGCAAAATAGTTGGACTCCAGATGATAACCCCGCTCAGGATTATGGATCGCACTTTTGGCAACAATTTGCATATGCTGATCTTTTTGTTGTAAGGTATCTGTCGAAACACCTCCGAAAGCCTGATGTATGGGCGCCAATAGCGCCCATACCAAAGTCAGCTGTTTGATTGTTTTTTTCATATTCCCATTTTTTTCAAAAATGAACCTTAGTAACCAGGATTTTGCTGAATTTTCTTATTTTCATTGATTGCCCACTGCGGAATGGGAAACAGCAGTCTACTTTCATCTGAATAAGATGCTCCACGTTTCTTAGCTTCCGAAAGATACTTCCCATGCCTAATCAAGTCCTCCCGACGATGCCCTTCCATAAATAACTCTCTAAATCTTTCATCCAATATAAAGTCATTTAAAGCATTTTCTCCGACAAAATCTGAAGCAATAATAGCTGTTGTTTTTGCACGGTTACGTACCATATTAATCAAACCTACCGCTTCACTACTAAGTGGCGAAATATGATTTAAGGCTTCGGCTCGAAGTAGCAGCACATCTGCATAGCGATATACTACCCAATCATTCCCGTGTGCTTCGCCTGTCGAAGCAGGATCAGCAGGATATTTATAGGGTACGGCACCCATCTGTGCCCACGACTCATTGATTGAGCGCAAATCGACCATGCCCTTGCTGGTATTGATACTGCCCCAGATTGATTTCAGGCGCTCATCACCAGTTTTAAACTTATCAAACATTGCCCAAGGGACTTTATAACCGCCCCATTTTTGTACGGGTATACCATTGGGTTCGACATACTCAGACGGCAACACATGGGCAAGCCAGTTATTATAGCGATCGTTTACAGTCAAACATGGAATAGCAAAGATGATTTCTGAATTCATCTCATTATCCACAGCAAAGATGGATGGATAGGATACCTGCAACGAATACTGTTTCAAATCCATGATCTCCTTCGAAATTTTAGCAGCTTCAGTCCAGTCTTTTTCATGCATCGCCAGTTTGAGGAGCACCATCAATGCGGTTCCTTTGGTAATACGACCATAATCCTGTGACGAATAGGCAACTGGGAGCTTATCCGCTGCATCCCGTGCTGTAGATTTGATAAAATTCAACATCCATGCTTTCGTAGGTCTTTCCGGTTGAAAGTTCGTGTTTGGATCCAGGGTTATTGCAGGATCTGTCACTATAGCTGTTGGTCCGTAGAAGTCATATAAGGTGTAGGCTAACAAAGCTGTTATCCCTTTTAGTTCAGCGCGATAACGCGCTTTGAGTTCGGCATCCATGCTAATAGGCTCAAGCTGCTCAGCAATATTGACACAATTGGTAATTGCTTTAATGTAGGGACCATAGGTTTTGGCCGTCACGTGTTCGCTATTCGAATTCCAGAGAAACTTGGCATACGTTTCCCAGACACCACCACCCCAATAACAGACAAACTCGTCGGTAGTAGCTGTATTCATCACCCAGCGTGATTGCCAGGATATATCCGAAAATCCACCATATGCTCCCCGGTTGAGAATACCATAGACTCCCGTGACCAACGTACGTGCGTCTTCTTCATTTTTCGGGTAATTCGATGGGCTCAAGCGATCGAACACTTGTGGTTCAAGATTCTCGCAGGAGTAAAACAAGGAAGCTCCTAGCAACAAAAGAAATATTTTTTTCATTATAATAAATGTATTAAAGCCAGTAATTTGATTAAAATCCAACGCTAAGTCCCAGTGTAAAGGATTTCGCTGGTGGATAGATACCCGTAAATTCAGGATCTATACCTTTGAAGCTGGTAAAAACAATAGGATTTGAAGCATCTACGTATACCCGAAAGGTGTTGAACCATTTTTTGTGAAACAACGGGTTGAGATCATAGCCCAATGTAATGTTGCGCACCCGAACGAAATCAGACTTTTGCAGTAAAAACTGTCCCGCACCCGGAAATGGATTGACAACAAATGGATTCGGATATTTTCCTTGCGTATTACTGCTCGACCAAAATTGATCGACCATATTGGGAATATTCCAACCCCGGTTGATATTGGGATTCATCTCCGTCACATAGCCCATGTAATCATTGTTGCGTCTCGTTCCAAACATACCATATATATGGATATTGAGGTCAAAACCTTTGTATCGAAAGGTATTACCGAAGCCCATGATGAATCTAGGATCAGCATTGGCAAGTTTGACGACATCGGCATCATTAATCTTACCATCGGGTTTTCCTGTCAGTTGATTGTTTTCATCGTAACCATTGATATCTTTGACTTTTTGCACGCCAGGCAATGCTCCCGGCATATGAGGGATCACTTCTCCTGGTTGCACCAGACCATCCAGTAAATATCCCCAATGCACGCGGATAGGATCTGTAGCTGATTCGTAGGATCGAAGAACCACATCTGGACTTCTCTCTTTCCAGCGATCACGATATGCAGACAGCGTCAATGTACTAGTCCATTGAAATGCACCTGTAAGATTCTGTGTATTCAAGGTCACCTCAAAACCTTTACTAGAGGTTTTACCAAGATTGGCCGCTACCTTATCCAAGGGAAGATAAGTCTTCAACTGCCTTTCACCCAGTAGGTCGGATATCGTTTTGGAAAACAATTCTGTCGTTACACTGATGCGTTCATCAAATAAGCCAAAATCCAGCCCGAGATTATACTCCGTTGTCGTTTCCCATTTCAGATCAGGATTGGCATAAGAAGAAAGGTAAGTACCCGTATTGACGGTATTTCCAAATAGATAATCGCTTCCGAAAGAATAGAAGGCAAAGGCGCCAGAAATATTGCTGTTACCCGTTTGACCAGCACTCAGACGCAATTTGGCACTTGAGATCCATTTTGCATCAGACATAAAAGATTCCCGATCAATCTTCCATGCAAATGCCCCGGATGGGAAATATCCAAATTTATTTCCTGCTCCAAAACGACTTGAGCCATCAGCACGCATGGTAAAAGTAAAGAGGTACTTATCCATCAGACTATAATTTAACCTTCCGAAATATGACGCAAGTTCATTAATGCTCTTGTAAGACCCAACTGTTGGACGTACCGATTCTCCGGCGCCGATGTTGCTCGTGCCAAAGGCATCTGTCGGAAATTTATTATTGGATAAATTATGACCTGAGCTTCCCATGGATTGCCATTCGTAACCGAGTAACATGCTTAGGTCATGTACCTCATTGAGCACTTTTCTATAGCTGACGGTCGTGTTAAATAATTTATCAAAACGATTATTCTGCCCAATTGTCGCCTGTCCTCCTACAGCCTCTCCATATAAGGTGGACTTCGGAAGATAGGTGTTGTTCACTGCATCCTGCTTGTCGAATCCTAACTGGGTACGTATTTTGAGATCTTTGAACGGTTCAATTTCAGCAAAGGTCTGCACCATCAAACGGTTCTGCTCGGTGACATTGCTAATATCGAGTAAGGAAACAGGATTCGGGAAGAACGTAGAGTTCGGAACAATGGAATAACTTCCATCCTGAAGATAAACCGGTAGTGTAGGTGTAAATTTAAGTGCCGACTCCAGTACACCGGTGTTCTCAGCTCCCCCAGTTCCCAAGGCTGGGTTATTGATATCTATACGGCTTCCACTCGCCCTTACACCCGCCTTAAGCCAGCTATTTACCTCCTGAGTGATATTTACTCGCCCAGTATAGCGATTGAAATCATTCTTCTTGACAATACCATCCTGTCCAAAATAATTAAATGATATGAGATAATTTGTCTTATCATTAGCACCGCTGATACTCAAGTTATGATCCTGAATACGTCCTTTTCGAGTAACCTCATCGATCCAGTTTGTACCCGTACCAGCAGCATTAATTTCATCTTCGGTATATGGGGCAGTAAATGCTGGTACAGTTGAGGGATCTTTACCACCGTATACACCAACTTTGTTATTGACCATCCAAAGTTCATATAGATAATTACTGCGCGCACGCATCCACTGACTGGCATCCATCATTTCCCAGGGTTTCTGAACACGTTGCATACTCGTTTTCAGATCATAGGAAACCCTAGCGCGCCCCTGTTTGCCGGATTTTGTAGTGATCAGAATAACCCCATTTGCAGCGCGGGCACCATAAATTGCTGTTGCGCTGGCATCCTTTAACACCTCGATGGACTCGATATCATTGGGATTAATCGAATTGAGTGGACTTCGACTACCGATGGAATAGCGGGTATTTGTTCCAGGATCCACACCGCCTGTCACTGGGAACCCGTCAATTATATATAGCGGTGCGTTTCCTGCTCCTGTTGAAGCTGCACCCCGAATCAACACCTCGACTCCTCCTCCAGGCTGTGCATCGGTTGACCGTACTTGTACCCCCGCGGCTTTACCTGCCAACATCTGTTCCACCGAAGCACTGGCAGCTTTCGGAAGATCTTCTGCTTTGATGGAACTGATGGCACCTGTAAGATCAGCTCTCTTCTGTGTTCCATAACCGATCACCACAACTTCTTCCAATTTACTATCTCCGGCTGGAATCATAGTAATAGTTGTCATCCTATTTGATCCAACGGCCACAGTACTGGACCTAAAGCCGATGTATTTGAACTCCAGCTGATCTCCAATATTGGCTTTAATTTCATAATTACCCTGTTCATCTGTGGCCGTAGAGATTCCTTTTCCGATGACATTGACCGATACACCAGCCAAGGGCTGATTATCTGCCTGAACTACCTTTCCACGCACAGCAGTTTGTTGTACGACAATCGAATTTCGAGAAATCGTTACTGTCCCATCATAGATACGGTATTCAAAAGGCTGATCTTTGAAAGCAATTTCCATGACCTCGCTCAACGGGGCATTTTGTAGATCAAGATTCACTGGTAGAGATTTTTCCAAAATACCCTTTTTATACATAAAGCGATAGTTTGTCTGCTTTTGCAATTCAGTTAGCAATGCTTTTAAAGTGATATTTTTCTTTTGAAGGTTTACTTTTTGCCCCAAAACACTGGCATGAACGCTTACTGTCAATGCAAGTGAAAACGCTAAAGAAAGTTTCATGACTAATACTGTTTTTCGAAGGTTAATGCCATAACGAGGCTCGTCTGGGTATTGCCTTAACCAGATTTTATACATAATTTTGAATTGATTAGGTTATTAAACTATTTGTTGCTACACATTTGGTATGCCGAATTACTTCCGGAGATATTTGCAGTATCTCCGGATTTCTTATACCATCATCATTTAGGTCAGTTTATTTCATTTTTCCTCCTTTATTTTTTTTGACAATTAATTTCTTTCCATTGATTTCGAACGCATATTGGGACATATCCGTCAGCATCTTACAGATCGTACCTAAAGTGTTCGAGCGTTTTGCGCCACCCATATACGTAGTTTGATCCAAACTTATCTGATAGTCGAGGCTGACATCATACCATCTTGATACTTCGCCAAGAATTTCCGGGAGAGTCTTTCCATCAAAGTAAAAAAAACCATCACGCCAGGACAACGCTTCGTTAATATCTGCCGTTTCTGTCTGCAGGGACTCCCCTTTATTAACCACGGCCTGCCCAGGAAATAGGCTAGCACGTGCCTGCTTACCAATTACGTCTACTTTACCTTCAGTCAATAAAGTTTTAACAATATTATTCTCATAATTATTGATATTAAATGCTGTACCTGTTACATGAACTGCATATCCCTGTGTTTCTACAATAAATGGTTTTTGTTTGTTCTTGGCCACCTCAAAAAAAGCTTCTCCAGAAAGCAACTTTATGCGTCGTTCGTTAGCAGAAAACTGGCTTGGGAATTCGATTTCGCTATTTGCGTTTAACCATATTTTGGTACCATCAGCCAGAATAGTCTGAAAAGTTCCTCCTTTTGGCGTGTGGATACGATTGGCCTTATATTCATTGGCATTTGCTTGATTCCTAAATTCAACAGAACCATTGGAAATATGAATCATATTTGTATCAATTACCATTCCCTGCTGGTTTGTTGCCCCCAATTCTACAACACGTCCATCAGCTAGCGTCAATATAGCCCCCGCATGCCCAGGTGTAACGTCATTTTTATAACCAAATTGATGGTCCGGAATAATCGATGTATGGGATTCGATTTGACGGTTTAAAAATAAGGAAAATGTAGCAATAAGTATCGCCGCAGATGCCGATAACCAAATAATCAAGGTCGATACACGTTTACGAGGTGATGCTTTTGTTGCCCCTCTTTCTTCAAAGTTAGCCCACTGCTGCGCAAGATCTATTTTGCCCAATTCTTCAAGGTCTTGATCAAGCAGATTAGCTTCGCTTAGGTCGACAAGTATTTCACTGACTTGCGGATTTTCGTCCATATATTTTTTCAATCTCACGATTTCCTCTTCAGATGACACTCCCTGAATGCACTTCGCTAAAAGTCCGGCAAAATAAAGGTGTTCTCCATTTTTATCCATACGGTAACTTAGGTTTTTTAATACTATGTACCATTGCTAATAAAAAGGGGTGAAAAGAAAATAAACTTTTTTTTAGTGACAAAGGTAAATACATAGGAGGGCGAAAGCTTGGGGAGAGATTTTGTCCCTTAAGAGTTGGAGCGCACGTTTCTTTTGCGTCTTGACGGTATTAATGCTTACACCCAACATATCAGCTATCTCCTGATTTTTAAGTCCTTCTAAATAGCCTAATTTACATATTTACTTACAGCCCTGTGGCAGAGATTCCAAGGCAAGGTAGAGCTCAGCGATAACTTCCGACCGAAAAAGCTTCTCAAAAACAGCCGCATCTTCCCACTCCTCTACCTTCTCTTTACGAAAAAAAAGTTGAGCCGATTTTTGTTTTCTGATATTTTTGGAAGCGAGGTTTCTGACCGTTGTATATAAAAAAGATTTGATGACAGGAGGAGCATCCGAGGTCTTCATATTAGCATGTATCAACACCATAAAGCTATCTTGAACAAGATCATGTGCGATCTCCGCATCGTTTACCAAACTTTTAGCAAAAAGATACAAGCGATGGTAATTCAGATCGAAATAGACCTTTATTTCTTCATTGGATAAATTTCCCATATTGAATCCGTTTTTCAGGTATTAAACACAAACGATGTCAAAACAATTGGTGTAATAAATCAAAGTTAGAAGTTATCGCCAATTATCCAAATTTAATTTATAGGTGTAAAAGATTTAAAAAGACAATTGTTTCCTATTCTAACACAATATTCCCCAAAGGAGGATGACGTAAAAATAGCCTAATTATTACTGAGTTATCATAACTGATAGCATTCGTTTTATGGCAGTTTTGATTGTTGGTTTATAAACTTCAACATGTCATTTTTTACCATTTTTTCTGCACTCTGCCAAGACTAGCTTGATTAGCCTTAACTTTTAGAGCAAGTCTATTCTTCCAAACCGAGCTAACTTTTCGGCCCATTTTTCACTGTATGAATTTTTTAAGTTATGCAACTCTCCCATTGCCGAAGTTCGCACCGGAGAAATATGACACCTTTCAAAAACATCCTTCTTGATGCTCATAAAGTTTGTTTTCTTAAACTGACTATATTCATGAAAAAGCTCATTATCCAATATACTGACAATACGTGCAGATTTCCCATAAAAGTTATTGTCAATGCGATTAGGGTCTAAGTTGCTCTGATTGGACAGGAATAAACGATCAAAAAATCCTCTTATTTTAGAAGGTATATAAGAGCGATAGACTGGGCAAAATAAGACAATATGTTTGGCCCAATGTAGCTCACGCAGTGCATCCTGAAGATCAATCTCTAATGGACTTGAGTAGATGGACGGAAGTTTGATATTATAATTAAAAAGCAAGTCAACGATTTTCAGATCATGCACAATACCATCGGCTTGGTAAACACCAGCGCGGTAAGCATCCATCAAAAAATCAGTGGACGCTGTTTTAAAGAGGTCTCCGTTGATTAACAATACGTTCTTCATCTTCTGCTAACATAAGCAAAAAAATAAAGATTCAAAGGCCTTACTTATTAAAATAATAAATATGTTAATCTAACAAAGACCAAGTACGTCTTGTCTGCACTTCCTGAACAACCTTCTGCTCCGCAACAACAATATTTTCCCGTCGCTGACCGATATATTCCAATGTCGCTAATTTGCCCCATAGCGATACCATAACATCCATAAAATCAGCAACACAGCTCATGGCCTCAGCAATCTCAAAATGATTATACCGCATTTCAATGAGATTGGATAGGCGTTCCTCAAAATTACCTGGTGTCACATCTTTCCATTCATAGAAATATTTAAGCATTTCTTCCCGTTCAGCAGGTTCAACTAAACGTACAGCATTAAAAAATACATGGGCAAAATCAGAAAAATATTTTAACAGATATATTGGTGCCCGTTGTGGGAGAACAGATCTATATTCAAAAAATGTCGTAGCCATATATTCCAAGATCTTTTCAGTAATAAAGCGGATATTCAGCCCCAATTCCGTGATTTTAGGTCTGTTAACTGTTTTATCCATGATCTTATAGGCAGCCGTTTGAAATTCATTCAGCAAGCGATAGAAGCGATTGTGATAATCCATCAATAGCGGATGACTCTCGACGTACATACTTGGAATAATGTATTGCTGTATCAATATGGTCTCCTGTGCTTCTTGAAACAACTTACCAATCGGCAGAAATGATCCTGTCACTTGCCTTTGATTGATATCAGATTTACTCACAATATCGATTGTATACTCTTTTTTAACATAGGGATAACGGAGCGGAGACTCTTCCGGATTAGGTTCGCCAAAAGCTGATCTTTTAAAGGGATTTACATGTAAAACCACATAATGCTCGCCGAGGGCCAATTTAGAAACATCCATATAGGCACTGAAACTTGCTTCAACTGCTCCTTGCTGATATGCTATGTTGATTCGGTTACCATCGCTGGTCACCGCATTACAAAATCGAACTTCAACTTCCAGATAACTTGTCGTTTTTTTGGTAAGCGATATATCGTATGAACGTTCATATCCTGCGAAAGCTGGTAATAAACCAAAATTAGTACCATTCAGCCCCACCGAAATGCTATCGCGTACGAGATCCTGCGTAAAAAGATCCGTATGAACAAAATCCCCGCTGGAAAGTTTCATACCATCAATCCAGTTGATGCCTTCGTAATTTAATGGTTTTTGCATATCCTTCTTTGTTATCCTATTGTTTCTGAAACACGCTTAGCGTGTATGGTCATTTTTTCTGTAATCTGATTTCCCGAAATATCCAAACTTGGATCGATATAGACATTTCGCTTGAAAACAGACCGTTTCACAACAAATATCCATTTCTGATATTCTCCGCCAATATCGGAATAGCGAACTGGCGCATTGGGAAATTTACTATTGTAATCTTCGATAAATTTTTGAAACCACAACCCGAAATTCATCTTTTCAGGGGCTTTTACCTTTACACGTAATGGTTCGACATCTTTGCTATCCTTGTATAATTCCAGTTCCAATACCAGCAATTTGTCAAAATCCAGGTGGTCCAAATTAATTTCTTCAGGAAACCGTGGATACTCCCAGACCCGATGGATCTCCATCGGAATAGAAAGCAACGCAATATAAGTCCACCAAAAAAACATTGGCACAAAGAAAATCGAAACGCTAGTCGCTGCCCACCACCCTAATCGGAAAGGACTCATCCAATCAAAAAATAGTTTATAGATATATAATCCGAGCAGTAGCATTATCAACATCACAAAAAATACAAAAACCTTTCTATTTTCTAAGCTATTCAAATCCCATTTGCTCAGCAGATATACCCATAAAACACCGACCCCAAATGCATAGATCATTGTCATGAAATAGCCCCAGGGCATAAATGCAAAACCCAAAAACCCGAAAAAACCAGGCAATGCCAATGCCAATCCTCCCAACAAGATCGAAATGATAAGCTTCTTATTACTCAGAAGACTATTCTTCTTATTCCAGACCGACATTACAATGGCCGAAATAAATACTAATAAAGGCGCAAGGATGTACCTTAAAAAAACTGTTTGAACTTCCATTTCAACTGATGCACTATTCACAAACAAATATACTATCTTTAAACAAAAAAATTTACAATACTGATCACTCATCTCAGTTAAATTAGCTGATCGAGTTTTAGGGTTCAAGAAATAATTCTTTCAATGAAAAAAAAGGACAGTTTATTTTCAAGCAATAGTATGGTTTCGGATATCAAAGCAAGCCAAAAAGCCGCCGACTTGATTCAGCGCGGTGTTGATCCAGATCACATCATTTTTCGCTGCGCGGGTTCGAGCCGTCGCCCTTTCTCGACAGAAATCCAACAGGTTGACACCTATCTATCTGAAAGCAGCAATGAAGAGTTTGTCCGAATCAATATGAACCGGGAAGGACTTTATGATATGCTTCCAGAAGGTCTCTTTCATACCCTACATGCGGGCAGTGAAATCCTTGACGAAGATGTTATGATTCAGGATGTGCGCAACAAAAGACGCCAAGAACAAAATGCAAGAAAATTCTTCGCTCCATTTGAAAACGAATTATTTTATTTACGTACTCTTTTAGATCAATATGAAAGCCGTCTTGACATGCAGACAAGCCATCAAGAAATGAGTGACCTGCTTTTGTCCAACTGGCCTGAACTACAGAAACTCAATGCACGCCAACGTGTGATCTGGATGCATTTTATTCCTGAAATTCATACCCATAAAAATGATCTCGGCTATGCACAACAGCTCTTGCGCAATCTGCTCAATATCCCCATCGATCTCAAGCTATCAACGCGTGACCGTGTCCTAGATTGGCATGAGATAAATATATCTTCCGGCCTGCTAGGTCATTGTCAGCTTGGAGTTGATAGTTTAACGTCCATGCAATATGAACTTAATGAAACTTATCTCGCGATTCTGATAGGTCCTTCCTATCCCCAACTATTAAAGAACTATTTGCCTAATGCCAAGGATGAATATATTATTCATCTTGTCCTAGACCATCTATTCCCCGTTCAATTAAACGTTCATATTACATATGATCTTCTACCCGAAGTAAAACACAGCTACTTAAGTGACAAACATGGCCACAATCAAAGTATCCTCGGGCATACATCATACTTATAACACTTAGGCTATTTCACCAACAACCTATAGTGTACCTCCATACTGCTGCGTACCTGTAATTTCCCCAGCACTTGGGCTAATAATTCCTTCCATTCCGAGCCTTCTAAATCAAAAGCCAGATCCGGTTCTACATAGATATCCGTTGTCTTTTGAAATCCTCTCCTCGGATCACTGTCCATAACCACTCCAGGCTTTATTTCAATACGTTTTACCACATTGCCAAGTTCAAGCTTGATAAAATTGATGATATCGTTTTTACTGACAATACGATCTCCAGTAGTTACATTGTATTTGAAAGCTTGTAAGCTATCTCGCCGGTTGAGTCTAGAGCGACCACCTTTACTATTGGTCAACAATACTAGCTGTTCATAATTTTTTGCGGCCCCCAGCTGTAGCTGCAATTGACTGCCAACACTGATTCCGTTTGCCAATTCAGCATGTGTCAGCCACATTTTTGTGAACACGAGATCACCGTCATTTTTGGCGTTCATAACAATATATTGTTTAAACTCATTCTGGCTCAAATGCAATGCTTTACCCTTTTGCTGGATTAACGCTAGGTTTTTATCCAACTCACGAAGTATAGTATTCAGAAAATCAGCATTATATGATGCAAATGCCGCTTTCTCATCTCTAATCAACTCAAATAAGTAATCCAATAGGTCTTTCGCTGTCCGACCGTCCAATCGCTCAACACCGCCCTGCCGCACGGTATAAAATCCAGCATCGGCATGTACCCCAGACCGGTTGTAAGGTACTTCGCTATAGCGTTCGCCCTCCTGATCCACGACATCCTCTACCGTGAGCAGCTGTTCAAGTTCGGCAGTTTCTATTGCGACAATATTTTTAAGCGCCTTCACGCGGTGTTTGCCTTCAACCAGACGTTTATTAACAACTGGAAACGCATTTATCTGTACATGTAGTTCCTCCAAAAGCTGATTTGGGAGCGAAGTAGGCATATCAATTCTGATCCAGTCCAGATCCTGATCCAGTTTGCTGACGATCTGCGCATCAAAATTAGCCGTAATTCCCTCAGGTATACTTTGTTCCTTTCCAAAACAGGTCTCGTCCAGATCATCATCCAACGTCAAAAAATGCTGTTGGTAGTACCCTTCGATATCTTGGCTCAGATTAAAAAGATAATTTTTACGGCCAAAGAGTTCCTCCTCTGATCGCCAACTTTTCTTTAGAAATCTATTCTGATGATGCTTCACTGGGACTCCATTGAGATACCATTTTCCCAAGTTCAGTACTTTGTACATCTCTCGGTTAACTTGGTAATTTCCCCAGTCAAAATAAAAATTCAATCCTTCAAAAGATTTCATCTTATGCTCCTCCAAGCATTTGATCCCCAAATAGATGGCATGTTCTGTTGTCAGGTGTACCGATTTCCCCAATACTTTTTTCGAGTTGGGCTGCACTTCGTACAATTGGCGGGCCGTAGCCATATAACGGATCTTTCCATGAAACAGATCAACCTCCTCCAAACTTGAAAAATTCATTTCCATCATCTTCTCTCCTTTTGAGCCCCCAGCTGCAATTTTCTTCTTCATGTTCATCTGAAGATAAGGGCTTACACACACCTCATTTTCATTGGGTTGATAAAATAGAATAGCATGAGCGGGAAGCGGAGCGACAAGATAATCCGGTGCCAGCAGACGACCGATCTTATCGAAAATTCTGTTTTCAAAATCGTGCACATCATTGGAAACCTGAAAAATCTCACTACTCAGTACCTCCATTAATAGCAGAACTAAGGGATCGAAGTCAAAAACCTTTTGAATCCCCCAAAGTTCTTGTGCTTTCTTGATGATCCTGTTCCGAATCTCCTCTTTGCTCGAATAAAAAATATCGTTCATTTAAATCACACTATTTAGATAGTGGACTTAGAAAAAGCGAAGTGCTGAACGCATATCGTTCGCCCGTTTCCACCATCTTTCCTTCCACATAGATCATCACCTTCTTTTTAATTTCAGCCACATTCCGTTTTGGAAAAAAAGTCTCCACTTCAGAAATATTGACCTGTACCGTAACCTGCTGAATACGCCATTCATATCGCGTGATCGAGTCCAGCAACGATTTTCGGAACTTCTCTTCCCAGAGGCTTTCGCTGACAATAAGCTCAAAATCAAGATCCCAGATTGCACAGCCAAAATCGGCGTTGAATCGGTGTTCACCTTTACGTGTAAATATGATCAGCTCCAGGTAGTTTGAAATGGATCTCCCCAGGTCAGCCTCTTTTAAGCGTTGACTTTGAACCGGAAGGTCCAGCTGCAGTGGTTTATCTAAGTAAAAATCCATTTCAAATCACTTATTGTTGGTTATATTCACTTGCCCAAGTTGTGCTTTCATCCTCCCCTTTATAACCATCAAGTTTTACCATAAAACTTTTTGCCGGAAAATAAGGGGTGATGTGGATGTCCAAGTGAATCTTATCTTTCTGCTGATCATCACGTTCAAAACGCATAATCTTAAATCGTTCAATTAGTCTGTCTGGCCCTTGGATACTGTCCAGAAACTTAACGATCTGTGCACGAAGGTCCTTTTCGGTTTTGGTTGTCCAATTCTCAAAAGCTCTTCTGTTTAAGAAATCAAACAAGACTTTGGTGACATAATCAAATACGCGGACAACCGAATAAGTTTGTAGACCAATATTATCGCCATTGAACAATGTTTTGGCCGAGAAAGCCATTACTTTACCATATTCATTGACCATCGGTACTAGACCGATACGTTCAAGATGGGAGATCTCACTTTTTTTCAAGTCGAATTTTACACCATCGACCTCATTGATTGTACCGTGTTTTTTACCAGCAGTCACCTGTGACATCAATGTGTAGTACATTTTCCCCGCCAAAGCAGCAGAGCCTGGTACAGTCAGATCCTCCTCTTCGCCAACAGTGGTATTTTTTTCACGCCCGATCAACCAATTGGTTGTCATAATGACATTCGACTTATAGGCTTCAGCACTGGTATAATTACCTGAAGTAAACAGATCGATGACATCATCAGGTTGATCCAGATCCGCAAAGTCTGTTACCAGCATTGCTTTATTGACATTAGCAATCTTTGCCCAACGGTCCAACACCTTATTGGAACCTAAATAGCCGGGGACCACTAATAGCGAATAATTATCCCGAAGATCCAGACGATCATAATTTTGTTTAAATTCTTCGGAAACATATTCGATAAATCGAGGATTGTCCAGGTCCGTCAGTTGATCCATACTTGCATTCATCAAGACCACGTTGTCCAGTTTATCCGACTCCGTATTTTTGTAGAATAAATGTACCGAACGGTAAGATTGCTCCAGTTCGCGGCTAGCTTCCAATGCCACCCCCAAATTACGATTCAAGGTCTCTTCAGCAACTTTTAATTTTTCAGCACTTTTCTCCACCATTCCAGCAACAGAATCCGAGTTCTCCAAAAGATCCACCCATAACTCCATCTTCTTCTTCAGCTGCTCCCGTTCTTTCTTTTTCTGATCATCACTCAAAAAAATCTGCTTCCGTGCCTTCCTTTCAGGATTCAAATTCTGAATCCCGTCCACAGAGGCTTCCAAAAGATCAAAACCACCGACACGAACCAATTTATCCAAGCTATCTTGCAGGTTTTCTTTCGCTGACCTATCTTTTACTTCTTTATATCCGGCAGCGGTACCCGCTTGCGCCGCTTTTTCTTGTTGTGTATTTGCCATCTGTTTCCTATTTATTTGCTTCCAATTCTGCGATGAAATTTTTTAGCACATTAATAAATGCTTCTTTAGTTTCCGCGTTTTCAATCGCTGATTTCAACGTTTTATTTGACTTCAGCTGTTTGATTACACTCGCAGAAAGATCTTTCTGTACACTAATGTTAGATAAAAAATCGCTTTGTTGCGTTAGATTCTTGGCCGAAAAATCGCCAAGATTTTGAAACTTCAAATTCTCGTTTACTGCCGCTCCATCTTCGTCCTCAAACGATACATCCACATTAGGTTTAAAATGGGCAAAGACATCATCTACTTTCTTTAGTCCTTCAACTTTTTCAGGGCGTAAAGGCTCATTGTCAGTCAGCTTCTGAATAAACATCGTTTTATTGAACGAGATGTCCACAATGGACTCCGAAGTCTCTACTTTTCTTTCGTTTCCACCAATTTCGTACTCAAACATATTTCAAAAAATTAAGTTTATACTTATTTAAATTTTTCCTATTTTATATACAATATAACAAAATATTGGTAAATATTCATTATTTACGCCCGCTATTCCGCTGTCCTAAAACGACATACAGGTTATTTCTGTTTTATATCCCAGATCAATTTTTCTTCCTTTTCATCCCAGTCCACCGTCAACAGATCGCCCCGGTTCAGTTCTCCCGCGATCAGCATTTTGGAAATGGGTCTTCGCAGTTCATTTCTGATTCCTGCAGCAAGTTGTCGTGCACCATATTTAGGTGTAAATCCTTTCAGCGCAATCGCCTTTTTCGCCTCTTCTGTCAATTGCAGTGCTACAGCCTGCTTATCCAATAGTTGGATAAGCTGTCGCAATTGTATATCAAATATCTTCACAACATTACCTTCAGAAATAGGCGCAAAAGGCACAATTTCAGATATTCTGGCCAAAAACTCAGGTCTAAAATGAGCGGTCATAATATCCATGAGCTGATTATGTTTTGGAAAGCCCTGCCCTGATTCAATTTGCCCTGCAATCCATTCACTACCGATATTGGAGGTAAACAAGATCAGCGCATTGCTGAAATCACCTTCTTTACCCAAACGATCATGCATAAGCCCCTCATCCAATATTTGAAGAAAAGTATCAAATACCGACGGATGCGCTTTCTCAATTTCATCGAACAATAATACAGAATAGGGCTGCTGTCTAATTTTGTTGACCAATAGTCCACCCTCCTCATAGCCCACATATCCCGGAGGAGCACCATACAGCAATGCGGCACTATGCTCTTCCTTAAATTCGGACATATCAAAACGAATCATTGCTTTTTCATCATTAAACAAAAATTCAGCAATTGATTTAGCGAGCTCCGTTTTTCCCGTTCCAGTCGGTCCCAATAAGAAAAAGGAACCTATCGGCTGACCTTTTTTATTCAGCCCACTTCTTGATTCCAATATCGCTTCGGACACTGCTTTCACAGCCTGATCTTGTCCCACAACACGTTTTTGGAGGTAACTTTCGATCTGTAGCAGCTTTTCCTTTTCTCCAGCCTGCAGTTTACCCATCGGGATCCCTGTTTTATAGGCCATCACCGCCACAATATCCTGTTTAGTCACTGTGTCTGCTAGTTGCTGCGCCTGCTCCTTTAACAAGGGGACAATCCGCGTCAGATATTCATTGTATTGTGCTACGGAGTCAAAATCTTCAAAACTTGTTTCCTCGGTCAGCAAGCCCAACAGAATCGGACTTAACTTATTAAAAAGTACCTCCGTCAGCCATTTGTAATCATTCAAGAGCTGAATCTCATTTTTATGCTGCTGACCCGATTTCAACACTTCAAATTCGTTATCGGCATTTTCAAGAATTTCCAATGAACCACTTTGTGCCAACTTTAAAGCCGCCATACTACGGTCCATGAGGTCAAATGCAGAATCTGGCAGATGCCGATCCTTCATGTAGCGCTTGGCCAGCGTCACGACGACAGGAAGTGCATCCAGCTCGACTTTTAAGCCATGGTGCTGTTCGTATTTATCCAGCACTTTCTCGAGCATCTTGATGGTTTTTTCCTCCGAGGGCTCCGCTACCTGGAGCAGCTCAAAGCGTCGGTTAAATGCCTGTTCAGGTTCGATGATCTTTCGGTATTCATCCAAGGTTGTTGCTCCTATTACCGTGATTTCACCCCTTGCCAATTCGGGCTTCAGCAGATTTCCGGCACCAGAGCCTATCGGTCCTTTATTGTCTAACAACGTATGGATTTCGTCGATAAACAAAATCGCCTTATCAAAACCTTTTATTTCCGTGATAATTTTTTTTAAGCGATCTTCGATTTCCCCCTTGTAACTTGCCCCTGCGATCAAAGCCCCCAAATCCAGTTCGAATAGTTGAGCATCTTTCAACTGTGCCGGCACATTTCCATTCACAATATCAATCGCAAAACCATCTACTAGCGCAGTTTTACCCACCCCAGCTTCACCAGCAATAATAACATTGGGTTTGTTGCGCCGACAGAGGATCTCCATCATCATCCGGATCTCCTTATCCCGCCCCACAATCGGGTCAGATTTACCTTCACGCACCAATTGCAGACGATCCACACAATACTGATACAATGCTCCCTTTACCGCAGCGCTACTCGTTGTATCGCTGTTTTCATTTCCACCTTTCGAAACAGCCTGACCGATTTGATTCTGATCTACGTAGAGATCATATATTTCTTTCTCCTTGATCGGAAAGGATTTTAATTGATTGACATCAAAAGCAATTCCTGCCTTTGAGATGGCTGTGAGCAAACAGATGGGTGTGATTAAATCAAGCCCGAGTTTGATCCTGACGAGATCAGCCTCATCCAGCAAACGAATGACACCTTCATTTCCTTTTATTTCTTCGGCTGGAACCGCAATATTCGATCGTTCCAACTCGTCCATACGAATTTCGGCCCACTCAGCAATATATTGATCATCTTTATGAATAGACTGAACAAATTGTCGCAAGCCAACATCCTTATGCATCAACGCTTTCAGCAAATGAGCTGGACCAAATTGGTTCTGATGATATTCCTCTGCTAAAGCTTGAGCAATATGAATGGCTAATTTAACGGATTCACTAAAGTTGCTGATCGTCATTTGCTGGTTGTTTGAGGTGCATTGATATTAAAGAAACTACCACGGACACGGTAATATTGCTCCCCATTGGAGAAAAATTTACCTTGATTTTGAGCATACGATCTAGTCATTGCCATCACCTGCTGCAGATAAACAATATAAGCTTCAAAAGTTTCCAGTGTCATTTCCTTCTTATTTTTTAATGCTTCCACTTTCATATCTGTAAATGTATTGTGGATAATAGGAAGCCCTAACATAACTGAAAAATACTTTCCAATGGTCCATTTGTCGACAGCTCCAGCACTATACATTGGCCATTTCTTCTTATAGGCCTGAATGTAATTCTGATACAGTTTCTTTCTGAATGAATTATCATCTTTGACCAAATTATCTCCGGTCATGACAGACAAGGTGCTGTTGAATTCGTTGAACTCCCCCGTATTCAAAACAAGATCAAAATCCAAACCCTTTGTTAATTGGTACTGCAAGTCAGGGCTAAATTTCAGCATAGAAGCAAACTTAAAGGCATTATGTGGCATTGATTCACCGACATCCTGGTTAAACTTGCCGCCTAATGATTTGGCAACACTTGGATTGATGTTGGCATTTTCTATTCCCGTTAGGCGGAAGGCACTATCCAAGCTGTGTATATGTGAGCGTATATCCTCGCGGGTTTCATCCATGAAACGATAAAATGCGACATTGAAACTCTTGTTGTTGAGCGATGAACCGCGGGTTGGAAACACCACTCCACCCTGGATAAGGCTATTTTTCGGAAAATCCAAGTAATACGATATTGAATCCGTCAGATTAAAATCGTAGGATTGATTTCCGAAAGCCTCTCCTTTAACCAATTGAAATTTACGTCGTTCAGCAGCATAATAAGCTTCGCTGGACACCAATTTTCTTGATTGTACGATGAAATCATTGAATGTCGTCTGCGTGCTATTATACGCTTGTAACATAACCATCCGACCTTCTACATCCGCAACCCTTCGGGCAATAGACGAGATCTGACTGGGATTGGCACCGCCCAAATTGCCTGTAGATCCTACAATCACAAATAGATTCGTTTGCTTTGCCACATCTTTAACCAAGTTGGTTGCTTCGCCTATTCCTTCAAAAAGAGGTTGTTCAGAATTACCACGATCGCAGTTACTTGTGATCTTGGATTGCTCCCGCAAGAAGCCCGTCAACTTGCGGAAGTCTTCGGTAAGTTCCATTTTTGCGGTTCGTCCACCACAAGAAGAAGGGTTTCGGAAGACCACACTACCATACTTTATGTTCTGCTTGTTAAAAATCGTTTCAACACTATTTTCAAATCCTTGAATAGTATTCGTCAAGCTCGCAAAGTGGTTGCGCATGGCATTTCCACCATCGATAACAAAAATAATATTGATTTTCGATCTATTTTTAATGAGGTTAATTAACCCAGGGTAAGTCAATTCGGCGCCGTTGATCGTCAATAGTTTATTATTAGTCTTATTGAATACGTCAATGGCATAGTTTGTCACGATTCCCGATTCATCGACCGTTTGCACAGGTACGCCCAATAAAGTAATGTTTGCCGTATCGATCAGTGGGTCTATTTTGTAAGGCTCAAGCCCATCGATACGATCTTTATTGATCTTCTCCATAACAACATCAGCTTCTGGAGACTGAAAAGTATAGGGCGCAAAATACAAACGGTGGCCCCAGTTCTGAACAACAGATGAGGATACCCATCCTTTCACATATTTGCCGGCCTCTCTGGGGACAAACTGATCGGCCGAACCGATAAGCAGCTGCTTGCCATCATCCGATTTTTTAAAGACATATACATAATTATGAAGTGCAACTTTCGCTTTTCCATTTTTCAGATCTGGACCATCAAAAACATAAATCGAATCTTTTTTGTCAAAATAATATTGTCCGGCGACCAAAGGTTCAACATCATTAATAATCGTCAATGCCTTATTTGGAAAACGGGTCGCGACATCAACAAAAGAGCGTTGCCATAACAATAATTTATCTTTAGCAATCCATCCCACACTTTCTGCATGTTTTTTGTCTTTCAATTTAAGCCCACGCACCATATTCTCGCTGAAGCGTAACAGCTTTAGATAACCATCTTTTTCTTCCGAAACATAGAATGGCTGCATAAAGGTCAACTTCTCCATCATCAGTGTTCCTCCTGGCGAGGTCGTGGTGTAATTATCATTACGGTCAGAAAACACAATCCAAGGAAGATTAGATTTGCCCAGAGATAATTTGGTCGAGGTCGCAGGATTGGGTTCAAGATAAGGCACGGGTAGACCGACAACACTTCCACCAAAGGATGTTGCAGATTGTGCTTTGACAGCATCTGTACCCAGAGCTCCCCATAACAAGCCAAGGCATAAGGTATAAGGCAGGAAATATTTAGCTATACTCATAGTAAGACTTTGCTATTATTTTGATTGTTTAACTTTGATTAATGTAGGACATTCTTTTGTTGCATTTGGTGTCGAAGCACTTTCTACAGTTACCTCATTGATCGTAACACCTTTGGAAAAAGTAAGTCCCATCAGATAGGTGTAGATATCCATTTGCTTCTTTTTCCCGTCCATCTCTACATTTACCTTGACCTTTTCATCTCCACACAGATATTTTGAAAGGATATAATTATACTTTGCATTAAAATCTGCGCCATTTGCAATATCCTGTATCTTTTCTTTCAGATCATTGAGTGCATCCTGAGCTCCTTTTCCTGGAGTGACAAGCTGGTTGATATCAGCTGTTGGATCGACGATACGTATCGTGTGAAAAACAAATTTTGGGCTCTTATCCGAACGGAGCTGCACCTTATAGATACCAGGTTTTGTATAGGTATAGAGCGCAGATTTACCTATTGCATCCACTTTTCCAGTCTCTCCAAACCACCATTCAAACACTTCTCCAGGACCATTTGCTTCCAGTCGTATCTCCTCCAGTACAATGCCATTGGTCGAACCACTGATAAATAAGGTTGTATCCTGTGCCAAAGAATGAACGACACTGTCTTTCACCGACACAAAAAACTGTTCACGGAGTTTATCGTTTACCGTGAGCCTTAAGACATAGGAGCCTACAGCCGGAAAGCGATAAGTCCCTTGTTGTTTTGTCGATTTATCTCCATTTCCAAACTCCCAAACCCATTTCTTTGCACCATTGGTATTATCTGCATAGATCAGATCCTCATTCAAATAAATTTCAGTCTTGTTTATCTTGGCGCTGATCTTCTCTTCTGCTTTGGTATAGATTTTAAAGAAATATAGCAATCCCGCTAAAATCGCAATGACTAAAAAGATGATGATAAACAAATAGATACGAGGGTTACTCTTGGAAACCTTCTGTACTGACTCCTCTTCAATAAAATTATTATCCATTTAGCTATAATTGATTATTTATATGTATTAACGCGCATTCATCATATTGATGGTCTGCTGCAATTGTTTCCTGTTTACGATGCAATCATCCAGATTTTTAGATATACGGTCTATATCATTTATATTGCCTTTAAGCTCCCGACGGTCAACATAGTAATTCTCATAGAGGACTGCTGCCTGTGCAAATATGCCATATCTGTTGTCGAAACTATTCTGCGCATAAATGGCATTGACATCATTAAATGTTTTTTTAATATCATTTTCAATGAATACAGCCTGCACTGATGGATCAAATCGCTTGATCTGCAAGGAGGCACTATCCACATAGCGTAAGGCCATTTTTGCGGACTCTTCAAATTTCTGATCATCCTGGATACGCAATGCAAGGTCTTCTTTTGATATTGCAAACCGAGGACCGTCACTATAGAAAAGAACAAAGCCCAATATTGTCATTGCCAGTACAAAAGCTCCCAGCAATAAAAGAAAATGTTCACGTCTTTCAGCTAAACTAAGTTTTATCATATTTTACCTCCCTACAATCGAGCCTTGGTTTACAACTTTGTTAATTTGGTTATTCATTAGGATACAACTTTCGAGCTGCATACGTTTACTTTCAATCAGATTTTTGGTAGAAAATAATGAATCTTGTAAGCGGGAAACTAAAATCACATCTCTATTTAACTGTCGATAAAATTTCAGGCTAGCTCGGCTACTATCTGCCTTTAAACCATCAATTACTCGACTGATATGGCCCGAACTTTTGGCAATTTCATTCTGAAGCACCCGTTTTCTGGCGATAGCTGACATATCCGCATTCCCCTGACCAATATCTCTGAAATATTGATTGATCTGTGCAAATTGTCTATTGATATCCGCCCTCGAATTCATCAGATTTTCGACCTCTTCATACTGCTCTTTCAAGACCACATACTCTTTCTCAGCAGCTTTCAAGTAGAGAAAAAAACTCGATAGTGATACCAGTAAAAGCATCGTAAACAAAATAATAAACTTGCGATAAGCCGCACTTATTTCCTTTTGGTTTATTGGTTTCATAATTTCAATACTCCTTTTTCTAAAACTATCGCAATCATATATTCCAGCATTTGGATAATTAAAACAGATCAAAATAAACCTAGTGGCACAAGCATTAATCTATTCAATATATGAACTAACGTTAGTATGATACTTCAAAATACTTCGTTGAACGTAAAAGCAAAAAACAGGCCACAAATAGGTAATTATTTATACTAGACACCTGATTTAGCATATTGTAATACTGCAACGGAGAACTACAATACCTGCTTTTCCTTTTGATCACTCAAGCTAAAATGCTCAAAAAGCATAGCGATAAAACATTAATAATCAAAATCATATTCCTCAAAAAACATTCCTGCGGCACTTTGCGTATAATATCTTAAAACAGGAAAAAAAAGACAAGTTTCAATCCTTGTGTTAATTTATTATTATTATTTAAGCGGTGATTTTTTCTCATCATCTTCTTGCTTCTTCATATATCACCGCTGCCTTTTTTCTCCTAAGGTTAAGAAACACCTCGCTACTGCAACAAAATCAATGTAATATTAAGATATTGGCTGCTAGGAACAAACAACGGTTTAAAATCCGTCACATATCATCTTAAATCCGTTGGATATTTCCTTAAATTCGTATCAGCCCCCAACATCGGATGAAGATTGCTATAAAAAAGCCCAACAAATATGCTGGGCTCCCCTAAAACAGTAATTTCATCTATACTATCCTTGCAAGATATTTTTAATAGATCAGCTAAAAAAAATTGAGTTCACTACCAAATCTCAAATGTATCTTTTCCTTTGGGGATATAAAGCAATATCCGCAGAAAGCGCACACGAACGCCACCCTCCTCGGCGTTATATTTTCCCCAGATGGAAGACCGCCCCCGTAGTCTTGTATCGGTCGAACGATGTTCCAAACAAACCAGTTTACCATCGCCATAGATTTTCATCGCATAATTTTCCAATGGCTCGAGCTTAAAAGATGGGGTATCAAAATAGAATAAATCGTCCTTACCATTTTCTTTTAAATGTTCAGGCGTATAGTATTCTGACTGTAGTTGTCTCATATCACTATTGAACACCAATGAAAAATACTGATCCTTATTTTTCTCGCCTACTAACTTTCCAAAATATTTGTAGGCTTCCACCGCTTTCTCTTCCAATACCTCTTTGTCCATGGTCCTCAAATCTACGGCTGCATCGAGTGAAGGAGATTGTTCGTAGGGCACGTTGGCATTGAACTCGACAGTATATTCATAGTAGGGTAAGCCAGCTCCAATAAATGTTTTGCCGTCCTCCTTCTTTGGATTTACATGTTCAAGCACCTTGACCTGTTTATCAAAACTCGTCAGCGTGTCTGCATTATCCCTCGAATAAAGTGTTAAATTAAATCGAGTATATGGCGTCAATTCTTTAAATCCTTCACCTTGTTCACGCTCGTTATGTGGATAAAGCCGGTATGTAAGTTTCTGTTTACCTGATTTCGCAATAAAATTGTTTAATAACACAGGCGACATTATCCCCCCATCCTGAAAATAGCGAAATGCTGGAATATCATTTACCAATATCTCAAAAAAACACTGCTCATGATCCATATAAACATAGTATAATGGTTCTTTTGGAAAATGTTTGATCATCTTTTCTTTTATAGACAGGGCATTCCCCGCTGTGATTGCTGTTGGATTTGATTCGGTTATGGGTGCTTTTATCATTTTATTAGTTGTAGTTTGGCATGACATCGTCACAAAGAAAAATAATATCAATAGGTTCTTCATTTTATAAAAATTGGATTTTTGGCATTTTAAACGTGTGCTCACCAAAAAGATTAAACTCTGTATTAACGAGATTGGCTTTTTTGTTGGCGGCATCCCAAGAGTCATCAGATCCGCGATTAGAATCTACTCCCAATTGTACACTTCCTTTGATACCTGAAAAATAGATCGTGTCCTGATAATAGAGACCTTCACGGTCGCCAGCGCTCCAGGTGCGCGTGTGGTTAAAATGGGATTCCATACTTGCGGCCAGGTAAGCATCTATACGAGTGGCAAAATTACCGAAGTACCGTTGTGCAGAAAATGGATCAATAGGCACACAACCGACCAAATATACACGGCCCTTAGCTTCCAATTGGCCTTTCATCTTAATCGAAGATTCACCGATAGATTTACCGGCACTGTTATTAAAACCAGATACAAGCTGATTTTTCACCTCCACCTTACCGTCATATTGCTCATAGCTAGCCGGCGCCGAAACTTTTAGCTGATATTCCTGCTTAATTTCTCCTGAAAAGAATATACTGATTTTAGCGTCTATGCCAGCCTTATCCAATAAGGTTTGAAATCCTTCACCTATTCCATCTTTTAGCTTACCTCCGAGTTTGTTACGACCAGCTTTTTCCAGATTGTCTTTTAATAGATCATCCTTATTGATTTTTTCTTTCTTCAGAGATTCTGCTAGATCCTTATCATTCTGTATAAAGGAATTAGTCAGCAGATCTTTCAATCCCAGTTTTTTATCAAATTTGATCCCAATGACCGGATCAGCTTTAATATTAAATTGCGTTACAAAATGGACGATCTTATTGACCTTTTCGAGGTATGAGCCGTAGGTAAAAGCAACCTTGGGGAATATAAAGTCAAAACCAAGATCAGTGACCTGTTTACTGGCATCTTGAACTTTTTTTAGCCCTTTCGCTAACTTCTTAAGCTTTGGAAGCTTAGTAGCTGCCGATTCTCCCATTGTTAGCACAGCAATAATGATTTCAACGATCATTACCAAAATGGTCAGTGTCAATATTCCCTTTTCAACTAGATCCTGGTTGCCCTGTGCGTAACTCTCGTCCTTGTTAAATTTACCGCCACTGAAATTCCATTTTTTCCCGTAACCCAGCCCGTACATTTCCGCCTCAGATTTAAAATATTCGAGAATAAGTTTCAATAACTCGCCCTGAAGCGGCCCCATCATTGGAAAGTAATTCAGTACCTTTAGGTACATATCAATATAGGGCTGTGCTTTTTCCATCAGTCCGGCAATGCCCCTAACAATAGGTGTATCAACCGAAACACCGCGACAGACTAATGGATATTTTCCGGTATAGTCATAAACGGCATGTATAATCCAGACCGCATCGGTGAAGGCATTTACTACGATGGTTGTCTGTGTTTTATCGGGAAAATAAGCACAGGAATTGATGCGCAGTTCGTACCGATTTGGCGTTAATGCCACCTGCGTCGGAAACATGCCGGCCTCAAACGAAAATACTTTGATATTCATTTTTTCTCCAGCAATATCTATGTTCTTCACAGCTTCCCTGTTCTGATTTATATTCACGAGCTCCAGGTACTTGGCTTTTGATTTGTCGTGTTTCTTGTCCCCCTTAAATAAGCAGCCTGCAGTATCAAAACCTTTGACATAAATCGCAAGATCGGTCTGGTCCTCCATATTCGGGAGAATGGTATTGTAAAAAATACGCTTCAGATTTTTTAAGTCAAACGAGATAGCTGTTTTCCTGTTGATTTTATGAATAGGCCGGTCTTCATTGGTAAGGTATTCAAACTTTTTCGCTCTGGACTCACCGTACGAACCTACCGTTAATTTATTAACAACACCATTTGTATACAGGTAGCTCAGAATATGATTAGCCCTTTTATCTGTTAACTTGAAATTATAATCTTCAGTATTTCGGATATCAGCATAAGACTCGACCTTTGCGGCAATCTGAGGATTATTTTTCAGGAATTTAACAATATTATTTAATACAGGCTTTGAATTATCGGGCACCTCAAATTGGTCCGTTCCATAGAAGACATCAAATGAAAAACGATAGGTTTTCTCGGATACAGCAAAGGTCTTGGGATCTTTTTCATTAAATAATATGGCAACTTTATCCCGATCGTGGACACTGATCGTCTGGAATTTACAATGATCATTTTTTTGGGGTTTAGCCTCTTGCTCATTGACAGTAACTACCTTATTACTAGCAGGCATAATGGGTTGTAACCAAACCCCCACCTGATTTAGTATATAGAGGTGGATTGCATGTCTCTGGTCCCCTTTTTTTGTCGTATCTTTGATATACCCTGTCTGCCCTTTTACACGAATCATAATATAAAAACGCTCTTTGGGCTTTTTAAAACCCATTTTTGTTTTCCATTGCAGGGTCTCGGCCGCCGAAATTTCAAGATTCAGCTCACCGTCTTTTACTACCCGGGTATAACTACCGACAAGCTGATCGTCTGTCGCCGAAAATACATTCGCTTCACAATTATAAATCTCAACAATACATTCATAACCATTAACCCCTTCCAAAACAAGATTGAGTAATAAAGGTCGATTAAACTTAGTTGGATTTCCATTATGAATTTGAAGATTATTATTTGGCGTATTCTCCTTCCAAGAGGACTTGACCAATCTGTAAGGCGCATAAGCTCTGACAAATACCCCAGTTGTCTCTCTATCCTTAAATCCGGTTAGACTTGCTTCCAGGTAGAACCTGGTACCTCCTGCTAGACTTTTTGGAATATACAGACTGTAATCATTATATTTTTTCTTCTCCTTAAAATAATCTACACCCCTATCTTCGGACTGTCTGATCCAGAAAACGTCCCCTTTTTTTTGCGCCTCAGAAGTATCTGGAAACCAGTCAACCACCTGAAATTTCACGGCTTTATCAGCAGGAATCACAATTGTGGTGGCGCTTCTATTTATGAGCGCAGTGCCGGGAGCCACATCAATTTTTTTTACACCTTTCTTTGCCATAATTATTATTAACTGTCAATAACCTGCTCCTGGCTTGTCTGAGAGAGTTCCTCAGGTACATCCATTGGATTTAACTGACTCTGTACATTCTCATTTGCATTATTTTTATTTTCAGTAGAAGGTTCGGCTTTCTGCCCATGTTGCACGATTGAAATGCAATCCTTGCCACCGATTGGACAGGTAGCCTTCGAATCCTCCAACAGGATTTTACCTCCATTTTTTAACGTAATGTCTTCATAAAAATCCGACCACGCAGAAACCACCGCATTGCAGGGTTTATTGTTGAGCTTCGAGCAAGATCCAAACATATTTTTTTCAAATGTTGCACCAATATCGACTGTGCTTGCAATACTTTTTTTTGCAGCGTCTTTATCGTTTACAAATTCATCCGTATTAGTTAATACTTTAAGCTTGTCCGGGCTGGTACCAAATTTGCACATACACTGGGCACCTTGCACGACCACATGTTTTTCAGCCATAGTTATTTAAATAATTTATTAAAAAAACTCCCTTGCTTGCCTTTTTCTTCCAATACGATTGACGTATTACTATCCTTTATCCAATTATTTCTTGCAAAAAGCTCCGAATTATCCAATTCAAAATATTTAACCATCACCGTACTATTTTTTTCATATTCCCTGATCTGCCATTCACCTTTATAGGCGACGATATGATTATGAAAAGGGTGCAATCTGATTATTCCGTCATACACACCTGTATATTTTTGCATTGTCAGGCCCTCATCATTCTGTAATTCACCACGATGAACAAGTTCTACTGCACCCTGGTCTGTTGTATATTCGCCAATTGTTTGTTGGCAAAGAAATCCGGGGTTCGCAAAACTCAGCGGTAAAGGAAATTTTAACCAGTCTGTCAACTGTTTCTCCTGTCCATAGTCTTTGAAGATGGGCTGAAAATATGATTGCAAAAACCAGTCGCGGTAGAGAATGGCAAACATAAAACGATCATGATCTACTAAAACGGCTTCGGTCTTTGCGAGATATTTTTCAAAAAAATCCCCTTCAAAGTAGTTCTTCAAATCAGCTTTACCAGCTGGCCAGCGTTTGACGATCTCTTCATAATTCGCTATACCATATGCTGAGCCCGCAGCATCTATACGAAGTTGAAGCGGGTAAATAATCTTTCCTGTTTCATGTGCTAGTTTATCCATTACGAGATCAGGTTCTTTCTCATTGATCCAGACTTCTTCGGAACGATAGACTTCAAATAGCATATCTCCTAATACATTATCTTCTAGTCGTTTGATCGTTGTATCATACTTGATCTCATTTTGTATACCTTCCTCCGAAAATTCGATCTGCACGCCATATTTTCGAGCAGCTCCGATCGGCCACTGCAACCTCAAGTGCTGAAACTTAACCGGTTTGGAACGTGGTATATCGCTATCTGCTGTGCTTTGTACCGCAACAGTCGCCGCCTGCGGCTGAACCTCTGGGCTTGCTGCATCGTCAAACAATAGGCTAAACTTCTTTTCCATATTTACCCCTCCTTATTTCCCCTTCCGTGTACCTTTTTATTACTCGCCAATATCAGATTACCCTCCCTAGCTTCAAAATTAAGCTGGTCGGCAAGCTTCTGCACCTTACCGGCAACCTGTAAATTATAACCGGACTGAATACGTATTTTAATATTTGTTGCTTGTTTTGAAATTGCCATAGTATATTCTATTTTAAATCGCTCCAACCTGTCTCGTAAGACAGGAATATTCCAACTATGCTTGTTCGCTTTACCATAAAGGAAAATATTATTCCTTCAGTTCAACTCTCTTCCAATCGTTGTTTGGATCCATTCCAACACCTTCCCTTCGTGCCGAACGATGGAAATAACTGTAACGCAGTGTTTTTAACTCATTTAAATTCGCTGCATTCAATTCCCTGCCAGCATAGGGATAAGGAGCACCATCAAAAACATAGGCTTTCAGCTTTGCTTCCACACTGACCAAGGTAGGATGCCCTTGTATGCTATACTTGCCTTTCATTTTTTCTTGGTCTATTTGTGCATTATGATCTTTACTAAAAGATCCCATAAAATGCAATGGAATAAAGCTATACTCCTTGTATACCAACTGTTTCTCTCCACGCAACGCCCAATACCAGCCACCAGTGATTGTCAACTCCCCAGGCTTGTACCATCCATCTGCAATCAAACGGTCCCGAAGAGTTTCTAACTTTCCATAAGAGAGTTTCGCCGTTTCGATTTCTTCCTTCACCTCGCGACCGGTCAGGTAGCTCCCCCCGATATCGGAGTGCACCCCTGGCAAATCTCTTTCGAGCCCCTTTGGCGATCGGGTCAGTGAAAAATTCTCCCGCATCTCGTCCCTAGCGGTAAAATGGACTACTTGCTGTGCTTTGCCCAGCGTATTGAGGTTCAATTCGCCGATATCGTTTGAAAACCGGGGGACAGGAGTCGGCGAATAAGAAGCTACAGTATCAAAAATGCCCAGAAAATTCACTTTCACAAAAGCCGGATTTAAGGTTACCCCTTTGACTTTGAGCGCGTAACCTAAGTGTCCACCTGCGGGCATTTCTTCCCGTCCGGGCATATTGTCGCTATCGGAATAGGTTGTCACCTCTTCGGTTTCGGTTTTTCGCCCTTTATAAGCAGCCTTCCCAATTTCATAGACAAAATTCCGCGCAGCAGCGGCACCGCGACTGAAGCCATATACATTAAATATAATCTCCCGCAGCACTTTCCCTTGATTGGCATCCATTTCTTTTTTGATAATAGCGGCCGCTTGTTCACAACCCTTACGCACTTTAAACCGAATACCTGTCCAGCCCGACCCAAAAGCGTAGCCCATTGTCGAGTCACCCTTAAGGTCTGTGGTACCTATCCCCTCAATATACAATAGATTCGGATTGGTACAGTTCTCCCATAATCGGGCAACATTGGACCAGTCATTCTGGTAACTGGACTCATCGTCCGATTTACCGTATTTTTCAAATGAACTGTGATTGTTCACTCGGGCATCCGAATTACTCTTATTGTTTTTGGTGCCATCAAAAAATATATTTATCGTTACTGAATACGTTTTTTGCGTATTCCGAGGCGATGGATTATAGTCTTTAAATACAACATTTGCCATAAATTTATTAATTATCTACCGGTACCAAGGCCAGATCATATCCAACAATTTTAACCTGCTTTGAGGATGACTTCAGATAAGTATTCAATACATTTGAAGCAATATCCACCTGAATCAGAAGATCTATTTTTTCTGCAGGATCAAATTGTTCAAAAGCTTTTTTTATCACATCATATTTAAATCTTGTATCTGCAACCCAATGCTGCTGTTTGCTGTCCTGCCATTTGACAGATATATGTTCAGGGATCGCTTTCGGCAGATCCGTATTGCCATCACTTGTATTGAGCAACTGATCTCTTTCACCATTAAAGCATTCGTAATAAAAATAATCTTTGGGACCTATGCCAATACCTTCCACTGCAAATTTCCACGCATACTTTTTGTTATAATCGAGGTATAGCTTAGGATCTGGCCATCCTTTGCCCTGCAATTGCGCGTAAAGCTCAGTGCCGTATAATTTTTCCGGTGTATACGCCGCATCCCTATATTCTTGACGAAAGAAATGCTCAAAATCCGGATTTGCAGTTTCTTTGTTGATTGTAGTATCATGTGCCTGAAAAGTAGCCAACAGCACTTGCCGTGCCCCTTCGGCCCACAATGCGACATTCCCTCCGGGCGCTAAACCAACAATTAGTGTTTCAAACTCTTCTTTAGTCCCTGTTTTTACATTTAGGCTTCCCTCCTGCCAGACCTTGGAAATCTGCTCTTTATCCAATTTCCAATTTCCCGTATAGAATTTTTGTTCTTGAATAGCGTACCAAGTCATCTTTAGTTCATCCGGAAATTCAATGGGTGTATCCGGTCTACCCATACTTTTACCTGACGAACTCCAGCCCTGTTTAAGTATCCCGTAGATCGGGCCAAAGTTATAAGCGTACTCATTACTGCTCAATGCACCATTATAAATCTCTACTGGATATTCCTTGGGCGCAACAACAGCACCAGCCCACACTTGTTTTTTTTCGTTCATCTTTGATTCTTGACAACTGGAAACTACACTCAGTAACATGAATAACAACACGAATATCTTATCTGCGCAGATCGATTTCTTGCCAGACCGTTGCTGTCTAGTCGAAGGATTTATTTCAATATTCCATGTTCCTTTAATTTCCCGCATTCATTAAAAGAGTTTAGATTTCTCGACACTATTTATTTCTATGGTTTTTCCACTCTGCAGCGTCATATTCTCTTTGTTGCTGAACATGGTCATTTCAGAAGCGAGTTCATTCGATGTTTCAGATTGTCGGCTAAAATCCTTGCTGGCAATCTCGGTCCGATTGTCTGAGTCTTCAGAGATATCGCCTGTCGCCGAAAGTGAATAGTTATTTCCGGCTGTCGTAGCGATATCTTTAGTGACTGATACAGTTTGATTGTTGCCCACGGAGGTACTCTGATCTTTTCCAATCTGTACATCCATATTTTCAGTCACATTGATCTGCATATTCTTACAATTCAAGGTCATATTTTCGAGTGCAGTAATGGTTACATTGCTACCCTGGCTGTCTATATGGACAATATTCCCTTTGATATCTGTGATTTTGATCCCTTGACTGGACTGGCTGTCATCAAATTCGATTAAATGTCCTGTGCGTGTCGTGATGCTTTTTAGATGATTTTGAATCTGCGGCGTGCTATCTGCTGTACTTTGGTTATATAAGCTCCCCAGTACAACAGGCCGGGCTACACTTCCTTCTTCGAAGGCTACAATAACATGGTCGCCGATCTCGGGTATGGACATAAAACCACGGTTCATGCCACGGTCTCCGGTGCCTGCATTTGGCGTGATCACGCGTAACCATTCGGTTTCATCGTTATTTGCACATTGCCATTTGAAGCGCACACGAATTCTTCCCTGTCCACTGGGATCGTTGTTGTCTATTACGTCAGCCATCTGCATATCCGCTTGCGGGCGCTGGTAGTCACGTACAGGAATGCGTTCTGTAGTCGCCAGGATGCCATCAAAGCGGTTGGTATATCGGCCGACATCATCAAAGTGATGCTCAACATTTGTGATCAAAAACTTACCTAAAGTATCCGTTACGAAGTTGAGATCCTGGCGCAAGCTGGTTTCGATTTCCACTTGTGCACCGAGTCTAATCTGTGGCGAGTCGCTATCACATGATACCTGCAGCAACTGACCAACATTAGCTTCTTCTTGCTGTTGTACAACACGTTGCAGCTCACCTTGGCTATCCACCCGGATATCCAGTGGCTGGCTAAATACTTTACTAAAGGTTTCCGAGGCCCGTTGCATCGCAAAAACCTGATCCGGATGGCCTTCAGCTTTGATGTTACTTGTGCTTTCAAGCAGTTGATCATGTAGCGGTATATAGCTAAAACGGCAGTGATTGACAGGACGGATCTGGATTCCATAATCCAGTCGGCTCACTTCGCGGCCATAGGTCACTTTTCCAGCAGGCAATTCTGCCGGCTTCCCAAAGTGTAAACGTTCACCATCATAGAAAAACCATTCCAGATATTCTGCGGAAAGTCTATTCAGAAACTCAAAGTCGCTTTCGCGGTATTGGATCAAGTAGTCTATAGGTTCAGAACGCGTTGGATTTACATTCATATGTAGGTCGTTCTGTACGATATCTTTGGTTGCAAGCTTTACAATATCGTTCAGGGTCTTACCATAGTAGGATCCCAGATCCTTACCACGGTCGATCAAGATGGTAGGGCTATATCCTTTGATCAGCAATATCCCCTGGTAGCCATGGCTCTGCGTCAGGGACACATCTGTGATGATACCCGAAAAATTCTGCATGCTGGATTGCGCATATCCAAAGGAAATGGCCAAGGTGCGGCCCACATATGATCGGCTATCCTGCAGATTGATCAATCCCGGAATCCCCAATTTGCCATGTTCGATACGAAGTTCAAATTCGTGGTGGGCATTGAATCGCTGACGGATATTAAAAGAAAGAAAATGCGTTACCTCCTTCCCCTCAATATGCATCTCAATTATTAATTTTGGTTTATCAAAATACATAACATTACCTTTTAAAGGAGTTTATAAAAAAGACGGTCTTCAACTTGATAGACCGTCTTTCCAAATTTCATGGTCTAATCTTTAAGACTAAGCTTTAGGCCAATCGTTTTCTAATGTTGCATTTTGCATTTCCAATACTCGGGACGACAGCACCAGTGTCAATGTCATTGGTCGATCGTTTGTTATAGAGATACCCTCGTTGTACTGGATGATATAAGCGTCTTGAAATTTCAGCTCTTTCATGGTCGCATCTTCTTCGCTCTTTTTGAAAGTGATTTTACCATTGACAGTTTTGTACTGGTTGTTCACCATAGCTTCAATGACCGAAGTATCTTCTGTAGACTCAACCTCTACATTGATTGTTCCACCATATACTGAAGATGAAGGACGTCCTTTGGAGTCCACATCACGATGTAATGAAAATTTACATTGGATAACATCGTATTCTTTCCCGCCTAGGGATAATCTTGTTTTAAATGACATAATCGTAATTTTTAATGGTTACAAATCTTTGTTAAATCTCCTGGTGCAAAACCTCCTGTGGTTAAGCTTTAGGCCAATCTTGTTCGCTAGTTGCCTCGCCGATACTGATCGAGCGCGCAGAGATCACAAACTTGTAGGTCATTGCATGCGATCCTACAATATTGATTCCCTCTTCGTAGCGGATAATGTAACCATCTTCAAATCTGATTTCTTTCATTTTGGCATCTTCGTCCGGTTTTTTGATCAATAGTGTACCAGCGATCGGCTTGTATTGGTTGTTCACCATTGCCTCGATCACCGAAGTATCTTCTGTAGATTCTACCTCTACATTGATCGTTCCACCATAAACTGAAGATGAAGGACGTCCTTTTGAATCGACGTCACGTGTGAAGGAATAGTCAGCATTCAGTACGTCATACTCGTTACCTGAAAACTGGAGTCTTGCTTTGAAAGCCATAACTTGTGTTTTTAAGTTTAAAAAAAATTAGTGAAATCTTTCCATGATTCCTGTTGTTCTAAGTTACATCAAACTGCATTCCAAAGAACAAACTTATCGTTAAAAAAAATGTTAAATCCTACCAAGCCTTGCAAAAAACCGCGCTTACACTGCAAAAAAAAGCATTCATACGTCAATTATTTTTTGTGCAGAATAAATAGATATGTAACAAAATACATACATTTTTCTATCCGGCCATATATTTATTATTGTTGCACAGGAACATTTTGGGTTCCCGCTTTATCGGTATACAAGATGTACAAGACCTCTCCTGAAGTTAGATCTTTCAGCAGGATCTCATTTTCCCTTCTGTCCATTTTATATGTTTTTTCGCCCCCCTGATGGTCACTTATTCCTACGTAATAGACTGGTTTAGATACTCCTGAAGCTGTTTGTACGGGATAGTCATAACCTACTTTGTATTTAAAGAGTCTGTTATCGCACATGCAATATGCGGCATTCGACCAGCTTCTTTCGGTACATATTATCCCATTCTCCACCTTGTGGCTCCCTTTGCTCATACGCTGAAGCCTCTTTGTCGGCAACAAAGTCTGCAATAAAGATTTACTGATATCTGGCATTCCATTCTCGTTGGCCCGCCGTAGGACAAAGGTAAAATCATCCCCATTTTTCATCTTGAGGTCAATGACCGAGTCTGCCACCGTGGTCAAGGTCATATCTTGATAGTTAAAATCCTTCATTCCCAATTTAAACGGAAAATAAGATCGTGTACCCTCGTAGCGATAACTCAGAAAAGCTCCTTTTTCGTCTATTGTCAGCGCCATAGGCGAACGATCCGGCAATACCGAATCCTTGCCCAATAGGTAGTCCTCTAGACGCCTGTTTATCCATATTTGTTTGTCTTTGCGCTCTTTGTGCGAAAGCAAATCCATTGAATCTTTTGCTATAAAAGCATTCAATGCTGCCAGCGAATCAGTTCCACCAATTTTATCCTTGTTGCCTTTTGTATTGCAGGCCAAACAAAAAAGCAATATGCCACCAAAAAAAGTAAATCTTATCATCCGTTCTAGTCTTATTCTATTTCAAAAAAAACAATGGTCGTTGCGTCAAACATCTGTATATCGAATCCACTGACCAATGCAGATCCATTCCAAACTTCGATGTGCGCATATGAATGGCTACGTCGTGGTCGTTCATTTTCAATTTCGATGAAATTCTCAAAATAGAGTATGCCCGTTTTATCCCGTACAATATCATAAACACGCTGCTTTGTTCCATCATACGTTGTTCGTCTTTTCCAAAAGTGTAAGGTGCCGATATGTTTCATTAAGTTGAATGCACCAAGCACATGCTTGTGCCCGCAATAGGTCTGACCACCAGGATTGGAAAGATTCTTTACGTTATCGAGTGCGATTCCAGATTTCATTAAGGCTATACTCATCCGGATAGCACATTGATTAAAATGACCTTCGTTACAAGGCTTGGATGTATATGGCTTTGGATAATTCGCATAAATTTTTGGAAACAAAGGTTCATAATACGTCAAACTGACGCGACCACAGAAAATATTGCTCACATTATAAAAATAGAAATCATCATCATCGGCATAAAAATCAATAAACGATTCAGTCTTATCCTTGATATTATTGGCGACAATAGACAAACTGAAGCTCGAACCATAGGTTTGCTTTAGCTTGATCGAAGACTGCGCATCGCTAGGCTTTTTGCCTGGCGGAACAAATTTCAGTTTGTCCGATTTCACGGTAATATTACCCCGGTTATCGTTCGCGCCCTTATTGCCCTTATCAACTTTAAAATTTAGAATCATATGGTTTACCCTGTAATATAACTGCTCCAAATTTTGCTTCACCTTATCCGAATCCAGATAGGAAGATAGTGTTGTGATTCTCCTTTGTGGATTTTCCACATAGAAGCAATTAATTGGATCACCCCAGTTTCTATTGTGCGACACAATCGGAATAAAGTCATTTTCTACTTTCTCCACCTTTTGTGGGGAATAGCTACCAAATTTTACATTCGCCATAATTACCAAAAACCTATCTTTTACAAGGTACCGCTCACATTTGGTTCACATAATTTCTATCAAACTACATTCCAAAGTGTAAACGCATGTATTAAAATCAATGTAATATTAAGTCATTGGTCATTAGGAACAAACTAGCGTTTTAAATCCGCCGGACGTCAACTTAAATCCGTTGGATATCAACCTAAATTCGTCCAGCCCCCGCTGATGGGATTGAGGTGCTTATAAAAAAAGCCCAACAAATATGCTGGGCTCACTGTATACCTTGAGAATTAGTTTTACCTCATTCTTTGCTGCTTTTCAATGAAGTCAAGCAGATCATTTTTATTACCCAGGAAAGTAAAGTTTCCTGTCAATGTGGAATAATTTCTTTTGTCCGAACAATTTCCGTAGGCGGCCTTGGCGACTTTCAGTTTTCCATCATCCCATTGAAAACGTTTCATGATTTCACTAATCTGTTCAACGCGAAGTGTTGTCTCAGAAAAGATCGGGTTAATTATTTTGAATTTCGCATCGTCAAAAGGTTCCCTGTTCATGAGACTGAATAAACGATCCAATTCTGCCCTGCTGATCGGTGTAATGGAATTTATCGGAGGAATCCCCATATCCGGATTATCGCCCAGATGAATAGGTCTGCCCGGTGCACCGTAAGCATAAGCCACGCCATTACCGTTGTCTACCGACGACATGTCTATTGGAATTTGAGCAAATAGATTAATAAGTTGGCTACGGCTCCGTGTATTGCGCTGGCTTCCGACTTTAAAAATCATCTCCACAAAATCACCGTTTTCATTGCGTACTGTAATCTGTCTCCGTTCCATTTCCCGCTGTCCTCTTCCACTTATCAGGGTGCTAATCGCATACAATTGATCCGAAAGTCCATCAATGGTCACTTGCAATTCCGGCCGATCATTATAGGTTACCCCATTCAAAGAAAGGATAAAGGGCTGACTGTCGGAGACAACTGTAATTCTTCCCATATTGGAAGGACGATATTGGGCTTGTAGATTAATTCCGATCAACTGAACCAGAAAAAAAACGAGGGTATATTTCAACATAAAATACAGATTATTTAAGACTATGACTCTTTCGTTCGTGCAAAGATTAATTCACCCCACAATTTTTTAATAAATTTATTTAATCAATTATAGCGCTGCATCGTGTAGCCCACTAGTAGCGCTATTTAAAGCTGTTATTCTTACTTTTTACTATATTTTTTTATAACGTTAGTGAGTACGGTTTCTGTCAGTTCGTGGTCTTCCAAGGTAGGAAATCCTTCCCAACGGACAATACCATCAGGATCTAGCAAAATGCAATGTGGTATCCCCTGTACTTCAAGTTCTTTTTTCAGCTTGCCTTTAGTATCTACAGCACTGTAATAGTCAATTTTAATTTCTTTGGCATTTTGAACTACAGTAGCCGCTTCGTCTGAAACACCAATTATCGCGAGCTTGTCCCCATATTTTTTATGCCACTCATTCAATTCCGGAATGACCCTGCGGCAAGGTCCGCACCATGTCGCCCAGAAATCAATGAGCACAAATTTGCCCTTTGTGTCCGGCGCATCAGACAGCCACTGCTCTACCTCCAGCTTTGGTGCCTTCTTATTCAAAATAGATTTTGCCCATAATTTTTTATTATTGTTGCTCTCCTGTGCATGACCAATGGTACATAACAGACAAAGGGACATCAGCGCAATAGCTTTTATTTGTGTTTTTACATTCATAAAGTTGATCATATATTTTCTACGCTAAATATAGGATTAATATCTCCTATTATTAAACCAAAAAAGTACTTAACGACACCTGTGTTGAACCCTCTACGTCGATATCGTTAAGTACTGATGTCAGTGCTTTTTGTAATAAATAAGTGCTCTTTACTTTTTCAACAGGCGAAATCCAGCGACGGTAAAAGTATCACCATCGTTTCAACTCATTTTCTTGTTTGCATTACTGCTGATAAACATTTCATTTTTCTCTTCTGAAATAATTTCCAAAAAGCGTTCATAATGTTTGAGTACATCGCTGATCAACTCGTTTTTAGTAAAGTATTGTACATCATACCCCTCACGCGCATCGCCAAAATAAGATTTAGGAAAATAGGTCTTCTTATCTGGAAGATCCGGAAGGTTTTCCTCCTCCATCACATAGTCAGAAACCACTTTAACCTGGTTTTTGACACCATATATAAAGTTGTTGACCAGATCATAGCGAATTTCAATTTCCACTCTTTTGGGATTATCCAATAGTTTTATCTTGGCTTCAATATCGTTCTGTTTAAATTCTGCCTGCAGCTCTTCGAAGGCGATCCCTACCGTAGTTTCGATAAATTGATCGACAGATTCGCGGCTTTTGAACGAAACAATTTGTTTTAGTCGATCCTTCCAAAACTCTCCAGACCAAGGCACTGTGCTTACCGAAAAATCCCGTTCATAATAGCTACTGTCGATCACCAAGGCTTTTACCAAGCTGACACAGAAAAGCAGCATAATAATGGAGAATGGCAAAGCCGTAATCAGTGTCATGGTCTGCAAGGCCTGCAATCCCCCTGTATTCAACAACATCAACGCTAGGATGGCCAACAAGGCTCCCCAAAAGACCATCTGCCATTTTGGTGACTTAATAGCATTCTTGGTGGCGATACTGTTCATCACAAATATTCCAGAATCTGCTGATGTCACAAAAAATATGATAATGATCAGGATGACCAAGTAGTTGACCAAGCCTGATAAGGGCATATAATCCAAAAATTTAAACATCAGCGCATCCGGATTATCCGCTAAAGCACTCAGTGCTCCTTTGGCGATATTGATGTCAAACCAGATGGCGCTATTACCAAAAACAGACATCCATATAAAGTTGAACAATGTTGGAATAATCAGCACAGCGGCAATAAATTCACGTATCGTCCGTCCTTTTGAAATTTTTGCAATAAATAATCCCACATAGGGAGACCAGGAGATCCACCAGGCCCAGTACAAAATTGTCCAGCTGTAGAACCAAGGTAAAGTAGCTTCATCATAGACATGGGTATCAAATGTCAGACTAAAAAAATTATTGATATAGTTGCCGATTCCCTCCGTAAAACTACCGATCAGATAAACCGTTGGGCCAAGCAGGAGGACAAACAATAACAGCACGACCACCGTAATGATATTGATCTTACTCAATATCTTCACGCCCTTATCCACCCCCGAGGTTGCCGATATAATGGAAAGCAAGGTCAAAACGCCGACAATAATGATCTGATAAGTAAAACTACTTTCAGGGACAACACCCAGTGTCTGAAGACCTGCATTTACCTGAACCACACCAAAGCCCAAGGTTGTCGTAATACCAAAGAATGTACTACACAGTGCAAATACATCAATGGCATTACCCCATTTACCATTGATTCTGTTTTTCAATAGCGGATAAAAACAACTGCGCAAGGAAAGCGGGAGCCTGTAGCGGTAGGCAAAATAAGATAGCGCCAATCCCACCACCCCGTAGATAGCCCAAGCATGGATACCCCAGTGGAAGAAAGTATAGAGCTGCGCATTCTTTGCGCGGTTGATATAATGATTTGTAGCAAATACTTCAGTCGAATAATGTTGCATGGGCTCAGCCACACTAAAATACATCAGTCCAATCCCCATCCCGGCGGCAAACAACATGGAGATCCAGGAAAAGAAAGAATATTCAGGTTTACTATCATTGCTACCCAGTTTGATATTTCCAAACTTGCTGAACATCAGGTAGACCAGAAAGATCACAAACAAGGTCACCCCCCATACGTAGACCCAGTTGAGGTTAATAAAGATAAATTCCTTGACAGTATCTAAGATATGTACTGTCAATGTTGGGAGAAATACCGATAACAGGCAGATCCCGATAATAAAGATCAGACTGGGGATAACAATTCCTTTTTTAAAAGTCGATTTGGATAAGAACACTAAATTTTATTTATATAATAGAAATAAACGGAGATTAAATCATAATCTCCGTTTGTGATTTTTAACGATTATGCGTTGCTTCTGATGTGAATGTCGCGTTGCGGAAAAGGGATTTCAATTCCGGCCTTATCCAAGGCCTCCTTACTATCGATAATCAGTTGTTCCTGCATGGTCCAAAAGTTTGCGTTTGAAGTGGAGACCCTCACGGAGAGATTGATCGCGCTGTCACCAAGCTCAGTCACCACCACCTGTGGTGCGGGCTCCTTAAAAGCGAATTCATTTTTCTGGGCAACATCGAGTAAAATTTCCTTGGCTTTTTTTAGGTCGGAATTATAGGCAACGCCGATATCAAACCAAGTACGTCTCGTACCGAGCTGGGTAAAATTGGTCACGCTACTGTTCGATAAAACTCCATTTGGAACAACCACTTGTTGATTTTGCGGCGTGGTCAATTTGGTATTGAAAATATCTATTTCATTAACGGTTCCAGATACATTCGCACTCGATGAAATATAATCACCTACACGAAAAGGCTTTAGCAACAAAATAAGAATCCCACCAGCAAAATTGGACAATGATCCCTGTAGCGCCAGACCGATGGCCAATCCGGCAGCACCGATAATCGCGACAAAAGCTGAAGTTTGTACCCCTAACTGGGTGACTACAACGATAAATAATAATATATTTAAGATCCAACTGATCAGATTGCTTAAAAATCGTCGCAGAGAAATATCCATCTGGCGCTTTTCAAAGCCTTTATCAATCATTCGCTTGATCAAACGGATGATCCACGAACCTATCAAATAAATGAGTAAAGCGGAAATTACGGCAGTAATAACACGAGGAGCCCAAGCAATCGCTGAGGAAATAAAGTTATCCCAATGTTGCTGGACATCGTTCAATTCTAAATTGTTCATAGCACTAATATTTATTAAAAATGTAAAGTAAGGGGCTCAATATAATCAAAGATTAATTATTCTTCAAACAACAGCCATTTTATTTACATTTTCAACAATCAAAGCGCATAATTGTTTACAACAATTATGAAATTAATAAGACTCCATTACCGTTAAACCAAGAGTATAGAGACAATAGATACATAAAAACGATCTTATCAATATAATCTATGTATTATTTAAAAAGCGACAGAAACCCACGATAGATCCGTTATTTGACAACAGCAAATTTGAGCTTCCGAATACGGAGCTCTGGTCTAAAAAAACAAGATTGAAGCATATGCGGTAATGGCAACCTACAGGCTTTTACCTTTAAATAAAATCATAAACACCATTCTTCCAGCCCAATATTTTGGAAGAATCTGCGCCTAACCAGTTTTTCAATAGCGTGGCATACACTTTTCTGAAATCCTCCGAATACACCAGATCTCCTGCATTAAGATGCTCCAGATCAGGCAGTGCATTGCGCAGCCCCTTTTCCTTTAAACCACCTGAGATAAAAAAAAGTTGATTTGCTGTACCATGATCCGTACCATTACTCGCATTTTGTGCTACCCTACGACCAAACTCTGAAAAGGTCATCAGCATCACCTGCTGAAAAAGACCATTTTTCTTGAGATCATCTACAAAGGCTTCTACTGCATCATTGATGGTCCGAAATAAGCCCTCCTGCCGTTGCCGCTGATTGATATGCGTATCAAAACTACCGATCTGAAGATAGTAGACCTGTGTATTAATATCCGATTTGATCAGGGAGGCGATTGTTCTGAAATCCTTTCCCAGTGCCGAATCAGGATATGGTGCCGTCGTAGACTTTACTTTGCTCTTTTCAAAGATATAGTCCGCATTGTTGATGGTTTCCCCCAATGTTTGATAGAGATAACCTACGGTTTCGTCTTCATGCTGATGATCTTCATAAAGCGACTTAAAGTATTCTTCCTGACTGGTCTGATAGAGCTTTTTAGGATCTGTAAAGGCAAAAGCCTTTTTGTGTTTTCCTTTGAGGGCGAGGCTTAGCATATCATTGACCTCCAGTGCCTGTGTGGGGTGTGTGCAGTCGTAGCAAGCCTCATCCAGGTACCTCCCTAGCCATCCACTCTCCAGATATTCGTCGCTGCGGCTTGCACTATGCCAGATATCCATGCTCCGGAAATGAGACTTGTCAGGATTGGGATAACCGACATTATTGAGCACCGCCAATTCACCATTATCGAATAGTTCTTTGAAAAAGCCCAAAGCAGGGTTAATACCAGCTTCATCCGTGAGTGGAAGCGCATTCTCCACGGCAATAGTCTGCCGTTCACGAAAATAGATATCGTTACGCCGGGGGATGATCGTATTCAGTCCATCATTTCCACCGCTCAACTGTAAAATAACCAAGACTTTCTGCTCTCTTTCCAAGGCATTGGGCAAAGCCATTGCCTTTAAGAAATTGGGCAGTAACAGAGATGCTGTTGCCAGGGAGCCTACTTTAAGAAATTCACGTCTTTTGATGATCATGGTTGTATTTTTTAGGTTAACAGAGCTGATATTCGGGCATACTCATTGTTTCAATAATTGACATTCTGCTATTTCCGGCAGCGTATTTTTTGAGTATAGGCTGTTTGAATGAAGGTTCATGCTGTAATAATAGTCCTGTAGGCTCCTTGCCCGCAAATGCAGCTTCAACCGCTGTCCAGGCGATCGTCATATTCGTATTTTTGAATCCTTTGCTGAGCTTTCGGTTTTGTTTTAAGCCCATATCCAGGTCGTCATCCTGTTGTGGGCTGAGCTCAAGCGGACGCAAGCCGCTCCATATCTGCGGTATCTGCATCCGCAGCAAGAGCGTTGAACTATCGATCCAGGCCTTTCCTGAAGGCCATCCGGCTACGTTCGGTGGGTATAACAAGAGCTGTCCCAATAGTTTTTGATAAACAATCAGGTTTTCGGGATTCTCTATTTTCATCGGCAACATACGCATAATACCAGCCATCAGTTCTATTGGCGATTTTATTTTGCTGCCAATATTTTTTGGTTCGTAAAACCAAGATGAGGTAAATATGTGATCTAGTAGCTGCTTGATATCGTAGCCCGAATCATAGAATTGTTTGCTCAGCATATCGACCAATTCATTATCTACCTGTTCATTGACCAGAAAACGATACAACTTCGCTGTAATAAATCTTGCCGTTGCCGGTTGCTCCAGGATGATATCCAGTACCTCATTTCCGTCAAAATTTCCGGTTTTCCCTAAAAATATTTTTGTCCCGGGGTCATGAAACTTCTTTCTTTCCATAAATCTGGCCTCCTTATCATAGGACCAACCTGTAAATGCACGTGCAGCTTCCCGCACATCCACTTCGGTATAATGACCACGCCCCATCGTGAAGAGTTCCATGACCTCCCTTGCAAAATTTTCATTCGGATGCCCTTTTTTATTCTGCTGATTGTTGAGAAAGTTAAGCATAGCCGGGGCTTTGGAAACGGCAAACAGCAGATCCCTAAAATTTCCCAGCGCATTTTTTCTGATCTCATTGAGAATATGTGCGCTGAAAGTTGAGTTGACCACGCGGCTGGCAAAATGCCCGTGCCAGAAAAAAGCCATCTTCTCACGCAGCTGATCCTCCGAATGAACCATGGCTGTCAGAAAATTAAGGTTGATCTCAATATTCCGTTGTCGGTTTCGCTGCTGTATTTGTTTTTTCGCTACAGCATCCAATGTTGAAAGTGCGGCATAATCAGCGTCCGTGTCCGTACTCTTGAAACTTATTGGTTCGAAGTCGCGCACCCTCGCATAGCTTTGCCAAACTTCGGCGATCGACTGCCGTTCGAAAGTGGCGATCTGTTCAAGGCTAATTCCAAATCCAGCACGATTCGCCAAATGTTTATTTTTGATAAATTCAGAAACCATTTTATTCCCGTTTATTGCTAATTAACAACTTAAATTACAAATGTTTTTGAGGCGAGGCAGACATTTAACAAACCTTAAGGTAAATTAACAATACCCACCAGTTTGTGCTAAATTTCGACATTCTGGATCAGCTACAAGTTAGGACACCTAACTAAGTTTGTATTGACAATAAGGTCATCACTTAATGATTCAATTATCATGAAAAAATCAATTTTTTATCACGCCGGCTGTCCGGTTTGTGTCAGCGCAGAACAAGACATTATTGGCCTTATCGGCGAAGCGAATGTAGAGGTTGTCAATATTGGCGAAGACCGGGCACGTATCGGTGAAGCGGAAACAGCAGGGATCCAGTCAGTACCAGCGCTGGTCACACCCAATGGAAATGTTTTACATATCAACTTCGGCGCCTCCCTGGCAGATGTAAAGGGCTAGTTGCAAAGGCTGCAAGAGCACCACTACCTTGCAGCCTTTTTTCTTGTTTTCAATCTTAAAAAATTAAAAAAATGAAAGTAACAGTTTGGGATACCTATGTAAAAAAACAAAATGGCGAAACAATGCATTTTGATATTATTGCGCCAGAATACATCCGTGAGGAGGCCATTATCCATCAAATGGGGAAAGAATACCTGGCCACAAAACAACATGCAGATTTGCAGTTAACCGCAAAGGAATGCCGCTTATGCCATCAGGAAATCGCCAGTGCGGAGATGCTGGAGAGCCTCCATGCAAAAGGTTATTTTATTATCGAAATGGAAGGTTGTGATTAGCTCCTCCAAAACAGCAGTCAGCACTCCGACAGCGATCGACCGTAAGATCGCATCTGCCCTGGAGAAAGTATCGCAGGTGATACGCACGCTTGCCTGGAAGAAGGCGACCGAACAGTCCTTCAATCCGATACAGCTGCAGATCCTTATTTTCCTGCTCCAGCATCCGGAGCAGCAGGTTAGCGTAAGTCTACTTTCCGGCACGTTTAATATCTCCAAAGCCAGCATCAGCGACACCATTAAACTACTGGAACGTAAAATGCTGATTGAAAAAGTATACGACCCTTCGGACTCTAGAAAGTTTACGATCCAGCTACTTGCGAAAGGCCGAACAAGCGCATTGGAGGCCGCTCTTTTTGACAGGGCACTGCTGTCGGGCATCGGAGAAATGGCTGCTACAGATAAAGAAAACCTCTTTTCCTCCCTTTCGCAGCTCCTACACAAGCTATACTGTGTCAATGTCATCAGTCATCAGCGGATGTGTCAGACCTGCCAGCATTACCGAAAGAAAGAAAACCTTCACTACTGTAACCTGCTGCAGCAGTATATGGCTGTTGCAGCATTACAGATTGATTGTCCCGAACATCTGGCCCTAAATAGTAGACAAAAGGCTTGAAACATAAAAAGCCCCTCCAAAAATAGAGGGGCCATGCAGCCTGTTAAAAGTACACCCTACTGTAACAGATACCACGTCTATTCTTTTGCTGGAATCTTCACCCACAGCTTCAGGATATAATCCCTATTCTAAGCGATCAACATAGTCGTTCATACCCCTGTGCTCAAGCGATACCGCATCCAGGGGATTTACTCCACCGTAAACCAACGGTAGCTCTCAGCCGGTATGGTGATAGTCATTGTTGTTTTAGCCAGATGATCTAAAGAGGCTGTTTTTACCGTCCTGTCATCAAAAGTTATTTTCGCAGCTCCCTTTAATCCCGTGTAGTAAAGAGGGATCTCAATGGTCCTTGTGATGGCAGTTTTCAACGGATTAAACAGCATCCCTAATCCCTTGTTTCCTTTTTCAGCTGCATTCACATGCAAAAAGCCATCCCAATCGCGACCATCCGCACGACGCAGATGGATCAGATCGGCATTGAGGATCGTACGGTATTTTTTATACCATTGGATGACATCAATCACTGTCTGCTTGGTCTGCTCCGTATCATAGAGACGAGGACCACGGTAGCAGGCCTGTACACCAGCACCATAGTATTGCATCATCAGCTGTTTATAATCCTCCTGATGCTCATCCAGCGGTTCCAATACCGCCTCTTTTCCACCACCCTGATAAGCTGTCAGGGGTACAAACCCCCAGCCCATGGATGGGTTCTGTTCCCAGAGTGCATCAAAGATATTCTGTCTGTTGAGGATACGCTGATTTTCACGGGGCAGTGAAAAGTTCACTTCCCGATACCCTATTCCCGTCTTATTGGAACCGTCCAAAAAGTACCAGTCCGGGGAATTAATATATACGCCGCGGGCATTCAGCCAATGATACAGCTGCTTTTGCATATTAAATTGCACCCATTGGCTATCTTCAAGCCCATGATGACCGGGGTGGCTCGTTGAAGCGCACTGATCCCCCGGAAAAGGACCATCATTTTCCCAGATATCAAATCCTGTTTTTTCAAAAAATGTTTTGATCCGTTGGGCATAACCTATCCCCCAGTTTGAGCCAAAACAAGGAGCATTTCCGAAAAACGTCCCCCCCGTCTTTCCTGTCTTCGGGTTGATAATATCATCCGCTTCGCTGATCTTGCGCGAACTAAATAAAGAATAAGCCCCTATTTTAATATTTTTGCTGTGCGCATAATCTGCCAGCTTTTTCAAGGCCGCAAGGTTACCGGCTGTTGTATCCTCCATATTTACATGGCTGCCAAAGCTCAGGATGAGTGCTTCATATCCTGTGGCAGCGCACTGGTCAATGGCGGTGTAAACCTGCTCATCTTTTTTGCTGACCAGGTGCATAAAGATTGGATTGGCAGTTGTCCATGGTGCAATGGTCCGATACATCTTTCGGATGGCCAGGCCACGGCGCTCCCGATCATAACTATCCATCAGCAGTTCCCAGGAACGGATCGAACTGAAGTTGTCCTTTGCAGCAAGCTTAATGCCTACGCCCACCGTCGGGTACACCTCCATGATCGCCGGCGTTTTTAAGTCGTAATTCACCTGTGAGGTATAGGTAGAGTCCGCTTTCCAGTGTAAAGACTGGTCACTCAAGTGATAACGCATGGCATTATTGAAAGCAAAATTACTTTCGACGTAAAGGCCGTGCTGTTTTTTCATATCCTCGACCGAACCCACCACAGCACTTTCTTCTTCAACAAGCGCCAGCTTCTCATTGATCACCTGATTGATCTGCACCGTTTGGTTACCACTGTTCTGAACAGTTACCCATTTACTTATCAGTGGGATCCCATCGTAGATGGCATAATGTACTTTTACTTCAATTCCAGATAATGCTGCGGCGGCCGGAGCAGCATAGGTAAAAGTCAGGACCTTGCCTTTTCCTGCAGCCTTGTGTGTAGACCACCACTTGTCCCCCTTCCAGGGCAGCAGCGGATCCAGTTCACTAATCTCATGTTTGACATAACTAAAATCTTCAGGTTTTGCCGTAAATGTGGGCATCCATTCTGGTCGCAGGTAAGCGCGTTCCTTCTGCCCATCCACCCCACCGACATTATACCACTTGCCGTTGAGCTGCAGCTGAGCTTCAGGCTGTACGGCACGAATCAGCTGCTGTCCTGTAGTTAAGTTGGTAAAATCATAGCAGAAGGCATTCGGCTTGATCCAAAAAGAGCGGCGCACGAGCCCATTGTCCAAGACAATATTCTGGCCGTCGACCGCAATGCGGGATTGGTACGGTGCAGCACCACTGATTAGCCAGTCCTGCGGCTTATTCTCCTTTTTCTGTGCGAATCCATTTTCCGCGGCTATGAACGCTAATGCAACTAAAAGTAACTTAAATCTCATGTTCTGTATAAATTAGGAAAGTAATCGTCGTTTCAATATCGCCCTGCAGTTATTGGAGCAGGGCAATAGTAATCGATTGGGTTTATAATCCTGCCAATGGATCAAATATACCATTTCCCCAGCCCTTTGTCTGCTGCAATTTCGCATTGCCTTGCATGGTCGCTGTAGATAAAGGTAGAAAATACATATTCTGTTTATAGATCATCGGTGAAAAATCACGTTCGGTCAAGGTATACGTATACCCTCCCGGTGCTCCTGCCTGCTGATGCAACACCAAAGCGAAGCGTTTCTGTTGGCCCACCATGATCTGATCCATGGCTTTCCATCTGCGGAGATCCCAGAGGCGTTTCTGTTCAAATGCAAATTCAATGTAACGCTCATCCCGTACCGCCTGACGCATCTCTGTCTGTCCCATTGCAGGGTTCAGTCCGTAAAGCTTGCCAGCCAGTTCGGGATCCCCGGCTGTCGTTTCGGCAATTCCCGCCCGTTTACGAATGGTTTTGAGTACATCAAAAGCTTCGGCTGGACGGCCTGTCTCCAGGGCCGCTTCAGCCATATTCATCAGCACTTCGGCATAGCGCATTTCGATAAAATCCGTTCCCGATATCTGCGAATTGGTGATATCCAAAGATTCGTCGATCGCTTTACGTGAATAATAACCTGTCAGTGAACCATTTTGCTTACCATAGGCGTAGCCATTTTGTGCATTATCATAGAGCGCCATTGTTGTTCCCAGGTAACTGGCCCCATTGTACACGATGGTCGTATAAAAGCGGTCATCCCGATTTTGCCAGCTCAGGGATGCATTACCGTTAAATTGTGGACTATTCCACTGTACTTTCTTGCCGCTTTTGAGCGGAAAGGCATCCACGAGTTTCTGGATCGGATGACAGCCGCCCGTTGCATTGGCCGTAAAATCAATGGGCCGAACCGCAGCATCCCGGTTTTGGCTGCGTCCGGGTTGTAGGTAGCGGATGGCAAAGACCACCTCTTTGTTCATCTCGGCCAGAAATAAACTTGCGTTGTTATATTTATCCACCAAGCCATAGCCATTGGAATTTAAAAACGTTAGTGCCTCCTTATTGGCTTTGTAAGCTGTCTCCCAAGCAGATGTCATATTATTGGGATTAAACTGTGGGCTGGCGCGAAACAGCAGCACACGACCTTTCATGGCCAAAGCCGCGGCCTTGGTAACCCGTCCCAGATCATCTGCAGCTATATATTTTGCAGGAAGCTCATCGGCCGCCTGGTTCAGTTCATTGACGATAAAATCAAAACAGTCCTTTGTGCTGTTGCGCTCCACGAGCAGATCCTCGGTACGCTCCTGCGGTGTTAAGATCAGAGGTACACCACCATAACGTTTCACCATCTCAAAATAGGTGTACGCCCGGATAAAGCGTACCTGTCCTTTCAGCACCTTACGTGTTTCGGGGACAATGGTACTCTGAGGCCCATCGATTTCCTTCAGGAAAATATTCATTTTCCGAATATCGCTATAGGGCCAATATCCAGGTCCACCATTATCAATAGTTGTTGTTCCGTCGATCCAACTTGTTTTTCTAGACGCTTCATCCGTAGCGTCTGCAAGACCGACATCCCAACCCGGCAGTGTCATGTATATATTGTTGACAAAGGCAGTCGCCAATTTGGGATCCGACCAGACCACAGGCTCACTGATCGCCGATAGATCATTCTTATCCAACACCTTGCTGCACGAACTCATTACGAGTACCCCAGCGGCTAATAAGCTATATAATGTGTTAAAATTTTTCATTGCTCAAAAAAGATTAATTGATCATTAGGGTTAAAATTTGAATGACAAGCCTCCAGTAATACTCTTCATAATCGGATACTGGTATACGCCATAGTCACCCGCTATTGCCTCCGGATCGGCAACCTTGATGCTGTCAAATGTCAGCAGATTGGTTCCCGATACGTACACCCGCAATCCGCCAATTCCCAGGCGTTTAGTCAGTGATTCACTGAGCGTATAGCCAATCTCCAGATTTTTCAAACGCATGTAATTGCCGTTCATCAACCAGAATGACGAAGCGTCCCTGCTGGCGCCAAGACTACTGGCACCGATGCCACCTACCCGAGGATATCTCGCATTCGGCGTCTCCGGCGACCAGCTATCCGTGAAAATACGGAGTACAGCCTGTTCGTCCCATAGGTCCGCTCGATTGGGAAACATAATTTCGCGGTTGGCCACGCCTTGGAAAAATGCATTAAAATCAAGTCCTTTCCATTTGCCACCCAAGGTAAACCCGTAGATGATTTCCGGATTGATGCTTTTTTTACTTAAGACCACATTATCCGCACTGGTAATATTACTGTCGCTATTTTTATCCTTGAGCCTTACATCGCCCAGGCTATAGGCAAATCCATTATAGGTAGGCAGCCCTGCAAGGTCAGCCTCTGTACGAGCGATCCCTTCCGATTGGTAGCCCGTAATGAAATCAATCGGTCTTCCCACACGCTGTTGATAGTCAAATGCTCCGGCCAGGACATCCCATTTTTCCACTTTATTGCGTGCAAAACTGAAGTTTCCACCCACAAAATAACTCAGGTCTTTATTGATCTGCCGATCATGACGCAGTGAGAGCTCTATCCCGTAGTTGTTGACAATACCATAGTTTTCCCTTGGCAAAAGTGCACCAAAGGTATTTGGTGTAGACGCTATCCGGGAACCCAGAATATCATAGGTATGTTTTCGAAAATATTCCAGGGAACCGCTAAGTCCGCCTTTCAAAAAACTAAAGTCAACTCCAGCGTTGGTAATACGGGTCTTCTCCCAGGTAATATCATAATTCGGCAAAGCACCAGGCATAATTCCTGCTGTGGCACCACCGAATATAGCACCTGGTGTGATCGAATAACGATTGATATAACCATATTCGGCCACATTGTCGCCACCGTCATTACCCAGTAATCCATGGGAAATACGGAGTTTGAGGTTGTCCACAAAGGTCCATTTGTCCTTAACAAAAGATTCCTCCGATAACACCCAACCTACTGCAACAGAAGGGAAAAAGCCCCAACGTCCCTTGGGTGCAAATTTTAATGACGCATCGTACCTGAAGTTTGCCTCCAGAAGATAGCGATTGTCATAGCCGTACGTAAAACGTCCTACATAGCCCAGTCGTCCTGTTTCGGTTTCACTTCCCGTCGCATCCTTATTTTCCGCGGCTGCATCACCAATGAAGAGCTGTTCGATCGAAGTCGACAGCATTTTATTGCGGAATCCGTAGAGATAAGCTGTATTACCCTCGCTCTGTTCATACAGGAAAAGTCCGGTCAACGCATGCTTACCAAATACGCGGTTATAATCCAAGGAGAGATTCAGGGTATAGGAATTATTCTGATTAAAGGATGCATAGGCACTATTTTCCCAGTCGCCCAGCTGCAAAGTCCGGATTACCTTGTCCGTTGTGATATGGTTGTGCCCACCTGTTGTTTCAAATTCGGCCACATTATATTTCTTACGGACGGTTTTATTATAATCATAGTATTTCCGGTAGTTCATCGTTGCATTGGCTTTCAGCCCTTCGATACCCGGTATTTTATAATCCAGGCGCAAAAGCCCATTGAACGTATTGCGGTTCCATTTGCTAAAGCCCGCATTGTCAATTAGTGCAATGGGATTCCATTGCTGGTAGGCACGCACATAGTTATCCCCGATTTTCCAGGGCATCATCGGTGGTTTGTTGAGCAGGCCACGATAGAGGTCAAACATTCGGTCATCATCCCCGCCGTCATAGGGCCAATAGGGTCTTGACCGCCCTTGCAGAGAGGCATCCAGGTTGAGCGACACACTCAACCTTTCGGAGATCTTCGCATCGACATTCGACCGCAGGTTATAGCGGTTATAGTCCAGGTTGTTGAAAGCCCCGTCCTGATAATAATAGCCAATGGAAGAGAAATAACGGATATTTTCGCTGCCACCATTCACAGTCAGGTCATGCTTGGTATAAACGGGATCATGCCAAGCTCCTTTAAACCAGTCGTAATTGGTCTGATTGTCCTTAAAATATTGGATTTCATCATCCGTATAATAACTTGGGTCCGTCAGTGGGAGATTATTGAATTTGGCTACCCTATTTCTATAGATCGAATGTTCATAAGCGTTCATTCTTTCGGGCACGCGGGTATAGGTATCTTTTCCCACAAAAGAGGAATAGGTGATTACGGGAGCCTGTGTACTGCCGCGTTTGGTGGTGACCAAGACGACACCATTTGCTGCCCGGGCCCCATATACAGCTGCCGAGGTGGCGTCCTTCAGAATGGAAATCGTTTCGATCTCTTCAGTACTCAGGGCTTGAAAATCATTGAGCGTACGTGGGATACCATCGATAACATACAGCGGAGCGGTACCATTGGTGGTACTTTTACCGCGGATCACAATGTCCGAACCCGAACCAGGGCCGCCACTGCGCTGGCTGGCAAATACACCATTCACACGCCCAGCAAGGGCGTTGGTGATATTGGAAGTTGGGAAGGTATTCAGATCCTTGCCCGATACGCTGGAAATGGAGCCTGTGATATTACGTTTCTTCTGATTACCATAACCCACAACAATCACCTCATCCAGGCCAACGTTGGAAGATGATAATACGATTTTTAGTTCACCTAGACTCTCCAGAATAAGTTCTTGCCGGTCGTAGCCCACCGAGCTAAAGACCAAGCGGTCACCAACAGCTGCTTTTTCTAATGCGAAACTACCATCCTCGGCCGTCTTGGTACTGGTTGCCTTGCCTAGTACGGCGACGCTGACACCACTGATGCTTTCCCCTTTTTCGTTTCTGACGGTCCCCTTGATCCCCTGCTGTTGCGCAGTGATGTTATTTGCTGCTTCCATCGTATATAGGTTTGTCGTACGACGTTCGCGGGGCGCAATGGAGTACAGCTCATTATTTAGTTTGGTGACTGTGGCCTCAGGAATCAATTCTTGCAAAAATTGCATAAGCTCCCCTTTTGACTTTGGCGTTTCAGATCCATTTGCCGAAATCTCTTTAAGCAAATCCGGGCTGTAGCTAAATTTTACGTTGAATTTTCGTTCAATTTTATTCAGCAACTGGATGATCGATTTTGACGTTTCCACACGTTGCATGGCGACTCCCCCGCGCCAGCTGCTCCCCCAGGCCAGGGCAGCAGGAGACATTGCCAGTGCCGTAAGGACAAATGTCGGCCCAGCAATTCCTTTCAGAATTTTACTCATAATAATTAGTTTAATTGGTTGGGTTCAATAATATATTTGCCGTCGATGAGCTCCACGGTACAGTTCAATGATTTACCTAAAGTATTCAACGCCAGGTCCAGGTCATTCCGCGGTATATAGCCCGTAAATGTCATCCGCGATAAATTGGTATCCGCAATTTCGATGGAACAGGAATATTGACGCGCTATTTTCCGTACCACATCTTTCAGTGCATCATTATCAAAGGCCAGCAAATTATTTTTCCAGGCATTATAGAAGACCGTATCGACCGATTTTTTTTCCATGCGCTGCTCCAAAGAGCTGAAAAGAGCTCTCTCCCCCGGTTGCAGTCGCAACCGCTGATCCGCAGTATTCACTTCGACACTACCTTTATTGAGCACCACATAAGCTTTATCCTTCCAGGCACTAACATTAAATTCGGTACCCAATACCTTAACATTCATGCCGGCAAGGGTATGCACTATAAAAGGTTTTTTCTTGTTATGAGCGACACTGAAGTAGCCATCCCCTTTGATCCAGACCTCACGGATAGAATCTATACCGAAATGGTTGGATACTTCGAGTTCTGAACCCTTGTCCAGCGTGACCGCTGTCCCATCCGGAAGCTGATAGATTTTCTTTTCGTCGGATGCGCGATAGACCGTTTTGATACTTTTGGGGATCTGCTGTACCGTAAAGAGATAGTATATTCCTGATAGCATCAACAATGAGGCAGCCACCGCCCACCACCTTCCAGGTCTGAAACGTGGATCTGCAACTGGCTGAGCTGGAATTTCCGTTTCGACAATAGCTGCAAAAATCCGGTCAGAAGCATCCGTTGTCAGTACATCTTTTTTGGAAATAAATGGGGCAATCTGCTTATATTCAGGAAAGGCATCCCTATACTGTTCCTCTATGAGGACGGAAAGCAATACATCTATTTCAGCCTGGGTACACTGCCCATGGATAAACTTAATATAAAGCGCGGTTACTTCTTGGTTGGTCATCATATTTACTCGGTTATATAGAGCTAATACAACCAAGTCACCTAGAGGGACGATCCCCTTTTTTTATTTTTTTTGAATATAATGATAAAACACTAACAATAAGCTTGTTAAATTTGCATTTACTTCCAGGTAATGGCGAATAAACTTAAGTGATTTTACCATTTGATCCTTGACCGTATTTTTGGAGATGTGCAGTTGCTCAGCAATTTCCTCATGGCTCAAATTCTCTTCGCGGCTCAGTCTAAAGATACGCTGCCGCTGACTAGGCAGCTTCTCTACCGCTTGATCGTAGATCCCTTTCAGTTCTTTATAATGGACGAGTTCTTCGACGGCATTGCTTTCGATCGAATAGTTGTAGAAAACATCGTTCAAATAAGTCTGCTGTACGACAAAAGACTTTAGTTTGTTGTAGATGGTATGTTTGGCAATAGTGAAGATATAAGACTTGATATTTTTATCGCCATCGATTGACTCCCAGTTGAGCCAGAGTTTCATAAAAACATCCTGCACCAATTCTTCGGATAATTCCCGCGACCTAAAAAAACGTAAAGCATAACCAAACACATCGTCTTTGTATTGGTCAAAAAGAGCCTTAAAGGCATGTTCTTTACTTAGGTGATCGATACTACCCATTGTTTATAAAACAGTTCTGTCGGCGAAATATAGGAGATTTAATCAAATTGCAAAAGATTAAAAGTCGTGCAATCGATTGTTTAAAATTTTATCAGATATAAGATATATCCTAGCTTTCAGCTCCGTTCCCATCTCGTCGGCAGGTAGATTCAGATCGTTTGTGAGCAAAAAAATAGGGTTACAAAGGTCTACTATTTAATTTAATATTCTCATAACCAGAATTTTTTATTAAATTTAAGCTAATATTAGCTCTATTTAATGGCTTGTGATCCCCTTGATTTTTACACCTATATTTTTAAATCAAAATAAAGAAAATAATGAAAATTTTAGTCGCAGTAGTAATTGCTTTTGTTTTTATACAATGCACAAGCAGACAAAATGAAAAATCGGAAAATTTTGATTGGTTATTGGGAAAATGGCAACGTACCAACGAAGCGGCCGGTAAAAGAACGTTTGAGAATTGGGCGAAAATCAACGATTCCACCTACACTGGTTTTGCTTTTACATTACAAAAAGACGACACCATCAATCAAGAAAAAATGAATATTATAAAGACCGATGACAACTGGAAATTGCGTGTAAAAACACCCGACGAAAAGGATTTTATTTCGTTTGAAATGAGTACTATAAACGTTGGTCAATTTGAATGTAAAAATGACTCCCTGCCATTCCCAAACAAGATTAAATATTGGCGAGATGGCGAACAATTAAAAGCAACTGTATCAGGGGATAGCCTGCAAATTCCATTCGAATTTAAGAAGCTCTAAACAATTCTGATGAAAAATATATTCCTGATCTTTACCTTGATGGTCATCAACGTTCAGCTCAAAGCACAATCGACGCAGCAATTAAAGAAACAACTACAAGAAATTATCGCTCAGAAAAATGCGACAGTTGGAATTTCAATAAAAGGCATAACAGATAAAGATACCTTAAGCATCAACGGAAATTTGAAAATGCCGATGATGAGTGTCTTCAAATTTCATATTGCACTTGCTGCGCTTAATCAGGTCGACAAGGGCAAATTAAAGATCGACCGAAAATTTTTCATCAGAAAAGATGAACTGCTTGAAAATACATGGAGCCCCATGCGGGATGATTATCCCAATGGGAATATCTACCTAACCCTGGATCAACTCTTACGGTATACGGTATCCCACAGTGATAATAATGGCTGCGATATCTTATTAAATATTCTTGGCGGTCCAGAAAAAGTGCAGGATTTTATTACCCAACAAGGTATTAAAGATGTCACCATCAAAGTCAATGAGCAGCAAATGGCAACCTGGGACAATCTCTATATTAATACCACTACACCGATAGCCACCACGCTACTTCTCGAAAAATTCTATCAAGGTAAAATACTAAAAAAAGAAACCAGCACCTATCTCTATCAGATCATGGTGGAAACATCCAGAGGAACTACCTGGATGAAGGCCGGCCTTCCGCAAGGAACAGAACTTGCACACAGAACTGGAATCTCGAATACAAACGAGCAAAATCTCAGAGCTGCCATGAATGATATCGGTATTGTGAAATTGGCCAATGGGCATCATTTTACGCTTTCGATATACCTAATGAATATTACGGAAAAGAGAGAAGACAGCGAAAAATTAATTGCTGACATCACCAAAGCGACCTGGAAATACTTTACCGACAAATAGCGCCTGTTCAGTTACGCTTCTGAAAGAGCTATCGCTGTAAATTTTGCAGGTGCATATATACCCCGCCCTAGCCCTACTACAAAAGCAATTATGAGTAAAATTAAGGTAGTAAAGCTGTTGGTAAGTCGCTCAACCAACAGCTAAAGCTTATACTAATCTTCTTTTAAGACACCACGCTGTTTTTCTTCCTCGGCGCCATTGCTTTTCTGTCCTTTTTTTATTGTTGTGCCGAACGTATAGCTTAGGTTTAATTTGATCATCCGTGTTTCAAAATTATTCCGCCAATGCTGCTGGACAATTCCGCTGTTTTGTTGATACTCATTCTTGTATGAGTTGAAAATATCCAAACAATTGAGCTGAACAGCAGCACGTTTATTGAGAAACTGCTGCCGCAGCCCCACAGTCAGGTAGGCAAAAGACGCATTGGTCACCGTCCGGTCCATACTTTTGCCCCGATAGTTGAACAGAAACATAAATGAGAAGTTTTTACTGAGAAGAAAGCTATTGTAGGATGTTGCCGAAAGACTTGCCAATCCATTACTATGTAACCAAAGGCCATTTATTTCGCCTTTAAAAGATCTTTTCGACAGCGTTGCATTTGTACTTGTGTACCACCATGGAAATACCTGTTTACCATACATCGCCTGCATGGTCATATATCTTCCATAATCGGCGTTACCCGGTAAGGTTGTAATACCACCTTGATCGATCGGAACCGACAAGCTTGTAAAATCATCCTTCGTATAGCTGTATGTAAGACCAAAAAACAATGCATTTTTATAACCGTACCATAGGTCCGCATTGTAGGATAATGCTGGTTTAAGTAAAGGATTTCCCTGCTGAAAATTGGCATTGCTAATAATACGTACCAATGGATTGAGGCTTTCATAATTCGGCCGTTCTATCCTTTTGTTTAGTCCCAGACTAAGGCTATTCTCCGAAAATTTATAATCGACATGCAACGAAGGCAATAGCTCAAAATATTTGCGGTTAAAAGCCTGCGTTTTCTCGACTTGCTCACCCCGACCATCGGTATATTCGCCCCTTAGCCCCAATTGATAAGATATTTTGTTTTTTGTGGCACCATATAACAGATAGAGCGCCGAAATACTTTCCTGATAGTTGAATATGTCCTTTTGTTGTGTTGAGGCATCCTGATATGCATTCATATTATCCGAATGCATATAACTTGTCTTCATCCCAATTTCCAGTTGTTGTTTATTTTTAAGCGGATGCGTATAGTCTGCCTTTAAAGCATAGATGGAAAAAATCCGATCTTGCGCAACCAGGCTCGTGAAATCAGCTTGCGGATTGAATGTTGTCGTCAGGTTATCCTGATTGTTGTTGTTCATGTAATGGACATAATCCAGATCGACGGCCAATTCACGTCCGAGTGTATCCACCTGATGTTGCAACCTTAATCCCGACGCAAAGTTAGTTGCCCGAATATCCACTTTGTTGGCAAATTGCGATTGGACTTCAGTTTCTCCTTGCCCATCTGATTTTATCTGCGCCGCACCATCGCGGTCAAAGAACTGAAAACCAGGTTTAACCGAGGCCGACAAGGTCGTTTTTTTGGACAGGTACATGTCCAATTCCAGATTTGGCGTATAATTGGCATTACTTCGTGTACTCTGAATTTCGGACATTGATACTCCCGTTTCCGCTCCATTTTTATCCAAAAATGAAGAGCCGATATAGGTATCAAAAAAATACTTGTTGTAATTGTAGTCCATGTTCAGGAGCAGGTTATAGAAACTGCGTTTATAATTAATGCTCCCGCCAGCATTGGCCTTTCCAAATGTACCCTTTCCGCCCCCCGCATAAACGTTACCATTCAAACCTATTTTTGTGTTACGTTTTCTTATGATATTGATAATGGCAACATTGCCGGCAACATCATATTTGGCCGAGGGCTGTGCAATAAGTTCCACCTTTTGGACATTGTTGGCGGATAGCCCTTTTAACATCCCTGCTAAAGCTTCTGCCGGGACTGTTGTCGCTTTACCGTCGATATAGATCTGTACAGATTTGCCATTCAGACTGATTCGATCGTCGGGTGTGACCGTTACCCCCGGTAATTGGTTCATTACATCCATTATTGGAGCACCCGCCCCCATCCCATTCAGGTTGACAATGATCCTGTCTACGCGACGTTCCACAAAAGCCGCTTTCGCTGCGACATCCACTGTCGTTAACCGCTTGGACATTGCGCGCATCTGGATGACACCAAGTGATATATGCTCTTTACCTGTGATATCAATAGGTTTAGAATAGAATGTGGTATAGCCCAACAGCTTCCCCTCGAGCAAGTAGCTTCCCTTTGCCACTTCGAACATAAAGTAACCCTTTTCGTCAGCAAGAACAGTAGCGATGGAGACGGAGTCCTTCCCGCTTTTTAAGGTGAGCTGTACAAAGGGTAACACAGCATTGTGCTCATCCAATACTACAGCCGTTATCTTGCTAAGTTTGGATTGGGCAGCTACATATACGCTACTGCATAACAATAGGAAAACTGACAGGCAGCAAACAGGTAAAGACCTAAAGAAGAGCAAAGTCATAATTTGGATATTTGATTACCCAAACATACAACTAATACTTTAGTTGTTAAACTAATAAATTAGCCAACACAACTAATTTATTAGACATAAAACATATATCACTGATTATCAGTTGAAAAATTTACATTAATTTGATAAGCAGATCTTACCTTTCTACCGTTTTGCTGTGCCGGATACCATTTGGGACTTTGCTTGACCGCTCTTAAAACCGCATCATTACTCAGTTCATCCAGACCTTTTACAATCTTTTCATTACTAATACGCCCATCCGCTTCCACAATAAAGTGTAGGGTCACCTGTCCCTTTTTGTCCGATACCCCACTTAAGTTTTTTATCAGCATCGTGCCAAATGCCCCCTGTCCACCTGGAAAACTTGCTTTCTGCACATATTCATCCCGATCAACCCGATTAAAACAGCTTGTACTGGAACAAAGGACCAGCATGACAGCGATGAGCGGAAAGCTAAGACCATATTTTATAAAATGATAGGGTGATGATCTCTTGCTATCCAACATCTTTACACGTGACTTCAATAGCGAGGGATTGCTTAGACTATTTACCAAGGATGGGTCCACATGAAAGTTGCGCAAAAATAACATCATCGCATATTCCTTTTTACTTCCTACGAGTTTAACTGTATATGCATCTGCGAGATATTCATGAACCAATTTTAAGCTTCTTTGATAGCAGTAGATTAGCGGATTGAACCAAAAAAACAGTCGGATCAGCTCCACTATCAGCAAGTCAAGTGTATGCAGCTGCCTGATATGCACATTTTCATGCGCTTCAATCACCTTATAGTTTGGTAGCTCCGGATTGATTACTTTCGTTCGCCAAAACGAAAAGGCCCTATCCCCTGCGGGCAATTTCAATTGCTTGCTAATTGCACAAAATTTGATGACCAGTAGGATCGCCTGAGCGATCACCCCTATCCAATAAATTAAGAATAACCATCCCATGCTGTCATGCAGTGTAGTTGTAACCTGTCCCTCATTCGCTGCGGCTAAGGTAATCGTCCATACATCTACTTTTGAAAGTTCAAAAAAAGTGGAAATATCCAGGATTGGAATCGTTAAGGAGAGAAACAGAGCAGACAGCAAGTAGATCCGATTTAACTGAAAAAAGGTTGTACGGAAGAACAATAACCGATAAAAAAGATAAAATATGCCAAGCAGAATGCTGGCCGAAAGCAGATAGAATTGTCCTTCCATATTATTAATCCTCCATTTTATCAATCATCTTCAGCAATTGCTCGGCATCCTTCATATCCACCTTTTTTTCACGGACAAAAAACGAAAACATATCCTGTACTGAACTGGAGAAATAGTTGTCCAATAACTTCTCCGTCTCGTATAGCATGTATTCTTCCTTTGTAATGAGCGGATAATAACGATGTGTTTTCCCAAATGCTTCGTAAGCGATTACCCCTTTGTTTTCTAAAATTCTGATGATCGTAGAAACCGAACTGTAGGCTGGTTTAGGATCTGGCAGTTCACTGATAATTTCTTTAACAAAGGCTTTTTCCAATTTCCATAGTACCTGCATCAACTGACTCTCTACTTTGGTTAAATCTTTAATATCCATCCATTTATTTTTTATTAAACAAATATCAGCTAAAAACTTAGTTGATGCAACTAAGTTTTTAATTTTATTTAAAAACTTCCATCCGAGCCAGGAAATGCCTAAAAAATCTACTGATAACGGATTGCAATGTAAAATACTAAAGCACTGTTTAGAATGGTCTTTGATTCAGTGGAAAACGATCATACAATTTATGTTTACTCACGTTTCCCCGTAACATAGGCATACATCGCAGTGGCATGTCCATGACCTAATTCGAAATCCTCTTTTAGCCAATTAACGATTTCGGTTGCCTTTATTCCTTTTTTTAATTTTCCCTCCTCAGTAAACCCTTTTTCAATAGCTAGCTTTTCAAAATCAACGCGGGACTTTCCCGTCTTTTCTTCAATATTTTTAATATAGGTTTGAAATGACATAATATTTTATTTTTTGTTAATTTATACTTTAAAGTCCACATTTTTCGAAATTTCCTTCAACAATCGACTACTTCAGGAATTCGCTCAATCTGTTTATGATAATATCCCAATCATTATCATTAAGTTCATGTCCGGTACCATTTAATTTCAAAAGTTCCGAATTTTTAATCTCCGATAATAGTTTGTCCGTATGTCCAAAATGCCATATTTTATCATCAGAACCATGAATAATCAATGCTGGTGATTTGATCTCACTTAACCGATCATAATAGACCTCCCCTCCTTGTAGTAAGGCATGGTTAAACATACTGCGGTAATTTATGGATCTATGAAAATCCGCCCGAATTCTTTTTTCTTCTTTTGCATAGTTTATTGTTTTTTTGCCAGCCATCAGATGCGAACTTTCCAGCATATAATTTACTGTAGCCTTTTCATCATCCCAATTTACATGTGTTGCTTTGAGCTGAAAGTCGATCACCTTCTTATCCATTTCGGGAACTTTGGGATCAGGTGTACCCCATGGTCCAGTAGACATTAAAACGAGTGAACCAATCCGTTCAGGATACTTGATCGCTATAATTTGGCCGATCAAACCTCCTAAAGAAATTCCCATTATATTTGCTTGTCTGATATGATATCCATCTAAAATATGAATTGCATCATCGGCAAGATCCTCAATACTGTAAGAGATGGAACCTGGTTTTCCTGTTGTTGATTTTCCGACATCTCTGTTATCGTAACGAATGACAAAAAAACCTTTTTGGGATAATTTTTCACAAAACTCCTTATCCCAATATAATAGCGAAACAGTTGCCCCAGCTATTAATAAAATCGCTGGATTTCCCGGTTGTCCAAAATGCTCTGTATAAATGGAAATTCCATTCTTGATAATTGTTTTTTCAGGATGTGATTTCATACAACTATTTATTAAAATGATAATGAGTAAAAAATTCCGATTCTTTTCATTCCCAAAAGTACCATCAGCTTACAAATTAGGATTGTATAAATTCGACATTTATTCTTTTACGAATAATGACAAGTCCTCAGAAAAATAGGCTACCGGCTTTTTACCGGTAAAAGCTCTAAATTCTCTAATCATATGTGATTGGTCAAAATAACCAGCCTGCAATGCTACTTCGGTCAATGACAAATCTTGATTAATGGCATTCTCAATACTTTTTTCAAAACGGACAATTCTTGAGAAATTTTTAGGAGAAAAGCCTGTCAATAACTTAAAGTTACGTTCAAACTGCCGCTGAGATAGAAATTGTTGTCCGAGAACTTCTGTAATTTTCATGCTCCCCTTATGAAAAACAATATGCTGTATTGCAGCAATGGTATCCTCTAGCCTTGGTGAAAATTTATTTATCCTTTGTTCTAGATATTCCGTGATAACAGCGACTCTTTCTTGTGTATTTACACAGTTCAAAATCTTTTCCTCTAAAAAAACACCATCCTTCCCCAATAATTCAGCTATTTCAATATTTTGATTCGTAATTTCGGATGTAGGAAGGCCAAAGAGAAATGGTATAGCATAAGGTTGAAAATAGATTCCGAAGACACCTACTTTTTGTTCGGCGGACAGCTGGCAAAAGGTATCTGTTTGCGACTGAAAACCGCTATTGAACAAATTGGTTACTTCATGATTTTTGGAAATTTTCATTCCCGGAATATATTGAAATGCTAATTTCGGATATATCGACGCTACAGATGAATGCTGGTACAAAGACGTTACTTCAAAATCGGCTTCAAAATTCCAGAAAAAGCAAACAAAATGCTTGATACTTTCCTTAGGATATACTTTTTCGTAGTTCATCTTATCGTATTTAGAACGTGAGAATTTACGAAAATTAATCACTAGAAACAAAGGGAATAGCTCAAAATGGATATGGAGGAGCGCCGATACTTACATTTCCGGCAAATGCCAAGGGATCTGATTTAAGTTCTTTGATAGGCATAAAGAATGTGATTCCTAAAGGTGGAAAAGGTGGAAGCATAAAGTTCGATATTATTGTGGAAAGGAGATAAATTGTCATATAAGCCGTATATACAGCCCATGATAGTTAATAAATCCCAAAAATAACCCAGTGAAAAGCACTGGAACCATGACGGTTCCAGTGCTTTTCTGTATTCATGTAAGATACACTTGCTTTGGTTTCCCTTGGTTTTTTGTGACAGTTAGTTACTATTTTACAAGACTGCTATTCATTACAATCTGTCTGATTTTTTTTTCAAAAAAGTAAACGATATCCGTATTTCTATCATACGTATTTTCCAAGATGATTAAATTCAGTTTTTTAGCAGGCACATAAATCTTAAGGCTTACAAAGCCTAATCCCCTTCCTCCGTGTCCAATATATTTTATTGGTTCTTCTTCGTTGATGTTCACTCCATATCCGTATTTCGATTTCTTTTCACTAAAGGTAAAATCAGGATCAATGTTTGTCGAATTTACCATAGCAACATAAGATGTTGTTTTCAGTATTTTGCCATTATGAAGTTTTGTGTCCCAAATGTTTAAATCAGTCACATTGGAGATAATGCCTCCGGTCGGTATGAAATTTGACCAGGATTCATTGGTAAAATTCAAGGTTTTAAAATCTACGAAACTAATGGAGTCTTTTGATCGCACATATCCATTGATAAGCCCCTGGTTGGTTTTGCCTATTTCATAGCAGTAAGTATGTTTCATTTTTAACTCCTTAAATAAACTATTTGCTACGTCTACATATTTTCTTCCAGTAGTGCTTTCAATCAATCGTCCCAATAATCCATAAGCCGGATTGCTATAGTAAAAGTCTGTACCCGGTTTAAATGCCAATGGCTTGTCGAGACTCACAATACCTGCTGACATATTCAGTAACTGATGTACCGTAACTGTATCAGCCCATTGTTGTTTTAGGTCAGTCAGATAGGTTCCGATTGGTTTGTTTAAACTTATATTACCCTTTTCAACCTCTTTTAAAATTAAAACTGCTGTGATTTGTTTGCTATTCGACTGAATCCTGAAATTGTCTTCTAAGCTTATTGGCACCTTGCGCTCCATATTGGAATATCCAAATGCTTTCGCGTATTTCGTCTTTCCATCTTCTGTGATCAGAATAACGCCATTAAAAGTTCTTGGGTTTGCAGTTTGAATTAAACTGTCAATTTTGGAAGAATAGTCGTCTATTCGTTGACCATAAACACTAGAACTAAGAAATAGTGTCGCGAAAAAAAAGGCTAAAAAATTAATTGTTAGTTTCATCGTTTTTTTATTTAGGATAGGCTGTATAATTGCCGCTAGGACTATTTTTACAAAACTAATTTATACAAAGTTTCGAAAGTCCAACTTTACATGTGTGTTCTGTATTTTGAAATACTGTACTGCGCAATATATTCCATGCAACAATTGGAAGCAGACTGATGTAGTCGGCCAATAATCGTTTGGGATATTCAATCGCATTGGCAGCCTGTGCTGCAATATTGGTGGTATTGATGCTAACAATTCTTAAAATACGCTTTTGTTTGTTGTCAGGCTCTATTCCTTTGATATGATCTTCTAATTCCCCTATCGTAGATTGTCCCTCGCTCGTATAACATCGATCTACGTGTATCTCCAAAGCAAATCTAAGCATGACGGAATCCCAGTTGTCCTGTTCGTCCAATGTATCGGGGATTTCCTGCTGATCGACAACAATTTGTGCGGATAGGGAAAACTGTTCGGATAATCTTCCGAACACAAAAACAAAAAGACATAAAGCTAGCGTTTTCATAAACTGTCATTATATTACAGCAACAAATATAAATCGAACAGCATGTGGTTGTATCGGTGATTCAACACATAGAGCAATACTTTTAACAGGCGGTATAATTCATGCCACAGGATGATCTGTTGACCCAAATTACCTTTTTGCTGAATAAATGATACTGTTTATTGAAATACCGCCAATATTAGTTCGGATCTCTTTTGAGATCGGTCTGATATCACTATTTTTAGACTCTTATATCTACAGATCAGATATGTTCAACAGGAATATTTTTTTTTGGTACCAGCTATCGGGATGGTTCATTGTTTATATACTATTTATGCTATATACCTATCTACGTATAGGTGATGCACTTTACGCTGTGGCCATCGCTACCGTAGCTTTCCTTTCGTTTGCGACCATTGTGTACACTTACACCTTATTTTTATACCCTAAATTGTACCATGCAAATAAAGTATCGTTTTCCATCACATTGCTGCTCACTTTTGCGCTGGTATCATTTATCAGAATATTTGTGGAAACTCACTTTGTTGCTCTACTTTTTAGTGGTAATTCTTTTTTTAACAGCAGTACGGCTCATATTTCTTACGTATTGGTGACCAATTTCATTGCGCTGGTGCTGGCGGTCTTACTCAAACATGTTTCTATGTCCTTCATCATTATGAAAAAACAGAAAGAGATGGAAAGAAAACAGCTGATCACTGAAATGAAATTGTTGAAAGCCCAGCTGCAGCCACACTTCCTCTTTAATTCACTGAATAATATTTATTATGAAACCTACAAGGAAAGCCCAAAAGCAGCGCTGCTGATCGAGAAACTCTCGCAGATTATGCGTTTCTTTCTAGAAATCAACATGAAGGAGAAAATCCCAATAGAAACAGAGATCTTGTTTATAAAGAATATCATGGATCTGGAACAGGTACGTTGCTATAATCCGATCGCTATTGAAATAAATAGTAATGAAGAGGCGGGAATATTTGTACCACCCATGCTGATGGTTCCTTTAGTTGAAAATGCGCTCAAACATGGCATAGACAAAACAAGCCCTGATAACTATATATTTATTGAAATACAGATAAGAGCACAGCACATTTCTTTTCTTATCAGAAACAGACTTCATCCTGATCCATATAAAGTTAATCAATCGGGAACAGGGCTAAAAAATCTGGAAGAAAGATTGACGCTGCTTTATGCAGATAATTATAAACTATATAGCTCCCAGAAAGGGAGCGAGTTTATAGCAACCTTAATGATCCCGAAAACATGAAAATAAAATGCGTAATAGTAGATGATGAGCCTAATGCAGCCAAGCTTTTGGAAGATTATGTCAGCCGGATTCCATTTCTGGAACTTTGTGGTGTTTATTTTGAAAGTGAAAAAGCAGTCCTAAATATCGGTCACAACAATATTGATCTTATTTTTCTGGACATTAACCTACCGGGACTCAATGGACTGGAACTGGCAAGTATGCTCCCTCCGAATACTAAAATTATTTTTACCACTGCTTATTCGGAATATGCAGTTGATAGTTATGAAAAAAATGCGGTTGATTATCTCTTGAAACCCATCTCATTCAACAGGTTTCTTTCAGCCATTACAAAAGTGAAGGATCAGTTTGCACAGCCGGATGCCAGTGTTCCCACGCTTCAATCCGAAGATCAGCAGGATTCATTTTTTATAAAAATAGGCTATGAAACAGTGAAGATCAATTTTCGTGATCTGAAGTATATTGAAGGCTCCAGAGAATATGTCTTCTTGCACACCATCCAGGGCAAGCAGATGTGCTATAAAAGAATGAAGGAACTCGCCGAACGCCTGCCGGAGTCCTTTGTAAGAGTGCATCATTCTTTTATTGTCAACATCAATCATATCAGCAAAATCGATGCACTACACATCTTTATCCAGGAAGACAAGATCCCTATCGGGACAACTTACAAGGATATTTTTGCTGGTATTATTAAAAATAGATCCATTTAGCGCAACAACAGGACCATGTTTGCTGTGAAAACGGAAATGGAAATTGTCAATAAACAAGGGCCAGAACTATTGAAAAAAGCATCCGAAGAATAGAAACAATCTGTTTAAGGATATAGCCGTGGAAATCCTGCGGCTATTTACTTATATATTGATAATTAACTTTCCCATCTTTAGATACATCTCTTCATCGTCAAAGGGACTGATCGCCTTCGCTTACCACAAAACAGTCAGCCTTGCCTGCAATCTGCACCCTTAACTAACAGGCTCGGCATGCACCCAATAATGAAAAACATCACTCTCTTCACGCTTCCGGTACAACAAGGCAATATTGGATTTCTTTGTTTTCCAGATTTTCAGCACTTTATCTTTCGGTATCGATGATTTAAAAAGTTGCTTAAACTGTTGGTTTAAAACCGCTTCATCACCTTCAAAAGCTGCTTTCCCATACAACTGCGTGATATAGGCTGAAAGCGCCGCACGTTCGTTATCAGCCAGGTCAGGATTCGGTTTCCTAAAATCTGTGGAATCAAATGTGACCGTGAGTGTGGAAGATAATACATGATCGCTATTTCTATTCAGAACCTGAAACTCATAACCCAAGGTGCCATTGCTTGTGTAGCCTGTATTTTGACCTAGATTTTTAACCTGATCCCAACTGACATTCAAAAAATCAGCTGAGGCCGCAATATTCACGTTCATCGAATCCCTTACCAGCCTATTATTGTCCTTATAACCCGATAAAAAGATTTTATAAGTACCAGGAAGGTAGAAATGATGCCCCCATTCCGATGTAAAAGAAAAACCACCCCCAAACCTGCGTAAAAGGCTAAACTTCTGATAGTTACCATCAATTTCCCAGATAAGTGAATCCAGGTCGTTATACATCAATGGTACCGCAATCGATTCATTGGGTCCTTTATATGTGCTGTCCTTTAAGGTGAAGATCACCATATCATAAATACCTGCATTTTTAGTGTTTGCAACAAGATGCAATGGTCGCTGGCTTACTGTCTCTTCTTTGGTTTCCTTATCATCGTCTTGGCCCAACTGTTCGTATTTATCTGAACAGCTAAAGACAAGTAAAGTCGAAAAAGCAAAAACACTTAAATATTTTAACATAGAAATATAAATTACACAATAATTAACCGGACCGTAAGATCCGACAAACCTATAAAATATTTCATTAATTAAGTAATAAAAAAGTATTAATTAAACAACAAAACGCTAGTTTAACAGGATAACTTGAAAATAATTGGTATCAGCAACAAAAGATCAAAACAGCTACTAGCTATAATTTACATAAAAAACAGCATCGCAATAACAGCTAGTAGGATGCTGTTTCAGTAAATTGAAACAGCATCCTACTAGGTTAATCTGCAAGGCTAATAACTGACCACCTTCTCATTGGTCTGGAAATTATCCAAGGAGAACATGGACTTTTTATAATAGCTGACAAAAGAAATACTTCCTTTGGGCTGGATGTCAGTGGGAAACTCCACAGCGAAATCCAATGGCGCCAAGAAAATTGAATCACGCTTATTATCTGATCTATCAAAATATACCCGCGTCCCCTGTAATGGCGAAAAACCGCTACCTACGGTCTCAACGAAAAATAGAGCCTGTTTTCGGCCACTTGGCGAAGTCGTAAAATTGTTGAATACCCTATTGAGGCTCAAGACCGTCGCACCGTAACGTTCACCCTCCACGGATGTCGTTGCTGTCATCGCCTTCGAACTGTCTCCTTCTGCACTAAAGCCACGGGCACTGACCGTATAGCGCGTTTCCTTCAGTTTGTCCAGAAAGATATTTTTTTCTTTTCCGATCTCTGAAGCTGCAATATTATAATACAATGTGTCCCGCAGTGCATTTAAATCATTGGTTACAACCAGGCGTACCCGCTTTATCTTTGGATCGGTGCTCAAACGCATATGCACCTGAGCTCTCCCGTTGCCGGGATATATTGCCAATGAATCCAATGCTCCGGGATAGTAGCGCTCAGCATTCTCCAAATAGGCCTTATAATAGTGATCTTCCTTCTTACAGGCTGCCAGTCCAATTATCAGCGCAGCTATATATATTATTTTTCTTTTCATAATTTTCACTCATTACTATTAGATAATCATCTGCTAACGTTGTCCCCAGAGGGTGATCTCGGACATGATAATAGCAGAAGGATTTTTGTCTGAAGCTTCAATACCATTCCATGTACTCAATACCTTGATACGGATATAGCGGTTCTTATAACGTGGGTCTGCAGGGTTCACATCCGGAAAATCCCATTCTTCACCTTGTTTTACATAATTTTTGTCATCCGTTGTGGCAGCCTGTCCGAAGGGTAATCCCGAAGGTCTTATACTTTCGAAAGTTCCCAATAGAAACCATTTGTCAAAGCTTGGGTCATTCATATCTGGATTGTTTGATCCCCATACCTGGAATTTTTTCACATGGGTGGTCGTATAAGATCCATTTAAATCAGACATCCGTGGCCAGGTTTTGATACGGCTTAGGATAGACTGTGCGCCAAGATCAATTGAGAAAGAAAAAGGAATTGGTGTCGATGCAAACCAGGCCTCATCTCCATGTGATGTCATCTTGTTATCCCATAATGTTTTATATTTCAAACTACGTCCGCCGTAAGTTCCATTAAACGTATCCCAATCTCCGCCGATGGCACCTACCGCAATCTGGGTCAGCTGCCAGGTATCTTTCGGAATCAATATTTCTTCCAGTGGCGCCAGTTCCTTTACGATGGTATCCGAATTATTGCGCCATTTATCTTGAATAAATACCCCAAAAGTGCTCAGGCCTTCGCTTATACCGCGTACACGCAAGGTCTGCGTTTCCAGGCTCGTATAGGCTGTATCAATATTTTTCCAGTTGTTTTCCGCATCCTTTTTCATAACAATGACAACCAGCGGTTGTTTCTCTTTATTGTCAATGTAAATATTGACTCCGCCATAGGTGGAATTAAATTTTGAATCATTTTTCAGGCCCTCCGAGATCAGTCGATTATAAGGTGTAGCGACGTCGACTGTTACGACAATCGGCTTGGACGCGACCTCGCCAACACTTACAGAATAAAGTTCGACATTATATCTGCCCGCAACAGAAAATCCTTCCACCCGAAGCGAATCCTTGTACTGGGTAGATTTAGTCTCTACACGACTGCCGTTGTTCAATACATAGACCGCTTTTACATAGCGGAAATCCTTGTCTGTAGGAAGGTCATATTTGATTACAGCAGCACCGGCCAATGCATAGGTACGCACATTTGTCACCTGCCCCGCTACTGCGCCCTCTTTGATCGGCTGTATCCCCACATCCTCCTTACAGGCCTGGAAAAGAGCAATAGATAGCCCCACAAAGATCAAAAGTCTAAGTAATCCTTTTGTGTTATATACTAAGTTCATATTCATTATTTTAAAAACTACCATCCATAATTTTGAACCATTTTGGGATTTCTACGCAACTCTGCGCGGCTGATCGGCCAAAAGTAATCCCGCTCTGTAAAACTCGGGGAATAGAATACCATCTGTCTGTAGTAAAGGTTGGGGTTTTGCTGATTCACATCATTGCCCACGACCTCCTTGCTCAATTCCTCCGTCCCATCTTTCCAACGGCGTAGATCCCAAAAACGCTTACCTTCAAATGCGAGTTCGATCGTCCGCTCATCCTTTATGATTTTCCGCAAACCATCCTTTGTCGCGGGGCGGCTTGGGTAGATTGAGTACTCCTGCCAAGCTGCTTCTACCCCTTTTAGCCCTGCTCTGGCACGTACTTTATCAATATAAGATATTGCTTCCGCCGTTGGGCCGTTCACTTCGTTAAGTGCTTCGGCATAAAGCAGGTAAAGGTCTGCCAAGCGGATCACTGGAGCAATGAAGGATACAATACTCATTGAATTGGAAGCCCCAAAGGTATTTTCATAGTTCACATACTTTTTAACACCGTATCCCGTGACGTTATAGTAAGTACCATTGTTTATCCCCACATTTCCCCCCAGCCTATAAAAGGTACTAAAGGCTCCTGCTTCTGTGGCGTTGCTCCGCATAAAATAGCGTCCACCATCGAAAGAGATATTGCCATAGAAACGTGGCTCACGGTCCAAATGTAGGCGAATAGTCTGGTTGTTGAGGGCCACATCATATTGGTATTTGGGATCGGTCACGTTGACCACCTCAAAACGTTGGCTATAAGGATAACTTTTGTCCTCGTCTATGGGTACTCCATTGGCGCTATAGTATTTAGCGATCATATTCTGACTAGCCGAAAGAAAGGAACGAATACTTGCATTCGACTGTGTATTGGCATCCCATCCGCGTGGCATATAGGATAGCTGAACGTCGTTGCTGATCAGATTATTGGAGTAAAACCAGAGTCCTTCCGTATTATCTTTATTTTGGCTAAAAGCCAATCTCGAGCTCAGCTGTGCGATAGCCTCAGGACGGGTGATGTTAACTCCGGGAGGCGCTTGCCAGACAAATAGCGACTTCCCTCCCTGCTCAGCTGCTTCAATAGCCTCCCGGCATGCATTGGCGGCACTGATCCATTTCTCAGCCGAATAAGTGGTATTAAAGAGCTGCTTGCCGTTCTGATTTTTGATCGTCGCCACCAACGATTGGTTGCCATTGAACAGCGGACTTGCAGCGTACACCAGTACTTCTGCTTTGATTGCCTTAGCGGCTATCCGGTTCACACGTCCCATTTCGGCATTTACATCAACCACATTGGGGTCAAGAAACTCCATGGCACCATCAATCGTTTTGATAATATAGGTAAACACATCATCGACCGGCTGCCGCTCAACGGCATAGTTTTCCAAATCCGACCCTACCGGGATAAATTTGTCCATGATAGGAATAGGTCCATAACGTTTCAACAATTCATAATGATAAAAAGCTTTGAGAAATGTTGCCTCAGCTTTCCATTTATCACGTTCTTCGATAGGCATATCCGGTACCTGACCGATACTATCTATAAAGATATTGCAATCCGAAATACCGCGCCAGAGACTGGATGTACCATCCCATTCGTTGAGCAAAGGGCTATCCGCATTCTGTGCGCCACGGAGAATGTTTTTACCGGCAGACGCAATCTGTTCATTTGTCCATATCTCTCCGGCACCCATAATGGCGGGGTTAGCATTGTAACCACTAAAATTAGGCATGGCATTATAACATGTAGCCAGATAGCGTTCGGCCATTACCCTACTTGCAAAAGCATGTTCGAGTATCGGTACATTATCCGGTACGACATCTACATATTTACTGCAGGATGCGCTGGCAATGACCAATAACACACCAATTAAATATTTTGTAATTTCTCTTTTCATAATTAAAAGCTTGCATTAATACCAAGGTTAAACACCCGTTGTAGCGGATAGCCCAATCCGTTACCACCGAGCTCAGGATCCCACATTTTGAAACTACTGAATTTCAGCAAATTGGTTGCGCTGGCATAGACTCTAAACCGCTGAAATTTATAGCGTTTGGCGACTGCCGGATTTAATTCAAATCCCAGTTCGACCTGTTTGAGACGAAAGACATTACCATTACGCATCCAAAATGTACTTGTCTGCGTGTTATTCGCCATCGGCGTACTACTCAATCGTGGCCATAGGGCATATGGATTTTGGTTACCTTCTGACCAATAGCTGTCTGCCCACACCTGTAGCACGGCATTCGGCGCCGTTACACTGCCAAATGGAGCAGATCCGGCATAAGTCGGATTGATAAACAGGGAGGTCTGCGCCATGCCTGCAAAAAAGAAAGAAAAATCAAGTCGTTTATAGCCCGTACTCAAGCCAAAACCATAATTGATCTCGGGAGTTGTCGGCAATCCAATAGGCACCATATCATTGGAATTAATGACGCCATCTTTATTGATATCCAAATATTTTATGTCCCCGCCGAGTACCTGCTCAGAAAAAGTTTGTGCCGGACTGTTGCGTACTTCATCGTCATCAATAAACAATCTTTCAGCAACATATCCTCTTTGCTGTGTGGCACTTAGGCCAATCCTACTTAAGTAAGGGTATTCGTATTGCGGTTCTTCGTAATTAACGTATTTACCAGTCGCGTAAGTAAAAGTACCCCGGGCCTGAAACCATAGGTCGGAGTTTACAGATTTTGAATAGTTCATTTCGGCATCAACACCCCGCGAACTATACTTGCCAACATTGGCCAGGATATTCGCCGAATAACCTGCCGTAGATGGAATGGAAGCTCTCGTCTGCACGATATTCGAGCGCTTTTGGTTGAAATAGTCAACAGTCAATTTAAATGCGCTTTTAAAAAGCCCTAGCTCAAGACCTAGGTTGGACTGTCTGGAAATCTCCCAGGTGATGTCGTTGTTCTGGTATTGTCTGATATCGATACCATTGATCGTTCGGCGGGTTTCTCCGGGCATCCCCCATGTATAGGACTGATTCCCCGAATTGAGCTCTACATCCGAAAGATAAAAGAAGCGGGAACTAGTCGCAGAAATCACGTCATTTCCCACCAGACCGTGTGTAGCCCTCAATTTAAGGAGTGAAACAACATCCCGGTAGGGTTCCATAAAGCTTTCATTCTGTACATTCCAGGCAAGGCCCGCTGATGGGAAAAATCCCCAGCGATGTTTATCTGCAAAGCGTTCTGAGCCGTTATATCCAAAGTTAAATTCTGCGGAATACCGTTTATCGAACGAATAGGTAAACCGTCCCGAATAGGAAACATTGCGGTAAGGCAATGTATTCAGTAAAGATGGGGTACGGGTATCAGGCTCCACACGGTCCTGGATTGCTGTTAAAAACATTCCGCTGAGCGCGTGTTTGCCAAATGTACGGTCATAGAGGATCTGATTTTCCAGACGGAAGATAGCAGCGTTGGTGCGATCTGCGGGGCTATAATCCAGATATTCTGTTCCCTGCTCAGGATTGAGTGGATTATAATAGGGCGAATGGCTTGCGTCATACCCCATAAACTCATAATAGAAAGGTTTGTACTGTCTATTTTCGGCGAAATAAGAATTACGCGTCACGTTGAGCATGCCACGATAACGGAGCCCCTCCGTCAGGAAATCCAGTTTTTGATTCAATTCGACAGAAAGCACAATATTGCTGCGCTTGTAGTTTTGGTACCCCTTTACCACCTCGGCATAGGAGTTTAGATAACGTCCATCCTCTGCATTTCCAAACATAGGGTGCCGGATATAGGATTGTTCTATTCCAGGTCTGTATACAGGTTGAAAAAGAACCGGGTTTGAACGCAGGGCATATCTGAATGCATCAGCTCCCCCCACAATCGGACCACTGTAATCCTGAAGATTGGCCAATGCTCTTACCGCAAGAGTGGTCGACTTGGTCACATTGATATTGATGTTGCTCCGAAGGTTATACACCTTGAAATCAACATTGTTATTGAAATTATTCAGGGGATCCACTTTGATCAAGCCAAAGTCCCTGGTCATATTCCCACTGATATTATACTGCGCAATCTGACTTCCTCCGGTAATAGTCAGGTTATAGTTCTGGGTATTGGTTTTTTCTTTGATCAACATACCGAGCCAATCGACAGCGGGATAGGCATAGGGATCATCTCCAATTTCTGTACGGGCAATTTTTTCGGGAGAATATAGGTTTCGACGTTCTGTCAGCGGGTCGCGGGTCATATAGGCCTCATTCTGCATTTTCATCCAGGTGACCGGATTTGCGATCTTCACCTTTTCTGTGGGTGCCGACAGGCGTTGATCCACGCGAAAATTAAGACGTGCAGGGCCCTCTTTCCCCATTTTGGTCGTCACGAGCAATACACCATTCGCTCCTCTAGAACCGTATACGGCCGCCGCTGCGGCATCCTTCAGCACCGAAAAGCTTTCAATATCATCCACAGGGATCCTGGCGAGATCATTCGCGGTAACCTCCATATTATCAACCAAGATCAGCGGCGAATTATTGACACCGAAGCTCCCCACACCGCGGATAAAGAAGTCTGCATTGTCGAGCCCCGGTTCACCACTGCGCTGAAAAGAAATCATCCCCGCAACCCTACCCTGTAAGGCTGTGGTAAGATTGCTACTTCCGGTACGCAACTCGCGCGGAGATACGGTAGTAACCGCACCGACCACACTCTCCCGCAAGGTTTTTTGACCAAATGCCGTCACGACAACTTCATCCACATAAGCCGAAGACTGCTCTAGAATAATGTCGATTTTAGTCCGTCCAGCGATTGGAGCCTCTTCAGTACGATAACCTACCATTTTGAATACCAGTACCTCCGTGGCAGGTACCTTGAGAATATAATTACCGTTGAGGTCCGTGGTCGTTCCTACACTAGGTTTGCTTTTGAGATGGATGGTTACACCGGGCAATATGGTACCGAGGGAGTCCTTGACCGTACCTGTCACTTGCACTTCACGCTGGATCGTGCTGCTTACCATACCCGGTGAGGGGTTCTTTTTCGTAGGCTTCGGTACGATGACAACCGTCCCTTCGTACATTTGATAATCTAAAGGCTGGTTTTGCAATAATTGTTTTAAAGCAAGTTCCAACGGTACTTTTGTCAAATTGATATTGACACTGGAAGCCTTCCTTAAGGTAGCTTCTTTATAAATAAAGCGATAACCTGTCTGCGCTTTAATTGCTCCCAAGGCATTTTCCATCGTTGAATTGTTCAATTTAAGGCTAACTTTCTGGGCCAGACCTTTTGAAGCTGCACTCAACGTCCCCATAATTACGAGAAATACAGTAAGTTTCATGGTTAGTAGTGTTTTGAACAGCATATGGCTACGCCATCTGACAAATAGATTTTGCCATATATACTTAAATTCCATACATTTGATTAGATAAGGTTTTACTTGTAATTGTGTTAGTACTATAGTTCGTTTAGAACCTTATATACTGACTGGGGGTATTCCCGTACCTCCAGTTTTTTTTAAGATTCTTTGGTATTGCATGTTGATTACTTTATCATGGACCTCCTTTTTGATTTTATCACTAATGTTCTATTGTTGATCTGGATATCCAGACCGGTTACCCCTTCCAATACCGCACATACCGCCTGGATAGATTCGGTTCGTTTGATTCCCCCTTGATATTTTTCTTCACTGACCGCATGTTTATATTCGACATCAATATCATACCAACGGGCAACCTCGTTCATGATACTCTTGAGGTCTTTTCCGTCAAAATAGAAATAACCTTCCTTCCAGGCGAGGGCTTCTTCTGTATCCGCTTTTACCACAGTGATCTGTCTATTGTTGATCAATGTTGCGTTTCCTTGACCGATCAATACCGACTCGTCCGCGACACTTACTTTTATCTTCCCTTCGGTCAGTATGGTCTTGATCTGACCTTGTTTGAGGTGCGTATTGATATTAAAAGCTGTACCCACCGCCTCAACAGTAGATTCGCCCACTTTTACGCGAAATGGCTTCGAAGGATCCTTTGCGACCTCAAAAAAGGCTTCGCCATTAATCGCTACGCGTCGTTCACTGCCCGTAAATACAGAAGGATATTCTATTTCAGAATCGGCGTTTAACCAGACAACTGTTCCATCATTTAACTGAACACGATAGGTCCCACCAACTGGTACACTAAGTTTATGGATATGTACCTCGTCTTTGCTTGTCGTTGCATAATCCAATTGGTTATCGGTTATTTTCATCAGATTTCCACCTTCGCGGATTGTCGTACTGTCGTTCCCTCCTAAGCGTATCGTCTCGCCATTTGACAAGGTCAACACGGCCTGCTGTTTTCCCGGAAGTACATTTTTATTTATTTGAGCAACTAGGGGTGCTTTTTCAACTCCGGAAAAATACGAGACCGCCCAGACTCCAAGACAGAGGGCCGCGACAATAGAAGCTGCCACCAACCATCTTCCTTTTTTTTGTCGCTTACGATATAAGTGAGCCTTGGCTAAGGTAGATTCCCACTTGAGCTGAATATCATTGTTCATATGCGCATTCAGCAGTTCGCGAATTTCGTCCTGTTTGACCTCTTTATTCTCCAACCAGATCTTTATCCGTGGATACGATACCTGAAATTGCTGCAACTCCAACAGTTCCTCAGCGGTTATAGTTCCACTGAGGTACCGTTCCATTAATTGAGCTATCCTTAAATAATTTGATTCCATAATTTAAATATATGAGGTCATGTATCCGTTATAGGCACAGGAAAAAGACGCCATCTATTAACAAGACGCGCGAGCAGGAAGAAAGGATGACAAGAAAATTAAAAAAAATTAAAACAATAGGATTTTGATGGAACGCAACACCGGAAACAATACTTTTTTAATTGTTGCCATAGCCCTGCGTTTTTGGGTTTTGACCGTATTGATCGAAATTCCGTAGCTTTCAGCGACCTCCAGATTCGATTTCTCTTCTATGTAAGCCATTTTGAAAATATTCTGACTGGCCTCGGGGAGATTACGGATTGAAGCATAGAGCTGGTTAATGGCTTCGGCATAAATGATATTTTCCAATAGATCTTCATCGGATATTTCAGTAGCCGGATTGACCTGACGATAATTATGGATTACCTTTACTTTTCGGAGATGACTTAGCGAAGCATTCTTGACCATCGCATAAATATAGGATTTGGCAGCTTGGGTATCTTTTGGAAGGACAGTATCCTTGTCCAGCAATTTAACAAACACATCCTGTACAATATCCTCCCCAGTCTCGTTACTGCCCACCAAACGGCACGAAAGTTCTACGAGCCCGTAATAATTCTGCTCAAATAGTGCTTTTATATTATTTTCCATTAGGTTCGACGGCATGAAACTGAACTGGTTAAAATCGATTACTTTCGGTGGTTAATATAGTAATTTAAAACTATATTCATACTATTTTAACAGGAAAGGCTTCGCAATTTTTCAGTCTGTCCTATGAATAGAATTGATCCCTGTATAACCATAAGCAAGGATCAATTCATTCCGGGATCAAGTATCGTCGATCATCGTACCGATTGGCCCGGTTATCTGCCGGGGCTCCCGATCGTCTATGCGGGCAAGCAAAAAGCGCCGAATTCATGCGGGCGCTATGAAACGTTGGCTGCCTTAAATCAAAGCGCGCTTTATGCGCCTTCGGTTGCCGATAAAAATGCAGCCTTAAATCCCCTGATCGTGATCAGATTCAGAATCGCGGCTTCATCACGTTTTTGGGTCCGTACCGTGATCGTACATAGTTTATCCTGTAAGTCTGCCGAAATATATTTTAGATCAGCAATATGCCGACTGAGATAGGTTATTAGATCGGCACGTTTGGCCAGCACCTGGGCCGAAACAGCAAAGGTTAGTAAGTAATATTTCATTTTTCCCTATATTTTTTGATCCATGACGAAATTCATAGCTCCACACCGATTGTCCCGATCAGCTTAGACCATATGCTCGTTATTTAGCGTAACAAATATAAAAATTTTTGACCATTAAACAACAATAGTCAAAAGTAAAGAATAAAAAAATGATAGTGCTCCAGCGCTACAACAGATCAAATGAATATTAATAATTTATTAATATTCGTAAAACGCAGAGGTATAATTGCCTATCTATATTTGGTCTTTGCTTAATTATCATGGCTAATTATGAATTTACAGCGCTTACAGATCAGGAACTGCTCGATTTGGTTCAATCGGAAGACAATAAAGCCGCTTTTTCCGAACTCTATAACCGCTATTGGGAACCTTTGATCAATCTTGCAGGGAAAAGGATGCTCTCCCTTGCTATGGCAGAGGAAATCGTTCAGGATGTTTTTGTCAATTTTTATTTACGGCGGAAGGAAATCCAACTCAGCCATTCCCTTTCGGCTTACTTAAAAACAGCGATTAAATTTCAGGTCTTTAAAACCTATCGGGCGCAAAAGATCCAGGATAAATATATCGAAACAGTAGCCTACAGCGGGTATACCGCTCCTATTCAGCCCGACAATATCCTCGAGGCGAAACAAATCCATGCCGAGATTTTTCAGATCACCGAAAAAATGCCAGCCACCTGCAAAGAGGTTTTTCTATTGAGTCGTTTCGAAAAACGTTCAAATCAGGATATTGCCGACCAATTGAACATTTCTGTGGCTATGGTCCGTAAGCACATTACGAAATCCATGAATATCATGCGCAGCGAAATCAAAGAACATCAAATGGATATTTTCTATCTGGTGCTGCTGTTGTATATGTACAAAAATTAAGTAAAATCATTTTTTTTGAAATTCCTGTTCCCGCTTTTGAATACTTAGGGTACTAGTTAGTATAAAGCAAAGGAAATGGACGATCAAAATCAACAGATACTCGATATACTCGCTAAGTACGAAGCAGGAACAATAACCGAAGAGGAGCTGCTGCTGCTTGAAGATTGGTACGCTTCATTTGAAGCTAATCCAGATCTCATCGATGGTTTAAGCTCCGAAGAGCGTGCGGTCAGAAAAAAACAACTGGAGGAAAAGATCTTCGACCAGATTGATCTGGAGACAGCCCCCGTAGCAGAAATGTCCAAAAAGCGATTTTTCCTGAATCCGGGTAATAGGCTATGGCAAGCTGCCGCATCCTTAGTTCTCCTTTGTGCAGTCTCATTTTACATCTTCCAGAAGCAGGCTGACAAGCTGCCCATCAGTACCAAAGAGCAGAGCAGCACCATCAATCCCGGAACGGATCAAGCCACCTTAACACTCGGTAATGGTGAAAAGATCCTGTTGGATAACTCCAAAAACGGGGAACTCAGCGCCGAAGGTAACATTCATATCAACAAACTGAAACCGGGCAATCTAGTTTATACAGCCAGCAAAAAGGTCAGCAAGGTGCATTCCAATACACTTTCTACCCCGCGGGGTGGCAGATACCAGTTGACCTTAGCCGACGGCACCCAGGTCTGGTTGAATGCACAATCTTCGATCACCTACCCTTCAGCCTTCCAGGGTTCTTCGCGGGAAGTGACGATCACCGGTGAAGTGTACTTTGAGGTGGCGCACAACACTGCCATGCCCTTCCGGGTGAAGTCTGAAAATCAACTGATCGAAGTGCTAGGCACACACTTTAACGTCAATACCTACAACGCCAAATCTAGTGCCAAAACGACCCTCTTAAGCGGCTCCATCGCCCTGACCAATACCCATCAACGCATTATCCTCAAGCCTGGTGAACAAGGCATTGTCGCCGCACATTCGATGTCCGTAAAAAATGTAGATCCCGCTGAGGTAATCGCCTGGAAAGAAGGGTATTTTGACTTTACGGATGCTGATATCGGCAGCGTTATCGACGAACTGGGGCGTTGGTATAATGTGGACATCCACTATAATGGCACCGCAACAAATGAAACCTTTACAGGAAGAATACCGCGGTCCTGGCCTTTTGAAAAAGTATTGAATCTATTAAAAACGTTTAAAAGCATTCAGGTAGGGATGCAAGGAAGGAGGCTTATTGTAGAAACAAAATAACACACAACCTAATGTCTAATTCCAAAAAAAGCCAATAGTGGTCGTAACACTACTGGCCTATAGCCGGAATAGGCAAATGAATTTCTCGATCCGATTTAACACATATTTCAGCTTAACAAATGTATAAAAAAAATACAAAAATACTATTGAAAATGAAGCTAACCACCTTCATGACACTTTTTGGCATGCTACAGATCAGCTTTGGGGCGATAGGACAAAACATCAGTCTCTCCGAGAAGAAAAGCTCCCTGGCCAAAGTATTCAAAAAAATAAGTACGCAGACAGGTTATGGATTTTTAGTAGAAGGCAGCCTTCTTAAAATGTCCAGACCGGTCACGATAGAAACCCGAAACACTGATATAAATAGTGTACTGGCAGAAATTTTCAAAAACCAACCGCTGACCTTTGTACTGAAGGACCAATCCGTGATCGTTTCGGCAAAGAAAACAGCCGTTATCCCCGTTTCACTATCCCGGAGCACAGACAAAATCGGAACGCAACAACAGGGAAATATCAGCGGAAGGATCACAAACGAAAATGGTGAAGCGCTCGCAGATGCGAGTATCACTGTGCTCCAAACTAGCCAGTCTTTAAAAAGTAAAGCCGATGGAAGCTATACGTTGAATATCCCCGCCGGAACCTATACGATTGAGGTCAGCTACATTTCCCATCAGACAAAAAGGATCACCGACATCGTTGTCCATGCCGGGAAGCAGACCAACCTAAGCGTCGTTTTAAAGGATGTGGTCAAAAGCCTGGAGCAGGTCGTTGTCACAGGAAGTTATAAACAGGAAAGTATTGCTTCCTTATATACCAAACAAAAAAATGCAGCGACGATCTCCAACGGAATCAGTCGCGAGCAAATAGCCGTTTTACCGGACAAAAACGTTGGTGAGACCTTAAAACGCATCTCTGGTGTCAGTACCAATGACAACCGTCGTGTCGTTATCCGGGGTATTGCCGAACGGTATAACCTGGCCATGATGGATGGAGCCACCCTCCCGAGTACCGATGTCCAGGTACGGGACTTCGAATTTGATATTGTACCGAGCAACCTGATCGACAATGTCGTTATCCACAAGACTTCATCGCCAGATCTGAGCTTTGGTTTTGGTGGTGGACTGGTCCAGATCAATACCCTGGCTATTCCAGTCAAAAACTTCACCTCCTTTTCGGTGGGAAGCAAGTATATCAATGGGTCAACGGGCAAAGATTTCCTGGGCTACGGCCGTGGCGGCTGGGACTACCTGGCATTTGACGATGGCACGCGGGGCAATTTCCCAAGGGATTTAACCGTATTCAACGGTATCAATTATGATCCCGCCAACCCTTATAAACCGGTGCCTGAAGGCGTGACGCCTTTTACACCCGAAATGATCGCTGCGCAGAACAAACGCATCGGCGGATTAGAACGTTTGGGTACACGAAAATATACCGCCCTACCCGGGCAAAACTATCAGTTCAGCCTGGGGCGGAGTTACAATACAATGAAAGGTATCTTTGGATTTGTAGGCTCAATCAGCTATCGAAATGAACAGTCTATTGATAACATCTCCAATTTTGAAAGGGGCAATTGGCAGAAAGTCGAGGGGACAACCTACGATATAAGCACTGGAAAAGAAATCCATCCGACGACCTCCATGCAGTACAACTTTAATTCGAGCTTAAGCGGATTGATCAACCTGGGCTGGAACAGCAAAAATCACAAAATAACCTCCCGCAACTTTTATTCCCGCATGTTCAACAATCAGTTTTCTGTGATCCAGGGCTGGGGAAATGATATCGGCCACGATTCGAGACCTGCCATCCGGGAGTATGACCGCCCCAAATTTATCAATATGCTCCAGAATAGGTTGGACGGAGAACATCGCTTCGGCAATTTTAAGCTAGAATGGAATGTAGCCCGCAATCGCCTGAACAACCTGGAGAAAGATGCTACCGAGGCCTGGATCGCCCCGATTGGCACCCTGAATGACACCATTTACAATGTCGTCCCTTCGCACTATGCCAATGCCGGAGACGGGACGTTTACACGTTCCGAATACCATTATACGGAGACCAATAAAATTGCTGAAGGCGCATTGAGCTACCAGACGAACTGGTTCGGTCAAAAGCAAACCCTGAAAGCCGGCTATCAGTTTATGGATCGGCATGGACTTTTTGAATGGGTCTCCCTGCCAATCGTTTCGGTCGGAGCCAATACCTTCGCCCCCGTAAATACCTGGTCTAAATACCTGGAGTTTAAGGATCCGTTGCATGGGATGTTCTATTATCCAGCCGCGTTCTCCATCAGTGCCTATGAAGGGAAAAATATCAACCAGGCTGTCTATGGAATGATGGACAACAGGTTCAATTCCTGGATTCGACTGACCTGGGGATTACGTGCCGAATACTTCAAGTATAAAAGCTTGCAAAACGGCGATAATGACTTGCAGATGGATGCACGCACCATTGCCATGCGTAAGCAACGCTTTGTCGATCCAAAAACCGGAAAATTGGTGGGCATGACGGCAGATCCCGAAACCGAAGAGAAAACCTGGCGCTATCTTCCATCGGCGAGCCTGACATTGACGCCATTACAGGATTTCAATATCCGGATGGCCTATTCGCAGTCGGTGGTACGCCCCGCATTGATTGAAAACTCCAGAATGGTGCGTCAGGATCCGGCACTGGGCGGAGCTTACCGTCGGAATGAAGGCGTCCTGTCTACCGTAATTGACCACTATGATATGCGTTTGGAATGGTATCCTTCCATTGCGGAAGTCATTTCTATTGGATTTTTCTATAAATATTTTCAGAACCCGATCGAGTTGTACCAGCAGATGATGGATTCCTCACACCGCATCTATGTAACCACCAATAACTCGGAATGGGCCAAAATAAAGGGACTGGAATTTGATATCCGCAAAAACTTAGGATTTATGCTACCGGGCTCCCTATTGGAGAATTTTAATTTTAGTGGAAACATCACGCTTCAAAACTCAGAAGTACAATCGGCCGAATTCCGGTCCAAGGGCATCGGCACCGATAAATATGGAAATACCTTTGAATACCGGGAAAAACAATTCCTGAAAAGTAAGCGTCCGCTCTATGGACAGATACCTGTAGTCTATAATGCGGCATTACAATATGCCGGAGACCGCTTAGGTGCTAACGTGGCCTTCAACCATATGGGGTATAAAACCTTTATGACTGCCATGAGTGAAGACCTGATCGAATACGAGCGCCCCCGGAATCAGCTAGACGCGCAACTGAGCTACAAATTATTGAAAAATAAAAATCTGGACCTCAAACTGAACCTGAGCAATCTGTTGAACAGTCCATTCCGTTTTTATGTAAACAGACCCGAAACGTTCAAAGTGCAAGATCGATGGAAAGGCTTATCAAATTCCGAGTGGCCGACCCAAGAGTGGGATGAGATCTACGAATGGAAGTTTGGCTTTTCCCAAAAATATGAGGAAGGTTACTACGAGACCTCCGAGGATGGAACCAAAAAGACACGCGTAGGCGACAAAGAAACCTTCAACCGGAAAGTGGGCAGCTCCTTTAGCCTATCCATCGGATACACATTTTAAATCAACCGTTATGAAAACAAAAATAATCTTAACAGCCACGGCGATCTCCTTTTTTCTGCTCTTCACCCTCCTGTCGTGCAATAAAGGCGGAGACGATCTGCTGTATCATTCCAATGTACATATGATCAATTTAAGCGGTTACAATAACAGCAATGAGGAACTTGTTCTTCAATTGGATACATTTAGCGCGACAGTGACGCCAGCCTTTAGCAAAATCGCTTTCGGGGCGAATTATAATTTCAATGACCCAGCCAAGCAGCACTTAAAATTTACCATGAAGTCCAAAGCGACCGATAAAATTCTTTTGGAAAGAGAAATCAGGGCCAACGACACAGCGGTCTCGACAAACCTCAATATTATCTACATGGACGGAAAAGTGGCCGATTTTCCAACGCTTCCGGCACCAGTAGAGGGCAAAGTGCAATTAATCTATATGCTCCAGTCCAATATTTTAAATTACAGCGAACCCGTGGATATTGTATTTGGGAAATACTATTTTACGCCCAAAGTGTTTGAAGAGGTCATCCGGATCAAAAACTTAAAACCCAATGAATTCTCCCTGCCCATTACTTTTGATCCATTTCCGTTAGGAATACAGGATTACAAAGGGGAAAAAACGTCGGTATTATTTCGGGCCTATATTTATAAAGCTGGGACAAACATCCCCTATACGGAAGGATCTCCATTTGAATTTAGCCTGCTGACCTCGGGTGCGCCTGTACCCTCGCCCACAAAAGCCATTTCCAAGCTGTTTATCATCAACGAAGCTCCGCTTAATAATATTATACGGTTTAATAAGGTTTTAGAATTATAATTTATGAAAAATTTATTGACAAAGACATTTTTCCAACCTATTACGGTCCTGCTGATCAGCATTTCCTTCTTTTTCAGCGCCTGCAACAAAGACACTATTGAGGTAGAACGTGCAATGCATATTCTGATCAATGGCTATAATGGCGGTGAGCACCCTTTAGTGATCGCGATTGATACCACCGTTTTTGATCATAAAAATGGTGATTTTATCATTCAACCCCAGAGCAATATTCATTTTGCTACTGCTTATAGCTACAAAATACCCAAAAAGAGATTTGTTACTTTAACCGACACGTTGACAAAGAAAGTGGTCTATAGTGCTGAATTGCCTGAAAACACCATCAAAGTAAATTTCAATTACCTCTATTTTGATGGAAAGGTACAAGCAGTGGTCCCTCCCGCTGCGGACCCCAATATCAATAAATTAGGCTTTTACATTTATGATAAAAGCATAGATTTCCCGATTGATATTTCTTTACAAAAGGTCAATGCAACTTCGGGCGATGTCCGTAAAGAGTACATTGCAAAAAATGTGCTTCCCGGAAGATGGGTCTATGTCGATTATCTGCCACTCAAGGATTTTGACAAAAACGTCGATCTGATGAGTGCCACAGTTAATTTCACAAAGGCCAATACAGATGAATGGGCTTTTGAAGGCGATGAAACAAAAAGTAAGTTGCCCGCCGGCGGATTCTTTTTCCCAAAATTGAACGACAAGGGGAAAGTTCAGCCCTATTTTATTGCACCCAACGTGCCGAACCAAACATTCAGCCGACTTTTCTTCTATTTGGATTAACCGGATCCAAGGGTAATCATTGTCGAGCAAGCGCGTCTAGCCCAGGCGCACCTGCTCGACAATTGTTTTTTTGAAAATGGAGTCTATCCGTCATCGCCCTTAGCACCAGGCCAAGCCACTGTTGTATGCTACCTTAAAAATGGTATACGCCAGGCTGCAATTCAAACACCCGATAATTATCTTCAGTTGCTAACGAACGGATCCTTTTTTCATCCGGCAGCAACTGTATATGATCTTCCTTTGGAATCTTTAGCGTGGCTGTCGTATTGGGTGGAACAGCTATTTCCAGCTGCAGCTTGCCTGCCTCCCTTTTCCAGTGGACTTTGATCAAACCACCCGGAGCCCTAAAGGCTGTCTTCACCCAGCTGATAGGCACATCCCCGCTTCCCGGCACCTGTATGACAAAGGAGCGATATCCCGGGCTCAAGGGTTTTATCCCAGCCAGCCCATCGATATACCATGCACCGGGATATAAAAATGAACTATGGAGGAGCGAATGCCCCGGAAGGTCTTTTTCCCACATTTCCCATATCGTTGTGGCTCCATTGGCCTTCATATATCCCCAGCTGGGGTAGGTTTCCTGTTTCAGCATGCTATAGAGCAGATCATGACGACCGACGGACCGCAAGTACTTGAACAGTAATGCTCCACCAGTGATCCCCGCATGAATATGCCCCTGATGCTTGACCAGGACATCTTGCGCCAACTGTTCAAGAATTTTTTCCCTATCATCCACTTTGGCAACTTCCGACAACAGGGCCAGCGCCTGATTCGCCATGGAGCCGTCAGCATACAGATGCGTTTTTGTGTTGTAAAATAAGCGGTTAATGGTATCCGTTGCGAGCTCTACCTGTTTTTCCCATTCCTCTGCCTGCTCCTTTTCGCCGATCGCCAAAGCAATCCGGACAGCTGTCCGCAGGTTGTATACCCTGTACAGGTTATTGAAACAAATGTTTTCAGCTTTGTTGTTGTTCATTCCCTCCGCGGTCGCATTAGGCCATAACCAATCCCCCAAAAAGTCCCAGGTACCACCATAGGGTTGGAGGATATGATCATGGACATGCGTATTGATGTACGCGATCCAGGTCCTGATCAGATTGAAATTGTTTTTTAATATGTTCAGGTCACCATAGTGCTGATAATGAGTCCAAGGGAGAACAACGACAATTCCGCCCCAGGCCGGACCACCACCACCCCAATAGGTAGGAGCAGTATGCGGAAGTATGCCATTATTGAATATACGGCCACTGGTTTCTTTCTTTCGGGCCCAGGATGGATCGTTCATATCGCCCACCATAGATTCTGTGCCCTGCACATCGCGCCAGTCCTGCATCCATTTTTCATAGAATGCCGCCATATTGAAGTTGGCCATACCAGTTTCTGAGGTGGCATGCGCATCGCCACCATAGCCCATGCGCTCGCGTTGCGGACAATCGACGATCATTCCCCCCAGGGAAAGATTGCTGTACGTCCATACGATACGGTCATAGATCCAATTCTGTAAACTATCTGAACAGCTAAATTCAGTCACGGGCGTAAATCCGGTGCGGATGGCCCAACCTTTTATCGCGCTCAGCTCAGGCTTTTCCTTTGCACCACGGATTGTAATCCATCGGCCAGAACTATAGTTGAATCGGTTTCTGAACGTACCCTGCCCTGTTGGCCCAACGATATAGGCACTTCGGTTTTTAAAGGTCATCTCCTCCTGTGCCCGTTCGGAATAGAGGAAATCAATGCGTTTACCCGGACTACCTTTGACGTTAATCTCGGTCCAGCCCGCAAAATTAACACCCATATCAACGCGATAATCACCATTGGGTAGGGATGTTATACCTACGGGATGGATTTCTTTAAAAAGGACATTGTCTTCGACAGCCTGGGCCGATAAAACAAGCTTAGGCTGAAACTCCTTTGCATGCTTCCATGATTTATCCGAAAAGTCCGGCGAAGCCCAATTGGGAATATCTTTATTTGCGTCGAACAATTCACCACCAAAATTATTCGGAGACCAATTGCCCAGGAGTTTGTTGGGGCTAGGATGTGTTTTCCAGCTTTTGTCCGTTGTGATCAGGGCGAGCTGTTTTCCACTGGTATCGTACAGGCGGGCCTGGGCACGAAGAATGGGACTTCGGGGTTTGTCCGCTGTTGCATACGGTGCATAGATGGACCAGCCGGTACCAAGCCAAAATGCGATCGTATTCTGCCCCCGGTGCAGATAAGCTGCGATATCATAAGTGACATAACGGGCCCGCTTGCTATGATCGGTCACTGCGGGTGTTAAAATCGGGTTTCCGATTTTTTTCCCATTGACATAGATTTCGTGAAATCCGATCGAGGCCACGTAGATCCGGGCTTCCGCCACGTCCTCCGTCAGCGTTATCGTTTTCCTGAACCAAGGGTCATCCAGATTACAGTCTTTCATCTTCGGGTTATAGGTATCCCCTGTCCCTATCCAGTTGGATGTCCAGTCCTTTTGGTCAAATAGCGCACTGGTCCATTTTGCGATCGGACTATACGGGGATATTCTCCCCTGTTCATCCTGAATGGCAACACACCAAAAATAGCCCCGGTCTGAAGTCAGTGGTTTACCTTGATACAGGATATGTTGCGTATCGGATGATTGAATCCAACCGGAATCCCAGCATTCCCCCTTTTTGCGGGCCAATGCAGCAGAGTCTGTATTGACGAGAATCCGGTAAGCGCGCTGTCGTTGGCCATAATCATCGCTATTAGTGGCCTGCGGTAGCCAGCCCAGCCGCGGTTGCCTTTGATCTACACCCAGCGGGTTTGTGCGGTATTCACAGGTCAGCTGATCGGGAACAATGGATACACCAGATTTTTCAGCGGCCCACATTGTCTGACCATAGAAAAAACATAAAAAAATGCTATAAAATACTTTCTGTATGTGCATGTTCATTCCGTTCTTCTTTTCAATAACTGATTACCAAGCCAACAATCCGTCCAGACTACAGCATCCCAAGGAGATACAATTTTCCCGAAAATTTTCTTACAGCACTGATTGGACTTTGTTAAATTTACGCAACTAATTGATTTAAAAAAAAATCCGATGATCCTAAAAGTCTATCAGCCTGAGAGCCCAATATTGAAGCGCTATATCGAATGCTTCTATATCCTGGAGAAAACTGCAGCCGAGAAGCCCATTACCTATTTTACCTTTCCCAGTATCTACAGCATTGTTACCATCAGCGCACAGACCAGCACCTTCGTCACAGCGGATAAAATCATCACAACACACTGTCCCACTGCCCCCATAGAGACCAACCTTGTCTGCGATTTTAATCAACCCGTCCTGATCAGCTACGACGGCAAAATAAATGAAATCACGACCTACTTCAAGCCACTCGGGTTAAATGCTTTTATAACAGATGACCTGCGGCATTACACTGCTGGAACCTTCCCCGATTTTAATCCTTACGACGATTATAAAGAGGCCATGACCAGCATTCTTTCCCTGATGGATCATCAGGAGCGGATCAAGGCTCTGGAAGCCTATTGGATCTCAAAACTACGCCCTTTTGCTGATCCGCTGCTGGAAAATGTACTCGGCGAAATGCTTGATACCGACAACCTGAATCAATCCATAACCACATTGTCGCGTAAAATCGGGCGATCACGGACAACGATCAATAAACATTTTGATCAGCATATCTGCAAGAGCCCGTCGCAGTTCAAAAAAATAGTCCGGTTCCGGGCAGCCATTCAAAGCCAGCTGGACAACAAAGACAACCTAGGTCTATCCTATCATGTCGATTATTTTGACCAGTCGCACATGATCCGTGATTTTAAAAAATTAACAGGTTTTACACCAAAAGTTTTCTTTTCCAAAATAGCAGCCCTTGAACGGGATGAGATCAAATGGATTTTTATTTAAGGGGTTTACAAAAATACAATGACAGCGTTTTTTTTAATGGTAACATTGCTGCGTAGTTAATTGATGCAACAGTCCATGAAGCTTATCCTATTCGTTATCCTCTGTCCGATGCTGGTTTTTGGACAACAAAGTACATCGGCCAAACTAGCCCGCTATATGCAGGCACAGCTTGCCGTGAATAATTTTAGCGGAACAGTCCTTGTACAGAAAAATGGCAGGGTGTTACTCAAGAAGGCCTACGGTCAGGCCGATTATGAATGGCATATCCCCAATACCGTAGACACCAAATTTCAGCTGGCATCGGTCACCAAACAATTCACCGCGACTGCGATCCTACAATTGGTCGATCGCGGCCAGTTATCCCTCGATGATAAACTCAGTAAATTTTTCCCAGATTATCCAAAGGCAGACAGTGTCAGCATCCATCAATTGTTGTCGCATTCATCAGGGCTGGCCATGGGTTTCAAAGAAATCGCTTTATCCAGCATCAGCAGCGATTCGGCCTATGCCGCCATCAAAAAGATTCCTTATGAGTTTTCACCCGGCAGCCAGAGTGCATACAGCAACATCGGTTATTATCTATTGGCAAAGATCATTGAAAAAGTTTCAGGAGAGCGTTATGCAGCTTTTTTAAAGAAAAATATATTTGAAAAAGCCGGAATGAACAATACAGGCGTCAGCAACAATGATACGATCGTGTCCAAAAAGGCCAAGGTCTATTACCGTGGCGCGCATGGTTTTGTTCATAATCCTTATATCAACTGGCAGATCAATCTGGGTCATGATGGCGTTTATTCGACAGTCGAGGATTTGGCACGATGGGACCGTGCGCTCTATGGAACCACTGTTTTATCTGCCGAAATGAAGAAGAAAATGTTTACACCCCATAAATCCGAAAACTGGGGCTATGGATTTATCATCAACCCCTTTTATAACCATGGGCATCCACTGATTGCGCACGATGGTGGTTTTTTCGGCACCATCACTTCTTTTAACCGCTTTACAGATGACAAGCTATTGGTCACAGTCCTTTCCAATAATGAGTCCCACTCCCATCTCATCGCTTATGGGCTTTCGGCTATTGTATTTGGAAAAGATGTCGAACTCCCTTATCGGCATCATCGTGCTCCGGTGGATTCCACCTTGTATAAGCGCTATGTGGGTCAGTATGATCAGGTTCAGATCCTCCATATTGACGGCAAGCTCTATTACAATGACGCCGAAATAGAGCTTATCCCCGAGTCCGAAACAAAATTTTTCAGATCCGACGATAATGACAGAACCATCGAATTTGTCAGGGACAAGACAGGTGTCTACAATACGATTATCTTAACAAAAGCCGGTGTAAAGGAAACTCACAGCAAGAAATAGTCCCGCTTTACCTTTTCCTTTGTAGCTGTAAAAATAAAAAATCTTTAATTCATCATTTTATTTAGTGCATCGGAATATGTAGCGGAAAGCTTTCCTTTGTTTTCTTCAAAATTTTTCTTCGCCTTAGCCAAAACAGGTAATTGCTCCCAGATCCCGTTCATCTTAAAGTTGAGTTTGTTTTTCGATTTGAGTCCCTCCATCACTGGTATTGCTTTGTCGAAGTTGCTTCCTATCAGATAACAATACAACAGATCTGTCTGTAATGCAATCTTGATCTCCTCATTGGCAACTCCTGTCAATTCCTTTTCAAGGTATTCGGCGATCTGAGCGACTGCCGCAAAACTGGATTTGTCAACTTTATTTTTATCGTAGGCTGATTTATTGATACCATCAGCAAGTAAGATCAGCTTATCGATCTGCTCATTATATTCAAGCTGCTTAGGGTCATTCTTATCCTTAAATCTTGTAAAGAAAAGACTCCCTGTACTCTGGAATCTCATTTGTTTTTTAGTAATGTTTCGGTTCCAGAAGGCCGCAATCTGGTTATGGCCAATTAAATTATCGAAAATACTAAGTGTCATGCCTTCATAATTCTGTTTTAGGAACGCCAATGATTGTAGCATCGCATCTTTTTTATTTGGAAAAGTAGTCGCTATTTGAGCCATCAACTGATCTCCTTCAACAATCAGATCTGCGAGTCCCCATCAGTATATTGAGCCACAATTGTATCCGCTTCAATAACTTTGTTATCAAAGGAATTGATATAGGTTACTTTTAAGGGAACATTTAGCACGAAAGAATTTTTAAAAATATTCTCCCAGGCGTTCCCGCTTTTAGTCGTAATGCCCTCTAGTGTCATCGGTAAAAACTCCACCCGGCACAAAAGGATACCTGCTCCTGTTTTCTGCGTCATTTGGAGATTACCAACTACCAAGGTATTATTTTTTGCATCTGCCCGTATTTTCTCCGTACGCATTGCCGTAATATTTACCGACGTCAGCTCTTTACCTTCCATCACAAGATTGATTTTTGTGTTGTCAGGATTGATCTGGAGATTGTACTCCAAAAACTCATAGGAAAATGGTTCTTCGGGATAACTCACGAAGGAACTGGTCTTCGTTTTATTTTCGACCTTAATCTTTTGCGCATGGACAGCCATACATCCAAAAAGTAAAAATAGAATTGTAGTGATTCTTTTCATAAAAAATGTAATCAATAAAATGTGATAACTGAGAACAATGAAACACAATTCTATTGTTATTCAACAATAATATTTACAATTCGTGACAACAATTTTAAATCCGACGAAATAAAAAAATATTTTATACAGTAGCCTCCAAAATAAATTTTAGCGTATAAAATTCACCAGGTTGGGGAGATTCCACTTGCAGATGTTTGTTACCAGCAGTATTATTGTCCTGTAAGCCTGTTTAATAAATCTTGTTCTTTTTTTCCTAATGTTCGTATTTGTTCGGCACTTTTTAAACAATCAATCGCTTTGTTTATACTTGTCAATTTAGATTTTTCGGTTTTGTCGGATTTTGACTTTACAACAAGTTTATTAGCTTGTCCAATAAACTTCTGATAGTTCTTCCAATCTTTTTCGGTCAGATGTGCAAAAGGATCAACTTTTGCTTGTTTGGGTTTTATGTATTCCAATACAAAATCAATTTCCTGCTGTGTTGCTATTTTGGAATTAAATTCTCTGAAATTTACGAACTCTGGCAAATTTTCTTCAAACCATTTTTTTGCCTTTTCAGTAAGATAAATATGTCCGGCACTTTTGCTGATAAAAATATCGTTACCTGTCCAGGAGTTTTCAATAATGAAGAGCTGATCTCTTCCAGACACGTTCTTTTGCTTTCTTCCAATCAAAGTTTCTTTATCTAATTTCAAACACCAGATTGCTTCCATTTTTTCGGCAATTTCAGCATTATGCTTTCTTGTGGAAATATAATTTTCTGGCTCGCCTCCAGCTGGATAAAGCTTGGGCTCATCTGCCTCCAAATCCCAATTTTGCCAATCGATATCTACTATTTTTTTGAAAGTTGTATTGATGAATTGAATTCCTTTCAAATCAGATTTTTCTAATTTTTGCTTGGTACTTTCAGAAACTAAAATCATATCCCACTTTTTATAAATTGCAGGAACAAAAGGACCTGCACGTTCTATATATATGATTTCGCCATTATTTTCATCAGGGTATGCAAACCCTGTAAACAAGATATTTCCATAATCGCCCCAGGGCATTTTTTTGTTTTCAAATGTGTAAAAGTTCATAGTTTATTTGTCAGTTGGAGATTTTGATACCAATTAAGTTTTTAGATTGTGCCCATGTTCATAATTTTGTAAAAGTTACAACCTGTCATAAAGACGAACAGTTAACTGTCTAAATTATTGAATTTTACCCAAAGTGTGGGATATAATCGATGCATACTCTTTAACCTTGACAGTTCTTAAGTTTTGGCTTTTCTCAGATCCTCCCAATCCAAGTAAAGGCTGATAGCCAAAGCATTCATCTGATGTTAAATCACCAAGGATTTCTTTTGCTTCTAAATATTTGTTGTATGGTAATTTCTTATCCAGAAAGCCTTTGTCAGTCATTTTCAAATCAAAGAATACATTTGCTTTTCTCCCAAGAACTTCTTGTCGGGAATGGTTAACATCAACATAAATAACGCTGGTATCCTCCCAAATGTATAATCCGGCAAAACTATCTCTAGCAAAACAAATCGACGGTTCCTGTAAGGGTACATATACCTCATCAAGAATTTGTTTATATTCAACAGGATTTACAGTCCATAAAAAACCATTCATATAACTTCCTGCCCCTTTTTCTATAAATGAAAATAAATCTTCAGGAAGATGTTTTTGCACTGAATTCAATGCATCTCTTGAAATTTCTTGCTTATTCTGAATCTCTCCAAATACCGCTACAAATTTTTCAAACATTTTTTTACTTTAAATATTTTTAATACTGATACCCTGTTTAATTTGTTTTACATCATTAAATGCAAGAATTAATAAATACTACCTTTTTAGCTTTTCATTAATACATTTGAAATATCATAAAGTATTATATTAATCATACAATGCTTCGATTTTATCGAATAAATTTTCAGGCATTCCTTCAATATATCCCTCGGGATATGGAACGTTTTTACCCTCCAATTTATGAAGTAACTCTTTAGGTATAGATTCTTTTTCTGGCCTAGGAAGGTAAGAAACCCAATTATCCCCCTCATCGCTTTCAGGATCAAATGCTAAAGATTGATGATGATAATAATTATTTATATATCGCTCTTCAATTAATTGTTTATCACGGAATCCTTTTCCTGGAGCGGATTTCCAATAGATCATCAAGATGGTAGCTTTATCGGTATCAGGGTTATCAATTAACCATTTTAAAAACTGTTTATAATTGTCCCAGTTCCAGTCCATGACCATCTGATGCCAGATTTCGGTAGTTTGTGCTCGAGCGAAATCGAGAATTTTGTTTACGGCTATTGTTTCTATTTCTTGCATAATACAAATTTTAATGACATCTAATTGGACTACTAGAATGGTTTTTTTTACTTATAAACCACAAATTTTAGCAAATTAGACAGTTTCTTATATCTCCTAAAAATACTCTTTTATTTAGAAATTTTATTGTATCCGATTCTATCTTATAGAGTAAGCCAAATGAGTAAGCTGAGTCTTCGTTAACATTATATATTTGAGAGACAATAGCGTCAAAATCACCATCATTTAATTCAATTGTCTCTTTATAAATTAATACTACTGTTTCTTCATCCATACCTTCTATTTCTTCGGTAGCCAATTCAATTGCGTCATCTAGTGAATCAGCTATAAATTTCTTAATATTATTGTCCACGAAATATATAAAAGGTGAGTAATCAATGCGTTTTTGTATATACCCAATTGCGATTTCTTCGGCTTTTTCTATCTCTACCTGAAGCTCTTTTTCTAATTCTTCATATTGCATAGTTTCTATTTTAAAATTGTTATTTTAATTGGTGGAGGACTCTTCAATGCAGCTTCTAAACCTTTTGAAGGGCCTTGATCTTTAAATACCCATTCTACGTCCCAACCCTTTTCTACAAGTTTTTTATCAAATTCCAATTCTCCTCTTATTTCTTTACTATATGGAACTTTTCTACTTGAATAATCTTTAACTTCAACCGCCTTTTTATTTTTCACATCACCAATATCCAAATTTCTTTCCTCTTGCCTTTTTTTCACTTAAATTGGATTACCGTTTTCATCCATTATTAATGGAGGCAACCCATTTTTTTTACGAGTTTTATTCATTAATTCAAGCATTCTGGGAGATATTTTAGAAATTTTCACAGAAGGCGGCTCAATCTGAACATTATCGCTCTGTTTTAGATTTGAGATGAATTCTTCAAAAGAATTGGCTAATAAATAAACATCATCACCGACATTACCTTCGTGATACCAATAGAATATCTTACCTAAAGTCGTTCTTTCCAATGAATAAAATATAATATCTCCTGCAATGCCTTCACAAATAGGGAAAAAATCTTCCTGAATAAAATCCTCTTTGTGATATTGTTTAATAATTGAGCTTACAGAATTTTTTGATTCTCCAAAACCAAATATCATTCCTACTGGAACACTGAGATCCCTTTTACCTATAATACGCGGCAACTGAATCAAATCAGTTAATTCGACATCATTTTTGAAAAAAGAAAATCCATAATCAAATAAAAATTCTAACAGAACCTCCTCAATATTAGAATAATTTACCTCAGAGAAATTTAATTCTTTTTCAGTAATTGCGTTTGCTCTTTCCGGCGTATAATTAACACCGCCCAATTGATTTACAGTGGTTTCAATTTTCATATTTCGGCGTTTTATCTTCTATATATCTAAAATACACGACCTGAATATTAAGAATTACATTTATTGCTCACTACCACAGAATAAATAAAAAAATCTTATTCGGGAACTCTATATTACATTTCTGAAATTATCTATTGGAGGTAAACCTACTTTCTTCCTTTTCACATTAATTTGTTCGAGTTCATCATCTAAAAGAGGTTTTTCATCGGAGTCGTCCTCTACTTTGATGAAAAAATCATCAATAAAATCATGCAATGTGTTCGCTAAAAAGTAATCATCATTATCACTTTCATGGTACCAATAATAAATTTTCCCGTAGGAATCTTCCTCTAAAGAATAGTAAATAATATCACCTGGATATCCTTCAAATAATGGAAAGAATGCGACGGTTATTTGATCTGGCGAAAAATATTGATTTATTACTGAAGGTATACTTTTCTTTGAGCCGCCCCATCCGAATATTGTTCCAATTTCTATCTCTCCCGATTGTAGAAATCCTGGCTTAATATTAATTTTTGCATAAACATCTTTAATAAACCTACTATTACCAAATTTGCTAATAAATTCCGTAATCTCAATATCAGGAATTTTACCCATTATTGAATTTACAATAGATAAGTCTTTATTTTTTGATGATTCTAAATCTTCATTGCTTAAAAATTTGACACCTCCTAAATCTTCAATTTTATCAAATAAATTACTCATGATCTTAATTTGCTCAATAAGGACATTATGAATCATACAACATCCTATTATTATCAATTATTTTTCAATTGGAGGAATCCCTTTTTTAACAAGCTGTCTATTGACTCATGCAAGTGCTTCATCATCAGATTCTTTCAATTTTTCAACAGATTCTTTTTCTGCATCTAGAATTTTATCTGGGGATAACTCTCCGTTATATAGTTCTTTCATTATAAACGGATACTTCGTCCCCCATTTATTATCTTCCAAATTATATAAGCAATCGTAGAAAAGAAAGAATTTAAAAAGCTTCGTGCTCCTATTTTATAAAACATAGGGCCTGTTTTTAATCCTACTATTTCTATTTTGTATTTAATAAAAAATAAATTAGATACAAAAAGTCTGTATTTTAGCGCAATACTTTGCTGAGTCTCTAATATAAAATCTCTGGAATGTAGTTATCTTTCAATTCCAATTTTAGTCCATTCATCAATGATTGGCCAAATCTCCACATCTAGTTTTGGTGCTTTGGTATGCCACCATATAAATCCTTTTTTCTTATCATTGGCCTTAAGATCTATTGAAGCATAATCCCCCTTTCCATTATCAAAAAGTCCTACACAATTACTTAACTCAAAAGGCAATGTTTCTACACTAATTTCTTCTAAAATCCCCCAATCTTCGTCTCCTAATATTACTGTATCTTCAATCGGTAAAAGTCCATTGGATTGTGAAGCATAATATAACCAACCATTGTGTAAATCGTTATAAACATCTTTAAAACTATCGGGAAGAATTTCAAAATATTTAGGCACTTTTTTTTCAATTGGATTATAACCAATATAATAAGCATTATCACCTTTCAAATTCCTTACTGTGTAAAGTAAAGCAAACTGTTCATTTATAGCTACTAAGTCAACATCCAACAAATTGATATTCAAGAAATAAGTTGTTGATTGAAATTGATAAGGAAACTTTTTCCACTGATCCAGAATAATTTTCACTTTATCTGATATTAGATTTTCGGATAATGCCTCACTCCAGAATTTTGGCAAAGTTGCAACCTGTTCTTCATTTAGAGAACGTAAATCTAATATTTCTATTGTGGAATTATATTTTTTAAGATATTCGATTTTTTCCATTGTTAAATATTATAAAATAAAGCAGTAAGATATTCGCACCTATATTTTTGAATAGCGACGAACGGTTAACTTTCCAAATTATTCAATTTTTCCTAACGCTTGGGCCACAATAGAAATATGCTCTTTTAATTTTACCTTTTGCAAATTCTCCGCTTTTTCTGCTCCCCCTAATCCTAATAATGGAACATAACCATAGCACTCATCCTTTGTGACTCCGCCAAGCTTCTCTTTTGCAGGTTGATAGTTTTCCAAAGACAACTCTTCCGAAAAGTACTCCCAATCTGTCATTATAGAATTGAACAAAATATTAACTTTTCTTCCTATTACCTTTGAAACACCATGTCTGATGTTTATATATACCACACTGTTATCTTCATAGGTATACATTCCTCCGAAAGCGTCTCTAGCAAAACAGATTGATGGCTCCTGAACTGGTGTATAAATTTCTTTTAAAATCGGCTCGTATTCAATTGGATCAACGACCCATAAAAAGCCATCCATATAAACTCCGGACCCATTGGAAATAAATGTAAATAGTTCATCTGGTATTGAGTTTTTTACTCTAGCAAGATGATCAGATGGAATTTCAATTTTATTCTCAATATTTCCGTATTCTTCAAAAAATTTTTCAAACATCATTTTTATACTTTAAATACTTTTAATATAGATACGCTGTTTAATTTGCTTTGCATCATTAAATGCCCTGATAAACAAATCAAAAATATCTTCGCCATCCGAGGTGTAAAAATAATTAGATAAGCTTGTAATTCTATCTGCAATTTTATCTCCCCAAGGTGGTTGCATTTCTAAATTATCAATATCCCAAATAACACAGCTGGGAGCATATTCTTTAAATGTCTCTTTAATTTCAGCTAATTCTTTTTCTACATTCGGAATATTATCTAAGGATAATTCACCTTGATATAATTCCTTCATTAGAAAAGGATATTTATTCCCCCAATTATTATCTTCCAGATTATAAGCAATGGTAGAGAAGAAAGCATGTAAAAAACTTCCTTTTCCTATCTTATAAAACATTGGACCTGTTTTTAATCCTATCATTTTTATTTTATATTTTATAAAAAATAATCTAGATAAAACTAAGTTTATACTTTACCACAATACTTTGCAACCATTCCGGTGTAAAATCTATGGAACGTGGGTATGTTTCAAATTCATCTGAAAATATATCGGGTTTCTGCCAAATATCTGGAAGTGCAGACATGTTATCATAATTGAAGTTAATGCTGAAATCAGAATTTTTATTGACAAAAATAGTATATCCAAACCAAGCCCCTTCTTTAGGCGACTGTTCATACATCAAATTTTTAATTCCATCCATAACATCTACTGCCGAATCATCATCATCGTACAGGTAGTATTTCAGATCAATTTCATTCTTTTCCTCTTCATTATCAAAGTAAAATCCCCTCATTGCCAATCCTTCTTCCAGGCATTCCCCTACTAATTCAATTTTTGTCCACTGTGCACTCTCCACAGAATTATCTAAATCATTCCTACATAATTCAATCACTCGCCTAATTTTATCTATGATCTCATTAGTCTGGAATGTCTGTGTTCTTGTAAAAATTTCGGTTGTCTCACTTTCAGTAGCATCTGTATATTTAAAAGGTAATACTGGACTATCTGATTCATTCGTTAGTTTATCCACAATATCAAGATACCAATTCCAAAAATGCTTTCTTTTGGCCACATCACCTTCATCTACAAATGGGTTGCCTCCAGCATAAGCAATTGATGCACAAAAATCAGGGTTCCACACGTCCCAGTCAAAACTATTGTCATCTTGTCCCTCATAATCGTCAATGTCAAGAATTTGCGCCGCTTCACCAATGATACCTCTACTCAAAGAAATAATACTCAATCCCGGTAATCCAGATTTGGTATCTGAAACATTCTCAAAATAATTTCTAAATTTATTTTGAAGTTCTTCAATATGTTCTTTACTTCCTTTACCATCATATAAATATTCCTGAATTTCCTGTAGTAAAATTTCAAAATTTACATCCTCTGAATTGTCTAATTTCCAAATAGGTAGAACAAACTTAACACACTCAAGAAAAATCTTGTTGGTAATGTCAGCACTACTAATCTTTTGCATCAAGGATACCCTATATTTTAACTCCAGATGCCCATATGGATTTGCATCTATAACACTTTTCAATTCATTCATAAAATCACGTTCTAGCTAAAGATAACTTTCAATCTTGCTTTTCAATCTATATAGTTTTTAAATAAAGTGTTTTTTTCACAATAACTGTTATCCTGTATATGGTTTCTTAGCAGTTACATAAAATAATCTTCTACATTTTCGTTAAATTACCACTTCCAATGTGTATCATCAATAAATTGCAATGAATGGCTGACACAAAATCTACGGATATAATCTAAAAAATCAGGCAAATCTTTTATCTGGTCTTTTGGGAACACTAGATAGTGACCGACTATAAGTTTAATAAATATATTATCAGCTGTTTCAGAAACATAACTAAAGTTGTCATAGTTATGTTTTGAACTTGCCATAGATCCCACAATTTCAAGATAGGTATCTTCAAAAGTTACGGTAAACTGATTCCCAAAGAGATTTTTATGTTCATCTGCTTTTACTAATTTTTTAAAGGAGCGCAAATAAAACCACCGCTGAAATCTTGGGAAAATAATAACAGCAATAGCACCGACAATAGTAATAAGTAGTGAAAGCTGTTTGTTGAAAAATAGAAATATTATAGCAAACCCAGTCAAAATAAATATTAAAAGCTTTTTATTCGTATGTAGTAATTTTTGAAACTGCTGAGATTTTGAATTAGTGTACAGCAAACCATCAAGCTCTAATTTTTCTGTTCGGGTAAAAACTAATTTCATCTATAAGAATTATTAAGGTTAATATTGCCACGGTTCACACATAAACACAACGATTTTATTAACAACCATTTATAAGCCATCTTCTTTTCTACTTCGTTTATACGGCTGAAGTCGTATGCGAAGAGCATATGCCTTTTTTGAAAACCTGATAACTCAAAATACATAATTGAATAATTTTAATCACCTTCAAACATGCCGATATATTTTAAACCATTATACTGTTCTTTATAAGGTTTAGAGACAACCAAGTCCCCATCAGCATACCAAAATATTGCATTTGCTTTTTCGATTCCAAACTCTTCGCAAATACACTTAATTTTATCCCATTCATCTGGATCAGTTGATGATTCTTCCAGTATTTTTTCAAGAGAAACCTCTTTATCAAATCTAGGGATTATCCCGATGAAGTCTTCATCGTACCATACTTCTCCAATGTCCTTACAAAATTCACACAATTTGTAATCCGGATCCTCAAAATCCCCTTCTGTAGAGTAATCAAGCTCAAAATATTTTTGGTACTCTTTTTCTGCCGTAAATGTGGTTCCTATCCACACATGAATCTTATTATACCTTTCCATTTTTAAAATAAATGTTGACACTATATTTGAGATTTACCAAAAACAAACTACAAGGAACTATTGTAAAAACCGATGTAGAATAGCGATGATCCTATATCTTTTGAAAATTGACTAATCCCATCTTCCTGATTAAAGTATTCAAAATACTCTTCATTATCCTTATCGATCTGTCCAAGCCATATGTGGACTTTTTTCATTCTTTCAACGGCGCTTATATACATATATTTTAATGATAGAATTAAAATTATCAGTCAATATTTTTTAGTTCTTTCGTCAGATTCTTTATCTATATAGGGAAGATCCCCCCTTCACTTACTTCTAAATCTGAAATTCGCCTATATAAAACAAATCATTATATTGTCTTCCAATCTCTGGTTTCGGTAATTCAGCATCTCGATAATAAAACATCGCATTTGCTTCTGCAATATTTAACTCTCTGCATTTATCAACTATTAATGCTTTAATCTTAGAGGAAGGTATTTCATGTAAGATGCCTTCAACAGATACAGGTTCATCCTTATAGTCCAGTCCTATAAAATCATCTCCGTATGACTCGCTGAATGTTACCTCCCTACAAAATCCACACTTTTCGAAATCCTCACCTTCTTCACTATCATAAAACGAGTCTAGATTAAAATACTCTTCAAACTCCTCTAAACTTTTATCTGTTTTTCCTATCCAAAGATGGATTAATGACATTCTATTCATCTTTTTAATAAATATTGAAACCGTATTTAAGATATCATTATTTTATTTTTCCACACCAAACGTTACTCTTCTAAAAAAATCGAATAGCACTGTTGTTTTACTGCTTTTGGATTTCACCTCGATTATAGCCCTGATCGAAAACCAAATTCTACTTAAATCTATGCTATTTCTCCATCACAGATAACCAAAATTTTATATTCGAAAACCATCCTTTACGATTCGTTATATATGAGCCATTATTAACGACTTTTTTCATGGATCTATTTTGACAATAAAAATAGGTCTTTTGTCAATTGCAGTCCAGAACATTCTAATATCCGTCTTAGATCGTTTTACAACCGTGGTTCTTTTCGCAATTAACACTGTCGATATCGGTGTAGTGTACAATTAAATTGATGGATCAGGAAATTCATTGCAAAAATGCTATTCATGAGGATAAAAAACGTCTCCCTAAATAGCGAGACGTTTTCCATTACTTCTGTTGTTTTTTCTGACGCCAATACCGCCCCAGCAGTCGGCTTGTGACAAAGCTGACAAGCGTGCCCAGTGACGCTGTCAGTATCGTGCTAAGCACATCATCCAGTGATAAACTAGACCAGATGGAACAGATGGTACCACCAATGGCCGAGATACGGATATCATTCAGTTTCATCGGCTTCGCTCCTTTCTCCGATTCTCGCCCCGTTGGCCCGTATGCTTTGATCCGGACCGCCTAGCTCTTTCGCCGGCGGATCAGCCTGCTTTTCGGGTGAGCAGCGCATTGACGCACCACATATAAGCCGCCTGACCGTGGTAATCGCCGCTGTGGCGGGGACGATCATAATAATACTGTTTATCATTCTTTTTGTTGGTGCCCACGCAGATCTCCGAAACCGCGCCTTGATCGTCCACATAGCTGGCCAGCGCCAGCCAGGCACGACGGGCCACAGGACCATACTCTTTTGCACCGAGCCAACCCTGTTTTACACCCGAAATGATTGCATAGGCAAACATAGCCGACCCGGATGTTTCGGCCCAGCAGTCGGACTCGTCAATCAGCTGATTCCACATACCACTTTTGCGCTGCTGTTGTTTTAGACTCTTCATCATCGTACGGTAGCTCTTCAATATACGTGGCCGGTCTGCATGATCCTGTGGGAGCATATGCAGCAACTCGGTCATGCCAGCTGCCATCCATCCGTTACCACGGCCCCAGTAATAAGGCACGTCTGGTGCATGATAAAACAAGCCGTTGGGGCGCTGTAATTTATCCAGATAAAGCACCATTTCTTTGGCTGCGCGATCGAGATATTTCGATTCACCGGTCGCTTTAAACGCGGCAGTTTGTACGATCGTAATCATGTACATATCGTCAATCCAGAGTCGGGTCTGCCAGGAGTATCCTTTTTGCGCCCAGTCCTTCTCGGCCTGACTGGCATTTTGTGGCAATTCCCATTGCGTATCGGCGTAGGGCAAGCCAAGGTCCAGGTAGCTTTTATCTTTGGTCAGCTGATAAAGCCGCAACGGAAGACTCCCGAACATATTTAAGTCGACGTGATTTTTAATGGGCAGCAGCTGCGGCTCACTTGCCCTTAATTTGGAGAAGCGGTCTTTCATGGCCTGCATCAACTCCTCATCACCGGTTAAGTGTGCATAGTTAATGGTACCCGTCCAATAAAACGTCTCCGGATAACTGATCCACTTCCCAGCGTGCAACATATGCTTGCCTGCCATGAAACGATGTGCAATGCGGTATCCTACTTCCTTGGGGTCCGCAGCAGCCGGAAAATTTGCCAGATCGGCCTGTGCCATTAGATAGTTAACAGGAAGCACCCATAAAAACAAAAGGATTTTCTTTATCATACCAAATCATTTTATGTTTTAAATTACTGTGTTTAAAAAAATCCTGAACCGATCTTCAAGAGAGCGGATCGGTTCAGGAGCATCGATAGGACTAGTCTGCTGTTGCTTCATCCGCAACGGCATCCTCCCATTTATCCCATACCGGAGTAGCGGGGTTATAACCGTCGTAGCCATAATTTTGCTTTAACTGGCCTTTAATGTTGGAGGTAATCGCCACATTTGGAATCGGCCAGTACATATTCTTTTTGTCCATGGTATACTTGATATCACTTAGACCGGTTGCATTGACATGAATAATGCCTTTATTATATAAGCTATAATGCACGATACGCTGGTACCAGTAGCTTCCACCGATCGCATCGGTACCATTCTGTTTGTCGAAATTGTCCAGATTGTATACGTTTCCCCATTCATCAGGTTTACCACTGCGTGCCAGGCAGAGCGATACCCTTTTGAGCTCCACATTGCGCCATTCCTCCCAGTAGAGTTCACGGGCTCTTTCGTTCATGATATCCCCAATGTTCGCGGTCCCCTGATACAGTTCGGTACATTTTGCGCGCTGCCGCACGGCGTTTAGGTCGTCTTTGATCGTCCCATCGGCCGGGTTGATATAATATTTAGCTTCGGCGCGCAAGAGGTAAGCCTCGGCCAGGCGATACAGGTACCAGTCGGCAACACTGCCATTGGTGGCCCCGCGTGAACCATCCGAACCACTGATATTGGCCTCACTAACGGGATCATCCAGGAAAAATTTATAGTGTGGCACATCGTACCAGCGGCGGATGGAGTCGCTACAGAGGAGTTTACCCGTTTCGGGATCTTTCAGCGTGACAGGTTTTCCAAAATCCTTTGAAGCCTTATTGTTTACCTTGTAGTCTTCCATCCGCACCCAGTTTCCCACTTTGGCGCTGTGGCGCAGATCGCCCTCATCTTGCTTACCGTTTACAGCCCATACCCCCTTCGATTGGAAAGATGTTGGCCGGAAAGTCGCGATACCGCGGCCAAACGCGCGCATATAGTCATATTTTGCATTATAATCCCCACTGTTGCGTTTGATGTTCAACAAGGCCTGTTTACCATCCGTTGTCTGTATGCGGGTGTCAAACACAAAGGGATATAAGATCCGCATGGTCAGCATTTTCACAAAAGACTCCGCATCGGCACCCCGGTTAGGCATCCCCATGATCACCTCGCGGTTGGCCGGAATCAATTTGTTTTCAGGACGGTGCATATCCCAGATGACGTTACGCGTGATGGGCCAGGTCTGCGCCTCGCCCCCATCATTGAATGTTCCGAAGCTTTCGGTCATCAGCGCATAACCCGATTGATCGATTAGAATATCGGTCTGTTCCTTTGCTTTCTGATACGCTCCCAGGGCCAGGTAACATTTGGCCAGCAACATCCGGCAGGCCCCTTTGTTGATCATGCCAATCAGGTTCATATTTTTCTGGTCGGGCACCCATTGTACGGCAAATTCTAGGTCTTTGGTAATCATCTGCAGAATGGCCTCACGTTTGGTGCTCCGATAATTTTGTTTGGGCACATCGATAATGGTCGTAACCAAAGGAACATCGCCGTATTCAAAGACCAAGGCCATATACCGGAATGCACGGTGAAAATATGCCCGCCCTTTGTAGGCATTTTTATCCTGTTCGCTCAAGGTCTGCACCTGATCCACATATTTGATAATGGTATTGGCATAACTGATGCCTTTATAAGTTTCCTCCCACAGGTACCACATACTATTGGAGCGGTCGAGGTTCTGCAGACTGGAGTTGTCGCTTGTCGGGGTGAGCATATTGGCCACGTCCGCCATCATGCTGCGTTTGTCCGTATTGCTGGCCACCATCAGTTCAGAGAAGATGTACTCCGTACCGAGGGTCAGCATCTCATTATGATCCGTGGCCCAATACCCCTTGAGGTGGCGGTCACAGATAGCCATGGCCGATAGCAGTCCAGACTCGGTATTAAAGGTTTCATTGGGCAAATAGATAGACAGCGGATCGGGCTGTAGAAATTCTTTCGAACAGCTACTTATGGTCAGCGCAGCAGCAAGTAGGATGACGATCCCCCTGTTACGGGATCTGGATTTATTTATTGTCAAGTTCATAGCGATCAAATTAATCAGGTTATAAAGATAAATTCACACCAAAGGTAAAGACCCGCGAAGCCCAGGAACCCGTCTCCGGGTCACCATACTCCCATTCTTTGGTCCAGGTGGCCACATTGCGCAGGGTGCCATACAGCTTCACCCTGTTCAAGTGATATTTGGATGTAAATGCCGATGGCAGCGTATAGCCTACAGAAATATTGTCGAGGCGGATGAAAGAACGGTCGTAAAGCCGCTGTGCCCCCTCGGCCCCGATGGGTCCTTTGGCCTCAATACGGCCATAGCGTTCTGTGGGGTTATCGGGCGTCCAGTATTCCTTCGCTGGCAGGTTTGCCAGTCCATAAGCCATCCGTCCGCCATCATCATCGTTGTTCAGGTAATTGCCCGACAGGCTTTTGTGCCCCATATACGAATAGATATTAAACGAAAAGCTAAGGTCTTTCCATAAAGTCAGCTCATTACGCATCGACCAGCGGAAACGCGGATCGGTCTGTCCCAAAAAGACCTTGTCGTTGTTGTTGTACACCGGTTTTGTACCGTTGGCATTGACCACATCATCTGCCGTATAAACATTGGCCACTTTGGGGTCCCCGGGTGCCTGCCCATATTTGGCCGCGTCGGCAGCTTCATTGGCCTGCCATATGCCCGTCACATGGTAGTCCCATATCGTGCCGATGGGCTGACCGATAAACCAGCCATTCGAAATCTCGTCCATTTCCTTACTGCCGACCACGTTCCCATTGGCATCCAGCACGTCTTCGTAGTTCTTATACAGATGCACAATCTGGTTCTTATTGTACGAGAAACTGAAAGTGCTGGACCATTGCAGCGTCTCCTTTTTGAGGTTGACCGTATTTAAGGTCAGTTCAATCCCTTTGTTGTCCACCTGTCCCAAGTTGGTGGTGATGCGGCTAAATCCTGTAAAATTGGGCAGCTTCTGCTCCATGATCATATCGTGGGTCTGCATCAGGTAGTACTCCAGCGTACCCGAAATCCGGTTCTTCAAGAAGCCGAAGTCGAGGCCAAAATTCCATGCCGTGGTCTTTTCCCATTGCAGATTGGGATTGGCCAGGCGGTCTACCATCAGGTACCGATACTGGAGGAGTTCGCCGGCCGAATTGAGGTAACCATGCATTTTGCCGCTGCCTGAATACAGGTTGGCAAGTGCCAGGTTGGGATCAGCAAGCTGTCGATTACCATTTTTACCGTAGGAAACACGCAATTTTCCATAATCCATCACATCGGTCCATTTGAAGAATTTCTCTTTGGTAAAGTTCCAGGCCAGGGCCAAGGAAGGAAAGGTCGCATACGGATTGGAGGTCCCAAAGGCCGAGTAGCCATCCCGCCGGATGGAAGCCGTAAGCATATAGCGGTCGTCGTAAGAATAGAATAAACGGGCCAATAAGGCGTCCGCCGTCTGGTGCGTGTCGTAGCTATTGAAGCTGCTGTTTTCCTTCGAGCCATTTTCGGTATTGTGAAAGCCCAGCGCATCCGAAGGTAAAATATTACGGGCCTCAATGCGGTCTTTCCAGGACTGCTGCTCCTCCGCTTCCTGCACCAAAGTCAGCATCAGGCGATGCTTGCCCGCAAAGGTCTGCTCCCAGCTGATGGTATTGTTGAGCGACCAGTCGAAGCGTTTGGTCTGCTCGCGGTTTGCCCCACGATCAGCGGGGTTAGATCCGGGCAGCTCGGCCGACATAAAATAGCGGTCGTGGAAATACTGCAGGCGCGGCGACGCGTTGAAGGAATAGGTTATGTTAAAAGGTAGTTTAATTTTCGCATTGAAAATGGAATTAAATACCGTATACCCTTTGTCCAGTTCGAGATATTTCTTCTGAAAATCATAGTTATAACCGCGCTGGCTGAACTGCTCGCTGAGTGGATATTGCAGGGGATTGCCGTTGGGATCGGCATAATCGGCGTAAGGGCTGTTGCGCAGTGTCTGATCCATATCGATATCGATGTTACCGTCGGAGCGGTCCTGAAAATTCACATTGGCGCCCAATTCCAGCCAGTTGGTTACATGCGCATTGATTTTCATGTTGGCGCGGGCAGCCTTGTATGTATCGCTGACGACCGTACCCTCATTTTTGAGGTACCCCATGGATAGGTAATAGTTGACCCTATCGCTGGCACCACTGACGCTGGCATTATAATCCTGGTTGAAACCCGTGCGAAAAGTATGGTCGGCCCAATCTACCGTTTTTCCGTCCAGAAAGTTCTGCAGTGCATTTCCCTGCAGGCCCAATCGGCGGCCCCAGATACTCTGGTCAGATTCGCCATTCTGATTGGTCGACTGCGCGCGCCAGGCATCGAGTGCTAAAGATGAGGGCAATTGGCCGGGATTGAGGTAAAAGCCATAGGGCACGGTGAGGTTTCCGTTGTCGTCACGCGTTTGATAAGCCCCATAGATCCCCGTCGTCGGATCGATGCCGTAGGTATTCTTGGTATACCAGTCTTCCCGATGCTTCATATAAGCTTCCGGGCTGAATCTTTTGCGGTATTCGCTCAGTTGGGTAGCACCCGCATTCATGGTCATATTGATGGTCGGCTTCCCCTGCTTGCCCTTTTTGGTACTGATGATAATGACACCACTTGCAGCCTTGGACCCGTAGATGGCCGCCGCAGAGGCATCTTTTAAGATGTCAATCTGCTCGATATCATCCGGATTGATTTCAGAAAGCTCACCATAAAAAATCATCCCGTCAAGTACCAGCAAAGGATTATTGTGCCCGCTGTTGCTATCGTAAACCGAACGCTTACCACGCACCTCAATGGAGCCACCGCCTTTTGCGGAGGCATCATAACCGATATTCATCCCTGCCGAACCACGGAGGATATCCTGTACGGTTTTGGGGTTTTCATTGGCAATGCGATCCGGATGAATCTGCAATACCGAGCCCGTCAGATCCTTTTTGCGCATGGTACCATAGCCCACTACGACCACTTCGTCCAGCTCACCGGTGGCGGAAGTCAACTGCACATTGTAGACTTTGGCTGGCGTCAGGTCAATTTCCTTGCTCTTGTAGCCCAGCAGCTTGAATACCAGTTTTTTTGCATCCAGGGGTACCGAAATGGCATAGGTACCATCAGCTTTTGACGCGGCACTGATGTTACTGCCGGGCACATTGACTGTCACTGCGGCCAGCGACTGGCCATTGCTATCCGATATCTTACCGGTAATTTCGCGGTTTTGTACCTCCAGGCTGACCATTGAATCGGAGGGCACATTGGCTTTTAACGCCATTGCAGGAGCAGCCAGTGAGACTAGACAGAGCAAGCAGGAACAGGGCATCCATTTGCCAGCTCCAAAGCGATAAAAGCGATTTTGTTTTAGCTTACAATTGTTTCTCATAAAGAAATATTCACTTTAAGTGATTTAGAAATTTTATAATTGGTTCCCTCATATTAAGGGATTTTAACTGTAAAAGTGAAGATTAGCCCTTAGAAAAATAGGACTCGATCGTATCAAAAAAGTATTATTTTGTCTCAATAACACGATTTTCAATATAAAAAATCAATATGAGTTGGTGGTTGGGTACGGAATTGTACCAGAAACTTCCAAAAATCAGCGCAGGTAAAATTTAACTACAACGTTTTCGTAATTTAACTATAACGTTTTCGTATTTTTATTATTACAGAAATATACAGCGCTAAAGAAGTCCTATGTGGGATCAAATGAGACGCTCTCAAAGCAAGCCTTTGGTCACTTGCAAAATGTTAAACCTATCTTTCAGATAAACATTGAACATCACATTGGGATTATGGAATAATTCACTTGTTTAATGACTTAAAGCAGGATGTGCCTTAATCTTCCGTGCCTATAGCTACACAATAAACTTTCTGATACTCATCATATAACCTAGATGCAGCCCTTCATGAAAATTATTCCATTCGAAGGCATCGTATATTGAAGTGAGATGAAAGCCCGTCCCCGTAGTGCGTTCATGGTAGGTCACAAACTTTTTGTTGTTAAAATCACTGATCGTCGGTTCTATCTGTTCAAGGAGCAATCTTTTCAGCAAGTCGGCTTCCTGTTGCGCTACAGGTGCAGTAGGCTTTGTTCCGGACTGGTAGTTCAAAAAGACTTCCTCGGGAATGTGTCCTGCAACATCAGATCCAATATAAATCAATTTATGCTGTGTGGCAATAATATGCCCGATATTCCATATGAGGTTGTTGCTGAAGCCATCAGGAATGCGATTGAGCTGTTCCAAAGAATAGTTTTCAAAGAATTTGAGGTAAGCCATTCGGCTCGTTTTCCATGCGCGAAAGAGTGATTCCATGTCTTGTTAACTGTCCGTGTTTTGTGAACAAAAATAAGCTGAATCTTTAAAACTTTCAAAGCCTATTTACGGCAATCGGATTCTATACACAAATTTCTTACAAAGGGGACCCAAAGATGCTGATTCGTTTTTTATTGAACTTTTTGATAAGAGTATTGTTCATTTTAAAAGGAATATGGTTCAATTTTTAAAGAAGAACGTATGAAAGCACAAATCGGACTGATTATCACGGCAGTTGCTGGAGCAGCATTGCTTGTATACAGAAGCTGGAAACAGCGTTCTGTACAGGGATCAACAGAAAAAACAGATCGCAAAGAGACGGGTAATCTAACGAACCCGCCCTCTTGGTACCGCCCGCTTAAAATGCCCGACATCGACAGCATCGATATTGTGTCATTGCAATATGCCCCCCTCATGGTATCGCCCAGCAGAAATGATGCAGCGCAAGGGATCAACAAAAACATTGCGTATTATTCTAAAGGCAATAGACATCAATAAGGTAATATCACAAAACCTTATTGATGTCTTATGATCCTGAACAGCGAGCAGGGCTGCAGCTCATTGTGCTAATTATTCATTCCTTTGCTTGAGCTGGCTTCAGGCAAGCGGAGCACTGTCAAAACAACAGCCTATTGCTCCAATTCTTTCAGGTATTCGATCATGGCATCGAGGCTTTGTAATAGCTTTTCACCTTCAAAGCCCACCTTTCGAAAACGAATGTTTCCTTTTTTGTCCAGGATCAACGTTGTCGGAATTGACGTGATATCCAGCTTGCTACTGAGCTTTTTATCTTGGTTGTAATAAAATGGAAAATCAAATTGGGGATTGGCCTGCGCCCATTTGTAGGCGTCGTCCCAGCTATTTCCACTGCCCGAATTGAGTACAACGAATTTCACTTGCGGGTCGTCCGCATATTTTTTGTACACCTGATGTAAATAGGGAAAAGAGGCAATGCAGGGCTTACACCAGGTGGCCCAAAAATCAATGATCACAATCTTGTCCATGAGTTCCGCCTTAAGCAATGGTTTCTTGTCCATATCAACTAGGCTGATGTCTTCTGGAAATGGCGTATTACTGATGATTTTCTGAAACTCCTCATAATACCCCTGTTTCCATTGCTTGTCAAGCTTGTTAAAATAAGCTTGCCGTTCAGCAGCATTGCCCATCCCTGTTTTAACGAGCGCGCCGTCGAGAAGCTGCCGGATCTGTGGGTCAAAAGGAGCATGCCGATAGGCTGCCCCCAACAGGGGTATAGCACTTTCTGGATCATTCCACTGCTGATACTGCAGGGCAACGGCCCGCAGTAGCGCAGCCGATTCAAGTGAAGGGATGCTTTTGGCAAACCATTCTCGGGCTGCTTCGGGCTGATTTAGCTGCGCGGTTATCAGTCCCTGATTGGCCATAATTTCAGCTTTTATCGCCCTGAGTTTATCGGCCTTGGCCGGATCGTGGGCAATTAGATAACCCGTTTCCGGGAAATAACGTATTAGACTCACGGGGTAGGCCGCAACACTATCAAGTAGATATAAATTGAGTTTGGATGCATCCTGCAGCATCAGCTTATGATCCAATAGCTGTTGCACATATTCATTATATGTGCGCCATTTATAGGGATCTTGTTCCCAACGGGTAATCAGGGGCAGGTATTTCCGGGCCTGTACGCTGTCGCCGTGGCGCACGTAGTAGGTAAAAAGATATTCGTAAGCGCTGCCATAGGCCGCCTCATTATCGGCCGTTTTGAGGGAAAGAAGCTCCCCTATCTTCGCGACCACGGCAGTGGAATCCTGCTCGCGAAACAGCTTATTGAGCCGATAAGACAGCCCGATCTTCTTGTTGGGAAACTCGTTGACCACGACCTGACGGATCGAATCCAGTTTTTGGTTTTGGCCAAGTATCAGGTAGCCCATGGTCACCTTGTTGAGGTTACCTTCAACGAGTGGATTGCTTCTGAATTTCTTTTCCACCACGGCCAAACCCTTTTTCAACAGCCGCGCCTGCTGAGCCGGACTACCGGTTTTCATCTGTAGCGCAATCAGACGGAGCTGCGCCTCATAGTTGTCGGGATATAGACCCAACTCTTTTTTGAGGTAATATTCCTGTGTAGCAACGATATGATCCGAGGTTTTATCCTGAATAGGTACGCTGTAGGATTTTCCCAGGTAATTACCCGCGATCAGTTTCCCCTGTTTATAGACGTAGATCTCATATTGGCTGCTATCGCTTGCCTGCTGTACAAATTTCTTGTCTTTGTCGGCGATCGTAAAGCAGGAAAAGTTGGCGTAGGCGGGCAGTTTAAAGCGCACACGCCACAGTCCACCTTCTTGCTGCATGGGCATCCGGCTCGGAAATTCATAAAAATTTGAATAGTTGAAATCCACGAAAAACGGCCCTGCACGATGAGCAGCAGCAGATTTACCCGGATCAAAGCTGATGGTCACGGTATCACCGGCCGCTGCTTTTTCCGGCGTTATGCTGACTTGTGCCTGCAACAGCAGGCTTGCCTGGAGCAGGCAAAGCAGCAAGGCGTATTTGAATGGCTTAATCATTCTGTTGGAGGTTAGCATTGGTGATTAAAATAGCACTGGCGATCGGTATTTTGATGTCGCTTTCAATAAAGTCTGTTTTGACCTTTGAAAGTACAGGCAGGGCCCTGTTCGTGCGGACCAGGTCAAACCAACGGTGGCCCCATTCACCGAGCAGCTCCAGCTGGCGTTCTTTTTCAAGCGCCAGGGCGATGCTCGCCTTGTCCATCGTTTGCGGTAGCGCGACAAGGCCTGCACGCTCACGGATCTGATTGATATCCTGTAGTGCCGCCTGCAACTTATTTTGGTTGAGGCGTGCCTCGGCACGGATCAGATACTGCTCGGCAAGGCGTAGCACGGTATTGTATTCGGTAACAGGTGTGCCTGTGCGCACCTTGTACTTATAGGGCATATAAAGCGTCTTATTACTTACAACATAAGGTTTTAACCACATGGCTTTACGTAAGTCATTCTCTTCATAGGCCGCCACCGTAGTATCATATACCTGATAGTAACTCCGTGCTGTAGCTACTGCAGGAACGATGCTGAAACCTTCCCAGGTGTTGACCCCGGCAGTAGAAAGATTAACGGTCTGCAGCTGCCAGATCGCCTCTTTGCTCGTTTTCAAAAAAACAGTATTTAGATCACGCGACAGTTCATACCGATTATCAGCGATGACTTTGTCAGCCATCTCTTCGGCATTGGCCCAGTCTGCATGATAAAGATATACCCTGGCCAATAGCGCGTCAACCGCTTTTCTATTTGGGCGGGTACGCTCATTGCCCTGATAGGCGTCAGCAATATCGGCAGCAGCTTTCTTCAGATCTTCCACCATGAACGCATAGAGCTCCTCCCGGGAGGCAGGACCTTTTCGGTTGTTGGCCTCCAGATCTTTTGTATCCGTGATCAAGGGCACTTTGTTGAAGAGGTTGCTCAGGTAGAAGTAATTGAACACCCGTGTAAAACGGGCTTCAGCCGATAGCTGTGCCTTTACCGTGCTGCTGAGTGCCGAAGCTTCAACTCCCTCGATAATCTTATTGCTGTGATTGATATAGCTATAAGGTTGCGACCAGAGCCGATCGAGATAAGAGGTCGCCGGACTTAGTTTATTGTATTTGTACTCATCGTAGCTTGTAAAAGCTGAGTTGTAATCGTCGGCCAGACTGGACAGCACAATGGTCATCAGTCCACTGGCGAACTGGTTATTGTAGTTGTTCATACTGGTATAGAGTCCGCCCACTGTTGCTGTGGCCGTCTTTTCGTCACTGAAGGCCGACTCTGCCGCCACTTCTGTCTTGGGTGGATCCACTGCCAGGAATTTATTGCAGGATATGTTCATCAGTGCTGTCGCAAAAAGGCTGTAGATGATATATTTGTTCATGGGATAAGTCTTTAGTCGTTTTATGATCATTAAAAAGTGAGCTGAACCGCAAAAGTATAGGTACGCATCGATGGTGTGGCGCTGTTCCGTACCGAACCAAATGGATTGACATCCGAAAGATACGTGCGGTCAAAACCCGGCATCTCCGGATCCATCCCCCTAAAGCTTGTCCAGGTAAAGAGGTTCTGCGCATTGAATTGTACCAGAGCCCGGCTGATATTGATCTTCTGGCTCCATTTGGAAATATCATAACTGAGCGATACATTTTTTAAGCGGATAAAAGAAGCATCGTCCCATACAGCCGATGAATACCGGTAGTAATTGCGGTAAGCCACGTTGGCTTCGTTGGCGCTATTGGCGGTAGCGCGTGGCACATCCGTCACATCTCCCGACTGCTGCCACCGGTCCAACACATATTCGTCCAGATTGGCCAATCCGCCAATGGTCGTTGCCTGTGGGCCATAACCAACCGATGGTCCCTCCTGTTTGACAAACTGAAATAGGAATCCAAGGCTCACACTGCCATAACTTAGATTATTGCCAATACCACCGTAATACTTGGGCAGCAGTGAACCCAAGGTCACATAGTCATTGAAATCACTGATCTTCCCATCGCCATCCACATCCCGGAATTGAGCGACCCCGGTTTGCGGATCCACTCCGGTAAACTGAAATCCACGGACGATACGTGTGGACTCGCCAATGACGTATCGCCTCGCATCACTGCTATTTTCAAGTCCAGGATATTCGAGCAGGGTATTGGATGGAAAAGTAATATTGAAATTGGTTTTCCAGCTGAACTTCTCTTTTTGGATATTCACACTGCTCAGCTCAAACTCCAAGCCCTTATTTTCGATCAGTGCCGGGGTATTACCAAAATAGGAATTATAGCCCGTCTGCGGCGCGAGCACGATATTGATCAACTGATTATCCGATCTATTGTTGTAATAATTGGCTGTGAGGAAAATACGGTCCCTGAAAAAGCCAAGGTCGAGGCCCAGTTCTTTCTTTTTAATTTCTTCCCATCCAAAATTGGGATTAAACACCCGTGTCGGATAAAGCCCGGTGATGCCCTGATAGGCAAAGCCCGTTCCCCAGGTATCCAGGTACTGGTAATCTCCGATCTGGTCATTGCCCGTCACCCCCCAGCTGGCACGCAGTTTCCCGAAGCTAAGGATAGACTGATCTTTTAAAAATTCTTCGCTACTGAATACCCAGGCGGCACCAATCGACCCAAAATTACCGTACTTATTGTTGGGCCCAAAGCGGGATGAGCCATCCCTTCGGTAGCTGGCATTCACAAGGTACCTATCCGCATAAGCATAATTGATACGACCAAATGCAGACTGGTAGCGGTAATCCGCATACTGATTGTTGCGGATCGCAATGACACCTGCGGCAGCCATGTTGGCTAACTGGGAATCACTTGGATAACTGCTACCATCCAGGTATTTACCTTCACTGATCCGCTGCTGCCAGGTACCGCCCAAAAGGAACTTAAATTCATGTTTGCCAAAGTTTTTGCTGTAATTTAATTGCGGCTCAACGATGTAGGACTGATAATCCGAGTTCCCGTAAGAGGCCGTTGAGCCTGTACTTGTCAATGGATTAAATCCGGCATTGGGCAGCAGACGTGTCTGGTCCATGCTTTTGAGGTTATACCCTACATTGATTTTAGCGACCAATTCGGGCAAGATCGCGTACTCGGCTGAAAAGTTGGCGAGCAGGGATTTTGATTTAGAAACACTCGACCGCTCCATGTAGGCGGCTGGATTCTGTAAGCTCTGCTGAAACCAATAATAGTCTCCCTTTTCATCGTATAGGGGATAATTGGGCGCCAGGTTATAAAACTGAGCAATGTCCGTTGGCACTGTATTGTTACGGTCCAGGTTGAGGTTGAAACTGCTATTGAGTTTAAATCGTTGATCTTTGGACTGCGTAGACAGATTCAACAGCGCGCCCCCACGCTGATAATTTTGATTACCGGGCAAGGGATCACCCTGGCGATTGAAATTGGCACTGGCCAGGTATTGGGTATATTCGTTTCCGCCGGAAAATGACAACTGATACGTTGAGAAAGGAGCACTTGCACCATAAAATTCTTTTTGCCAGTCACTGTAAGCGGACTGATCCCAGGTCAGTAGATCCGGCGCATTATCTGCCGTCGCTGTCCAATTATCGTTTTTAAATCCTTCCTTACGGATTTCCAAATATTGCTCCGTGTTGAGCATCTTGAGATTTCGAATGGCTTTACCGGAGCCGATATTGGCATTAAAATCTATTTTAAGTCCGCTTTTATTTCCCTTTTTCGTGGTTATCAGGATCACTCCATTCCCACCCCGGGAGCCATAAATGGCTGTTGCATCGGCATCCTTGAGCACATCGATCCGTTCAATATCCTTTAGATTGATCAGGCTTAGCGGGCTTTGATTCCCATTGGCCGAGGCAAACTGATTCATGCTTTCGTCCGAAAATGGGATACCGTCAATAATGTAGAGGGGACTACTGCCATTGCTCAGTGAATTGACACCACGCAGCTGCACCTGAAAAGAGCTGCCCGGCAGCCCCGAATTAGAGGCTATATTGAGTCCGGCCACGCGACCCTGCAATGCCGCTAAGGGGTCCAATACAGGTTGGGTCTCTATTTCCTTGCTGGTCACGCTGGATACCGAACCTGTATTTTTGCGTATCGAAGACGTACCGTAACCGATCACCACCACTTCATCCAGGTTGCCAGGATCGATCTCAAGACTTATGTCAATGATGCCGTTGCCCGCGACCTTAACTTCCTTGCTGCGGTAGCCAACATAACTCAAGAGCAGTATATCATCCTGCTGCAGTCCATTTAAACTAAAACGGCCGCTGGCATCGGTAACCGTACTGACGACCTTGTTTTTAACACGGACACTTACCCCTTCAAGCGCTGTACCTGAAGCATTGCTGACCCGACCACTGATCGTAGCCTGCTGGGCTTTGCCAACTGCTTTCCCCTGAAGCACGATGGTGTTTTTGACAATTTGATAACGGATACCTTTAGCTGAGAATGCCTGTTTAAGTAGTTCAGGAATATTGGCATTGCTCAAATTGACATCAACATTCAGATCGGGGCTAATTTCATTGGGATCATAAACAAAGCGATAATAGCTACGCTGCTCGATAGCTTTGACGAGCTGTTTAAATTGAACATGGTTGGATGGCTTGTCTCCCTGCTGGCTAAAGGCATAGCCATTGACATGCATCAGCATAAATAGCAGTGTTTTTACGGACTGTTTCATAGGGTATTTAGATTGAAAATTCGTTTGTTTCTTCTTTGGTTAGGGAACAAGTAAGAGTCTGTCCTTGTCTATTTTATAATTTATGCCGGCGAACCGCAATATCTTCAGCACTTCCTCAAAGGACTCTTTTTTGCTGATTTTTCCGCTAAGCACTTTATTTTTATAGACAGGTGACAGGCTATAGGTAAAATTGTACCAACGGGCCAGGTCAGCCAAAATCTCAGGAAGAGGTGTCTGATCAAATTCAAAGTAACCATCTTTCCAGTTGGCAGCATCCTGCTGCCTGTTTTCTTGCTGCAGCTGGAAGTCCCCATTCAGCACATTCAGCTGGATGATCTGTCCAGGTAGCAGGATCTCCTGCAGGCCGGCATTGCTGACACGTATTTTTCCTTCGTCAAGCTGCGTGGTTAAGAGCTGACTATCATTGGGGTATAACTTGACATTGAAAGCTGTCCCCAGGGCTTCAATGCTCGTCTTGCCTACATGAACAATAAAGGGCTTCGCTTTATTTTTAGCCACCTTAAAATAGGCTTCACCCTCCAAGAATACCGAGCGCTCCTGTAGATTGTATCCCGGTCCGATTTCCAGCTTACTGTCTGCATTTAACCACACTGTCGTACCATCCGGAAGTTCCATCTTGAATTCTTGCCCCTTTTTGGTCTTGATTGCCACTTGATCCCCCTTGCGCTGCTCCATCAATGCCGGGCTGAACAGCTTCTTTTCGTCCAGGCGGACCACTTCATTTCCGATCAGCAGATCGGCCTGGAATTGACCGACACTAAAAGGCAGTGGCTCTGGGGATCGCTGGCGCCCAGAAAAGAAATACATCGCTGCTCCTGCCATCAAAAAGAAAACAATACTGGCCGCGACCTTCAGGTAGGCTCTCCTATGGCGATTGGCTCGCAATTCGGGCCCAAAAATATGTTGTTGGAAATAGCGATCTTCGGCAGCCAGATCAAGTTCCGGGATATCTTTTGCGTTATTTGTCTTGCTAAGCTGATTGTACCAACTTTCGACAAACGCAATTTCCTCGGCGCTGCACATACCCTGCTGATACTTCTGCAGTAATTGTTTCGATAATCGTTGTTTCATAGGTTCTATCCTGTTTACAGTTTAGAAGACAGGATAGCGCCCGCTTAGTGGTAGAAAAAAATGAAAATAGTTCGTATTTTTTTTCTTAAAACTGTCAACGCATTGTATATCTGCTTTTTGACAGTCTGCTCAGAGATATCAAGTTCCTCGGCGATCTCCCGATAACTCCGTTGCTCGAAACGGCTTTTTTTGAAGATCAAAGCCATTTTGCGCGGCAGCTTTTCAATCGCTTGATCGATCTGCTCGGCTAATTCTTTCTCCCGCAGCAACTCGTCGGGCATAATTTCAAGGGCTGGGGCAGCATGTTCAAGGTAATGTTCATATTTACGTCCCACATCTTGGCTTGCGATGCGGTTGATCACCAGATTACGGGCAGAACGAAAGAGATAAGCCTGATACGAATGCTCGATTTCCAGCCGCTCCATACGGTCCCAGAGATTTGCAAATATTTCCTGTACAATATCACGGGCCTCGTCCCGATCATTTAACATCCGGAAAACATGTACATACAACTTCACCCAATTTTCTTCGTAAAGCTGGGTAAACAATTGTCTGACATGTGCTACATTCATTCTGATGGTTTAGTTACTGTTGATCACTCAAAATTAGGCTTTATTTTTAGGAAAGTCAATTTATGATGGATTTCTAATAAAACCAGTAGAATAATGCAACCAAAGACCGCCTTTTGTTACATTTAATTTATTCGCAATCTGAATCACGATGGATAAACCGATCGTCGAACCTTCACACTTTAGGCCCCGGAACCCATAAAGAAGATCCATTTTCGTTCAATTGTAAGGATGTTGATAAGGCCATCAACTAAACGAAGCAAAGCCTATTTCCCATTTTTTTCGTATCTTATCTCACTATGAAAATAGTAGACATCACAAAAGACACTTTAATCAGTGCTCAGAAAGAAGGATTTACAGTTTTAATCACCAAATTTAATTCAGATCCGTTAAACCCAACCTGGATTGTCGATAAGGTTGAAAACAGCAAAATAGAATCTAGCAAAAAAATGCTGAGCGAAAACTACCAGCTATGCTATTCCATTAAAGAAGCTATTATGACCATCGATAGCCGTCCCTTTATCGGAAAATTACAGCTGAGCCATTAATATCGTTTGATCAATTTATAATTCAATACGCAATCGGAAGAATGTGTTGTTTCACTAACCTGTTAGAAGGATGCAGCACAACTGGATGATTACGGTAAAATACACGCGCGAGGAAAGGCAGCCAGAGGAGGCTGCCTTTTCCGTATACCTGTCGGAAAGCTACGGCAGATCCCGAGAAAATGTCATATGCATGATGCAGCAACGCTGTGGGGCTGAATTTAAAATCCCTAACTTTGCCCTTCTTTTTAAACAACAGCAATTTTTGATGGAACGATTACAGCTTAAACAACAGATCAAAAAAATAGAAGATGAGAAACTATCTTTCCGGGTATTTGATCTGGATGCTGAACATATACATGCCTATACAGAACCGCATCAAAAAGATCACTTTTGCATTTTAGTGATCCAGCGCGGCGACTTAAAACTACAGATCGAAGACCGGCAATACATCCTGAACAGCAGCCGGATTTCGGTTATCTTCCCCAACCAGGTCCACGCCATTCAGGCCATTTCGAAGCAGGTGACCGGCAAAATCATCTTATTTGAAGAGGTATTATTCTGTTCGGATATCCTCAAAAATGAGTTGAGCCCCTATAACATCAACCTTTCGACCCAGCTGAATAACACGGTCCTATCCGCAACGGAATTTGCCGAAAGCATACATACGATCCAGCTGATCAAAAATATCTATGAACATCCGAGTTTGGTCCGCAAGGAAGAAGCACGCTTTTACATCAAGATCTTTTTGCTCAAACTCATCGAATCGGTACACGGTCAGCATCCCGTCCTGGGAAATAAGACCGCAGACCAGCATCTGTATATCGAGTTCAAAAAATTACTGCATGAAAATTACAAAGAACAGCGATCGGTGCAGTACTATGCCGACCAGCTTCATATCACCCCCAAAAGGCTAAATGCCATCAGCAAAAAACACTGCGGCGATACAGCGATCAATACCATTCACAAGCGGATCCTGACCGAAATCAAACGCCAGCTGATGTTTGCGGACATTACTCACAAAGAAATTGCCTTTGATCTGGGCTTCAACTCTCCGGCGGCACTCAACAAATTTGTGAAAGCAAAACTCAATGAAACACCCACCCAGCTACAGAACGAGCTGGCTCAAATGTATAACACGTAGGCCCGTTTGTGTAATAACTGAGCCTTATGGCCGCCCTATCTTTGCGACATAAAATTTAAAGATAGAAACATGAGCAAATTATTTATTGCAGGCGAAGTATTCCATGGTGCGGGAAGCCTTGAAGAACTGAAACATGTAAAAGGTAAAAAAGCTTTCATCGTGACCGGAGGAAATTCGATGCGTAAAAGCGGAACCTTGGATAGAACAATTGCTTTTTTGGAAGAAGCAGGTCTTGAAACATTCGTTTTTGAGGGTGTAGAGGAAGATCCATCCTCGGCGACAAGTTTCAGGGGAGCCGAGGCGATGCTTGCCTTTCAACCGGACTGGATCGTTGGCCTTGGGGGCTGCTCGGCTATTGATGCCGCCAAAATGATGTGGGTATTCTACGAACATCCGGATGCAGATTTCGATGCATTGGTCAAACCCTTTACGGTCCCTAGCTTGAGAAACAAGGCAAAATTTATCGCGATTCCATCCACGAGTGGTACAGGTACCGAAACAACCGGCCTGGCGGTCATCACTGACCGGGAAAAAGGCGTCAAATACCCTATTGTCTCTTACGAACTGACACCCGATATCGCTATCGTGGACGGCGAAGTCTGTGCTTCCATGCCCGCGCATATCACTGCAAATACCGGTCTGGATGCGCTGACCCACTGTGTGGAAGCCTATGTATCGAATATTGATGACAATTACGCTGATGTACTGGCCAAAGGCGGTCTAGAGATCGTTTTCAATAATTTAAGAGAAGCGGTCAGCAACCCAACAAACATCCGGGCCCGCCAAAATATGCACGACGCATCCTTTATGGCCGGTCTGGCATTTAACAATGCCTGGTTAGGTATTGTTCACTCGCTCTCACATCAGGTAGGCGCATTGTACGGTATTCCGCATGGCGCTGCGAATGCGATCTTCTTACCCAATGTCATCCGTTACAATGCCAAAGTATCTACGCGTTTTCCTGATTTAGCGAAGGCGATCGGCAAAGAAACTGCTGAGGAACTGGCACAGGCCATTGAAACGCTACGTGCTGAGGTCAACAATATTTCGTCCATCAAAGAATTTGGTATTTCCAAAGCAGATTGGGAGAAAAACATCGATTACATCACAAACAACGCGTTGCTAGATCCATGTACAGGATTTAACCCACGGGTTCCGGTATTGGAAGAGCTCAAAGCCATCTATAATGCTTGTTACGAAGGTGTTGTTTTTAACGGTTAATACATGCTGAGTTGATAAGCTGAGCGCACTACAACATCGTGCGCTCAGCTTATATATCCAGGAGCTACCCAGGACTGAGCTACGGCTATTCCACCGGATACAGCCTTGAAATTGAACTGATTTTTTTCTTTTTGCCTATTCTTTCGCTGTTACGGATGATTGCCTGATTTATCCCGTTCACTTTCTTCATGTCGAACTTTTCCACCTGCCGATCATAGGTCACCAACCCGTTTATTTCATGCTCCACATCTGAAGTTTGTGTAAAGATCGCACAGCTTAAACCGCTGTACAACATACGCTGTTCAATCTCATTGAGCAGGTAAACGTAGGTATCCGAGAGTATATCCCTATTGATGAGGATCTCGTAAGCGTTATTTGCCACAGGCCACATATGATCGCGCACAAAAAGACCCTTTCCTCCGAATTCGCCCAACGATGCAGCCCGATTTTCGTCCGGTTGCGGAAATGCTTTATCTTCCATCTTTCCATAGTGGTGCCTGTCCACAAAGTCGCCGTTACCGGGATCACCCTGTGCAGGCCGATATCCGGGGGCGTAATTATACCCCGAATTGCCGTTTACTAAGCGCGTAGGATCATATGCTTTTGTCCATTTGGTTATATCTGCCACTTCAAATGCTCCCCAGTTTTCATTGAAAGGCACCCACGTGACGATCGAGGGAACACTAACTAGCTGATCCATCATTTGCTTCAGTTCGGTCCGAAACTGTTTACGTACCGCTACCGAATCCGTATCGTCCGGATACCACAGGTTGGGCATATCCTGCCAGACCATTAAGCCAAGCCGGTCACAGTGATAGTACCAGCGCATGGGCTCCACTTTGATATGTTTACGGATGACGTTAAATCCAGCCTTTTTCGCCAGTTCAATATCGTACAGCAAAGCCGCTTCGGTCGGTGCCGTAAAAATGCCATCAGGCCAATAGCCTTGATCAAGCACGCCGATCTGAAATTGAAATTTGCCATTTAACAAGGTCCTATTGATGCCGTCCACCTTACCGATACCGATGGAGCGCATCGCGAAGTACGAGTCTACCTGATCCACTGTACGCCCTTCTTTATCTTTAAGTTCTACTTTCAGCTGATAGAGAAAAGGATCTTCGGGGCTCCATAAATGTGGATTGCTGATATCGAGATAAAATGCGTTGTGATCCGTTCCTGTCGCTGTCGCCAGCTGCTTTTTATCCGAATACGCGGTGGCAACCACCCTGAGGTCTTTGCCTTGGGTGAGCGCCGTTAGCTGCAAGCGGTTATTTTTCAGCTCAGGGATCAGTTTCAGCTGGGTGATGTATTTTTGCTGTACAGGTTCTATCCAGACTGTTTGCCAGATGCCGGAGCTAAACGTATAATCACCTTTATCACCATTCTTTCCAGATGCTGTTTTACCATCATTTGCGTCGTAGGCTCCAACGACAAGGCTATTGTCGCCCGCCTTTAGAAAATCCGAAATATCCAGGCTAAAAGCGTGGTATCCACCTGTATGATCACCCACCTTTTTACCGTTAACAAAGATCACCGCATACTGATCCACCGCACCGAAATGCAATAAAATACGTTTACCCTTCCATGCGGATGGAATGGTAAGAGCACGTCTGTACCAGAGAAATTTCTCCCCGCTCCGGGCAATTCCGGAGAGTTCCGACTCGGGAGCAAAAGGCACACGGATTGATTCGGTTTTTGCCGGAAATGTTGGTGGAGCGCCAGCTTGACGCGGATCTTGCAGCGAACTGCCGCCCATGTAATCCCATCTTCCGTTGAGATTTTGCCATTCGCTACGCTGCATTTGCGGACGCGGATATTCCGGCAGCGGTGTCTCGGCTTTTAATGCCTCGGCCGTCCAGGGGCTGGGCAGTGTAAAATCAGCTAGGGATTGCGCTTTTGCCACTTCGAGTGTTAAGTACGCCATGAGTAGGATTATCAGTCGACATTTCATTCCGTTCATCATTTCAATTCAGTTATAAGCGAAGGTTAGTTTATAACTCAAATATAAGAAAACAAGCAACTAAATCGAATTATTAATCAATAAACAGCGTAATTGGCCGAGATCCACAACCAGGGCCAGGAAACAATACTACGGCAATAAAAAAGGTCGAGACCTTTAATCCCGACCTTTCAATTAAAACTAATCCAGCCCTCCCATACTACTTAAAGTTTCTTATTCCCAGCCTTTTTATTCCAGCGTCCCAGGAGCCTGCTTGTCGCAAAGCTCACGATGGTACCCAGTGCAGCGGTCAATACCGTCTGCAGCACATCACCCAGAGAGAGACTTGCCCAGATGGAACAGATGGTACCGCCAATCGCAGAGATACGCATATCATTGATTTTCATCGGCATCACTCCTTTCCTCCATAGCCCTATCGCCTGGATCAGCATTACCATCCGGCTGATCAACACTTTCAGGCGGCGGCTTATCCTCTTCCAGGACTGTTTCCAATACGCCTAGCCCCACAGCAATATATTTTAAGATATTCACTGCTCTACCCGGCAGTTTGAGCGGCGCTGCGAGGACCACCTGCAGCACCTGCCCGATTTTGTTTAAGATTTTTTTCATACATATTTGTTTTTAAAGAGACTGGATGAACGGTCAAAGCCTTATATTCCGACTGACCGTCATCCAACCATCCCCCTCTCTATTCGAGCAATATGAGAGGACAAAGAATTCAAAGCATAGCATTTCGACTGCCTATCGCTGACGCAATATGACGGTAACATAAATCACTGTCTGAGCGAAGCGAGTTTGATTTATGCCGTCAGATTGCTAAGAAGATGGCACAAAGGAATGCAGCGAAAAATTCATGTCCTCCCATTGCTATCGAATATTCAAATACACCTCATCCCCCATATCCCACAGACTATACACCAGTGCCTTAAGTTTCGCTAAAGACATATAGATATAATCCATTCTACCTTAATTGGTTAATGTAACGACTGGAACTATGCAGCCTTGCAGTTCTTTCGATGCATTGTTAGCAGCATGGATCAGGATCGCCTCTCGACCGAGCACGATGGGGATATCAATTTATTCGCCATGCTTGGGGTAGCGCCGTTTTTCCAATTTATACTGCCCTATGGGATACAGCTTATCAGTGGGATATTATTTCGGTCGGGCAGCTCGATCGTATGGCAAATTTCTTCGCCTTGATAGGTGATGGTGCCGTTAGTTCCCTGTGTTCCATATTTCCGTTGGAGCAGCAGGATATGTTTTGTTTTCATATCGTTGAATAACCCAGATATTTTGATCGTGAATATTTGTTGCTTTTTCTATCTGACAGCAATAGATAAAGATGGAATCCATCCTCGCGGAATCCTTCGGGTATCGGCACACTTACGCGCTCCTGCTGGCGTTGCCAGGTCTGCTCATTGACGTAGGCATAGCCCTTCTCCACCTGATAGACGCAGAGGATCAGCTGGTCGTCGCCATTCACCAATCCTGAGTAGGTCATTGTATGGGTTACCTCAATGCGGTCGCTGTAGCGATGTACTTGCGCGCGCAGGACACCCCACAACGAACCTTCACTGAGAAGGACCAGAGCAGGATCCACGACAGGTCCACCCTCTTCATGTCTGATCGCTACTTTAAGTAAATATCCGAGAATTCATTCATCCACATAGGTCTACACAGCTATTGAGCTTATGCACCTTAATCTTGCGTCATTCTTCCATATGCAGTCGAAACCGCAAGATAAAGCGGCTTTCCCGTATATCACTTTCCATGATTAATTTTGATTGATTTAGAACGTATTTAAAACCCCTCTCCTTCCCATTAAGGCGCAGCTTTATCGAATCTTTCGTAAGCGTATAACGACCATTGCCATCACCCGATTTAAATGTTCCATCTGGCAAGAATTGCACTGTTTCATTTTGAATGGAATCAAGTCTATCCCTGGAGCCTTCATGTCTTGTATAATCAAAATTCAAATAGGATCTTTCCTCGGCAACAAGCTTCCATTTTTTATGGATAGGATTTTGTTGCGTATTAAAGGACAGCAATAACACAGTAGACAGTCCCTTTAAATAACCATATAATTTCATCCTAACAAAAATATTATTTCCAATAAAAGTAATTTTTACACCGAAGGAGTTCTTTTTCGTCCAGTATACTATAATTTATTTTCATCATACACGCTAGAGAGTGTCCGTAAACTTAGAAAAAATGTAGAGGATTAGCAAAACGAATGGAAGCTTACGCTTTCATTTTTCCGGGAGAAATTCCAAATTTCCTTTTGAATGCCGAGATAAAATGTTGCGAGTTTTGATAACCGATGTGATAAGCTACTTCATTAACATTCATATTGCCATCTAGCAGTAAGCTTTTTGCTGTCTGCATCTTTAGGTCGATAATATATTGATATACCGTATATCCGAAAATCTCTTTAAATCCCAGCGCCAATTTTCGCTTATTTATACCGACCAATTGAGCCAGTCTTGAAATTGTGACAAATTCATTCAGATGCTCTTTCAACAGTTGTCTGGCATGGTAGATTCTATCTTTATCAGATTTCTTAAATGAAAAAGTTTTTTTTCGGAAAATTGTCTTTGCTGTTGTAATTGCAATAAAAATAACTCTGTCATCTTAGCCTCCAGAAACAAGGTTTTCATTTGGCCTGAATAGGCGGTATTTGTCAATTGCGAGACGATAGCATACATCTCCGGCGTAATAGCAAAGGGAGTATTTGAAAACATTCTGGAAGAATGCGGACAGAAATCTCCCATTAATTTTTCAAAATGCGAAAAGCCGATTCTTATTTCATAAAAACGAGCTTTTTCAGCTGGCGACATCAAAATTTCCTGCTGTTGACTACTTTGAAATCTCAACATATGATGACCTGTTTTTAACAGTACATTTTCATTTTTTTTCAACAATTTGCTTTCTCCCGAAAGGCAAAAATGCATTTCAAGCACCTCGCTATCAATATTTACGCAAACGTCTTTGCTATCAAATAAGGTATAGTCGCAATGAATGAACTGTAAGTTGTCAAAGCTTGTTTCCAAAAAAGAGAAATGACCGTCTGAATTACATCCTATTATATTTTCCTTTTCAGTGTACGCACTAAAAAATCCGTTCTGTAAATTTTCCCGTTCAATAAGAATACTGTTTGTTTTTTGCTTCATCACGTAGTTTTTAGTTCGGATTACGTTACCCGTTTACTTCTGGATAGTGTCAACTTTGAATAAAGTTAAATAATATTATTTTGCATGTTATGGATTTAGCACAAGAAGTCATTATCATAGGTACCGGACAGGCAGGGCTGTCTGCCAGTTATTTTCTTCAAAAGGAAAAGGTGAAGCATCTCGTATTTGAAAGTAATAAAATAGGTTTTTCGTGGATTTCACAGCGATGGGATTCATTTAAGATGAATACACCGAATTGGATGACCTCACTGCCTGGAGCAGACATCTGCGAAAAACAGCGTGAGGATTTTATGAGTCGAGATGAGTTTGTCTCCTATCTAAAAAAATATGTCAATACATTTCAACTCCCCGTACAAGAGGGTTATAAGGTTGTTAACTTTCAGATAGAAAATAAAAAATTTGTCGTTACCACTACAAATAATGGACAACAGGTACAATGGCGGGCGAAGGCTGTCATTATTGCTTCGGGCATGATGAACAAGACCAAGCTACCTTATCTGTCCCTATTGATTCCTCAAAATATACTACAGCTACATGCGTCAGCCTATAAAAATCCGGAGCAATTGCCCCAAGGGAACATTCTGATCGTTGGTGGCGCCCAATCGGGCTGTCAGATCGCCGAAGAATTAGCCTTGGCAGGTAAAAAAGTATATATGGCCAGTAGCAAAGTACCTCGTGCCCCTAGGCGCTACAGAGGAAGAGATGTGATGGAATGGCTGAATATAATGGGAGTACAAGACATCACTGCAGCACAACTCCAGCAGAATCCCAAACTCAATGCGACACAGCCGCAAAGTTCGGGGATGGGACAGCGTGGACATACCATCAGTTATCAGTCCCTAAACCGTATAGGCGTCAAAATTTTGGGAAGTCTGAAAGAAATAAAAGGTGACTGTTGTTATTTTGAAGACAATGCCAAAGAGCATATCCATTTTGCCGACCAGACATCAACATATATCAAAAATAGTATAGATGAATTTCTCAAAGATCATCCCGAAATTATCCATGCCGGTGCAGAACCAGATGACGCAGACTTACCAGATAAGGTTAGTGTCTCAGCCTCGGATATTGTCAAGTTACTTCTTCCCGATGAATATATTAGCACAGTCATTTGGGCGACAGGATTTGGTTATGATTTTAGCTATATCGACAGCAAAGTATGTGATGAAATGGAAAAACCCAAACATTTCGAAGGTAAAATAATAAGCGGATTATAATGTGTCGGTTTTCCTTGGTTGAGAAAGAAAAAATCGGGATTGGTATTTGGTGCTGGCGAAGACGCACAAAAAATAGTGCAGCAGCTTTTAGAAGAGATAAATTAGGAGATAAAGGGCAGGATTTGCCCTTTATCTATGTTTTTTATAAAGTCACGACCACTTTCCCAACAGTTCGTCCCGTTTCTATTTGCAAATGTGCCTGAGCCATTTCATCAAAATCGAACACATGCGAAACGTGTGGTTTTAATATACCTCGTTCCAAAAGAGAAGCTATAATATCCATATCTTTTTTACTGGAATATACTGCCATAAAATAGCAGGCATGAAGTTGCTTTTCCTTCGCTTTCTGTTCATCCTCGTTTGTGTATCCTGAATTTAAGGCTACAATGGTTCCGAATGGCTTTAATACTTGTACGGATTTTTGAAAGTTAGCCCCTCCAATCGCTTCTACTACAAAATCAAGATCGTGTAGCACCTCTTCAAATGGCGTCATTCTGTAATCAAAATATTCATCAGCTCCTAATCCCAAAACAAAATCCCTGTTTGGGGCAGATGCAGTGCCAATCACATGGGCTCCCAAATATTTGGCAATCTGTACAGCAAAGTGACCAACACCACCTGAAGCAGCGTGAATTAATACGCTATCTGTTGATCTCAGTTTTCCATAACTATCAAAAGCTTGCCATGCCGTTAAGGCAGCCATTGTACTAGCCGCTGCTTCAATATGCGTGATGTTTTTGGGTTTCAGCACTAAATGATCAGCTGGAGCTGCCACGTATTCGGCGTAAGCTTTTCCATGACCTACAAAATTGACCATACCAAATACTTCTTCCCCAATTGTAAATTCGGTAACATCTGTTCCTATTTCCACAACTTCTCCCGAAATATCCCAACCTAAAATTAAAGGATCAAAATGTGCCAAATCTTCTGCCAAAGGAGCTTGTCGATTTCTTACTTTACAATCTACTGGATTAATACTTATGGCTTTCACTTTGACCAAAACCTCATTAGCCCTAATTAAAGGCTTTTCAATCTCTTTGTAAAGGAGATTTTCTGTATCTCCAAACTCTTTTAAAACTATCGCTTTCATTTATACTTACGTTGAATTACACAAAATTAGCCCTATATAGCACCAATTAACAGGTATATATCGAGTACATTTGGGTATATTTGCATTTATGGCAAGAGAAAATATTTCTAAATCGCTGGAGGTATATTATGAAAAAGTAAATTGTTGTCCACTTCGGGATCGACAGTTTAATTTTTTTGAATTTGTATATGTACTATCTGGGAATGGCGTACATGGCATCAATGGTAACGAACTTCCGTTTGAGCCCGGTGATCTTTTTCTCATCCCGCCAAATGATTACCATTCATTTAATCTTGATCGTATTTGTGAATTTATGGTTATCCGTTTCGGAGAATACTATGTGCGAGAATATCAATGGAAAAGTATTGATCATATCGAATGTCTGTTATACAATGCGTCGGATTTATCTGGATCTGTGTTGATCAACCAAGAAGATAAGAAAATGGTTAGCTCATTGATTGAACACTTACAACAAACGCTCATCCAAGAATCTGTATATACGGAAGATCTGGTTCGGCATTTAGTCAATGCTTTGATTGTCATTGCTGCACGAAATATTGCCATTATTAAACCCAAAAATATAAGTCCACATGCAGACAATCGTATTTTGCAGATATTGGATTATATTCAAGAACATATTCGTTATCCAGCACGTTTGACAATCGCTGTCATAGCGGAAAGATTCGATCTTTCTCCAACTTATTTGGGCAGCTATTTCCGTAAACAATGCAATGAATCCCTTCAGCAATATATCTCCTCGTATCGAATCAGGCTTATTGAACATCGCTTACGTTTTAGCGATAAAAGAGTGCACGAAATAGCGGATGAATTCGGTTTTGCAGACGAAAGTCATATTAATAAGTTTTTCAAGCGACACCAAGGAATGAGTTTAAAGCAATACCGTGATTCAGCTATTAAAGTTGCTGATTGATACTTGGAGATGCATTACCCAATGTTGTATCGACAAGTATACGACTGGCGTGTCCCAAGCGAATATCATTGACGGAATTGAAAGGCAAATTGGACTTAAACAAGTAAAGCGCACTGCAGGAGCGCGCTTTACTCAGTTAATACCATCAAGTATCATTTTCGCCCCCTATTGTTCCATCTACCGATCATGCGGCTTGTGGCAAAGCTGACAAGCGTACCTATAGCCGCAGTCAGCATCGTGCTAAGCACATCATCCAGTGATAAACTAGCCCAGATGGAACAGATGGTACCGCCAATCGCAGAGATACGCATATCATTGATTTTCATCGGCTTCGCTCCTTTCCTCCATAGCCCTATCGCCTGGATCAGCATTGCCATCCGGCTGATCTATCCCTTCGGGTGGTGGCTTATCCTCTTCCAGGACTGTTTCCAATACGCCTAGCCCCACAGCAATATATTTTAAGATATTCGCTGTCTTACCCGGCAGTTTGACCGGCGCTGCGAGGACCACCTGCAGCACCTGCCCAATTTTATTTAAGATTTTTTTCATACATATTTGTTTTTAAAGAGACTGGATGAACGGTCAAAGCCTTATATTCCGACTGACCGTCATCCAATCATCCCCCTCTCTATTCGATCAATATAGGAGGGCTAGGAATAGTATGGCTTCATCAATAATCGAGGACAGAGAATTGAAAGCCTAGCATTTCGACTTCAATCCACCCAACAACAGCTTCGATAAATATGAAGGGCCAGGAATAGAAAATATAGCGTTCTGACTGTCAAGCTTTGACGGGATCTGGCGTCAATATGAATCACTGTCTGAGCGCAGCGAGTTTGATTCATATAGCCAGATAACTAGAAAGATGACACCAAAGAATGCAATGATCTATTCCGGCCCTACATTTATCGAATATTCAAATACACCTCATCCCCCATATCCCACAGGCTATACACCAATGCTTTAAGTTTTGCTAAAGCTTTACCACTGTAATCACCAGTACCTTCACCTGTTAAGGTCGTTACCGGTGCGATACAGCCATGTAGCTCTTTCATCGCATTGTTAGCTGCATGGATCAGTATTGCTTCACGGCCCAGCACATTGGGGATACCGATCTGCTCCCCATGTCTGGGGTAACGCCGCTTTTCCAGCCTGTACCGACCGACAGGAATACAGCTGATCCGAGGGAGGTTGCTAAGATCTGGCAATTCAATCGTATGGCAGATATGCTCCCCCTGATAGCTGACGGCTCCATTGGTTCCCTGTGCTCCATACTTTCGTTGGAGCAGCAGGGTGTGTTGGACAGCCATGTTAGCTAATGGTCAGTTCGCCCAGGTGGAAACTCGGTGAAGTCTTGACACCATCCCGATGGCCTGTAAAGACCCAGCCTTCGAGTACATCACCCGCGTAGCTTGCCGGTAGCGTGAAACTCAGATTCGCTGCCGCCCTTGTCGAAGACTCCAGAATACTGAAGAAATTCTTGTTCTTGTTGTACATCAACAGGATGACCGAATCATCAGCAAAGGAGTTGTATTTGTTGAGCTCCGGTGCCCATGTCAGGGCAATCTCCTGCGGAAAAGGTTCTGACCATTCGGGCGCCATCAGGTTGGACAATGAGCCTTTCGCAATAACGATCTTTGAATAATCGATTTCCAGCGTTGGGTAAGTACCCGTCACTCCACCATTGTTCATCAGATATTGCAGCGCCTTGTTGTAACCCGTTGCTTTTCCCTGCAACTTGTCCGAATAGCCCAGGTTGAGCAGATCCATGATCGGCGACAGAAAGGCTACCGCCATTGCAAATTTAGCCCGTTGGGCAATCTGTCCTTCACTTGCTTTTTTGTTTGAGATCTTGGAGAGTGAGCGTACATAATCCACTCCTCGCCAACTACTTCCTATTACACTTCCCACTTTCCCAGAGTAGGCCCCGTGTATTCCTTTTAAGAATCTTGCCATGATTATACATGTTTGATTTATAAACAATTACGACTGTCATGAGCAGTCTTTGTTTTGCTAGCAAGAGCTAAATTAGGAGGACTTTTGGTCTTAAACGAAGAAGTACAGGGATTAATTTTATATGATTGGGAGCACTGTCATTGCCTGTCAGATTACAGCAATAGATTGAGAGTTTGATAAGAGATTGGCGCAGCCATTCAGGGAATTTGGCATTAGGAAAGACCTGGAATTTACCATCCCACGAGGTCGGTGGCCCGGCTACTATTGGGGTAGTTATTGGCTGCCCTTCGGGCCCTGCTCGACTCGGGGTGCGGACAGGTTCGGCTCCGCCTCGGCTGCTGTTCGGGTACTGTTCGGCTGGAAGTCGAAGCCGAGCCGAAGAGCTCTCGAAGCCCACCCGAAGGAGACCCGAGCATGGGCCGAAGCTGCCCCGAAGCGGAGCCAAGCGAGGGCCGAAGCGCTGTCGAAAGCGAGCCGAATATCGGCAGGAATGTGCCGGTAAATCCAGCACATAACCCGGCGATTGAAAAAATAAAAATATATTTTATAAACCCGCATTGGCAAAATGCCCAATACTAAAAAGGGAGCCGAATGGCTCCCCCTTGAAAACAAGTTAAATCCGCCCCTTCCGCCTACTCTCTTCAAGCTGCTGATGCAGGTCCGACGGGTAGTAATAATGCCGTTTGCCAAGCTTCCTCGGCCTGAGCTTTCCCTCGCGGACCAGCCGATAATACTTCGATTCAGAAATACCCAATTTATCGAGTACATGAGCGATATCAAGCATATGTTCCAGTTCGGCAGGTATTTCCACTGTTCCTGCCGGAACTTTATTCATTTCTTCTGTTATATACTTCAAGATTGCTTGCAGCAAAGAAGATATGACCTCCAAAAGGTCACATATGCGGTTCATTAAATTTAACATAACCATGCAATTAGACATGCTGGTCGCCGAAACGAGCCGCTTCACACAATTGGCATTGTACAGGGGCCCCATCACCACAGCGTTAAACAATACATCCATTTTAAGCCAGATTAAACTCTTCCTCCAATTTTGTTTCATCCAGCGATTTTAATATTCCCCAAAAATCTTTTAAGTTTTTGCTGAGGTCACGGGAGGGCGTGATCAACCTTTTGAGTTTGTCCTCCGGCAACCATCGTTCCAGTTTCTCCTTTATCTCAGCATTGAGTTCCAACTTATTAGGCCGGTTTACTGGCACCCGAAAGTACAACATATTGACATACACCCGCGCCCGTATTTTGACCAGCCAGGGATTTTCCTGCAGCTCTTTGGTGGTCACGTCTATCCGGCAGAATTTGCCATCATGCATATACACATCCGCGGTACGCTGTTCTTTATAGATGATCACAGCATGCAGACATTTTATTGTCGTATAGTCTATTAACTCTTCAATCTTCCATTTGCGCAGCAGGTACACCATCAATGCAGGTCTATCCCGATCCCGCTTCCATAAATCCAGTAGTGTATCCTGTGATACCATCTCATTTTGATGCCAAAAGCCTATCGCTGTTGGAGCGATTTCCTCCAATGGCGGCTCCATTAAACTTTCATCCAACTGAACTACCATATTTTGACTTTCATCTGCAGCCTGATGCTCCCCAGATTGTACCCCCGTCGTCAATAACAGTACTTCAGTAGGAGGAGCTACAGGCTCTGGGATAGTCTTATGAATTTTAAGCTGCCCAAATAGCGGCAATTGCAGCAATGCCCATCCGGGAAACCAGTGGATAAACAGTATATAGCCGACCACTATCGGAAAGAAAAACCAGAAGTCAGTAGTCAGGTAAGCATAAGAAAACAAGATCAATCCTGGCTTATCGGGCAGTAAAACTTCAAGTATAAGCCCATGAATGGCCAGGATAATGCCTAACGAGTACAGCATATAGATGATAAAATTCAGCTTAGCGTTCCCTGTAAATCTTCGACGGTTTACCAAAGCTGTATGTATATATTTAATCAGAACGGCATAGACCATCAGCAACAATATCGTACCGATCCATACCGATATAAAGCGCTTACTTGCCATACGCTCAGCCACATCAAGCCCTGCAGATCCCAGATTTATCCACAGTGAGAAGATGCTGCAAAAGAAAATATAAACCAGGTAAAAGAATATTCCGCTCTTTTGTCCAGCAGTATCATTTAATAAATACGAAAATCCCCCTTTACTTTTCTTTAATTTTTCAGGCCACATAATTGTTAGATAGTCTTTAGGTAATTGGCTTTAAAGCAAATAAACACGTGTTTTAAGGAGTATTATCGCATCACACTACCATACATCCCCCTCTTACCAGGATCACCCCTGCAAAAAACACTTATCTCAAATTTACAAAATTTCCTTTAATTACCAATTTATTTCGATTTGAAACATTCCGTCAAAATTTACGGAATCCTGTCATATCTGATCCAAGGGCTTGCTTTTCGCAGTATTTGAGGGTTTATTTGTGGTTTTAATCTAACAGAAAAATATGAAAAGAACATTTAACACGGCAGGTGTATTCGACCTGCAAGAAGAAGTATTGACAACCATTTTTGACGACCGTCTTGCCATCATCAATTTTGTGATGAGCGATTTTGCGGGTTTTATGCTGACCTACTTTGACCTCAGCCTCAGTCAGATCCAATATCTGAATAATATGTCCACCGCACTCAAAACAGCACTTAGCATCGGTATCGCCGATAGCTGGATTAACAATCTGCCTGTCGATTTCCAAAAAGAGAGCAGTTCGGCCGATGAGGAGGAAGATACACCCAAGGACATCATCCTATCACGATACAATTCATCCAGTAACCAACCTTTCGCCAACAGCTTATTGCCGACAGGTTATTTTTCTATCCGCATTGTTTACCGGAATACAGCATACCGCTAGTCCATGTTTCTCCGAAACAAACATGGAAATTCTCCAAAATCAACAGCTATATGTCATCCGAGTCATTCAAGTTGATAGAAGCAGAAATGGATTTTGTGAGCAAGAGTACGCTCACAAAATCCTTTATTCAACGGCTACCAGGTAGCCGAACAAGACTGCTCAGCAATAACCAGATCAGTATTTATGAAGAATATTTAAAAACAGGCAATCTCGAGAGTTACAGTTACCTCATCGAGGCCAGCACCTCTACCCAGATCAGTTTTGAGATCCTAAGCCCACAGACCCACCTACTTTATCACTTGGAGGGGCGGCAGCCCGTGCATTATCATCAGCCCCAGGTTCAGGAAGAGTTTCACCTCCGTCCTTTTCATGGGGCATTTTTCTATGCCCCCATTACGATTATTACCTTACATTTTGAGCCCGGCAAGTATCATATCCAAGGGTTTACATTACCCTTGGAGCTGCTCGACCTGAATGGTTTGTCAGGCTTTGATTATTTGGACGAAGTTGTGGCTGCCAATAGGCAGCAGCATGTGCAATATCGCGTAAGCCTCGATTTTGAGGCCATGGAACATACTCGACGTATCCTCGGCGAGCTAAGTATTGAATTGCTCAAAAAGCCCCTGATCCCGAAATTATGTATCCTAAAAAAAATTCAGGAGCTGCTTTATTTGAGCAAAGACAAAATGCTCAAAGCAAAGGGCTTATTGCGCCACCCCGATCTGATCGTACGTCTGGCACGGGAGCTGATCAGCACCCGGATCGCCGAAACTGACGGACCTGTGTTGATCAGCCATATTGCCGAAAGCCTATTTATTGAATCTCAGTATTTAAATTATCTCCACAAGGAGCGCTATGGGCTACCGATCAAAGCGTATAGTAGTCAGGAGCTATTGAAAAAAGCCAAACATTGCCTCGGACAAAAACTATCGATCAAAATAACCACCAGCCGATGTGGCTTTAGTGACCAGTCCAGCTTCTGCCATTTCTTTAAGGGACATACCGGCCTGACGCCGAGTGAATACATCAGATCGATATTGCCGCCCAAGGCTGGAGATTAATTATGGGTTTGACCAAATCAAAGTCTGTATTCAATCAAAAAACAGGACATTTTTGCCTCTATCTTAGGATTAATGAAATATATACCCCTAGGACTGGGTGAATTTAGAAACAAAAAAGTATGACAGGGCAAGAGCATATACAGCGTACAGAACGAGTCAGGATGCATTCTTTAGACGAGAAACCATTCGCCGTGGATTTGAGAACCCCATATCGGCAGTGGCCATCACAATTGTTGCACTTGAAGTATTCTGGTCCTTCAAAGATGAACCTCCTGCGGTCAATGACCTGCTGCTGTGCCGGCCCTGTACGTGACCGGCATGGACGCAGGTTTACGACATTCCCGCGAGGCGGTACGATACAGCATTTACTCAAAAAGGGGTGGCATCGTAAGGCGTTTCAGCCACATCCGACAGGATACTGTGAAACCAGATAAATCTCAGATGTATCTGATTAACTAACAAGATTTGACTATTAAAATTTTGCATCATGGCATTATTTCAATTAGACATTCAAAGCGCTCCTACTAGTCCAGCGAGCTACTCTTTGGTTACAGGAACGCCTCCAAGCTGTTCGGGTAACCAACGAATCTGTACAATAACTGCAACAGATAATGGTAGCGGAAAGCCGATTATAGACGTAGCTGTTTTAACCAATATGGTTAATGCTTTGAATTCGCACAGCAACACAGGTGGTGTTAACCTGAAAACTTAAATTTCGTGGAATACAACTTGTTGAGAAATGGCCGAAGCTCTAACTTCGGCCTTTCTATTAAAATTAATACACTACCGGATTTCCTTTATTTGTAACGACAGTATACTCTTGGTCGTTTTCTGTAATGAGAAATTATTTTTTTTCAAGGCAGCACGTAAACCATCAAAATCCGATACATTTTCTGTCTCGATCAATTCCATCTCATTTCCCGCTATTAAAATCGGTGGAAGTTGTGGATAATTGATCTCAAATAATGTTAACCAAAATTTTAAGGGCATCCCCTCTTTTTTCGCATCTCCGCCGTTATTCTTTTTCTTCGTTATTTTTGCGACCTGCCATACCTCTGCAGGTAAATCAACCAGTGAGACATTTAGGCGCAATCTATTTGCCAGATCAGCTATAATAGCATTTATCAACTCTTCTTTCCCCATCGATATCGGCCAAACAGATTCGTAGGTAAAAGCATTATTTTTCATCCAGAGGGATTGCGATTCGTCCGTAGGCTCAATAAAATGAGTTGAATCTGCTACAGCTAACTTTATGCGCTCCTTTTTCATCAGCGGTAGCTCCCGGATGGAACCGTATAGATATAAAAATAACGGAATAGGCGTCACATTGACAGCGCGAAAGCGCACCTGCTCGCCAACACTGTCTAGCGTGTATTGCAGTTTAGCGCCATTCACGTAACTATCAAAACGACTGTAAAATCCGTCTCCCATTATTTTTCCGGTCGTTTCCGACACGAAAAAATCATCCTTTATTGGCCATTCCTTCAAGTCTTCGCTTGATAGTGCCTGCTGTATATTCTTTTCAGTGAGCATATCCCCAGCTGTAATAGCGAGTACCTTGTTATTTTTGATCCAGACCAGGTGTGACACCCCTTGGTGCGGAAACAGATTCTTTAAGTCCCGATCTTCTACAACGACGGGAAGCGTATTTGATTTTGTGTAATCATTTTTGTTCCAAAAACGCTCTACCTGTTCTTTCTTTTCAAAGGTGACCGGAACAATCTTAATCCGGTTGCCAAATAGTTGTTGCAATTTCTGATTTTTCGGAAGCGCCTCAATACAGGAGCTACAGGAGGTCATCAAAAAATCCAGTACAATGAGGTCAGATTTTACCGAATCCCATACAAGTGTTGGCGAGGTATTTCTGATCACAGGAGACATCGTCGGGAATGCCATCGTCTCCCCCAACTTCAGTCCTTTTGTTTGTCCCAAAAGAAGTAAGGGAAAATAGAGTATTACTAAGCTTATAAATCTTTTCATCATGTATTTTTTAAAGTTTTGGGAATGGAATTTCCCATTGTTAAACCTATTATCTAGCGCTCATTTTGAATTATCGAAGGAGTCGTCCCCACTACCGTCAGGGGAATCGGAAAAGCATACCGCAGGTCGTTTGGCCTCAACTCGTACGTTGCTCCATTTATATGTCGCACCAAAGTCCGGGCAAACGCAGTCTCTCTATTCAAGCGCTTTAGATCCATCCAAGTCAGATTACGTAAAATGAGTGATTTTTTCCGCTCCTGTATCACCCTGCCCAGTGCCATATCCCTTTCGGTAAATGTAACTGGCGTATATTGACCTGTCCTCCATCTCCGCAGCAAGAGTTTGTTTAAAACCTCCGCGCCTTCGGCAAGTTTATTGTTACGCACCAGCGCTTCTGCCAAGGATAAGTAAATCTCATCTATTGCGATCCCGGCAAACGAAGCACTATTTTGCTCCCCATCATACTTGCCCTTAAAAGCATAGCTCCCATCCGCATTTTTATCAAAATACAATACCTTCCGCAAATCATTACTTTCGTAAGAGTCATATAAAGCACTATTTATTTTAGACACTGCAGCATTGAGCATTGGACTGCTCGTCGTTATGGCATGAAAAATCACTTCCTTATTAAACTGGGCAAATGGCATAGCAGAAGATTCGTTGATACCGTTATAATCTATCAATTCATCGGTGTAGGAAAGCACCTCTCTGGTCGCTTGCTCTGTCAGCGCATAATCCCCAACCACGAGCCCTAGCCGGCCTATGACAGCTAGGGCCGCTACTCGTGTCGGTCTTGTTTTTATCGTTGTATGTGTAGGAAGTAAGGGCACCGATTCGACCAGGTCGGATTTAATCTGCGCGTAGGTGTCCTTCAAATTTGATCGTTCAGATACATAATTGACCGCAGGATCATTTCGCAATACCAAGCCCAGTGTATTTTCGGCATTAACCTTATCATACGGAAGGGTAAAGACGTCTGCCAACTGCATTAATGCAAATGCACGAAAAAACAGCGCACTTCCCTTAATCCGATCATAGTCAACCGGATCCTCCTCTCGGACTATATCTTTCAGCACCGCCAACACCTGACCAGCCACCTGAATAATTTTATAGGGCCCCCGCCAGTTGTTCAGATTGGTATTAGCATTTGCGTCCCATAGATAAACATCTTTTTCGCCTACCTGTGTAATGGCATTATAATTTACGTCATCCAGGTAATAATGATCAGCGCCAACCTCCCCAATCACGGGATAGGTATAGTTCATTTCTGACCGGTTGTCGAGCAAGGCCTCACAATCAGCCAAACTCGAGGGCACCACCATTTTCTGATCAGGTTTTACATCCAAGTATTTGGTACAACCAAACTGCAGTGTAATAAACAAGACAGCAACCAATGCCTGCATTGTCTTTATATGTATTCTATTCATAACCTTATTTTAAAATTTAACATTCATCCCCAGCGAATACGACGTTGGCAAGGGAATAGCATCGCGATATTCCGGATCCAGTCCCAATTTATTTGCCCGCCACAGTATCCAGTTGATATTTTTCACAAAACCATAGATCGAGAGGTTTTTAATTCCCCTGATTTTATTGAAGGTATAGGAGAATGAGAGATCCTGTAACCTTATATTATCTCCTTTTTCCACCAGCACACTACTTTTACTATAAAATTCATCCCGAAATGGATCTATTGGATAGACTAACGAAGGTACATTGGTATTCAACTCATCGCCGGGTTGCTGCCAGCGTTTTTCATAATCCTGATGTCCCACCCAATATTGGCCGACCCGATCTTCGGAGAACGACTGCCGAAAGAAATAATGGCCTAAGCGAGCCTGAATATTGAAAGAAAGGCTCCAATTTTTGTAATTGAATTCGTTCGTAATATTGCCATAATAGACAGGTAAGCCGGGACCGATGTATTTGAAATTTTCCAATGGCCCATACAGGATATTGAAATAATCTTTGCTTTCTTCCCCTTTATTGAATCCGATGGGGTCACCTGTATTAGGATCTAATCCACCAAATGGGAATGCAAATACCGACCCCGTGTCATAGCCTTTCTGAAAAAAAGTATTTGCTGTACCAGAGTTGGTGATGTATTGCGTAGCAAAGGGCAATGAAATATTATATTCAATCACCTTGGTCCTATTTCTGTTCATCAACAATCTAGTCTTCCAGTTGAAATCAGCGGTCTGCATATTGACACTATTTAAGGTGATCTCAAATCCCTTAGCCTCCAATTCGCCCCCATTTTTCATGATACTTAGAAAACCTGTTGTCGGATCCACCGGCGTACTGGTGATCAGGTCAATCGAATTGCGACGGTAATATTCCATACTACCATTGAGTCTCCCCTTTAGCAAGGAGAAATCCAGTCCCGCATTAATCGTTTTGACCCTTTCCCAAGTTAGCGAAGGGTTGCCGGGTGACTGCAATGTCGCATTCTGCAATCCCGTCAGGTAGTCACTTCCATTAAAATAAATCAATGGGCGCCCTGAGAATCCCGGATTTACCTGCCCCGCAAATCCGTAGGAAACGCGCCATTTCAACTGGTCTATCCAATCCACAGACCGCATAAAAGGTTCCTTTTCCATCGACCAGGCCAAACCCGCAGACCAGAGCGGCTGCCATTTTTGATTGGCTTTGACACCAAATAGATTGGATGCGTCCTGCCGGATATTACCCGAAAAGATATAGCGGTCCAAAAAGGTATAGTTGGCACTACTGTAATAAGAAACAAAACGATTGACCAGTTTTTCCATGACCAGCCCCGAGTGTATCGTACTACCACCATAGCGTTGGTTATAGATCGGATTGAGCGATACAAAATCCACTTGTACACTGGTCAGCTTATCTGGATCATAGCCATACAGTATCATCGAATTATTATCGTAATATTTCTGTCTGATCTCCGACCCACCCAGCCAGATCAATTTATGCCGCCCATCCTGCCAGTCCATCGTATAGTTTAGCTGCAGCCGTGCTGTCTGGCTACTGGTATTGCTATTTTGATTGTGGAGCCTATCGCCCACCGGGATGGGACGCTTTAGGATCTGATTGTCATCCCACTGGGTATATAGATTTATCATATTGCGCATGGCATACGAATTGATCCCAAGCCAGTCCGAAACACGGTCTTTGACATTCTCATAGCTATACATGCCCTGAATATCAAAGCGGGAGGAGAGCTTGTAGCCCACGGACAGATTCACCAGCAGATCAGTAGGATCAGTCCATTGCTTGTTTGATCCCAGTTCCTTTAAGGGGTTATATGTCCAGTCAAGCAGCTTACCGTTGCCTGCGGTGTCCCTATATATTCTACTGATCGGCACCGCATCAATTGTGGTCGGATTTCCATGCTCATCTACCAGACGCATATACGGCAGTACCGGTAGATTATCCTGCAAGCCATAGGCAAGACGCTGATCGGTAGAAAAATCCTCAGAGTGAACTTTTGAATAGTTTATATCAAGATTGATGTCCATTTTCTTGAGCGGTTTTATTTTCAACGAAGACCTGACCGTCTTTCGATCATTAAAAGATCCAATGATCTGATTATTATTGCGATTATAACCACCCGAGATGCTATAGGAAATATGCTGGTTGCCTCCCGAAAACTGTAGGTGATACTGCTGTGCAAAAGCATTACGATAGACATACTTGTTATAATCGTCCCGTACATCATAGGTCCGGTATTTTGCTATGATTGCCTCTGCAGTTTTGCTATCCACCCTACCCTGCCTGACATTGTCCAATAGCTCCACCACCGGAGATACCGTCTGATAGCTATAGATGTCTTGCAATTTATAGTCGTAGTAACCATTCTTAAACAAATAAGTCTCTAAGTCTATGTAATCGCTACTTTTCATAAAAGGGAGCGCATAGATATTCGGCTTATTATTGACGGTTACACTACTATTGAAATCTATGCTTGTAGGTGCATTTAACTTTCCCTTTTTTGTAGTCAAGACAATTACACCGCCCCCGCCATAGGTCCCCCAAAGGGAAGTCGCCACGGCATCTTTCAAGATGGACACACTTTCAATATCATTGGGATTGATATCTCTCAGATCTCCGTCATATACCACATTGTCCAAAATAATGGTACGGGATGCCGATCCCGATACCACGCTCCTGCCACGGATATCAAAGTCAAATCGTTTACCATTGGTGTATTGCGCACGGTCTAGGAGCTCATTGTCCTTATCAAACCGGACTGCATTGCTGATATTCTCAAGCCGGTCCATTATATACAGGCCCACGCGTTTATTTAACGACTTATTGTCCAGCAATTCAAAGCTGCCAGCAGCCCTTTCTTTCGGGATACGCTGCAGCCCAGTGCTCACTACCTCTACCTCTTCCAATTGATTCTCCAATGGTATCAGTTTTATAGCCAATGATACCCCAGCCGTATATGGCAGTTCTAAGCGCTTGAATCCCACATGGGAAAACGAAACTTTACCTTTCGGATTGGAAACCTGCAATGAAAACGAGCCATCCTTATTAGACGAGGCTCTCCCCTTTTCGCCTTCGACACGAATGGAAACACCTTGGACAGGTTTACCGTCGACAGACGATACCACAGTACCGCTGATGGATAACAACCCATCCGCCCCGCTGTCCTTGCGGGGCGTCTGAGCTGATAAACTAAACATAGAAATTAATAAAAACACGATTACAAATAATGTAATCTGTATGCATGGAATATTGACTACCTTATCCAATAAGGCAGCTAACGATTTTGATTGTTTCGTCATCTACTTATTGTTAAGGTTAGTCTTTTCTTAGACAGAAAAAATTATGGATTCTTTTACTGACGGCTAGTTCAGCCCGGCTTATCTGTGTAGTATCAGCATCGAAGATATCTACATCATTGATATTACTAGGACTTGTGTGTATCGTAAAATAAGCGATCAATAAGCGGAATAGATCAGCTAAGAACACCTTCTTATGGCAGATTACATAGAGTTCATCCATGTAATTGCTGTCAGTGTGGTTTTTCAATAGTAAATGCAATGTATTTTGGATACCGATGAGATCATACTTTTCCCAAAAGTCAGTGATCTTTTTGATGGGATCGTATTCCGCATCATGGATTTCATAGAGTGCAAACTCTAGGGCTAACACATTTGAATATTTTTGATTCATTTTTAAGGTTCATAAAGATGACTTTGGCTATGTCCTATCGTTTGAATCGGACATACCTTCCCCTATTGCAAAAAAATTTGCATCCAAAGAGGTGTCATTGCAGGGAATTCACAGTCCTTGCAGGTGTCACAAATTAAGAATTAACAAAATCCCGAAAAGCGCCTCAAAAAGATTACAAAGCATTGATTAGGGGAATATTATGGCGCTTCCTGTCGGGAAAGATAAAAAACCGATCCGCGCTTTATAGAAAAACTATACAAAAATTCCTTTATTTATTTGGAACAATAAATATTAAATGCTAATTTTAAGTTATCGACGCTTGAATAGAGCAATTAAATTTATTATTAACCTGATCACTCGGGAATGTTGTATACAAACAGATCGGAAAACCTTGGACAAGGGAGTACTTTTTTGTATCCTATCGGCATGTTACAAACCTGCGATAGCAGCCCTCTCCTGTTTTGGTTTTTAGTGATTTAAATAAACTATCCAGGCGAACGAATTACGTTCTTTATGGGAATAGTGTCGGCAAACCGAGGGCTTACCTCCTGGAGGTGACCTATGGTTTTTTTGTGGGTGTTTTCTTTCCGTTTTATCATAATTTTATTTTGGTTATGTAAAACGATGAAACTCCGAAAGCTTGAGGAAGGACGTATTGGTTGAAATAACCAATAGGGCGAACCTTACAGCTTTATGATTGAGGGAAAACCGCCAAGCCAACCCCTGCAGTCTAATCTACAAGAGATTTATCTGCTTTGCCTTCATAAAGACTCACGTAAAGTCCGCCCTATTGGGTATTACGTATCTGTAAAGATAGAAATATTCCAATAGAAATGGCGAACTCACGATCATCTCGTAGGCAAACTTGGCGGTTTTCTCAAACGAGAGACATCGTTGCTGTGAAGATATCATCTTCCCATAGTTGTCGCTAATTACTATAACAAAGATAATAATAAATTCCATACTATTCGCTAAAGCGAACGGTATTTTTTTAAAATAAAATATTGACAATAAAAATTATGGCAAAAACTGAAGCTATAGATCAACTTAACAAAGAAATATGTTTGTTCATCAAAAATAAATTTTTCACCCCCTTTAAAATTGAAGGCCAAGATACTAGCTTAAATAAATACGCTAAAGCATGCAATTTGTCTTCTTCAACAATTTCTAAAATAAGTGATGAAAAAGGATATAATATTCCTGTTTCCACAATTCATATAATTGTGGAGTTTGAAAAAACTGATTTAAATGAATTCTTCAAAGAATTTTCAGATATACTAAAATCTAAGAAATTGTCATAACAATTCATTCATCTGAATTAAAAATAACTACGTTTTTAAATATATAAACCCTTAATAAAGAACTATGATAGATATTGATTTAAAAAACAAACTTACTGAATTAAAAAAGGCGGTCAACGAGTTTGAAGATGAGTATGGTGGACCTGGTTATAAAAATCAAAAATCAGATTTTAAAACCGATTATAATACTATAGCTTCAGCTTTAGTGAAATTAGCTCCCGTTAGCGTCTATCAGCTTTTTGATTCGATGGGTATAGATAAAAGCCTCTTTTCACAAACTATAATTATTGTTACTGAGGAAATAGGCGATAAGGAAGTTATTAAAGGGAAAAACGGTTGTTCCATCATAGCTACTTTACATTTCTTAGAAAATCAAGATCACAATAAAACGCTGAGAGATAATTTTGAAACTGAAAAACACAAAGAATTATTTCTTGCCATCGAAGAACTCGTCGATGATACTTTAAAAAAAATAGAACAATTTGAAGCAAAATACCCAAAAGATGTCTAACATCAGAATATTAATGAGAAGAGGAAAGACATATCGAGGCTATTTATGAGATGATTAAGGAGGTTACACCTTAGCTTTTGGGAAAGGCAAACAAAGTCATCGATTAAATTTAAACTGAGGTAATTTTGAGTTATTATAATTAAAAAATCATAATACCAAACAAATAACAACATGACACAGGTAAAAGAAAACGTTCATTCTCGATAAATTACATCAGAGGATTATAGTCCTGGATTAGAAGACATTAACAGAGTGCAATATTTATTTACAATAAACCTTCAGAAAGACAAGGAGATATACAATCAATATTTTAAAATTCGAGATTTCGTAAAAAAAACTTGATCGGTAGTACAGTAGAGCATTTGAACTATTTATTGATTCTATAACCACTAATCATGAGAACACTTTCCAAGAGATCATTAACATAGTTAACAATTATAATAGAGAAGAAGGAGAAAAAGAAAGGCTGATTTTGACTCGCCTTGGCCAGGGTAGATTCAGAAATAGTCTTATAAAAAAGGGAGATGGCTGTGCGATATCAGGCTTTCTAAATTCATCATTATTAGTTGCATCTCATATCGAACCTTGGTATATATAATAGCAACGAGAAAGTTGACCCCAAAAATGGATTGCTACTTCTTCCAAACTATGATATACCTTTTGATAGGAGCTTAATCTCATTTGACAATAACGGTATGATTTTAATATCTGAGTTATTTTCTGACACTGAGTTATTTGGAATAAAAAAATCTCTAAAAATTAAATAGACGAACGCAGTAAAAAATATATGGAGTACCATAGATTGTATATATTTAAATAAACAAATTAAATATTGTATAGATAACTATATGAATAATTAACATATAAATTAAGAAACTTTATGAAACTTATTAACAGAATTTTTGATAAACGTATTAATGCTTATAATCTTCTATTTGAAATTAATATAAACCAGTATTTCAAAATTGCTACAGAAATAATTGATAACAATGAATTTCAAAGAAGAAGAGTTAAGTCTTCCTCAACAGTTTATAGTCTTTTAAAGAAAGACCTGCTTGAAGGCTGTATAATACCTCCTATTGTGCTAGCTTTTTCTGATAGGCACGCCGAAGATCTGAATGATGCATCTGAATTTGAGATAGTCGAGTTGATTGAAAGTAAGCACAATAAATTAATTATTCTAGACGGCCTACAAAGAACATATACAATAAGAGACCTATATAAAGAGCTAGAAGCATCTGCCGATTTTGAAAACTTAGACAAACTTAAAAATCAACATATACGTATTGAAATATATCTGGGAATAAACAAAATCGGAATTCTTTATCGAATGTTAACTCTTAATACTGGTCAAACTCCAATGTCAATGAGGCATCAGATAGAAATATTATATTCTGATTACCTTGAACAAGATTTAAATGGAATTAAGCTGCTAGTGGAATCCGATGATAGACCCGCAAGAAATAAAGGAGAGTACAAATTCAAAGAAATAGTAGAGGGCTTCAACTCCTACTTAGATCGTGACTATTTGCCGATGGATAGAAATTCATTATTAGAAAACATTGAAAGTCTTGAAAAATTATCTTCAGAGAACCAAACATCAGACCTATTTATAGATTATTTAAACACATATAACCATCTGATCAGTGTCATAGAAAAAAAATCTAATAATTGGTTGTTTAAAGAAGATGAATTTGAGCCCCAGCTTTCAGGCCAACCTTTTGGTAAAAGCGCAGATAAGTTATTCAATCGACCTCAAACTATGACGGGATTCGGATCTGCAATTGGAAAACTAATTGACTTCAAAATCTACAAAACAATATCCGAAGTGTCAGGTTCATTTGAAGACATTGATTTGGGAGATGTTAATATAACTTTCTCCAATTTTATTGTAAAAATGGAAAATATTCGAAAAGTAGCAAAGAAAATTGGAAATGATCAAAGAATGTTTTTACATCACGTTTTCAGAGAATTATTTGATAAAAAAGGGGATTCCTATTTAGACCTTAATAAGTCTATAGAAGAGGCATATTCAAGTTATTTACGAAAAACACAGTAATATGGCCGTTGAATATCAAGGAAAAATTTTGGATGAAATTTCATTTAAGAATACTGAAGCTGGCAACTTCTTTGTTCTATCTGACGCTAAAAATATCAATTCGGTTGAAATTGAATATCTTCCGATCCTAGAAAAAGAATATATAGTCAATGATTATGAAATCGTTTTATTTGAGAATCAATATTTAAATGCTGAAAATGACGTTTTTCAATTGATAGCAAAAGATGAAGACCTTAGAATCGGGTGGATCTTTCCTTTGTCAAATTTAGATGGCATTGACCACGACCACTATGAGAACATTTTTTTAAATAAATATAAATTCGTTGCGTTTCAATTGCTCCTATTATCAGAAAATTTTAAAGTAGAGGCCATTAATATTAATGAACAATTGAGAATCACTGATTGTCGTAAGGATAATCCAATAATTGTAGTATTATCAAAATCTTCAGTAAAAAAGATCGAAGGATTCTCAATTGAAAATTATCTTCCAAGTCTATCTAAATATGGATACTATAAAAAGAATGCTTTTAACAATGGGAATAAGTTAGCCTCAAAAGAACTATATTGTATTAAAAAATTACGCGGAAAATTAAAATTAAATGTTCATAAAGCAAAAATTGAATTAACTACAAATAAGTTTTTCAGCGAATTATTTAACAAAAATTTAAAATATTTAGACCATCACTTAATCAGGTTTCATCTTCTCTATCAGATTATTGAACATTTAATAACCGAATCATTTGAGAAAGAATTTGATGCACTTATTCAACGATTCCAAGACTTAAAAATGCTTAAAAATGACTTTATTGAACAAATAAATAATATAAAAAAGGAAAGGTCTAAAATAAGAGACATCATAAAAATGTTAAAAACACATCAAAAAGATTTTGATGAGATCGCGCTCAGACGAGACTGTGGTCTTCTATTTGAGCATTTTAATATTGACCAAAAGGAAGATTTAGGTGATTTAATATATGATGTAAGGAATTTAGTAACTCATAATTATAGAGCGATTAAATCTGAACAGCTTAATCATTTAGAATCTATAACTCATCAATTAGAATTGTTAACTATCAATCTCTTCGAGCACTATAAAGCTTAAGTTAAAATTGCTCATTTTAAACTTTCTATTCTATTACCAGATATTTGCAATTCTAAAAATAGGATTGCTTTAGCTTCTTCCAAAAAATCGTTATCTTGCAGCAACCTGAAAGAAGACAGAGGAAGTAGCGAAAAAATGGAAATTGTAGATAAAATATCTTTAAAATACTTAACAGAAAGACGTAATAAAGTGAATACCAAAGATCCAGAGGATTATGGGGAATCTGCTTTGACACACTTTCTGCATAATAATAAAAATGGAGTATCCTCTTTCTTCAAAGAGGATGCTATATCTTTCACTCAAGAGGCCCTACAACAGCTAAAACCAAAAGAAGAAATTTCTTATGAAATAGCGCACAAAGCACTGCAAACGGATCTCTTTGCTCCTATCGAAGTGCCATTTTTGGCAGTCAAGAAACCAAAATTTCAGTTTATTGACCTTTTTGCCGGAATAGGTGGGTTTCGCCTGGCATTCCAAAATCTGGGTGGAAAATGTGTCTTTACAAGTGAATGGGATAAAGAAGCTAAAAGAACATACTTAACAAATTTTGGTGAATTACCTTTCGGTGATATTACCAAAGAGAAAACTAAATCTTTTATACCCGATGGATTTGAGGTCTTATGTGCGGGATTTCCTTGCCAAGCTTTTTCAATTGCTGGAAAACGTGGTGGCTTTGATGATACGCGAGGAACTTTGTTTTTTGACGTTGCTGAAATAATAAAACGCAAACAACCCAAAGCGTTTTTTCTTGAAAATGTAAAAGGATTAAGGAGCCATGATAAAGGCAGAACGCTAGAAACAATTCTTTATGTGCTACGTAATGATCTCGGTTATTTCGTACCTGATCCACAGATTTTGAATGCGAAAGATTATGGCGTACCACAGAATCGTGAAAGAATATTTATTGTAGGATTTCATCCCAGTACAGGTATTGACTCTTTTAATTACCCTAAACCAATAGACAAAACCGTTTCATTTGCTGATGTTAAAGAAGCCGATGTAGTTCCTACAAAATACTATTTATCAACGCAGTATTTAAAAACATTGGAAGAACACAAGGCTAGGCATGCCAGTAAAGGAAATGGTTTTGGATTTGAAGTAATTGCCGATAACGGGATCGCCAATGCTGTGGTCTGTGGAGGAATGGGACGTGAGCGTAATCTAGTGTTTGACAACCGTATTACTGATTTCAACCCTACTACGAAAATAAAGGGAGAAGTCAACCGTGATGGAATCCGAAAAATGACCCCTAGGGAATGGGCCAGGCTGCAAGGCTTTCCAGATGAGTTCATTATTCCTGTTGCCGATGCTTCGGCTTATAAACAATTTGGAAATTCGGTGGCTGTACCTGCAATCCAGGCAACAGCGAGAGAGCTTTTGAAAACTTTAAAATTCATATAGGGTATGCTTAAAGGTAATAAAGGGGAATGGAGTGAACCATATGCTCTATTAAAGCTTCTTAGTGATCGTAAACTAGCTCTGGGAGATGAAAATTTCAGAGCTATCGAAGACCTCTTCTATCCTATTTCTGCCATAATTCGGCACGAAAAAGATCGTAATGTAAACTTTTCTTATGATGGAAATATTATATTAATTAAAGATGAAGTCAACGCCTATTCTATTCCGATCAGCGAATTTGAATATTACGCAGAATTATGCAAAAGGAGGATTCAAGAAAAAAAGAAGGAAAAAGGCGCTTTTTCAATTCCAGAAATTGAAATGTTTCTCCAATCCTTTTCAATCCATAGTTTAAAAGCCAAATCCAAAAATAAACATGATATTACAGTCCAAATTGAAGATCCTAAGACTTTATTTGCACCAACTCTGGGATTCAGTATAAAATCACAATTTGGTGCTCCATCTACTTTAGTGAATGCAAGCGGAGCTACCAACTTTTCATATTCGTTGTCAAGTAATTTGCCAGATGAGGACATTAAAGTTTTCGAAGGACTCAGACTATTTGCAGATAAATTTGAATTTCTTAAAAATAGGGGGATATCCCTTGAATTTGAAAGAGCTGAAAGCATTTTATTCCAAACCAACCTTCAGACTATTGACTTTAATTTTGAAAAAGTCTTGGGGGATGTACTTCTCGCATACTTTGGAGATAGGAATTCAAAAAATAAAACTGTCAAAAATCTAATTCAAAATATTACAGCTGCTAATAAATATGGATACAATACGCATATAAATTCTGAAATCTATGAGATGATGATGAAGAAATTTCTTGTAGAATATGCCTTAGGTATGCGTGCAAATGAAGTATGGAAGAGAGATTATCAAGCTAGTGGTGGTTATTTAGTAATTAGAACCGATGGAGAAATTCTATGTTATCACTTCTATTTTTTAAAGAAATTTGAAGAATATTTATTTGACAATACAAAGCTAGACACTCCAGATCTGAAGAAGCATGGTTTTGGATCCATTTATGAAAAAAATAATAGGCAATACCTCAAACTAAATCTTCAAATTAGATTTATGAAATAAATTTCATAAAAATCTTTAGAATAAAAATCAATTGGAAAAAAGGACTAATATAAGCGATATCGCGAAGGCGCTGAACCTTACGAAATCTACAATATCACGTGCACTCAACAATGTACCTACAATTAGCGAGCAGACCCGGCAATTGGTTCTAGAAACAGCAAAAAAAATGAACTACCGACCCAATAAGCTCGCTTCTTCTCTTTCCAATGGTCGGACGAACATTATTGGTGTTATTATTCCCGATGCTAAAATAGAGTTCTTTTCTAAGGTTATTGCCAGTATTGAGCAAACTTTAAAGAAAAAAGGATACAGTATTTTATTATACCAAAGTAATGAATCTGTCGAATCTGAAATAACAGGAATCAATTCAATGCTGGAGGCCCAAGTAGATGGTTTTATTATATCGATGTCACTAGAGACAAATTCCTTTGAACACTTTGAAAAACTTATTGAAGAAAACAAACCTTTAATTCTGTTTGATCGAATACACCCTTCTATTGATTGCTCGTCTGTATCTATTGATGATTATAAAGCTGGTTACCTTGTCACCAAACATCTTATAGATCAAGGGTATAAAAATATTGCAAACATATCTACCCACCATAAGGTTCATATTTTCAATGAACGATTTCGTGGCTATTTGGATGCAATAACAGAAGCAGGAATTGATATTCAGGAAGAATACAAAATATTTGGAGAACTTTCTCCAGAAGGTGGAATAGCAGCCGTACAACAACTTTTGTCATTGCCAATAAAGCCAGATGCAATAATTGGAGGTGACGATTATGTGGCTTTGGGGGTATTAAAAGAGTTAAAATCACAACATATTATTCCTCCTCAAAAAGGTGTAATAGGTTTTTCGAATCAATTGTTCGGAAAATACTTGTCGCCTAGTCTTTCCACACTCGACCAAAAACCTGAAATTGTTGGTGAACAATCAGCAGAACTTCTACTACAGCATTTGAATTCGAAAGTAAAATTATCTGCAAAAAAAATAGTAATCGAACCTGAGCTCATTATCAGGGAATCTTCGAGGAGAGGTTAGAAGTTTTTAGAACCGAAGCTTTAAGCCTATACGTTCCTATCTCGGAATATTCCAATATACCAGCCATTATCCCTAAATTTGAATAATGGCAAATTACAATGACGAAAACGACAGGATTCATGTTCCTCGCTTTGAGGAATCTGCAGGGTTTTATACGAACTCGAAGCGGAGCTACAATATGTCCAAAATCAGAAGCCGTAATTCCAAACCAGAACTTATCCTTCGAAAAGCATTGTGGTCAAAAAATATTCGTTTTCGCCTTCATGACAAATCTCTTCCAGGGAAACCAGATATTGTAATAAAAAAATACAAACTGGCTATATTGTATATATCGGTGCATAACGGGCCACTTGTATCGGCGATATAGGTCCACTTGTATCGGTAATTGCGGGCCAGTTTAAACAAAGTATTATTTTGC